>CAZTPX010000106.1:0-33414 GCA_964615095.1 uncultured Planctomycetaceae bacterium | reverse complement strand
TTGGACCGCTTCTTCTTCAAGCTGCTGGTGGGCTATTCCGACCGCAAGCAGTTGGCGTCGATCGTCGACCGCACCACGCGGGGCGAATGGATCGAGCCGGCCCAAGTGATGGACGGCGAAGAGATCATTCGCTGGCAGTGCCTTGTGCGCGAGGTGATCCTGGCCGACCACGTGCGCGACTACATCGTGCGGCTGGTCTTGGCCACGCATCCGCAAGGCGAATACGCCCCGGCCTGTACGAACCAATACCTGCGCTGGGGCGCGAGTCCCCGCGCCGCGCAGACGCTGGCCCTGTCGGCCAAGGTGCGGGCCTTGCTGGACGGCCGCTACAACGTGAGTTTCGAGGACGTGCGGCGCGTCTGCCTGCCCGCCATGCGGCACCGCGTGATCGTCAACTTCGAAGCCCAGGCCGAAGGCATCGAGGTCGACAAGGTATTGCTGGAACTGCTGGAGAAGGTGCCGGAGAAGGAGGAGTAGATGCGGCGTTTGACTCCGTGGGGCACCCTTCGCTCAGCCCCAGATCTCACCTTAGAGATGATGTCGCAAGAAACCACTGAGGAAACGAAGCCTTGGCAACCTTACTTCGTACTGACTTTACCGTTCTTGAGTAGTCAGCGGCACATAGAGAATCAATGCGCGGGGCGGATCGGGATCAGCCCGGGATACAATGACGACGGGCCGCATCTTGGCCGCCATCCCCAGGTCGGCGAGCCACACTTCACCGGGGTTCGATGTCATCAATGATATCCAATGTTTCCTGCTCGACGCGGCGCGAGCGCAGAAGATCCAGCGCGTCCTGGTCGGTCACCTCAATGATTTCCGCCACGCGCCGCCGCACGAGATCGGCCGTCTCAGGCTTCCACTCGCGCAGTTTGCTATCCAGTCGTTCTGCGAGAGCATCCATCGAGGTATCTGCCTCTTGTTTCCAACTTTGTTGCAACGCACATTTTGCTTCAATTATATCGGTTGCTCAGACGCTTGACAACGTGCGGGGGCATTGCCCAGACACGTAGAGTTCGCTGTACGAAGGCCTGAAGGATCGTTACGGTTTCGAGAGTTTCATGGCCAGCAGGTCCAACTGGCTCTTCAGATCGCTCAGGAGAATTTCCGGTCCCGCGCCGCCGGCCCAATGCGCGTAGAATGCGCTGGACGACCCATGTGAGGTGCTCAAGAGCGTGGTGGCCGTCTTTAGGTCTTGCAGTTGCTCGTCGACCGATTCCATCTTGGTCGCCGTCCAGCGGCTGTTGCGCCAGACGCGATCCAATTGCAGCAGCAGCCCGAGGACGAGGGCGATCTGCCCCGCAAAGACGATCGGCGAGGCAATGCTCCAAAGGTCCTGACGGCTCGAATTCATCGACCAGCCCATCAAGGCCAGCCCGCAGACGAAGGACGCAGTGCCCAGCGACAAGGTCATCCAGGCCAGAAAAGCCAGCAGACGGTCGCCCGGGGCATGTTTCCTCGGAGCGGCAGCTCGCCCCCTCTTCTTGCGCGGCCTTCGTTCCCGTTTCATGTGCGGGGGCGATGCGTCATGGCCCGTATCGAGACGGAACTTCGGCTCAGTTATGCGCTCAGTGGATCGCTCCGCCGGGGCAGGAAGGGGACGCAGAACGCGGCGCGCATGCCGCAATTGCTCCTCGATTTCCCAGCCGTCGTAGCTCGGCCACCGTTGAGCCGCCGTACCGGCGCCAGACGTCACCGGCTCCTCCTCAGAGGCCGGCACCGGTTCCGGCACCGAGAAATTCGGTTCACGCAGAATCGGGGCCAACGGCTGCCCACAGCGGACGCACGAATAGTCACCCTCCTGTAGGGAGGGGATACCGGGCACGTCTTGTCCGCAGAATCGACACCACATGATGCTCCAACAATCGGCATCCGGGGATGTTAAACTGTAGCGATTCCGTAGAATTTATGGCCCTACCCGGCCTTCGTCAGTTTGATCCAGCGAAGGTTCATCACCGGCCCAAAGGTCTTTGCGGGCTTCACCGTGATCGTCTTGACGCCCTCCGGCACCTTGAGTTTGCCGAGTTGGATGGTCGTGAACTTGTCCCAGGCGCCGGTTGCCTGGATCGTTCCGGCAAGCGACTGTTCGCCGGCACTGACGTCGAACTGGTTTCCGTTGGAACCGGGTTCGGCCGCGAAGTTCAAGGCCACGTCGTACTCGCCCGCAGGCACGTCGACGTTCCAGTGGACAGTCGTCTTAGGATCGAGCCAAAAGCCGATATTCGGCATGCCGCCGCGCTCTTCGAGTTTCGCGGAACCTTCGATTTCGGCGTCAGCCGCATTGAGCGACAGCGTGCCGTCGGCGGTTGGACGCACACGATACGCAAACGGCTGAGGCTTGCCATCCAGCTCCAACGCGATCACGCTGGCGATCTTGTCGGGGGCTTCCGCCGGCACCTGGATCGTCAGGCCGTTTTCAGCCGCCGACACTTCCAAACCCGTGTCTTTCGCCGCCAGCAAGTAAGCCTTCAGCGGCTTGTTGGAAAGCGGCAGGACGAGCTTGCCGTCCTTGGGCCAGTTGAAGACGTGCAAATAGAGGGTTTCGCCCTTTTGAGTCGCCCGGCCCCAGGAGAGGCCGCGTTTAAAGGGGCCGGCCGATGTGCCATAGATCGCCTCGCCGTTGACGTCGAGCCACTTGCCGACCTGCTGCAAGCGCTCGACACTGCCCGCGGGAATGAGGCCCTCGTTGGTCGGACCGACATTCAAGAGGTAATTGCCGCCCTTGCTGGCAATGTCAATCAGGTTGCGGAGCAAGGTCTCCGTGGGCTTCCAGTTGTGGTCGTAGGATTTGTAGCCCCAGGTGTCGTTCATCGTCATACAGGTTTCCCAGTCGCCGGCGTAGCCGGTGGCCGGGATGAACTGCTCGGGGGTCTCCGTGTCTCCCTCGACCCCGTTGCCCAGGCGGTTGTTGGCGATGATCTGCGGTTGAAGCTTCAGCAAGCCTGCCAACTCGTGAACCTCCTCGCGGTTCATGCCGGCGGGCGTGTCCCACCAGAGCACGGCCACGTCGCCGTAGTTGGTGAGAATTTCGCGGACCTGCGGGATGGCGATGTTGCGGATGTATTGGTGGAAGTCACCGTCCTGGGCCTTGTCCCAGTGGCCTTGCTTGCGGCCGTGGGTGGCATAGGCGAAACCGCCGGGATGGTGCCAGTCCTGGGCCTGTGAATAGTAGAACCCGAGCTTGATGCCTTGCTTCTTGCAGGCCGCGGCAAGCTCCTTGAGCGGGTCGCGGCCGAAGGGCGTGGCGTCGACAATGTTGTAAGGGCTGGCCTTCGAGTGGAACATGGCGAAGCCGTCGTGATGTTTCGAGGTGATGACGATGTACTTCATGCCGGCATTCTTGGCGATGGAAACCCACTGGTCGGCGTCGAACTTCACGGGGTTGAATTGCTTGGCATATCCGGCGTATTCGGCCACGGGGATCTCGCCCTCGTTCATGATCCACTCGCCGATGCCGCCAATCTGTTTGCCGTGGTAGGTGCCGGCGGGAACGCTGTAGAGGCCCCAGTGGATGAACATGCCGAAACGGGCCTCGCGCCACCACTTCATGCGGGCATCGCGCTGGGCCTTGGTCTCGGCAGTCTTGGTCTCAGGCGAATCGGAGGCCGGAAGGCGGGAAGTTGCCAATAGCGCAACCGCCAGTGTGGCGGCAAGAACGGGTCGAAAGAAGCTTGACATGGGGTTTCTCCAGGATTGAAGTAAGTTCGTAGAGTGACCAGCGAGCTTGCGAGCGCCGGCCCACCAATTTCGGGGTTTTGGTGGGCCGGCGCTCGCAAGCTCGCTGGTCCCACCCTACAGTTGTGATCGTGCCATTCCAAACCGTGCAAATCTTGTAACCATTATTTTTTCTCACCCGCGGCTGGAATCAAGCCCAGCGGCAACGGAACGCCGAGTTTGGCAAGCCGGTCGAGCGGTTCGCGGGCATTCGCCGCGCCGGTTGCCTGCCGTCGCCAATAGGTCTCCACAGCCGCGTGAGCATTGATCGGCGCCAGGCTTTGGCCGACGTCGCGTTGGATCTCGTCCAACTCGTCGGGCGTCAAGCACTTGGTCCGCAGATCGTCGCGAGGGGGCTTGGCGGCCCCCAAGACGGCCCAGATCAACCAGCTTCGCGACTCCGGGAAGACTTCCATCTCCGCGGCCATCAGGGCGATGGCCCGCTGCACGTCCGGGTCCTCGCGGGCCGCTTTTCCCAAATCGTCACTGCGGGCCAGGGTGAGCGCCACAACGCAGCTCGCCGACAGAGCCCTTGCGGTGCCGCGGATTGCCGTCGCGTAGGTGGGATGGTCGGCCGCGAGTTTCTTGTTGGCGCGGAACATGAGGGCCTTGGCCAGTGTCGCGTAGGTCGCCATGCTGGGCGCGGCACGATGGGCGTCGTCGGCCAGACGCACGAGCTCGCCAGCATCGACACTCGCGTTGTCTTTACCGGAGAGTTTCCGATCGATCAGGCCGTCCACTGCCGCCGCAAAAGCGGGGCCTTTGTCGCGGCCACCCAGGCGGGCCACCAGGGCTTCCGCCCGCGCGATCCGCGTGCGTGATCTTTCTTCGGTCGACTCCTCGTCCTTGTACTGGTAGTACTTAATCGTGTGCGCGTCAATCTCGTCCGTGTCCGGCCGGGCGGCAGCCACCTGGCGGGCGATGCGCTGTAGCGCCTCGCGGTCGCGAAGGAAGCTGTAGATCGCCAGGGCCGATAAATTGTTGGCCACGTTCTTCGACGCCAGCACGCTCACGCGGTTGAAGTAGTCGAGGCACTTGCGCAGGCCAGCGTGCTCGCGGGCGCGGCGGCGGAGCTCGTCGAGGCCCCGCTGATCGCCGGCAAGATAGTACAAGGCGTTGATGTCGTGCGTCATTTGCAACTCGCGCAGGTTGAACTGGTCGCCGGCCAGATCCTGGATGGCCGCTTGCGATATCTGATTGGCCGCGTTCGCCAGGACGACGGAATCCATGGGACTGAGGCTCACGGCTTTCTCCAGCCACTGCGTGCCGCGGTCCAGCGCCTGACGGTCCCCCGTGATCGCGAAGACCCGGAGACAGGCCAGCGCACCGTTGTTAAGCACGCTCGCGTCCGGCGGTTGCCGCTCGTAGATAGCCACGGCTTCGCGGTACCGGGCAGCCGCCTCGTCGTCCTTGCCCAGGTTTTCGGCCTGAGTGCCGCGGGTCTCCGCGAGCAGGGCCTTGACGCTGTCCTGGCCCGCGTTGCTGCGTTCCAGCCAGTGGATCTCGTCTTCCAGGCCGGTCGAGGTGATGGCGCGGAGTTCGGCGATGCCTTGCCGCTCCTTTTCGTCGGCCGTTTTCGCGTAGGCCTCTTCCATCAATTTGCGGGCTTCCGCCAAGGCCCCCAGATCGCGGAGCACATTCGCCAAGGAAAACAGGATTTCGGCCTTGCGCTGGTGCTTGGCCAACAGTTTGTCGAATTCCTGCCGGCCCTCGTCTTGCTTGCCCAGCCAGTAGTAAACCTGGCCCAGGCGGAGCATGTACTGATCCGATTCTCCGGCCGTTCCGCGAATGGCAAGGAAGGTCTTTTCCGCCCGTTCCAATTCGGTGCGGCGGGCAGCCGCGTCCTTCATGGACTGCGCCCGCTGCAACGTGACCATGCCCAAATCCAGGGCCGCAGGTACGACCATCCCCTGGCTGGCCAGCTTTTCCCGCGCAGCGTCCACCGCCGGGTCGTCCTTGATCTGGCGATTGATGTATTCCATGGCCATGGATTGCCGCTGCTCCGCCGAGGCCGCATGCGCCCTGGCGAAATCGAAACCCGGGGCCGTGCCGTTCTGGAACTGGGCGATAATGCGGCCGCGGGCCTGCTCGATGGCGTCCTCGAAGGCCCGCTCGGCCTCGTGAAAGGCGGTCAGGCGTTGATCCAGATAGGGACCCAAGAGCGCGTAGGACTCGTCAAACTTACCCTGCGCCGCCAAAGCCTGCCCCAGCACGCGGGCCCCTTCGCCAGCGCCAAGTTTCTCGCGCTGCGGCAAAAGCAGCTTGACGATTCGCTCGGCGGGATTCTCCTTGCCACCGGCGGTCCCCTGGCGACCTTCGGCCTCCAGCGTCACCGCCAACCGAACGGCTAGGTCGACGTCGCCCGGGTTTTCCGCCACAAGCTTCTCCAGCAGCGGCCGGCGAATTGCCGCGACGCGAGCCCGATCGGCCTCGTGCAACTCGTCGAGTTGGTCCAGCAGCGACAGCACGTCAGGACGCGGCGCTTGCGGATGACGATTAACCCAGTCGATCCCTGCCTGGAACAGTTGCTTCTCGCCCGTCGCCCCGGCAAAGGCCTTCGCGCCGCGCACGACTTTGGCCACGTCGGCGCACGAGGCCTTGTCCAGCGGTTTGCCCAAGAGGCCGGCCAGGCAGTCGTCCACAGTGGGGCGATCACCCAGGGGCGCGAGCATCGCCAGCAAGTCCACCGTCGCCGGTAAATCGGTTGCCGCCAGGCGCTGGCATTGCTTGATCCCGACATCCACTATGCCGATCTTCTGGTCGTCGGACTGAGGCATCGTGACCGCCTGGCGAAACACAGCGATGGTTTCAGCGGGCGGCAGTGCGGCAAGCGGTCCCCGCAGCAGGTCGGAAAACGTCTTGCAGGCCTCGGCACAAGAAAATCGGCCAATGTGGCCAAGGAGTGCGATTGATGCGGCGGGATCGGTCGGGGCGCGGCTGCGCACGATCGCCAGCCCGCGCGAGATTACCGCGGACGAGTTTCCGCCGACGACTTGCGACTGCATCGCGGCGTCGACGATCTGCGTCACGTCACCCAAGGGCATATGATCGATTTCCGGTCGCTCGAGCAACTCGGCGCACTGTTGCCGGGCCTTGCCCGAGTACTCGGTATGGGTGTGCGCCACTTCGGCATACAAGCGGGCGGCTTCGATCAGCTTACCGGCGGCGGCCGCTTGCTCGGCCCGAGAAAACTTCTGGCCGGCCACATAGGCCGGGCCGGTCACGTAATCGTTAAGGATACCCAAGCCGATCGCCGCAAGAATGCCGCACAGAAACAAGATGTTCCACATCTTGGCGAACCGCGAAAGCGGCACGCGGCCCATCAAGGTCCAGCCTGGCCCCCGGCTGGCAACTCGATAGGATTTCAGGGCCAGAACGGGAACGAAGAGGACGCAGAAACACTGCGTCTTGACGAACGTCCCGGTCGCGCGGTCAAGATCCCGCGAACCGTAGAAGCAGGTGCCAACGCCGTGGACGGTTTGCAGGGTGGGCGGGGAACGGACGGGCTGCATCTCCGGGTACTTCATCTGCAAGTAGATAGCCGCATTCGCCAGTGGCGCGGCCTCGATCTGCCGCCAATCCTGCTGGACGTGTTCCACCAGCCCGTCGGCTGTCGACTTCTGCCAGCCGTTCATGCAGAGTTCGCGGGCGATATCCTCGGCGCTTTGGCCGGCTGCGAGCTGCCGCATGATGCCCCGCGCAACTTCAGCGATCGCCACTTGGTCTTCCGGAGAGACACCGTCGTTGGACATGATGCACCGTTATGTTGTAGTGACAAACTATTTCCCTCTGGCCCGTAGCAGCTTGGCCTGATTCTCGCCGCCGTTGAGCACGAACAGCAGCGGCAGCGCGCGATCGACGCCTTCGATCCACTGCGGCCGGCCGGACCACGGCGTGGCCGAAAGCACGTTCGAGAGGTCCATCCAGTATTGTAAGCGACTGGGCTTCAGGCCCCATACGGCGTGGAAGTGATTGGCCGGCGCGTACTGCTTGTACTCGACCATGCTGGCGTACTTCGGCGCTATGAACGTGTGCGGCCACGACCAGTTCGAGGTGTGCGCCACGGCGTCGGCCAGTTTCTCCGGCAGATCGACTGTGACGGCCTCGTCCCAGAACATGCTGAACATGCCCGACAACGCGCTGTAGGCCAGCCGGCCGGCAATGCAGTCGATGCCGCCGGGCGTAATGAAGGTTACGCTGTTTCCGCCGCCGGGGAAGTAATACAGCTCGGCGCCCGGCATGGAAATGCCCGACATGATCTTCTCCACCGGGTCGCCCGGCTGGCCGGCCCAATCGAAACTGGCCGAGCCGCTGTTGTTACCGTCGACGATCCCCTTCTGCGCCCAGAGGTCGCCGGCGCCGCAGGGGATGCCGAGCTTCTGGGCCAGTCCCTGGATTTCCCACGGCTCCCAGACCTTGCGGAAATCCATGAACAAGGGCGGATTGCCACCCGACAGCCAGGAGGTGAAGAGCATCGTCAAAAGGCCCTGCACGTCGGCCTCGGTGGCGAACGGCAGCACGGTCTTCCTGCCGTTGTGGTCGAAACTGGAATTGAAGAGGCTCTCCATCACGTCGGCGATGGGCAAGGGAATGCCGCGGCGGTCGCTGCCCCATTCAAGCTGATTCATGAACCCGCCGCCGACGGCGTTCAGCTCGGCCATCAGGTCGCGAATGATCAGATACAAGGCCAGCGACTGGTTGAATTTTTCATCGCCGCCGGGCTGGCTAAGGTCCAATCGCTTACCCACGTGCTGGTCGACCCATTGCCGCAGGCAGGCCACTTCCTTCTTGTCGTAGGCGCCCTTGTTGAGCATGTCGGCCAGGAGTTTCATGTCCAGCCGCGTGATCTCCAGCCCGAACGTCTGCCGCGCGGGGATCACGTGTGCCAGGGCAGTCTCCATGCCCATGGAATCGTGGCCGAAGACCACCACGCGGCGGCCCTTGAGTCCCACGCGGGCGACAGCGGCGTAGGCCCAATCGATAAGGGCAGTGACGGTTGAAGCGGTCGGCTGGGGGTTGTCGCCCGTGTCGGCCCAGGTGCCCACATTCAGGTGCGTCAGCCGGCCGCTTTGCGCCAGGGCGCCATTGACGGCGTGGGCGTAGACCACGCCCGGCTTTGGTCCGCTGTTGCCGCAGGTGATGTTCACGGGCACGTCCGCCGGCAGATGGGCCAGCAGGCTCATGAGCGTGAGTTGCGGGAAGGCCCAGGTATCCGGGGCGCAGATCACCGCATCGACACCCGCCTCGCGGAACTGGCGGCCCACGATATCGGCCTGCGGCTCACCATCGACCAGGACCGGCGTCCAGACGACGTCGACCGGCTTGCCGTCGGGCGTGCGGACCTGTGCGGCGACCAGGTCGGCGATGGTCTTGACGATATTTCCCGCCCGCTGCCGCGAGGCCTGGTCAATGCGCGGGTCGCCGGTGCCGACGACGCCGATGGTGATGGATCTGGGCTTGGATTGTCCGCCTTCGATTTTTCTGGCAGTGGTCATGATTCTCTACTTGGATAGCGGTATTTTAGGGACTCGGGAAAGAGGTGATTTTAACAGGTTTTGAGTGGGTTGGGAACTGGGCGCGGTCATTTATAATCCGCACCTCTTGTTGGTGGGCTTGAGGGAATCGAGATTGAAAGAGAAGCGGGCAGGCTTATTTGCCGTTGTGGCGACGTGCGGCGACTTATTACGCCTCGCTGTCCAGCAAACTCGTGAGAAACGCCTGCGGGGCGACCACGGCGATACCTCGGAATGGATGGAGCACGAGCAGGTCCTCGTCGCCAGTGATAATGTGGCTGGCCCTGCCGCTGACCGCAACCTCTAGGAATTTGTTGTCCTTGGCGTCGCGGCAGGCGGTTATTACGTCTGTCACCTCCACCTGCTCCGCTGCCTGCACCAGCGCCGCGAGAAACTCCAGGCGATTCTCCTCCGCGACATACCTTTTGAACTTCGGCCGCCGCAATACCTCATCCAACTCGGCGATGGTTGCTTCGGACACCAGCAACTTTCCGCGAGCCGCGGCGGCATCGACCGCCTGCCGCGGCACGCAGCGGGGGAGCAACACGGCGCTCACGGCAACGCTGGTGTCAATGACGATGCGCATTTTCAGTCATCGCGGAGCAGCGAATCGAGGATTTCCGGAGTCAATCCGCGAGCCTCGGCCGCCCGGCCGATCTCATCCATGACTTCCTTCAGCGGACGCGCAGGACGGGCAGTCAACTCGCGCAGGCGAAGATTGAGCAGGAGTTGCAGCTTACGCCGGTCCTCCGCAGAGGCCGACGAAAATGCTCGGGCGCTGTCCACATCGACTTCGAGAGAAATGGTTGTTGTTGCCATGATTAATTCACCCTACGGAACCGGCGCTCGCCGGCTTGCTGGTCAGCCGAGCCGAGCGCAGTAACCGTATTGTACACGACCCGAAGCCGCGGTTCCAGTGGATTGCTGGGAGTGGTTCGGCCGTTTCTTTAGTCCCATTATAGATGAAGAAATCTATTATTGACAACGGCGACGATACGAAACTACGAACCGCTCGTTAACTACACCGGCCGTAAACAATTATTCCTTTTGCCTCATAAAATACTAACTTAGGACGATGGCTTTCAGAACGCCGACATTGTTATACTTGAAGGCAATTTGTCTTGCCGCATAGCCCAGGAGTTCGATCGTGTCTTGCCGCATTTTCTGTTCATTTGTCTGGTTGACTCTTGCCACAGTAGTCGTTACCGCGCCAGTCGTCGCCAAAGAACCAACTGTTGACGACCTCCCGTCGTCCCATCCCCTCCCGGGTCTCCAACCGGACGGCACGGTGCTGCTGCCCAACCAGTGGTCGCTGCGGCCAACCGGCAAGCAGGTCGAAGTGGGCAACTTTCCGGTCAACGTGACCTTGCACCCGCACGGCGATTGGGCCGCAGTGCTGCATTCAGGTTACGGTCCGCACGAAGTCGTCGTCGTCGATCTGAAGTCGGCGGGCGTCGTGTCGAGTGTCACCTTGCCCAAGACGTTCTATGGTCTCTGCTTTACGCCGGACGGAAAACAACTGCTAGTCAGCGGCGGCGAGGACGACGTGGTCTACCGCTTTCGCTTTGCCGACGGATACCTTTCGGACCGCGAATGCCTCGAATTCTCCAAGCATGATAAGGCCCAAGTGGCCACCGGCCTGGCGTGCAGCCAGGACGGCGAATCGCTGTACGCAGCCTGCTGCCTGGGCAATCGGCTGGTGAGCTTGCCATTGCGCCATCCGGACCAGCAGCATTGGATCGACATGCCGGACGAGAGCCATCCTTATACAGTGCTCCCCGCGGCGAAAAGCCCACGGCTGTTTGTCAGCCTTTGGGGCAAATCGTCGGTGGCGGTGGTCGATCGCACGATTGGGAAGAGAGAGGAGGCCACGTGGCCCACGGCCGCGCATCCCACGGAAATGGTCCTTTCGCCGGAAGAGGACCTGCTGTACGTGGCCTGCGCCGACAGCAACATGGTGATCGTGCTCGATACGAAGACCGGCTGCCAGATCGAGGTCATTACCACTTCGCTTTATCCGCATTCGCCGCATGGCAGCACGCCCAGCAGCCTGGCCTTGGCCCCCAACGGCAAAACGCTTTGGGTGGCCAACGCCGACGCCAACCACCTGACCGTGATCGACGTCTCCGCGCGCGGCCAGAGCCGCGCGCTGGGGTTCATTCCCACCGGCTGGTATCCGACCAGCGTGCGGATGTCCGCCACGGCGGACCGGATCATCGTGGCCAACGGCAAGGGCCTGATGTCGAAGGCCAATCGCAACGGTCCGAATCCCACTGTCAAGAAAACCAAGACCAAGGAGGAGTACATCGGTGGCCTTTTTCGCGGCGCTTTGAGCATCGTCGCCATGCCCAGCCCCAAGGCCATGCCCGCGTTGAGCAAGGCGGCCTACGCCTGCAGCCCGCTGCGGGCAGACACCGCTCCCACGGGCCACGACCGCCAACCCGGTAATCCCATTCCGGCCGACGTCGGCGAGCCAAGCCCGATCCGGCACTGCATCTACATCATCAAGGAAAACCGCACCTACGACCAGGTCTTCGGCGACATTCGCGAGGGCAACGGCGAGGCGGGAATCTGCCTCTTTCCCCAGGCGGTCACGCCCAACCTTCACGCCTTGGTCCGGCAGTTCGTACTGCTAGATAATTTCTACGTCGATGGCGAAGTAAGCGCCAACGGCCACGAATGGAGCACGGCGGCCTATGCCACCGACTACGTCGAGAAGGTCTGGCCGCTGGTCTATCGGCATGGCGGCGAGCACGGCAAGGTAGTTGTCGGCGGCTTCGAGTATCCGGCCGAAGGCTCGACGCCGGTCGCCTTGCCCTCCAGCGGTTACCTCTGGGACCGTTGCCGCGAGGCGGGCGTGAGCTATCGCAGCTACGGCGAGTTCATCAACAATGGTCCGGAACCGGGCCAGCCCGGGCATGCCCGGGTGAAGAGCCTGGAAGGCCACTTCGATCCCTTGTTTCGCAGTTTCGACCTGGAGTACAGCGACCAGCTTCGGGCCGACCGCTTCATCGAGGAGCTGAAGCGATTCGAGAAAGAGGGAGAGATGCCGCGCCTGATCATTCTGCGTTTGCCCAACGATCACACGGCCGGCGCCAAACGCGACGCACCGACGCCGATGGCCTACTTGGCCGACAATGACCTGGCCGTGGGCCGGGTGGTGGAAGCGGTCAGCCACGGCAAGTTCTGGAAGGATACGGCAATTTTCGTGCTGGAAGACGATGCCCAGAACGGCCCGGACCATGTCGACGCCCATCGTAGTCCGGCCCTGGTGATCAGTCCGTACACGAAGCGGAGATACGTCGACTCCAACATGTACTCGACCTCGAGTATGTTGCGGACGATCGAATTGATTCTCGGGCTGAAGCCGATGTCACAGTTCGACGCGGCCGCGCAGCCGATGTACGGTTCGTTCCAGGCCGCAGCCGATTTGGCGCCCTTCACGCACCTGCCTGCCGGTGTCAGTCTTAGCGAGCGCAACTCGGACCGCGCCTGGGGCGCGGCCGAATCGGCCAAGATGGACTTCCGCGAAGCCGACGCGGCCGACGATCAGCGTCTCAATGAGATCATCTGGCGGTCGATCCGCGGGGCGGACCACCCCATGCCGCCGCCCGTCCGTGCGGCATTCTTCGTTTCGCATGAAGAGAAGGATTGAATTCCGCTTTCGTACATCGCGTGCCATTCCGCCGGATCGCGCGCCTTGAGCGGGTCATATTTCTTCATTTCTCGTCACCGATTCCGATATTTCCACGGACATACCGGTCTCGGTGGCTTTGCGGAAAGCGCTTTTTTCTGACCTGTGCCCGATCGCTATGGCTGCTCGGACGGTTTCTCCTGCAAAAACTCGCTCAACGGCCGACTGAGAGGCGAGTTTCGCAACATCCAATTCCGCCAGCCGTCGCTGGTTTTCACGAAGTACAGCACCAGATAGTTCTGAAGCCTCTTGTCACCCGTGCATTTCACCACCGCTCGATCGCCTTCAACTAGCGACTGCACGGGCTTCAACTCAAAGGACTTGCCGGTTCTCTGGTGAATCCTCTCCCGCATCTCCAGCGCGAAATGCGGCAGGGCCTCGCGCCATGCTTTGGGACGGTCCACCGCCAGTTTCTGCAAGGCATCGTTGTCCTTGTCGCGGATCGCCACCAACATCTCCAAGGCCAGGTCTTCAACGATCACCTGATCCGTCGTGGGCTTCGCCGCGGACGTGGCGCCTTCCACCTTCTTGCCGGTCTCGAAGACCAGCAGGTAAGGGACCGCCGCATGCCCTTGCTTGTCCTTGAAGTTGTGAAAGTTCTGCGAGTTCAGCCAGTAGCCGTAGGTTGTCTTCGCCTCCAACTTCACTTTCAGCATGCACGTCTTGTGGCCGGCGTCGTAGCGCGGGGCGTCGACCGCTTCCGGCGTCGAATCCTGCCAAGCACTGGACCAGCTCCAGGAATGATCCTGCATTTCCTTACTGAAAGTGATTTTGATCTCATATTCGCCGGGCGGAACGTCCTTCGACCCTGCCTCGGGGAGCGTCTTGACGACGACAGGAGGCATGGAATCGATGTCCTGCCCGCGGGCAAGCTGCCCGCCTAGGCCGCACCACGAGCCGACAATGAGGATTACGAATAAGGTTGTTGTTTTCACGATCCGTTCTCCTTCGTTCTACTTGGGTTTGGTTTGGAAAATCAACAAATAAGGGACTGCCGGGCGGCCGTCGCGGTCCTTGAAGTTCTCGAATTTCTCGGAATTCAACCAGAAGGCATAGGTCCGCCCCGCTTCCAGTTTTACTTTCGCCGCGCATGTCCGGCCATCGGGCTCGTAATGCGGCTGGCCGATGAAGTCCGGCGTGGAGTCCTTCCACGCGGTGGACCAGCTCCACGAACCGTCCGCCATGGGCTTGCTGAATCGCACGCGGATCTCCGCGGCGCCCGGGGCAACGTCCCGCGCCCCGGAAACAGGGAACGTCTCGACGACGACCGGCGGTTGCCCGGCCAAGAGGCGGTCGGCAGCATCCTGCGGCGGCAGGGATACATTCTGGAAATCCACCGTTTTGACGGGCCGCGTACTCAGGCGGAAATGGGTGATTTCCGACAGTGATGCGGCGAAGCTGAAGCGTTGGACGTGCACGGGCTGGCCGTTTCCGCCACCGCTCTCGACCCGCGAGTACTGCAACGCGCGTCCGTCCTTGGTCAGAGCCTCGACGCCGAACTGCCGCTCCGCATCCTGCTTCGTGTCGACCGCGATGGCAAAGAAGGCTTTTCCCTCCGCGTCTTGCCCGGCACCGTTGAACTGACTGCCGTTGCCCAGGGCGACGATTCCATTCTGGTCGGGCGCGAACAGCCGCGGTCGTTCCCAAGGGCCAAACGTGTAGCGCAGCCGCACCGTGACGATGGACGGAGCACTGCCCGGACTGAGCGTGTAGGTTAACCAGCCGAGGTGGTCGTCGCGATCGACGAGATCCTTGGCGGCCTCCGCGCTCTTGGCCAGCATGCCGCTTGCCCCCGGCGGACGCGGCTTGCCCGCGCCGTCCAACAACGTCACTTCACCCAGACTTTGGTCTTCAAACAGCGGATGCGAGAACCATAAGTGCAGAAACGACGGATTGCGTTTGTCTGCGGCGGTGTTGCTCGCATCGCAGTAGCCGGCCTGAACGAAGTTCAGCAATTTCAACTCGGATGGACTATTTGCCGGGGAACCGTCCGCACGAAAGGCGCCGCGCGGTTGATTGATCCTGAACTCCTCCTGCCAGGCCAGGAACTGCAACTGGGGCCGCTGGGCGAGCAAAGCGGGTGTCGCCGCAGGGGCGGGAGGCGAAGCCGATTCGGCCGGCAGATTGGGACCGCCTTGTCCCGGCTGGCGGCTCGATCCTAGCGTTCGCCCATGGTTGGGCCACATCTGCGTGATGGCGAAAGAATGAATCCGCATTGTTGCTTGCTTGGGCGCAAAGCCGACGGAACCCATTTGGGCGGAGTACTCGACCGTCTGGATCAGTTTGTCGTCGATGAAGAAGTCCAGCAGCGATCCGTTGTGTTCGACCCTGAACAGGAACGGCTTGCCGGGCGTGATGACGGCGGCGGATGAGCTGACGCGGCCGCGGACCAGCGGCAGACCGCCGGCGGCAAACTGCCCGCCCGGGCGGTCGAACTCGAAAACCTTCCCGTCTCCGAACGTGAAGACCGCTCCGCTTCCGTTCAGCGCGTCCAGCGAGAGGAAGGCGGAAACTATCAGGTCTTCCTTGCTGTACCAGGTCTTCGTGGCGATCCGGGCGCGCGTCCCGGTATTCACCAGGCAGGCCGCCTCCACTTTCCATCCCTGCTCCCATCCTTGCAGGCCCGCGCGCGGTTTGCCTTGGCAGAACAATGCCTGCATGGTGGTGCTGCTGTAACGATCGCCTGCGGCGTTTTCGTCGTCGCCGGTAGCCTTGCTCCAGATAATCTCCGCCAATTGTGGCGTGTCGCGTTTGGTCTTGGACTTAGCGTCGGTGGTGAAGGCGCCGCGAATTTCGTGGTCGACCAGCCGGACCGAAAGCCTGCCGAAGCGTATCTCGCCCTCGCCCCAGTCGCCGTTGAATCGCCGCTCAATCCGCGACCATTGCAGTTGGATCTTGCCGGGCGTCTTGCCGGCCGTGTCGCTGTACGTGCCCGCGTAATCTCCGGCCGCGGTCCGATCGAGTTGGACCTGGCCCCACCCTTCGCCCGCCCATTTGCCCGCAATGTCCGGCGGCTCGGTCGATTGCACCAGCAACATACCCAGCAAAGCAACTCCTAGGGTCGCGATCATGGCAATGATTCCCTTGAAAAAGATGTTGTGCGGCCCCGCAGACCGACGAGTCACGGGCGCGGGAAGCGCTGCCGGCAACGGCACGCTACCGGGCTGCTGTACGTGGGCCAGGCAGCCTTCCAGCAATTCGCTGACTTCCCTGGCGGTGGCAAAACGCCGCGAGGGGTCCTTCTCCAGCAGGCGGTCGACGATGGCCGCGAACCAGGGCGGCAACTCGGGATTGAGCGCAAGGACTGATTGCGGCGCGTCGTCGACCAAGCGCCGCATGGTGGCCATCATCGAGTCGGCGCGAAAGGGCGAAACGCCGGTGGCCATCTCGTACAACACGCAGCCCAGGCTGAAGAGGTCGGAGCGGGCGTCCAGCGGTTCCCCGCGGGCCTGCTCGGGCGACATGTACTGCGGCGTCCCGGCGATGATCCCCCAGCGCGTGAGCGCGACATCGTCGGCCGCGCGGGCCAGGCCGAAGTCGGTGATCACGGCGCGTTCGACGCCTTTTTCCAAGAGGATGTTAGCGGGCTTCACGTCGCGATGCACCAGGCCCTGCTCGTGCGCCGCACCCAGCCCCGCCGCCACCTGCATGCCCACGCGGAGCACTTCGTTAAGCTCCAGGCGGCCTTGCTGCGCTAGC
This sequence comes from uncultured Planctomycetaceae bacterium, assembly GCA_964615095.1. Lineage (GTDB taxonomy): Bacteria > Planctomycetota > Planctomycetia > Pirellulales > Thermoguttaceae > JANXQG01. Next base: position 16,794 of record CAZTPX010000106.1, on the reverse strand, counting down.
CGTTGGGCCAACGATTCGCCGGCCACCAGCGGCATGACCAGAAAGGGCAATCGTCCGCCGGGCTGGACGTTGTGGATCGCCAACACGTTGGGGTGCACGACGGCCGCGGCGGCTTGGGCTTCGCGGGCGAACCGCTTCCGCGCCAGCGAACTCTGGGCCAGGTGCGGCGTCAAGACCTTGATGGCTACGCAGCGCTTCAAGGCCGGATCGAAAGCCTTGAGCACGACCCCCATGCCCCCGCGACCGATGATCTCCAGCACCTGGTAACCGCCCAAGCGGCCGAGCACGCCAGACTCGTCGGCTGGCTCGAGATGCTCCACGCTGAAATCGGCATCCGACCAGTCATCGCCACCCGCACGCGAGTACCCGGGCAGGACGGTGTCCAACTCGTCCTTGGCCAACAGCGCAGCGGCTTCGTCGCACCATGCCGGCCCGCCCGCCATGCGTTCCAGCGCGGCGCTGCACTGCGGGCACTCTTCCAGGTGCCGATGTACGGATGCCTCATCATCCGCGGACAGGTTTCCCGTCAAAGCGGATTCCAGGAGGGCGATAGAACATGGCGTGTTCATGCTGTTTTCTCCATTTCATTCACCGCGGCCTGCAAGCGGGCCAGAACGCGACATTTGGCTACCCGGACGGCACCCACTGTCATCCCCAGTTTCTTGGCTGCCTCGGCGGGAGAAGTTCCGACGACGCCGGTCTCCCAGAAGGCCTGCCAGGTGCCGGGCTGGAATTCGCCGCGCACTTGTTCCGCCGCTTGCTGAAACATGGCCCGCCGCAACTCGTGATCGAACTCAACCGTTTCCTGGTCCGAGTCGGCGGGCAGCATGTTGAACATGGCCTGCATGTCCGAACCGCCAGCCGCCACCGTGTGCCGCTGGCGATTCTTCAACCAGTTGATGACCAGGTTGCGGGCCACTCGCCGCAGCCAAGCGCGGAATGAGCCGCGCTCTTCGGCCGGGTCCCAGCGGTCGATGTTCCGGCTGACCGCCAAGAGAAGCTCTTGCATCACCTCGCGGGCGTCGGCATCCTGCAGTCCGTGTCGCCGCAGCAGTCGATAAGCCACTGGCTCATAGAGAGTTACGAACTCCAGCCAGGCCTCGTGATCTTGGGGATCACGCAACCGGAGCAACAAACTGGCGCGGGTGGAGGGACTAAGCGTCATAATTACATCCTACTTGAATACACAACGAAAATCGCCGGGTGTTACACGGAACTCTCGAATTTCCAACCCCGGATATTATCTTTCTTGGGTCGATAGTAGGTCGGCCTGACCTACTCGATAGCCTGGCGGGTGGTTGTTTTTTTCGCTCCCCTTGCAAATTGCCGATTGCCAGCCAAGACTATGTAGAGCAATCCATCCAGTGCCGTCCAGTTTCAGGAGTCGATCGCATGTCTACCGTTCAGCGACTGGCAGTTCAGGAAATCGGCGATGTGACCATCGTTCGCTTCCTCGATTCGCGGGTCACCAATCCGATGGAAATCGAGGACCTCGGCCAACAGCTTTACCACGTCTTGGAAGCAAAAAACAACTGTTCGAAGCTGGTCCTCGATTTTTCGCCTGTGGAGTTCCTTTCCAGCGCCACGATTGGGAAGCTGATGTCGTTGAACCGCAAGGTCAAACAGAGCAAGGTGGCGCTGCGGTTATGCAATCTGCGGCAGGAAATTCGCGACGTTTTCCGCATTTGCAACCTCGACCGCATGTTTGAAATTCACGAGGACCAGGCCGAGGCCATCGCCTCGTTCCAAGAGGCGGGCTGAGGGCTGATAAACACCAGCTTTACAATCATTACTCGGCGAGGCATAATAGGGGCGTCGGGGCTTCACTCTTGGCTGCGGCCGGAACACCGCGGCGGAGGAGGCCGCAACGTCTTTTCCTATCTACCGAAAGAGGAGGTTTGCCATGTCTCGCAGATTAGTGGTGCTGGGTGTCTTCTTGACCGTGTTGTCCGGATTGATGTTTGCTGCAAAGGCGCCAGGTGGCGAACCGCCCAAAAAAGCAGCCGCGAGGCCCGGGCCGAAGTTGCTGGACGATGACGACAACCCGTTTGGCCCTGACGTGGCACGGCCTGACACACCCAAACCCGACAAGCCGCCGGCGGAGAGCCTCAAGCCCCATGAAGCAAAGCCGGTGCAGGCAAAGCCCAAAGTCGAAATTGCCAAGCCGAAGGTCAAGGCGACGAAGCCGAATTCCCGGCCCCTGTTTCAGGGCGGCGAGAAGGCCATCCTCAAGGCGCTGCGGCAAAAGACTACCTTCGAGTTTGTGGAAACGCCATTGAAGGACGTGGTCGATTATCTCAGCGACTTGCACCACATTCCCATTCGGCTCGATAAGCCGGCGCTGAAGGAGGCCGGCGTGGACGATAGCACGCAGATCACCTGCGGGCTCTCCGGCATCCCTTTGCGTTCGGCCTTAGAGATCATGCTCGAAGAGCTTCAACTCAAATGGGCCATTCATCACGACGTGCTCACGATCACCTCGGCAACCAAGGCTGACACTGACGAGACTTACCAGTATACGAAGTTGTACGACGTGTCCGACCTGGTGACCATGCCCAAGGACTACGAACTGCAAAACCCGCTGTTCGGAAAGGCCGCAGCGGATAACTCAACCACGGCCCAGCCTTGGGGCGTGGCTGGCGGCATGGGAGGCGGCATGGGAGGCGGCATGGGAGGCGGCATGCCCGTGAATTATCGCGCGCAGGGCGGTCTCTATGACCTCAAACCCATCGAAGACTTGATCACCAGCACCGTTGCGACGAAGACCTGGTCGGACAACGGTGGTCCAGGTCCGATCAGCCATTACGATGGCATGCTGATTGTCACGCAAACGCGGGAAGTCCATATGCAGATCGAGGATCTGCTTGCCCAACTCCGCGCCGCCCGGCGGGCAAGACCGACCCTCTCGGTCGAACTCCATTGGCTCTGGCTCAACGCCAAGCAGCGCGACCGCCTGCTGGCCGGCCATGACAAGCCGTCCGAGGGGCAAGTGCCGCTGGCGGTCGATGGGAAGTGCCTGCGGCAGATCGCCGCGGAAGTGCCCGGCTTTCACGGGCGGGTCACTTGCATCACTGGGCTTACGACCGCCGTTTCCGTCGGCGACCTCCGCGCGACGATCGTCGGCACCATTCCCGTGATTGGCGATGCGGTCGGCTATCAGCCCATTATCAGCATGCCGAACGTGGGCGTGGCGGCGCAGGTGCGGCCGACCTTCGTACCCGGCACGAAGACGGCCATGCTGGACATTCAAAGCCTGATTGCCCGCTGGGAAAAATCACGCCCGCCGGCGATCATCGGGTCTGCCTGGCCCGCGGACAGGCAGGTTGTGGCTGGCGTGGGCAACAATCCGCCGTTTGCAGCGCCGGCCGGAGGCGGAGTTCCCGGGGGATTCCTGCCAATGCCCGGAATGCCAGGGCCGGGACTACCAACGTCCGGAATGCCAGGGTCGGGAATGCTGCCGCCGGGACAAAACCTGCCTCGCAACGTACCGACAACCGCGCCTTCGCCGGCCGTGCCCACGCTGCGAACGCATACCGTGCCTGGCGGTTCGGCTTCCTGCCCCGTCGATTTGCCGGTTGTACCCACGCAGCAGATCGGCACGACGCTCCGCGTTCCCTTGGGCAAGCCGGTGGTTGTAGGCTCGATCACCTTTGCGGCGGCGGGTGACGCCGGTCTGAGCGCGGCTAAGGAGGACATGATCGAGGTCTACCTCATCGCCACGACCAGTATCGTGAAAGAACTGCAAAGGTGAATGCCCTCCGCAAGCCGCTTACGACGGCCCCCTGTATAACACTTACAGTTGGGGCGGCTATTTGATCTACTACCTTCCCAAACACCCGGTATCGTTCGACGGTTGCACGGTGATCTACGGCACTCGTCGCGTCATCCATTGCCTGGAAATCCAGCGCGGCGACGCGGGCTGGCAATCCGACCCGGCGCTGGCCGCCGCTCGCTTGCTCATTCTTCCCCGCAAGGTGCCTCTCACCCTGCTCCTGCGGCTGGACACGCCGTTCAAGGCCGTTTACGAAGATGACGTGGCCGTGGTCTTCGTGCGCAGGCAATTCGGTGGAAAAATGCTCATGGGGGGGTTGCCCGACAGCCTGCTTAGCGCCATATACTTCACTCTGCCAAAGAGAGGGAGGCCTCCATTTCACCCGGGATTCCAGACGCCGCCGGCGAACGATGCAGTCGTCGGCGGCAACTATCTAATATGAGGCTCACCACATACCGTCCGAATAATCAAACGGCAATATTGAAGGGCGACGCAGGTGCGCTGCAAAGCTATCTCGTCGACATCAGCCGCATCCCCTTGCTCACCCACCCTGAGGAAGTTGCTTTAGCGCAACGTCTTGATGCGGCCCGCAAGCGGCTCTATCAAGAAGTCCTGGCCACGGGGCATGGCCTACAGGCCATCGTAGCCCTCCTGCAGCCGGTTTGCCAAGAGACCCTGCGCGTCGATACGCTCATCGAACTGGCCAAGCCCGGGGTCAGCGAAAAACGCCGCGTTCTGGAATATCTCCAGCCCGCGATGGCCAAGCTTAAAAGGCTATTGGCCAGGAACCGCAGCGACTTCGCCCTGGCCATTGAAAGACAGCAACCGTTGCATGATCGCTGGTCGGCGATGCGGCGGTTGATTCGGCGGCGGGCCAAGGCGGTTGCATTGCTAGAACCAGTCACTATCCGCAGGCGGTACCTGCTGCCGGTGCTGGAGTCGCTGCGACAGACGTCGCTGCAGCTCGACGGCCTGAACCATGAATTGACGCAGGTCCGGGCCAACCCGCGTTTGCACCGCCGCGCGGGCAAGCTTGAACAGGAAATCGCGCAACTCATGCGGGCCGCGCTGGACACGCCCTCCGCGCTCTGCCGCCGCGTGCGCCGCCTTGCCCGCATGCGGAAAGAATACGAGGCGGCGCGGTCGGAACTATCGACGGCCAATCTCCGCCTGACCGTTTCCATCGCCAAACGCTACGCCAACAGCGGCATGGCCTTCTCGGACCTGATCCAGGAAGGCAACGCCGGCCTGATGCGGGCGGTCGATCGCTTCGATCACACCCGCGGCTACAAGTTCTCCACCTATGCCACCTGGTGGATTCGCCAAGGGATAACGCGGGCCATCGCCCACGAAGGGCGGATGATTCGCCTGCCGGCCGGCATGCGCAGCCGCCTGGCGATGGTGCAGACGACGGCCACGCGCCTGTTGCAAGACCGTGGTTGCGCGCCTGCCATCGAGGACACCGCGGCGGCGGCGGGGCTTTCGGCGGGCGAAGCCCACTTTACCATGCGGATGGGCCTGACGCCGCTTTCGCTAGACCAGCCGCTTAGCCAGCGGCAGGACAATTATCATCTCGGCAAGCTCTTGAAAGACCACCGCGAAGACGATCCGCTGCACAACACCAACCGCGACCTGCTGAAGTCGCGGATTGCGGAGGTCCTGCGCAAGTTGAGTTATCGCGAGCGCATGATCATTCGCCTCCGCTTTGGGCTGGCCGACGGCACGACGCACAGTCTCGAAGAGGTGGGACAAATGTTCGGCGTCAGCAAGGAACGGATCCGCCAGATCGAGATTGTGGCTATGAGCAAGTTGCAGCTTCCCAAGGCCGCGCGAAAACTCGTGGGTTTCCTGGAAATGCCGCTGCAGGGCGAGTTGCGGAACTGAAGGTAGGGAAAACGCATGGTGCGTTAGCTTTTCAACCTCACCAACCGCGACGAGCCCCGTGGGGTTTCGCAACGCACTCGGTAAGCTTAACGTGTAGCTTGCCTGCGCGCCGACGGCTGATTACACTGAGCTTCAGAGTCCATATCTCTAGCTGAATCCAAGAAGGGGCTTTCCATGCACCGGCGCGTGTTGTGTTGTCTGCTGATGGTACTATTGGTTTCCACCGTTTCCGCGGCTAAGGCCGCCAAGCCGTTGGTGATTCGCGTCGAAAAACCTATCCCCCTGGCCGACAACGCGGGCGATACCTGGGTGGCCGCATGGGCGGCCGACGGCACGGTCTACTCGCCCTCGGACGACACGGGGGGATTCCATGCGGCCGCGAGTTCCAATATCGCCTTCAACAAGATCACCGGCGACGATGTCGGGAAGCTCAGCGGCATCACGGTCAACCCCATGAACGACTATGGCAAGGGAGGGCAAAAAGGCCCCGACGGCTGCACCTGGAAATCGAGTGGTTGTTGTTGCCTGGATGGGACGATCTACTGGGTTGTCGCGCGGCACAAGTACGGCGAGGATTCCGGCGATCCGCAGCGGCGCCAGCCGGCTTCCAACGCCAGCATTATCAAGTCCCACGACTTCGGCAAGACGTGGACCCGCTCGGCCAAAGAGAACTACGACCGGCCCATGTTCCCCGGCAGCCGTTTCGCCACGCCCTATTTCATCGCGTATGGACGAGACGGGCAGGCCGCGGTGGACAACGCCGACCGCTACGTTTACGCCGTTTCCAACGACGGCTTTTGGGACAACGGCAACAATCTGATTCTGGGTCGCGTGGCACGCGCGCGAATCGGCAAGCTCAGCGCGGCGGACTGGCAGTATTACCGGGGCGGCGATGGCATACAGGACTCGGCCTGGACAGCCGACATGGCCGGGGCGAAGCTCGTGCTCGATGCACCGGGCAAGCTGGGCATGAACGGCGCGGTCTACGTGCCCGCGCTGCAGCGCTATATCATGATTGGCTGGTACTATCCGGCCGGAGGAGGCAAGATCAAAGACGCCTGCCACACGACGAACTGGGATTTCTACAAAGCCCCGAAGCCTTGGGGACCATGGACGAAAATTTCCACGTATGCATCCAACCCGCAGGGCTACTATTCGCCGCAGCTCTGCCCCAAGTTCACCAGCGAGGATGGCCGCCGCCTGTTCGTCATGACTGCCGGCGATTGGAACGACCCGAAGTATTATCGTTTGACCATCGTACCCTTGCGCGTCGAATAATCTTCACTGGCTCTTCCGCGTTTAGGTGCAGACCAGACGGGCGACTGCGCTGGAGTCCCGCCTACAGGCGGAATTCCGCTCGATTCCGCCTGAAGGCGGGACTCCAGCAGGCGTTTGCGCCAAAAAGCGGAAGAGCCACTTCACTTTTCGCTCTCCTCCGACTTCTCCGTGCCAGCGCCCTGAGACTCGCCGGCCGGCGATAGTGTGGCGATACGGGTCAAGGCCTGCGGCGGGGCGACCAGGCGGCCGATGAGCTTGCCGCGATCGTAGACGTCCACGGACTGCGGCGTCGGGCGCGGGTTCCACACAACGTAAGATCGCGTCTTGGTGGCGGGCTGGATATACACCATCGATGTGGGCAAACTCGTGTAACAGGTCCAATCGACGCGGCCCAGGGCGCGGGTCGCGTGAGCCATGTAGTACATGATGGCCATCTCCGCCGCCTCGTGGGCCACCTTATCTCCCGGCTCGAGCCACAAGGCGTCCAACTGCGCGGCGGCCCAGGCCGGATCGAACATCAACACGTAGCCCAACATCACGCTACCCAAGGCCGGCCCGAATTGCTTGATCGTGGCCGGCTTCTTCTCCTTGGTCTGGAAGTCCTGGACCATGTTGTCGTAGCACCGCCGCGCGAAGGCCGGGTCGCGGACCAGGTACGACAGGGCCGGCGAGGCGGGCAACCACTGGATGCCATAGATCCAGGCCGGATCGCCGGTGAAGTACGTGCCGTAGACCTTGCCGCCACTCCAGACCATGCCCGTCACCGGATGCTTCCACTGCGGCGGGAAAACGCCGCCGCCGACATTGAACCAGTACTCCAAGGTGGCGCGGGTTTCCATGGCGTAGCCCGCCACGCCGGCGGCGGTCATTTCCTTGTCGCCCAGGGCCTCGCCCAGGAAGATCAGACCGGCCCAGCCCTGCACGGCCTCGGACGACGATTCCTGGTTGTTACCGCCGGGCGAGCTGGTCCCGCCGGCCCAGGAGTGGCCCTCCCATACGTCGAAGGTCCGCAGGAAGGGGAAACGCTTATCTTGCCGATCCCAGTTGGCGTATTCCTTGGCCACCAGCCGCGCCATCTCGCCGTAGCCTGCCAAGAACGAGCGGTCATGCATGCCCAGCAAGGCGGCGGCCCAAGTGAAATAGCCGTAATGGAAGTGGTGGTCGTTGAAGGCCTCCGACCCGTAGCTCGGCTTGACGCCCACCAGGGCCTTCCAGCGCGGGTAGCGGACGAAATAATGCGACTGCTCGCCGGGCGTGTAGGTACACCAATCGATCATCGCCGCGCGGAGGTGCCGGCCAAACACGCTGTACGTCGGATCGCCCGTCTGCTGGGCCATCAAGGCGTCCTGTCCGAACCGCAGGATGTCCTTGCCGCCCCAATAGGTATCGTCGCCGTACTTGGCCCTTTCCGCCAGCATTTGCAGGTAGGTTCGCATCCGCGCTGGATCGTAAGGGTTCTTCCCGCCCGACGCCTTGGGGGCCGGCAGATTGGGCACGATGCCGGAGAAGGGAAACGTGATAGTGAACTCGTTGCCCACGGCGCAGCGGAGCTTGCCGCGGGGACTGAGGTACTCCAGCTTGTTGAATGCAAGATCGTTGGCCGTGTTGCGGTAGTGGTGCGGCAGCCAGCCCTGGATCACCCGCGGCTCGCTGCCCTTGAGCAGTTCCGTGGTCACGGCCCAGCGGGTGGTGACGGCGCCCTTGGCAGGCTCGTACTTCCAGGAGATTTTCGTGTCGCGAGGGATGGCGAAGGCATAGCGATAGCAGTACTCCAGGTCGGCGCGGGACGGCAGGGGGCAGACGACAAGGTAATGGGCTCGGCCCGAGAACGCCACTTCCAAGGCGTTTCCGTCGGCCAGGAATCGCGTTCCGTCGGGCGCGAAGACGCCGTAGCAGCGGCCGGTGGATTCGATGCCCAGGCAATCGACGGCGGCGGGCAGCGCGAGCGGATTTCCCCGCCGGCCAAAGAACCTGCCCGCCGCGCCCGCCGCCAGCCGCAGTTCCGGCTGCACGCCCGTGAACTCGATCCACGCGCACGGCGCGCCGCGAACGAGGGTCACGTCGAAGTATTTGCTCGGCGACTCGCCCAGGCGGAAGACCACACCCCAGTCGGACCATTGCTTGGCCCGCGCATCGGCCGGCCGGAAGCCCTTGCCGCCGACCGTCAGTGGATACTCGCTCACCGGGTCGTTGCCACTGTCGGCCCAGCGGGTGGGAAAGAACAGGTCGATGCCCCGCTCGCTGGTGTCGACCTTCAGGGGAAAGGCCCACAACGATCGGGCAAACTTGCTGGCGATGAGGTCCGTCCACCATTGGTTGGTCGGGATGGGGCGATCATCCTCATGGACCAGGTACAGGGGGCGGGCGTTGAACTCCTGCATCTTGAAGCCCATCTGCGGCGTGGGGCCGTCGGCATAGGATCCCTTGCCCACCGGCACGGGACGCTGGGCCTCTGCCGGCGCGGCCAGAACGCACGCCAACAACAGAACGACTAACCACGATATGATTCGGGAATACATGGCAACCTCGGTCGGGAAAGCGTCTCCAGGAATCTCCTTGTCATGCCTGCGCAAACCTTAGGCAGCAGGCTGACGATTGGATAACATTTTAGCGTAGTGAGGTGGATGACCCCTGCCAGCTTGTCTGGCAGGTGAACGAGTCTTTCGGCGAGCCCCGCCTAATCGCCGACAAGACTCCTTCACCTGCCACACAAGGTGGCAGGGGTCGAGGAATCTCCGAAAGGCTCCTCCCTTCGCTCAAAAAACTACTTCACCTGCCAGACAAGCTGGCAGGGGTCCATTCAAATACTTACACGATTGGATATTGACCGGCAACGCGCAGTTTGTCAAGCCCCAGCACAACTTGGGTGGAACTTGCCCGCACACCGCCACTGGATTACACTAGCGCATGTCGGTTGTATTTTCAGGCGTGTGCCTTGACAACGTTCGAACGCATTTGACAAGATCCAAGGAGTTCACCAACATGTTATGCGCGCCTCGCACATTATTCGTCGCCATCGCCTTGAGTGTCCTCGTGGTGGCGGGGATCGAGCGGCCCGCTGCCGCGCAATCGAGCGGCAAAGTTGCTTCCTGGGCAACGCTCGATTGGAAGAAGGCTGCCCCGTCTCCTTTTACCCGCGTCGAGTCGCCGGCCGCCGTCATCGACGGCAAGATCTACTTGTTCGGCGGATTTACCGAGGATCTGGATGCGTCCCAAGAACTCGATGTCTATGATCCGGCGCGCGACTCGTGGACGCGGAAGAAAGACATGCCGACGCGGCTCACACATCTCAATGCGGTCGTCGACGGGAGCAGTGTTTGGCTGGCGGGCGGTTTCAAAGGAAGACATCCCGGGCCGGTCACGGCGGAGGTGTGGAAGTACAACGTTCCCACGGACACCTGGACCGCCGGTCCGCCGTTGCCGGCACCGCGCGCAGGGGGCGGCTTGGCGATCGCAGGCAACCAATTGCACTACTTTGGCGGCTACAAGACCGATCGCGACACGTGTGCCGGCGATCACTGGAGCCTGTCGCTCGCAGGGGGGAAAGCCTGGCAGCGTGAAGCGGATTTGCCCGTCCCGCGCGGCCATGTAAGTGCGGCGGTGCTGGATGGCAAGATCTATGCGCTGGGTGGCGATCATGGCCACGACATCACGCAAATCGACCTGAAATCCTGCCACTGCTATGACCCGGCCACGAAAATATGGAGCGAGATCGCCAACCTCCCCGACGGGCGCAGCCATTTCGAGGGGAGCACGATCGTCTATCAAGGAAAGATCTTGGTCGTCGGCGGACGGTGCAACAGTTCCCAGCCGCCGCGCAACGTCGTGGGCGACTTGCTGCAGTACGATCCCCAAGCGAATGCATGGCGCGTCCTTGGTGCTATGCCCGAGAAGGTGCTCGCCCCAGTGGCAGCCATCGTTTCCGGACGCCTCGTGGTTACCAGCGGCGGGTACAACAATCCGCGGCCACTCACAGCCAACACGTGGACGGCATCGCTGCCGGACGACAAATAAGCAATGGGATGATCTTCGTTTCTGTCGCGGAAACAATTGTATTACCCCGGCAACAAAGTCGATCAATACCAACCCGAAGCGCAAGCGAGGAACCCTCGCTTGCGCTTCGGGTTGGTGCGAGGATCTTCCATGCCGGGGTAATACTTGTAGGGTGGGCCGAGTAACACGAGTCCCTTGAGCGCTCATTTCTTATGGTTCAGTGCCGTTACCACCCTCGCCACCAATCTTCCCCAGTCTTTCGGATCGTCCAAGAAGAAAACATTGTCGAGGCCGACTGCGGTGATGATTCCTTGGCGATAAGAGTCACACGATTCGCCCGATGTGACGAACAAATACTCCAATCCCTTGGCTGCTGCGGCCTTCTTGTACTCGCCATAGCGTTCGGCCTCATGCTTGCCGAATAGGCCAGCCGATTTGATTTCAATCGCGAGATTTCCGACACCCAAGTCAGCTTTTGCTCGCTGAATCAATGGAATCTGCTCTCGGAACTCAACGTGAATATGCAGTGATTCCAGTTCCTTCCGAAGACAGAATTGGATCGTTTGCTCAAAGATCCAGCCGCCAAGACCAGCGAAACGGGGAGCATGGTTACAGAAGACCTCCAACTCGGCAAGTTTGTCTTTTGCCTGCTGCAGGTTTTGCTTGTAGGTTTGCCAGATCTTGGCTTCATTGAAGAGAAGTTCGGGCATGTCAGTAACTCCAATTGCCATTGTGGATGAAACAAAATGACGATTCATGACTTCTTCGCTTTCCTGCCTGCGGGACGCGCCGATTTGCGGGACGGCAATTGTCGCACCTCTCGGCAGAGTTCTTCACGGAGTTCCTCCTCGCTGGGCAGGTACAGCTTGTAGCGGCTGGCAAATATCTTCTTTGACTGATTTCGTCCCAGCGTGTATTTTACCACTGCGTCGTTCTTGTCGGTACAGAGGATCAGGCCCAACGTTGGATTGTCGCCCTCCGTACGGCACTCTCGGTCATAGTAATTCACGTATAATTGAAGTTGCCCCAAGTCTTGGTGGGTTAACTTGCCGGTTTTTAGGTCAATCAGAACGAAACACTTGAGGATCGTGTGATAGAACACGAGGTCGATGTAGAAGTGGTCGCCGTCCAACGTCAGCCGCTGCTGTCGGGCGACAAAGGCAAAGCCTTTACCCAATTCCAGCAAGAAGGCTTGGAGGTTGTCAAGCAAGGCCACCTCAAGTTCCGATTCCACCAGTCGCGGCGATTCCGGCAGTCCCACAAATTCGATGACGACTGGATCTTTGAAAATATCGATAGGCTTGGCGATTTCCTGCCCTCGAGTTGCCAATCTCATCAGTCCTTTCTTGTCCTTGCTCAAGGCCAGTCACTCGTATAGCAGGCTGTTAATTTGCCGTTCCAACTCCCGGGCTGACCAGTGGTTATCAACAGCCTCAATCTCATAAAACGCGCGAGCCGCGAGTTTGTCCACTCGGAGGAGCGTTCGGTAGTGCGACCACGAGAGGCTGGAATGAAGCTCGCCCGGTTGCCAGGGTTCGCTATGCGCCGCGTTTCCAGTTGGCGTGGACTTAATGCGTCTTGTGGAAGTAAATTCCTCGAGCAGCGAGTGGGGAATCGCAGTCTTGCCCACTAGACGAGTTGCAGCGGCTTCTTTTCTCGCCGGGTGGAGTGATTCAACACGCAGTGCGTGTTGTTTTTCAAGCAGCGCAGGGTAAGTTTGAAAAAACGCCCGCATATATTGCAGCGATGATACCGAAAACCCGCGCCCATACTCGTTGTTTAGTTGTCGCGACAGGCTTTTGAGTAACTCGTCCCCATATTCCGCTCGGCCTTGCCCCTTCTGCTCTTCTTCAACAATTTCTCGTCCGACCAGCCAATTGGCAACGACTTGGGTCGTGTTGACCGATCGAGCGATATTGGCCCGCGCGGATTCAAGAATTTCGCGGATACGAGTAAAGACCGCGGTAGCAGGTGACCTGTCCTTCACACGTTGCCTCCTTCCACTTTTGAAAACGATCCTTGAGCCGTTTTACTCGGAGCCCCTTGAGCCACCTCAATACACGATATGGATGCACAATTCTCCCATAACATGGAAACAGCGGTGGCAGGAATCCTTGCCCTACTCGACCGAAGATCCTACCAAGAGCCGATAAGAACGCAAGAGTTCCGCCAAATTAAAATGCGCGTATGGCTCGTCGCAGGCCGGTGTCGTGCGCCCGGCGTCGGCGACCCAGAAATCGAGCGTCTCGGGGCGGAAGATCGCGTCGTGAAGGTTGCCGTTCATCGCCACCGGCCGCTTGATGATCTCCATCAGCGCGGTCGGATCGATCTTGCCGTAATGCGATTGCAGCCGGCTGCTCAGCGCCTCGGCCCGGCTGCCCGCGGAAATGAGCACCGAATCGTCCGGCACGTGCGGCAAGCGCGGATGCTGTTCCCCGGGGCGCAAGACGGTCATTTGCCGCGCATCGCAATGCACGGCGGCCATCGCCCGCGACTTGTCGCTGAGGATGTAATAGTATTCGCACGTGCGGGGCGTGCGGCGGAGGATTTCCAGGCCCTCTTCCACGGTGGAGGCCCGTTCCATGACGTCGCGGAGCAGGAAGCTCATGGGCATGCCGTCCCAGTCGCCCTCGCCGCGCCCGCCCATTTCGCCGATGGCCAGGCCCTTGGCGTTCATGGCCGTGACCGTGCCGATGAATCCGGCATAGCCCTGGCTGACCCAGGCGTTGCGCCCTTGGGGCATGAAAACCTGCACGACGGCCGCATCCTGCAGGCGGATGTCGCGCATGTAGTCCAGCACGCGGGCGTGCAAGACCTTGCCGTCGATAGTCGCCTTGCCGCAGACCGCCACGCCGCTGCAATGGAAGCGTTCCGGGAACAAGTTGGCCGCGCGGCCGTCGCGGGTCGAGATCCCCGCCGCGCGGGCCAGGGCATCGCACTCGTCGAAATAGCGCTGGGGCAAGTGCGGCCGCACGCGCCGCTCGATCTCGGCGAAGCGGTCGAAGGACCACGTGCCGGTGTGCAGGCTGTCGCCCGCACCGACCATGTACAGTACGTGCTCGCATAATTTGTCGATCGGGTCGCGCAGCAGCGTGCCCTGGGCCGTCCCCATCTGCTGCGGCGTGCCGTCCACCATCAAGATCGTCTTGCCTTGCGCCTGGCAGCGGATACCGTGCCCCGCCGGGTCCTTGGCCACCACGCGGATCTCCCGGCCCGCCGGCGCTTGCGACGGCTTGTCGAATGTTTCACCGGCAAAATCCACCGCTGCCGAGAACATCCGCGCCAGGTCCACCGCAGCCACCTCCTTCACGGGCAAGCCGGCAGGCTCCTGAAACATCGAATCGTGGGCGGGCGCGTTCAATAACCAGCCGTAGAAGGTTACCGTGCCGTGTATGCCCTCCACGGCGAAAACAGCACTGTGGGGCGTTGACCAATTCTGTTCGAACTCAATTCGAACGTAGTCTTGCGGACGGTCCTTGCGGACGATGCGGATGGCCAGCGCGTTGTCGGCCGAGTCATCGGTGATCGTCACCCAGCGGTCCAAGATGTCCGGCGCCATGGCCACGCTGGCCAGCGCCCCGGAAAGCACGCGAAGCTTCACAAGTTGCTTCGGCTCCGCGTATGCCAAGGGATCGGCAGGAACGGCGTTGCCGTCCGGGTTACGGGCAGGCGGGACGCCTGTACCACAACCTTTGAATACGACGCGCTGCCCGGCGGCCATCCAGGGATAGGCACCGCAACCCGCGGATGCCTCGCCTAGGCTGGGCAGTTGGCAAGAGAGGTCGAATTTCGGTTTCGGGCCTCGGACGAGTCGCACCACGGCCGCGATGTTCTTGCCGTCTTTACCGGTCGCCAACACCTTGAGCGATACAATGTGGCAGCAGCCCTTTTTGGGTTCGGCGGTCAGCAAATCACCGGCCTGCTGGAGCAGTCTGGCGACAGTCGCCTGCGGCGAGCGAGCGCCGACGGCCGGCGCGGGCGGAGTTACGCCGGGCGGCAGATCCAGGGCGAAGAAATCGGCCGTGGCTTGCAGGGTCCCCGGCAGGGCGGCCATGGCCGTGTAATGTCCCAGCCCGTCGAGCCAATGGACGCGCTCGCCGATGCCCAAGGCAGTGGCGAGTTTCTCCGTGCATGCCCGCGGCACGACCTCGTCGCGGGCGGCATTGATCATCAGGACCTTGCCGGATTGGGCGCGAGCCCGCAATCGTTCGGCGTGACAGAGCGGATCAGCATCTTGGATCGCGCGCTCGATTTCCGCTCGCTGCCGCGGCGGCAGGCGGTGGAGCATGTCGCGCAGGCCCCGGGTTTCGTTGGCCTGCTCGATCACCGGCAGAAGGTCGCCGCCGGAAAGGATCAAGACGGCACGGGCGATGCGGGGCTCGCTCTCGGCGGCGACGGCAGCCAGGATCCCGCCCATGCTGATCCCCATGACGCCGATGCGTTGCGGGTCGATCTCCGGTCGCGATGCCAACACGTCGACGGTCCTGCGAACGTCCGCCACGGACTGAGACATCGCTGTCACGAACAGGGCCGGATCGGCCGCCACGGCGTTCCTGCCGCCCGCCGGGCTGCGCGGGCCATAGTAGGGCAGGTTGAACCAAAGGGCAGGGATGCCGCGAGCGGCCAGGGCGGAACAGGCGATCTTGACCAGTTCCACGTTCCCGTCCATGATGTGCAGGCAGATCACGGCCGGCCGCCGCGGACCACCGGCCGTAGCACCCCGGGGCATGTACAACTCCGCAGGAACCGTGTTGTTCGGCTCCAGGGATGTGCGTACCGGCGAGGGATAGCTCAGGTGGAAAACCTGGAACGTGTCGCCCTTGGCGCTGGGCGCGATGCGGTAGGAGAAGGGCGCGTTGTCGAAGGTCTTCGTCACCTCGACAACTTCCGCAGCCGGCCGGTCGGCCGCACCCGCAACTGCGGTAACGAGCGCGATGAGAACGAGAATGACCGACCACCGAATACGAAACATTGACAACATACGGACGTTCCCTTCAAAGGCCGTAGCGTGGGACCAGCTTCGGGCTACGCGCTGCGCGGGTACGCCGGATCTGGTCCCACCCTACTTGTAATTCTCACTTCACCTCCAGCATCCTCTGCAACGACTTTACCGCGAAAGCGGCCGTTTCCTCGTCGACCCGCACAACGTTCACGGGCGTGTCGGCGGCAAGGTTCTCCAACGACCAGCAGAGGTGCGGCAGGTCGATGCGGTACATCGTCGCGCACATGCAGACCATCGGTGAGAGAAAATGGATCTCTTGCTCGGGGTGCTCGTGCTTCAAGCGTTGCACCAGGTGCAACTCCGTACCGATGGCCCACTTGCTGCCCGGCGGCGCCTGTTCGACCGCTTGAATGATGCGGTTGGTCGAGCCGATCACGTCGGCCTGCTCGACCACTTCCATCATGCACTCGGGATGGACGAGGATCTTGATGCCGGGATACTTGGCGCGGAACTGGGCCACGTGCTGCGGCTGAAACATCTGGTGGACGCTGCAATGGCCCTTCCACAAGAGCACGCGGCTGGCCTGGATCGATGCCCGGTCGTTGCCACCCAGTTCGCTCTGGCGCGGGTCCCAGACGGGCATTTCGGCCAACGGCACGCCCATCTTTAGGGCCGTGTTGCGGCCTAGGTGCTGATCCGGAAAAAAGAGCACCCGCCGCCGTCGCTGAAACGACCATTCCAGAACGGCCCGGGCGTTGGACGACGTGCAGACGATCCCCCCGTGTCGGCCGCAGAAGGCCTTGAGACTGGCCGCCGAGTTCACGTAGGTGACTGGCATGACCTCCTCGACGTCGATCACTTCGGCGAGTTGCTCCCAGCAGTCTTCCACCTGCTCGATGGCGGCCATGTCGGCCATCGAGCAGCC
>CAZTPX010000105.1:0-33490 GCA_964615095.1 uncultured Planctomycetaceae bacterium | reverse complement strand
GAGGATGTCGGGCACCCGCTTCCGCGTCGTCACGCCGGTCTGCTTGATGACGTCCGGCAGCATGGGCAAGGCTAGGTTCACGCGGTTCTGCACCAGCACCTGGGCCAGGTTCAGGTCCATGCCCTGCTCGAAGGTCACCGAGAGATTATAGGAGCCATCGTTGGCCGACGACGACTCCATGTAGTGCATCCGCTCCACGCCGTTGACCTGCTGCTCGATGGGCGACGCCACCGTCTCGGCCACCACCTGGGCGCTGGCGCCGGGATAGGTGCAACTGACCTGCACCGTGGGCGGCGTGACCTGCGGATACTGGGCCAAGGGCAGGTTCCGCATCGCCAGCACGCCGGCCAACGTGATCACAATCGACAACACGGTGGCGAAGATCGGGCGATCGATGAAGAACCGGGAAAACATGGTGTCCGCAAAGGCTAGTAGTTTACGTCAGAAAGTTTGAGTAAGTTAAGGCAACTTCTCCTTGCCGCGATTCTCGCCCGCAGGCCGCGGGGAATCGTGGGCGACAACCGACGAGTTCTTGCCCTCCTGGATCACCAGCGCCTTGGCCTTCCCCTCGGCGTCCCCCGGAGAGAAAGACTGCACGAGCTTCGGCTCGACGGCGTCGCCTGGCTTGACGCGTTGCAGGCCGTTGACGATGAACCGCTCGGTCGGGGCCAGCCCGCCTTCGATCACCCGCAGACCGTCCTGGAAAGCGCCGATCTGCACCTCGCGGTAGACGACCTCGTTCTTCGCGTTGAGCACGTAGAGAAACTTCTTGTCCTGATCGGAACCGATGGCCCGCTCCGTGGCCAGGAGCGCCGGGTGTGTCGGGCCGATAGGCACCCGGATCCGCACAAACATGCCAGGAGAGAAAAACAATTTCTTATTGTCGAACACTCCACGCAGCCGCAACGTGCCGGTCGAGGGGTCGAGTTGGTTGTCGACGAAATTGATCGTGCCCTCGTGCGGGTACTTGCCGTCCTCGTCGGCCAGGCCCATCAACACGGGCAACTTCGCCTCGCGGGCGGATTTCACCTTCCCGGCCTCCATCAAGCGGCGAAACCGCAGTATGGTCGCCTCGTCGACGTCGAAGTAGGCGTAGATCGGGTCCAAGGAAACCACCGAGGTGAGGATCGTGGTGTCGGCCACGACCATGTTGCCCGGATCGATGTTCTGCCGGCTGATGCGGCCACTGACCGGGGACAGGACCTTGGTGAAGTCCAGGTTGAGTTTGGAGGTGTTCACCGCGGCCTCGGCCACGCCCACCATGGCCGTGGCTTCGTTGCGGTCGCCCATGGCCAGGTCGTAGTCGGCCTTGGAAATGGCCGACGTCTTGATCAATTCCTCCGCCCTATGAAAATCGGCCTGCAAGCGGGCGAGGTGGGCCTTGGCCTGTGCCAGATTGGCGACCGCTCGGTCGTAGTCGGCCTGGTAGGTCCGCTGGTCGATCAGCAACAGCACGTCGCCTTCCTTGACGTCGAACCCTTCACGAAAGAACACCTTCTCCAGGTAGCCGCTGACCCGCGCTCGCACCTCGACGGTCTTCATTCCCACCGTCCGGCCGGTGAAGTCCACGTAATCACGGATTTCTCGCGTGACGGGCAGACTGACCTCGACCTCCTGCACTTGCGGGGTTGCGGATTGCTGCGCTGCACCGCCGCAGCCACCGGCCGCGAGGCCGATAAACAGCAATGCCATTAGACGACCGACTGCCGGGAAGGCCGTCCCGGATTTCACGCCGCCGGCCGGCGCAGGGGCGCCGCTCACCCTGCCTTCTCCAACAAGGAAAGGAGGAACTTGAATCCGCATTTTACAAAACTCCGTGGTTGGCCAACGTAGGCGAAAGGTAGGTATAGATCAGGTGGGCGCCGTCGCGCAACCGCGACGGCGGTCAATCAACCGAATTGGCCAGTCTCCGATTGCTTGCGCTCCGCGTCGCTGAGGATCCCGTGGAAGAAGATGTCCAAGACGTCTTCCGTCTGCTCTACCGGGTCCTGGCGACGGCCGGTGAAGTAGTTGGTGAACAAGATGCCGTAGAGCAAATCGGTGATCACCGCGCGGATTCGCTCGATGGGAATCGGGCGGACGCGGCCCGCGGCGATCAACCCGCGATAAAGCTCCCGCCAATGCTCGGCGTAGGCGTCGCGGTGCTGAAAATAGGTGGATTGGCGGCGGTCCTTGAAAAGCGCCCGTTCCTGGATCAGCAACTCGACGTAGCGCGAGTGCTCTGCAAAGAACGCCATGTGGGCAAACACGGCCCGGCGGATGCGATCCATCGGGTCGTGGACCTCGGCCATGGCCCGGTCGACCCGCTCGTGTAGTTGCCGTATGACCCGGTCCACGGCAGCGAGGAATAGATCCTCCTTGTGGGGGAAATAACGGTAGAGCGTTCCCTTGCCGACCCGCAGTTCATCCGCCAAAAACTGCGTGTCAGTATCTGAATAGCCATATTGGGCGAACAGATCGGCCGCCTTCTCAAGGATCTCTTCCTGCCGCTTGTGCCAGGCCTCGGGGCGTGCGGGAGGCGCCGCTCGAACTTTGGTGAGGGGTTTAGTCATGGTGGACAACGGGGCGGGGACTGACGAGTCAGTTCTTATATATATAATTCCCCGCAGAGGACCTGTCAAGATGGGTAGAGTTTAAGGCCGGCCGTGTTCGCTTGTGCGTAAAGCCGTACGGCATGGTTCAACTTGCGGGTCGTTTGGCTAGCATTGTAGGGAACGCCGGGGCACCCGCTGTGCTGGTGCCCCGGCGTTCCCTACCAAATTTCGGCCAGCGGAAGTGTTGCCGTGGTTTGAGCCATGCCATCCTTGCCGAGTTCGGCCGGTAGGTCGAAGAGCGGCTAATGCCCGGCGGTCTGCGGAATTTTTTTGAACTCACCCCTTTGGGGCAATTCGGCAAGTGCAACACTTTGTTGCAAAAAATGCATACGGTCTCGGCGCGCCCGTGAGGGGATCCGCGCCCCGATTCGCTAAAATCCCCGCACTAGAGTACTCGAGAATTCGGGCGTGCGGCGGCGGTTGTCGCAAATACCGCGCCGGCAAGAGCGGAAGTTCGTCATCCAACGTGACGCAAAGTTCAGCGCGCTGACGAGGGCCGCGTTAGGTTTATAGAAAATTTCGGCCGGACCCTTTTCAATTTCTCCCACTCCTCTCGATCTGGTACCCGTATTGGTGGGACGGCGCTCGTCGACCAAGCCGACCACGACCATGGATACACAGTGCCCGTCATGCTGCCCGCTCGCTGGTACCACCCTGCGACTGAGGGCACGGAACCCCGACATTATTTCTGAAATTGACCACTTAGTGTTCAGCAACTTTGTTGATTTTGCCGCGAACCAACAGGATAATGGTCGCTGGGTACTAGAATTCCCTTCCCACCTCTCCAACCTACCACTGACACCCATGATGAAAAAGAACCTTTCCGTCGTCGCCTTCCTCGCCTGTTTGTTTGCCGCAATCCAGGTCCCTGTCGCTCTTTCGTGGGCGCAGACGCCTCCGTCTGCCGCGCCCCGGGGCGATAGCCCTGCCGCGGACAAGGCTGCTGGCTGGAAACTCATTTTCGACGGGAAGACGCTCAAGGGCTGGCACGCCAGCGCGCAGACCGGCCATAGCCGCGCAAGCGGCAACAAGTCGGGCGGACGATGGGTGGTTGAGAACGGCGCCATCGTCGGCAGCCAAGACATCCCGGGCAACGGCGGCATCTTCCTCACCGACGAGCAGTTTGGCAACTACGAGATCGTGCTGGAGATGAACAACGATTTCGGTCCGGACAGCGGCTTGTTCCTGCGCTGCGACGAGAAGGGCACATGCTACCAGGCGATGATCGACTATCACGTCGGCGGCAACCTGATGGGCCTCTACGGCGAAGGCAGCCTGGGGGCCAAGCCGCATGTGCGCAACTTCACCTTCCTGGACCGGCCCGACCACATCAAGCTCGTGACCGAGATGAATGGCGTGAAAACTCCCGTACCCTTCCCCATGCCCCTCGAGGACTGGCCGAAGTTCTGGAAACATGGCCAGTGGAACGAATTGCGCGCCCGCATCGTGGGCAACCCGCCGCACATCACCACTTGGATCAAGGGCGTCAAGTTCATGGACTGGACCGAGACCGAAAAACGGCATCCCGACAAGGGCGGTATCGGGTTGCAAGTTCACGGCGGCGGCGATTTCACCAAGCAATACGTCCGTTTCCGCAACATCCGCGTGAAGCTACTCGACGAATGATTCTGTAACCAAGCCAATGAGAATCCTATCGCCCGTGTTCGCAATCCTTTGTGTTTGGCTCACAGCGGCTAAGGCCGCTAAGGCCGATGACGTGCCGCAGACGCCGCGCATCGACAGCGTCGTCATGTCGAAACCGCAGCCGCACGAGTCGGACCCGGCGGTCATCTGGTACGACGACTTTGACGGGCCGGCCAAGCCCTATACCGAATCGGAAGGTGGATTGGATGCCCAGGAGGCATTTGGAGGCGAGGGCCGGTCCATGCTCGGTCTTTATGAGAAGGGACAACAAGGCCGGGGCAACCGCAAGGTCTTCTTCGGCGATAGCCCTACCGGCAAAGTCGTGCAAAAAGGCAAGCACTTCGACGACATCTACTGGCGAATCTACGTCAAGCACCAGCCGGACTGGACGGGCGGCGGGCCGGACAAGCTCGCGCGGGCCACGAGCATCGTATCCGCAAACTGGGCGCAGGCCATGATCGCCCACGTCTGGAGCAGCAGCGAGGCATTGACCCTGGACCCGGCCAGCGGCGTGCGTGGGGACCGCGTCGTCACCACCCGCTACAACGACTTCTCCAATCTCCACTGGCTCGGTAACAAGCCGGTCTCCACGTTCAAGTTCCACGGCACGGAGGAGGTGGGCCGCTGGGTCTGTGTCGAGTCCCGCGCCAAGCTAAACACACCCGGCAAGCACGACGGCCTAAACCAATTGTGGATCGACGGCCGGCTGGAGGTCGAGCGCAAGAACCTCGATTGGCGCGGAAGCTACGATCGGCATGGCATCAACGCCGTCTTCCTGGAGACCTACTGGAACAAGGGCTCGCCCGTGACTCAATCTCGCTGGATCGACAACTTCGTCATTTCAACCAGGCCGATTGGCCCGGTGGTTTGTCCGTGCAACCCCGTTCTCATCAAGACGCCGTACCGCGGCCCCGGCAAGCAGCAGAACTGCAAAGTCGAGATCGCCGCCGACGATAGCGGTAAGACCGTGGTCTGGCGGTCTAAGGCGATCACGGCGCCGCAGCGGATAAAAGTCGGCATAGAGACCGGGCAATTCGTTGGCCCGCTTGCAGGGCGCGAGCGGCTCGCAGCGGCAACGACCTATTACTTCCGCGTCAGGCAACAAAACGACTCGGGTCTGGAATCGCCCTGGAGCCCCTGGCACCAACCCGTCCGAACGGAGGATAAAGTGAAATGACTGTTCGGCAAATCTTGCAGACCAAGGAGGACTTATTCGTGAAAATCACTTGTGGTCTAGTCCGGCGCCGGCCTGCTGCCGTTGCCGCTTTTGTGTGTGTCTTTGGGATGGCAGCGTTCTACTGGGCCAGCCGCTCAGCCAGTGCCCAAGCTCCTGACCCATTTGCCCAGAACCAACGTCTGGGCCGGGGCGTGAACGTCATCGGCTACGACCCCCTCTGGAAGGACCGTCAGAAGGCCCACTTCCAGGAGAAGCATTTCCGCTTGATCCGAGAGGCGGAGTTCAACCACGTCAGGGTCAACCTCCACCCCTTCCGCGATGCCAAGCTGGGGCCGGACTGCAAGCCCAGCGCCGCCTGGTTCGCGACGCTCGACTGGGCAGTCAAGCAGGCCCTGGCCAACCGGCTGATGGTGATCCTTGACTTCCACGAGTTTCAGGCGATGGGCGACGATCCGGCGCGCAACAAGGACCGCTTTCTGGCAGTCTGGCGGCAGATCGCCGAACACTGCAAGGACGCCCCAGACGGCGTGGTCTTCGAGATCCTTAACGAGCCGAACAAGAAGCTCACTCCGGCACTATGGAACCCGCTGCTCCGCGAGGCCCTGGGGATCATCCGGCAATCCAACCCGCGCCGCACGGTGATCGTGGGTCCGACGTCGTGGAACAACATCAACGATCTGGACAAGCTCGACTTGCCCGAGCAGGATCGAAACCTGATTGTGACCGTCCATTATTACAGCCCGTTTCCGTTCACGCACCAGGGCGCGGCCTTTGCCGGGTTGCAAGACAAGACCGGCGTGCCGTGGGACGGGACGGAAAAGGACCAGCAGGCCGTTTTGAGGGACTTCGACAAGGCCCAGGCCTGGGCCCAGAAGCACCATCGCCCGATCTATTTGGGTGAGTTTGGCGTGTACGACAGGGCGGACATGGCCGCGCGCATGCGCTGGACAAGTTTCGTGACGCGGCAGGCCGAGAAACGCGCGTGGAGTTGGGCCTGGTGGCAGTTCGACGGCGATTTCGTCCTTTACGACGTGCGGCAGGACCACTGGGTCGAGCCTATCCGGCGGGCCCTGGTGCCATCGGCTGTTGCTGCGGACGGCAAGGTGTCTCTGGGGGCCGACGCGCCGAGCGCCTGCCAAGTCTCGGAAGATGAACAATCCATCCACATCGAGACCCCGGAACTGGCGGCGGCCATCCGCAAGAAGGGATATGTAAGCGGCGTAGCCGGCCAGTCCTTCCTCGACAAGAAAACCGGCTTTCGCGATCCGGGCTTCGGCCTGGACATTGTCGATTGGATCATGGAGCCGGGCAGCGATGCCGCTTATCGCGACCGCCTGGACCCGGAATTGATCTACCGCAACGAAGGCGAACACCATCTGTACCATGGCTCGCGGCCCAAGCGGAGCTTGGAAGGACCCCAGATCTGCACGAAGGCGGGCGCGTTGCAACCGTCCGTCATTCGCGGCAAGGATTTCGTCGCCATCCGGCAGCAGTTCGCCTATCGCACGGCGGCCCCCGGAAAGAAGGCCGGTTCGGTGTGGACGCAGGTCCTCGTTTTTCCGGCTGGCAAGCGCTACTTCATCTCGATGGACAAGATCGACGCGGTCAACGCCAGCGAGGCGATGTTCCTGCGGCTCGACATGCCGGGCCATGTCCGGCATACGAAGGGAGACACGTTCAGCGAGGTCTATCTAAGCTATCGCGGGCGAATACCGGCTGCGAAATTCCTGACCGACTTCCCGCCCGACGCCCGCTTCGACTATCGCCGCGACCGCGATCCCGTGCCGGACCGCTTCGTGCGCGGCTATCACCTCCGCGATCCGGCGACGGGCAAGGACGGTCCCTGGCTGCTGGGCATGACGCTGGAGCCCTCGGTGGTCTGGGAGGCATGGTGTCACCAGCGGGGTTATGTGTGCATGATCGAGGAGTTCGGCGGGCGGCCCATCCGGCCCGGACAGTCCTTCAGCGCGGCGTTCCTCGTAGGCTACTTCGATACGCTGGAGGAGGCAAACCGCGCCTACGACGCGCACAAGGGCCACACGGGGCTAGAGGTCTCCGAGGACGGCTGGAGGCTGACGAAGTGACATGATCATGAAACGGTTCATTGCCATCGCAATTCTCCTCATCCTGTCAACCGCGGCCATCGCAGAAGAGCACCTTCCCACGCCCGCCGGCAAGGAAGTGTCCCTCGCCGTCACGCTGACCGCTACCAATCAACCAGGACAAACGCTGGAGGGGTTCGGTTGCAGCATGGTCGATCTGCGCAAAAGCAAAATCCCAGACGCGGCGCGGGCGGAGATGTTCGACCGGGTGTTTGGCGGCCTGCACATGAACGTGCTTCGACTCTGGACCGAAACCGACGCTAACCGCACCGCCGCCCAAATGAAGGCGGGTTTCTACCAGACCTATGTAGATAGCGGCATGATTGCGGAGGCGCAGAAACGAGGAGTGACAACTCTGCTCCTGGCGCCGGCGCGCGGCGAGAAACCGCCCACCGAACCTATGCCCGAGTACGCCCGCAAGCTGGCGGACTTTATTCAGGGCGTGAAAGCTGAACGCGGGATCAGAATCAACGTCACGGGCATCGCCAATGAACCCGACGGCTTCAAGCCCGCTCAGATGGCAGAGGCGGTGCGCGTACTGCGTCAGGAGCTGGATGCTCGCAGTCTCAAGGACGTGCAGATCATTGCCCCCGAATGGGCCAACGCCGATAGTTGGGCCTTGCGCTGCATCGCCGGTATCAAGGCCGACCCGGAGGCCTGGGCAGCCCTACGCGGCATTGCCACGCACAGTTACAGCATGGCGGCCACGCCGGAGTTCCCGAAAATCATCTCCGGCACGGATAAGCAATATTGGATGACGGAGGCCTCCGATAACGGCAACGAAAGCGAGGCTGACGTCAACCTGGCAGCCTCCAACGGCGCACGTTTCCTGAATGACTTGAACCATGGCGTCACGCATTGGGTCTATTTTATCGGTTTCTACGACAGCCCGGACGTGACCAAGGACCGGGACAACGCCACGAAATTCATGGTTTACGATTTCAAGCAACGGCGGATCTTCCGGCATTTGAAGTACGACTGGTTCCGGCAACTGCGGGCGGCTTTTCCCAATGGCTCGCGCATTTACCCGCTGAAGGCGCAGCCGGGCGGAGACTTGGTATTCACTTACGGACAAAAACCGTACTTGAACGCTGCTGTCGCACGGCGGCCTGACGGCGGCTGGTCGCTGGGAATGATCAACCTCTCCGGGGTGAAACCGAACACATCCGTCAGCCAGTGGCACCCGGCCACCACATTGAAAGTGACGTGGCAGGCAAAATCTCTTGCCGGTGACGAAGCCATGATCTTCGACGTCTTCCGTTCCGATGTTGCCCGGCGCTTTGTATCGGCTGGCAAGGCGACCATGACGAAAGGCAACCTTACGCTGGTGTTGCAGCCGGGCGAACTCGTCACGCTCATGGGAAAATGAAGTCAATTCCATGAGATTGTCCTCAGCCGAGGCAAAGTGATCTTATTGAAGAAAGTTTGTTGAATAGAAGGAGACCAAAAGATGAAACGATTCGTTGCCTGCTGCCTGGCTTTGACGGCGGCCCTTGCCGCGGCTTGGGCCGGCCCAAGTGCCGCAAACGAGGTCACCATCAAGGGCATGGTGCTCAACAACGTCCACACCGGGGAAGAGCAGACGAGTGTCTTCGTCTATGCCCTGGACGGCACGCCCGAGATCAGGGCGGAGGTGGACAGGATCATGGCCCAATATTACCCGGACAAGGGCCTGGATGGCGACGCCGCCCGCAAGCTGCAGGACCAGTTCACGGCCAAGCTGAAGTTCTTCATCGACGGTCCCCAGGCCGCGGAGTTGGGCAAGAAGGCGACCTACGGCGCGAGGCAACCCACGGCCCTGACCGGCACGATCGCGGAGAAGGACGGCAAGCGGTGGATCACTGTCAGCAAGTACGCGGATACCACGTTGCGCTACCCGGCCAAAGTGCTTGCCGCCGACAAGCCCCTGGTGATGCCCGATAAACCGCCCCTACTCCTTAAGATCGGCGAGAAGCTATCGCTGAAGTGCATTTGGGTCCCGCCCGGCAAGTTCTTCATGGGCGAACCTTATTACCAGTGCCCGCATTGGCAGGAGGCCCCGCCGCACATGGTGACGCTTAGCAAGGGCTTCTACATGGCGGAACACCCCATCACCGAGGAGATGTTCGCGGCGGCAGTGGGCAACAAACCCCACACCGAGAAGGCAGCCAAGACGCCGGTCAACGCTTCCTGCGTAGATATGTACGAGTTCTGCCGCATCTTGTCGCAGACGAGCGGGCGGAAGGTGCGCGTGCCGACTGGCGCCGAGTGGGAATATGCGGCCCGCGTAGGCACCTCCAATCCGGCCTTCCGCGAGAAGTACAAGGACCAGGACAGCAGCAGCGAGCAGCCCATCGCGGTCAAGTCCAAGCCGTGCAACCCCTGGGGCTTCTACGACATGGTGAGCAGCGGGTGGGAGCGGGTGAGCGATGGTTCCTCGCAACTCGACCGCCGGGACACGGTCGATCCGCAGCACATCCCGCCCGAAGATCAAGGCAAGGCCGAGCGGAGCCGCAAGCACGGGCACTTTGGCAGGGGCAATGGGCAATATGCCGTGAGCGAAATCGAGTATATCGGCAGCGACCCCGGCCCCGAGAAGACCTACCCCGGCATCACACGGTTTCGCGTGGTCGTGGAAGGGCCGTGATGGAGTGACGGGACATCTCGCCCAAGGATAATTTCTATGGTCCACCAAGGGCAGATCATCCACCTGGAGTGCGACGTCCGCCCACGACGACGGACCGTGGTGGTGACGGTCATGGGAGAGTAATCGACCATTGTGTCACGAAAACGCCATAGCGGACATTACTGTTGGTCCTGTGACAGGATGCGGGCCAACGAGAAGTTTTCGGGCAAGGGCCATGCACGGCACTTATGCAAGGAGTGTGCCCGACTCGGGAAAGAAGAGTTGGCCTATCGTCAGGCCGTCCACAACCTGGAGCGGTTAGTAACCTGGGAAGGCATTATCCCGCGCAAGAAGCGCGAGCAGTTCCGCAAATATCTGACGCACGAAAACGAACGAGTCCGCGCCTACGCACGTGAGCTCGAAGTCGCCGACGCCCTGGAACGCGCGGAGCTACGGCTTCAGCAGGACTTGGACGACTTCCAAGTCGAGCAAGCGGCCGAAGCCTACAACAACGAGGCCGTCTTTCCGCAAATGGACTCTTCCGCCGATCTCGACGCCGAGAACGACACGGAAATCCCGTTTTGACGACGCAGCAATAAACGGCGTCCGACCGTAAGACCAGCCGGATCGTCACTTGCCCGGCGCTGGCTTATTCGCTGGCCTGTCCAATTCCTTCAGTCCGGCCTTGATGGTGGCGGCGATCTGCTTGGCGGTCCCGTGGTCGTCGGGGTCGGCGTTGCCGCCTTTCAGCGCGGCCATAAGCTGCTCGCCGTTGCCGCCGGCTGACCAGCCGGTGAAAAGTGCGCCCAGCATCCGCTCGGTGGCGTCCTTCCTGGCGCATTGGATCATAGCTACCGCCGCGTCGGGCTTCTGCCAGGTTGAGGGTAGCACGCGGAATCCCTGCTGTTGGAAGAAGCGGACCGATGGGTAGTCGGCCCGCCGCTCGTAGTGCCAGTCGCAGAGGATAATGTCCTTGGGAATCCGCTCGATGGCGCGATGGGAGCCGGTCTTGCTGGCCTCCCATGTCCCATAGCTGAACTTCCCTGCGTCCAGCAATCGGTCGCCCCACATGAGCATCTCGACGCCTTTGTCTTCGACCATGTGCCGGTGCAGGCGGTTGACCACTCCAGCAAAAAGTTCCCCTACATCCTTCTTCGTGCAGCGGGGGCATTTCTCATTGCCGATCAGAAAGACTTCGTCCATGCCGACATGCAAGGCGTCAGCATCGAAGGCCTCGATCAGTTCGTCCAGGAGATCGAAGACGATCTTGTCCACGTCCGGGTTGGACGGGCACCACTCGCGGCAATAGATGCCCTTGTTTGTGGCGGGAATGTGGGGCGTCTCGTCAAGCTCGGGATGCTTCTTCAGCAGCGCCGAGGTATTACTGGCCCACGACTGATGTCCGAGGCAGTTGAACAACGGGATCAAGCGGATACCCTGCTGGCGGCACGTCTCGGCCAGTTTCCGCGCCTGCTCCTTGTTGATGCCCCGGCACTCCAAATCCGGGTGCGACGTGAATTGGAACCCGTAATCGACCTCGAGAATCAGGACGTTGATACCCAGCGGGGCAAGCGACTCCCGCACGAACCGCTCGGTGAGCGTCATCCGCTCCGGCTGGGGGCCGATCAGGTGCAGCGCTCGCCAAGTGGGATTTTTCTTCTGCCAAGTCTCCAACCACGCCTTGTGCGCCGACCCTGCCGCCATGGTGGTCGTAGGGACGAACGCCGTCAGGACGGCGAACACGATGAAGGATGCCCTTATGTACGTCTTGCTCATACTTGCCTCTAATAATGGTTACTCAAACTGTAAACGCCCCCACTGCCCCTGCGGCAGTGGAGCGATGTTTGGCCACTACACACGCGTCCCCCACAACGTTTCCTCGCCGCCCTTTGCGTGCCGCCCGCCCAGCCCTCCGGGCTGGGCAGGCGGCACGCAAAGGGCGGCGAAAATGGGGAATTGCCGTTGCTGGTAGTGGTCAAACACGCGTTCCCCCGGCACAGGGCCGGCGGGGACGTTTACAGTTTGAGTGGTTATCGAAGTTCCGTTTGCCATTATCGCCCCGGCAATGAAGAGGATCAATAGTATGCCGGTTGTTCCGGCTTTCAAACCGTGGTAAAGTCAATTGTCGTTCTTCAACCATCCGAGCCAGCACGTTGGCGTCAGCATTCCAGTAATAGCCCATGGAAAACTCGAGACAGATTCGACGTATTCGCATCTTGCTGATCTTCTTTGTCACCGCGCTTGTTGCCAGCGGCCTGACCGCATTCCCGCTGGAATGGGAGACGCAGCTCCTAGCCGCATGGTTTGGCGAGGGTACAAGCACCGCTACCCTGTTTCCCACGCTGGCCTGGTGGCTATCGCATGTGCATGAAGGATTGGCGGCCACTTACGACAGCTACCCGTTTCTGGCCTACGGCACCGACTGGCTGGCGTTCGCGCACATTATCATCGCCGTTGCCTTCTGGGGACCGATCAAAGACCCGGTCCGCAATATCTGGGTCGTCGAGTTCGGAATGATTGCCTGCGTGCTGGTCATCCCCTTGGCGCTCGTCTGCGGCCCGAAACGAGGCATCCCGTTCTATTGGCAGTTGATCGACTGCTCTTTCGGCGTCGGCGGGCTGCTGGTCCTGGCTATGGTCTACAAGATGATTCGGGGGATCGCTCGAACTGAAGGCCGACGACAGGAGTGCTGAGAACACCGCGTCCTTTGCTACGACCGATCACCAAGTACACTCTTGTTACAGACTTGTTACCGTGGTTTGTTCTAATCTCGCCTATAATGCAGGCACGGCTGCCGTTTGGCACGTACTCGCAAACCTCTGTTCGTGAAAGGGACAACATGTTACGACAATCGATGACCGCCATCTTCGGGAGCCTTGCGTTGACTGCCGCACTATCTGCGGCCGAGAACGAACTTCCCGGCGTCACCGTCTTCGGCACGGCCACGACGCAGGTCACACCGGACCAGATGGTCTGGCGCCTCATGGCGCATAACCGGGGGGCAAAGCTGTCTGCTGTCGCAGAACAACACACGAAGCTCGTTCAGCAAGTGCTTAGCCTCCTGAAGGAACATGGCATCAAGGACTCCGATTTGCAAACATCCCAGATGGAGTTCGGCGAAAACTGGGAATACAGGAACCAGTCGAGGGTCAAGGAAGGCTACTCCGCCTCGACGCAGATTTCCTTCCGCAGCGCGGATCTGGCCGCCTACAAACCGCTCTGGCTGGGGCTGGCGGAGTTGTCCGGCGTCACCGTCGAAGGCGTGAATTACGACCATTCCAAACGGATCGCCTACCAGAACGAGACCCGGCGCAAGGCTCTTCTGGCCGCCAAGGAGAAGGCCGCCGACATGGCGAAGACCCTCGGTTCGGAGATTGCCGAACCCCTGCGGATCGCAGAGGATCTCTCGCTGGGCGACCCATGGCGATCAGCATTGAGCAACAGCGCTTCCAACAGCGTTACAGTGGAGGACCGTGGAGGCGCGGAACAAGAGGCATTGGCCCCCGGAACGATTCCCATCCGCATACGGGTCAAGGTCACTTATCGTTTGATCGCCCACGGCGGCTGAGGAGTTTCGTCAACATCCGGTCGAGCGTGTAGGATATGCCCTTGAGCGAGCAAAGACAATTTGCGACTTCAACGCATTGTACCGTCTTCGCATGGTCTCCTTGATAGGCGGCCGATTCGTGGTGATATCGGATGCTGTCGATCACCGCCGCGGGAAACTTCCATCGTGGAACATCGCCCAGTCGATCACGCCTCTTCGTCCCGTGGTATCACGGGCAATTCAACAGTGATCCGAGTGCCTTTGCCCGCCACGCTTCGAATGCTGCACTTTCCACCCAGTAGTCTCGCCCGTTGCCGGATGCCCTCCAGCCCAAACCGATTCTTCGGGGCGGTCTTGGGGTCGAATCCTACTCCCCAATCGCGAATCTCGATACGAAGACGGTCTTCGCATTGCAAGAGACCCACCGATATTCGCTCGCTCTTGCTGTGCTTGCAGGCATTCGTCAACGCTTCCTGGGCAATCCGGTAGATGGCGTTCTCGAAGGTTGAGTCCAGTCGGTCGAAATCGACCCTGCTGTGGAAATCGATTTTCGGTCCCCGCTCACGGCCGTGTTCATGCACGAGGTGGGAAACGGCTTCGGCGATGCCTGCTTCGTCCAGAATCGGCGGCCTCACGCCGGCAATCAGACGGCGGGTCTCGAAATGCCCTTGCTGGAGCATGGTAAGTCCCGCATGGTAAGCGTCGGCCGCCTGCTTAGGCTGTGTGTCCTTCAAATGATCGTGGGCTTGGAATTGCATAATGGCCCCGGCCAGTTGCTGCGCGAGCCCGTCGTGAATTTCATAGGCGATAAGTTGCCGCTCGTTATCGCTGGATCGGAGCATGTAGCGGAGGTTGCGGTGTTCCTTCGCCAATGCCTCCTCGGCACGTTTGCGTTCGGTGATATCCGTTCCACAACCGACAATGAAGAAGGTCTCCCCAATCTCCATTCTTTTTCCGGTGAGAGAGAAGTCCCGCACACCGGCCTGCGTAAGAACCCGGGCCTGCAGTTCGACGTGCGTCTTTGCCCGCTCCTTGTTGAACTCCGCCAGCGGCTTGGCGACCGACTCCCTGTCGTCCTCGTGAATCGTGGCGAGGCAATTCGTCTGGGGCATGGCTTCCGAGGATACGCCCGCGATCTCCTGTTGGGTCTTATTCCAGCGGACATATTTGCCATTTCGATCCACTACGTAGAATGGGCCGGGAATGCTCTCAATGATCGTGTCGGAGAAGAGCTTCGCCTCAAACAACGCTGCCTCGCTTCGTTTACGCTCTTCAATTTCTCGGTGCAAGTCTCCGTTGGCCTTGGTCAGTTCCGCAGTACGTTCCTGCACCCGCTGTTCCAATTCGTCGCGGGCCTTCTGCAATGCCTCTTCGGCCTGTTTGCGGCGCGTGATGTTGTGGCACACGCCCATGACCGAGGTTCTCTTCCCGCCTTCATCTCGAATAGGAATAAGGTGGATTCGCAGCCAGACCTCGGCCGGGCCGAAATGGAATAAGTCGTCGTACTCGATCACTTCGCCGGTGGCGAAGACCCGTCCGGTCTTTTCGATCTGGGATCGGGCCATTTCCGGTGGAAACAAGTCCACTTGCCGCTTGCCCACGATGTCGGCCGCGGGGATGCCGATGCATTGGGAAGCTGCCTGATTGGCATAGAGGAGCGTTCCCTGGCCGTCTAGTATGAAGATGATGTCTCGCGTCGATTCCGCCAAAGCACGGTAGCGACCTTCGCTTTGCCGCAGCGCATCCTCGGCACTCTTGCGTTCAGCGTCGCTACTCTCCAAGGCCGCAACCCGCTGTCGCAATCCCGCCAGTTCTTCGATGAGTTGTTGCTTGCCTTTATCCTGATCCAGCATGACCGACCCTTGTTATTTGGCAGTGCCAGGCCCACAAGGGCGAAGCCACTACGGCCATTATAGTCGATGGTGTCGTGTCTTTGCAGGGTCGCAACCGCCCCAGCAAAGGGGTGGGATATGGAACACGGCCTCGTGAGCGGCTAAAATACATGCGTCGTTAAATGCTGCCCGCCGCTTTACTCCGAGACCGTCCCCCGTGCTTCCCGAACTTTCCAACACGCTCTCCTGGTGGCAATGGGCCATTTTGGCCGCCGTGCCGCCGGCGATCGTGCTGCTGTATTTCCTCAAGCTCAAGCGGCGGCCGCTGGAAGTCCCCAGCACCTACCTCTGGCACAAGTCGGTCGAAGACCTGCACGTCAACTCGATCTGGCAGCGGCTGCGAAACAACCTCTTGCTCTACCTGCAACTGGCGGTTGTGCTGCTGGTCATCCTGGCCGTACTGCGGCCAAGCTGGCAGGCCCTGCATCTGGCCGGCAGCCGCATGGTGCTGCTGGTCGATAATTCAGCCAGCATGCAGGCCACTGACGTCAAGCCCAACCGGTTGGAAGAGGCCAAGCGCCGAGCGGGCGAGCTGATCGACCAGATGCACTCCGGCGACTCGGCCATGCTGATCAGCTTTTCCGACACCGCCCGTGTCGAACAGAACTTCAGCGACAACCGCCAGCAACTCCGCGCGGCCTTGGCGACGATCGCCCCCAGCCAGCACTCCACGAACATCTCCGAAGCCCTTAAATTGGCCGCTGGACTGGTCAATCCGGGCCAGGCCAACGAGAAATCGACCGACCTCCACGTGGCGGGAACGAAACTCTTCATTTTCAGCGACGGCTGTTTCCCCGCCGCGGAGAACTTCGAATTGGGCAATCTTGAGCCGACTTTCGTGCCCATCGGCCGCCGGGACGCCGCGAACGTGGGCATCGTGGCGTTCGGTGTGAGCCGCGCCGAGGACGAGGGCGGCAAGCTCCAGGCATTCGCCCGGCTCAAAAATTCCGGCCCAGCAACCGCCGAGGTCCGCTTGAAGCTGTTCGTCAACGACCAGGCCCGGGCGTCCGATGCCGACCATCTAAGTATCCCCGCCGGCGAAACCCGCGGTCAGGTCTTCCCGCTGGACGACTTCGAATCGGGCGTCTTGCACGTTCAGGCGGAAACGGGCGACCAACTGGCAGTGGACGACGAGGCCTGGACCGTGGTCAATCCGCCCCGCCGTGCCCGGGTTCTGCTGATTACCGCCAAGAACGAACGCCTGGAACAGGTCATGAAAACCAAGGCTTTAAGCGAAGTTGCGGAAATCCGCGTGGAAAATCCCGATTTTCTCAAGTCCAAGACTTACCAGGACCAGGTCGAGCTGGGCGTCTGGGACCTCGTGGTCTACGATCGCAGCGGGCCGGAAAAAATGCCGCGTACCAACACGTTTTTCATCGGCTGCATTCCCCCTGGCACTGGCTGGAAGGCCGGACCCGCCGTCACGCTGCCCCAGATTTTCGACGCCGCCGTGTCGCACCGCTTGATGCAGTGGGTGGACGTCAACGAGATCCAGAAGGTGATTAGCGCCACGCCGCTGATCGTGCCCAGCGGGGGGACGGTGCTGATCGATTCCGACGCCGGGCACTTGCTGGCGATCGCCCCCCGCGAGGGTTTCGAGGACATCGTATTGGGAATGGACCTGATCGAGCAACGGGCGGCGGCCGACGGCTCGCTGGCCGTTTATCGCAATACCGACTGGCCCTGGCGGGCGAGTTTCGCCTCGTTCATTTTCAATGTCCTGACCGACCGGGCGGGCGGTCAGGACCTGGCGGCCTCCGGTTCCTATCGACCCGGGATGCCCGTGACGCTCGAAGCCCCCGATTCCCGCACGGGGATTGACGTCCAGACCCCGTCGCGGACCACAGTGCAACTCCCGCCCAGTTCCTCGGGCAAGCTGACATTCACGGCCACCGACGAATTGGGTGTCTATCGGGCCTTCTCGGGCGGCAAACTGGTCCAGCAATTTGCCGTCAACCTGCTCGATCCGGCGGAAACCGACATCCGCCTGTCCGCCGAGCCGACCATCAAGCTCGGCTACGTGGAGGTGGTGGGCAAGACCGGCTGGGTTGCCGGGCACCGGGAAATATGGCGGGAGCTGGTCCTTGCCGCCCTGGCAATCGCCGTGCTGGAATGGCTGATCTATCTGCGCCGTGTGTATATCTGAGCGGTCGGCCGGAAAGTTTCCGCACAATGTCCCCTCTCCACGACCCACTGCGCGGTACCCCGGAGAGGGTTAGGGTGAGGGCAATTATGCGATGACGGTCTCGTGGAGACGCCGTGATTGCAGACAGGTTTTCCACGCTGCACGAGGCCTGGGGGGAAGGCCCCTGCGCGACGTAAACGGGGGGAATTTCCAGTAGTTAAGCCACGCCGGGCAGTGACCCGCTTGACCGGAAGTGTACCCGCGGTATAGTGATAGTATGTGCACTGTCACCGAACCGGGAAAAGAAAAGGAGTCCGGTGTCGTTTTCGTTACATTTCGACCCCAGTGCCACTCCCAACCCCGTTTCTGTGCCCCGCGTGATCGTTTTCTCTCGCTAGGGCTCGACAATTGCGAAGCAACCGAACACCTCGAAGTCCGCGCGATTGAGGGTCGCGATCGAACGAATCCCCACCGACCAATAGGTTGCCCCAAGCAATGTGTCGAGCAGTCGCTTCCTTCCCGGGCGATATTGGTGCATCCAAACAAGGAATTGAGACACGGCGGCTGCGTCAGGAAAAACCTGAAGCACTGTTGCCGCGTTCCAAATCTCCACGGCGCGCTCAAGAGCCGTAGAGACGGCTAGCGGAACCGCGGACCGGCGAGAATCTGTTACCATATGCACGAATTCCGCGACGACTTACGGCGCTAAAGCCATCTTCTCACCCGACTCCGCCAGTTTCTGCACCATTGCTCGGCTCGGTACATGCTGGGGGTGTTCCACCAACTCGGCCGCCACAATAAGCGACGTGTCAATCCCGTGAATCATCCAGCATTTCCCCCAAGAGATCGTCATCCGCAGTCAACTCGCGGAACTTCCCCACCTCCAGGGGCGGCAGCCACGGCCAGCCAGTCCGCAGAGGGGGACTCTCGACAGGCGTGACTTCCACTCGAGTCCCGTCCGGCCAATCGACCGATTGGGCTAGTTCGAGCCGACCGTTGTGGAATACCGCCGTTACGCTTTCCATAGATGGTCCTTTCAAAACTCGTGGTCTGGCCTTCCCCCAGAATTATATCATAACCGGCCAGCGAAAGAATGTGGGGAAGAAAAGTGGTCTGGCGCGTTTTCGTTACATTTCGACCCCAATACGACTCCCGATCCGGTTTCCTTTCCCCACCCGCCGAGCCGACCATCAAGCTCGGCTACGTGGAGGTGGCGGGCAAGACCGGCTGGGTTGCCGGGCACCGGGAAATATGGCCGGAGCTGGTCCTTGCCGCCCTGGCAATCGCCGTGTTGGAATGGCTGATATATCTGCGCCGCGTGTATATCTGAGAGGCAACTCCGGTAAACTGCGCGCCATGCGCCATTTGCCGCGACCGGGTCATTCCCGCTGAGAATGCCGTCTTTGCCGGCAGTATCAATTCTCGCGGAAGATTCTCACGATATAGGTCGTAGCGCACCGCCTGCGCACCGTGCGGGAGCTAATTGTATGGAATGGACGACAATTCTGGGATTGATCTTAGGCTTCGCCGCCATGAGCGGCGTCTTGCTGCTGGGCAAGACCGGGGCCTCGCTGGCCACGTTCATCGACCCGCCGGCGCTCTTGATGGTGTTTGGCGGCGCGACGGCCGTGGCCCTGATCGGTTTTCCCTCGCGGCAATTGCAGAACCTGTTTTCCATTCTCAAGAAACCGTTTGTCAATCGTTTGGAGGAACCGGTCGAGTTGATCAAAGAGCTCGTGACTCTGGCAGAATTGGCCAGAAAAGACGGCCTGCTGGCGCTGGAGGCGCGGTCCCGGGAAATTCGCAATCCGTTCATGGCCATGGGGATCCAACTGGCGGTCGATGGCACGCGGCCTGAAGTGGTCGCCGAGGTCATGAACAACGAGGTCCAGGCCCGAGCGGAGCGGCACCGCGAGGCCAAGAAAATCATTGAACTGGTCGGCCGCTGCGGGCCGGCCTTCGGCATGATCGCAACGCTCCTGGGCTTGATCCTCATGCTGGGAAACCTGGAAAACCCCGACACCATCGGTCCCTCGATGGCCGTGGCCTTGATTGGCACGCTCTACGGCGCCTTGCTGGCCAACCTGGTCTGCATTCCCCTGGGTGAGAAGTTGAGTTACCTGAGCCACGAGGAACTGCTGGGCCGGCAGATCGTGATCCGCGGCGTGCTGGCGATCCAGGCGGGCGACAATCCGCACGTGGTCCGGCAGAAGCTCGACATGTTCCTGCCCCCCCGCTTCCGCGAGCAGGTCTAAACTCAGGCCGTCGACAACCGGTGGTGCTTTGCCATGCAGCAGTTCAGCGAAGAAAAACCCGAAGGCGCCCCGGAGTGGATGGTCTCCTACGCCGACATGATCACCATCCTCATGTCGTTCTTCGTGGTCATGTTTTCCATCGCCTCCGGCGAAGCGGCCAAGGGCAAGCGGAGCCAGCAACAGCAGGTGGCGATCGAATCGCTGCAATATCGTTTTGGTCCCAAGTGGAAACCCTTTATGAGTTGGAGCATGATGCCGGGCAACGCGCTGCTGCCCGGCGGCGGCAAGGGCCTGGGCAGCCCCGCGCCCGGTTCGGCCGTGGGCGATCCGGGCGGCACGGTCCGCGTCTTGAAGGTGGAGAAGGCGCGGATCCGCGTGCCGGGACAGGGCGACCAGATCGCCATCGGCGGCATGATCTACTTCCATCCGGCGACGGCGGACATTACACCGGGGCAAAACGCCTGGATCCAGAAGATTGCCGAGGAACTTCGGGGCAAGCTGCAACAGGTCGAGGTCGTGGCCACGGCATCCAGCCGCCCGTTGCCCCGCGGCTGCGCGTTCCGCGACCGCTGGGATCTCAGCTACGCCCGCTGCCGCAAGGCGGCCGAAGTGCTTGCCTCGTTGAATGTCGAGCCGGAACGTTTGCGGTTGTCGGTCCTGCCGGCTAGCGCCCAGGAAAACGAGGAGGCGATGTTCTCCGAAGCCGACGTAGCCGTCAAGGTCTACCTCAGCGCCACCTTGCCCGCCGGAGTGAAGCCGTAGGGCGGGGGCAGAGAGCGGTACTTGGACTGCCCGCGACGGCCTGCGGGCGTTCATCATCGGTGACTCGTCGGGGTGATTGTGTTGCGATTCTCCGAAGCTGGCTTACGTATCTCCGTCGGCCCGGTCGTACTCTTTCGGGCAACGGATTGCCTCCTGGCGGACCCAACAAACAAAGCGGCTGCGGTGATCTGGGGTGAGGCCGACGCTATGCAGTAGGGTTCGCCTGGCGTCAAACGTCGGCCTGAGACGAAAACGCCCTTCGCAAGGCGATACAGGACCGGACGCGCCGGATTTCTTTGAGAGTGTCGATGGTACGCTTCGCCGGAGGGGTTTGGCGAATTGCCAAGGGAACCGGGGCATTACATCACGTTGTTACACGCCAGGCGCGGTATCGTTCGTTTTGAATGGCCCAAGGAACTCCGGCCCGTTGAAGTGAATCATGTGCTTCGGCTCATCGGCGATCCAGGCGGAAGTGCCCCACGGCGGCTCATCGAGCAACTCCTGAAGCTCTCGCCGGCTCTTGAACGCGTTCGCAAAGACCAATCCTAGTCCGCAATCGCCAAAAACGCGCTCTAGAACAGCGCAGCGACCGCCGCTTATTCGGCCTCGGACCCCAGGAACATCGATCAAAACGATCTGGCCACGCTTTCGGTCTAATAAGAGGATGTTGGGGAAGTCTCGCCGTGAACTTAGTTGCAACCCTAGTTGGCGAAAAAAGCGATGGCAAGCAACGGCAGCCCGATTTCGCGTCTCGTTCACCCAAATGACTTGCGCATGGGGGACGAACCGGGGCTGGAACTCTTCGAGCACCGCCCTAACGACGGAATTTCGCAGTTCGCTTTCTGATCGCACGAATTCAATTATCCCAATTTGGGTTTGCGAGTCAAGTGACGGTATCTTGGCGGTATGTCGAAAATGAAGTTTACCGGGGCCGACGAAGTGTTTCGCAGACTCTTGAAAGAACTGCGGACTTCCAGG
Source organism: uncultured Planctomycetaceae bacterium (assembly GCA_964615095.1). Taxonomy (GTDB): domain Bacteria; phylum Planctomycetota; class Planctomycetia; order Pirellulales; family Thermoguttaceae; genus JANXQG01. Next base: position 11,809 of record CAZTPX010000105.1, on the reverse strand, counting down.
AATCTCTCCCAGGCTGATTTGGCGGCTCGTCTTGGGCAGCCACAGAGCCATGTTAGCAAGTACGAGACCGGGGAGCGCCGACTTGACTTTGTTGAGACCGTTGCCGTCTGTCAGGCGCTCGACGTTGATGTTGTCCAATTTACAGCGGACTTTCTTGCAAAGCTGAACAAAGGTCAGCCCGGAAGAGGTATCTAGCTGATGAGGAGTAGCGCGACAACGGATTTTCAGTCGGGCCAGACGACCGCGAAGAAGGCAGCCGCAATCCTCGTGGCTAAGAATGCGGGCTTCGTTATCCCAACGGCGAAGCAGAGGCAGAACCTCCTCGTCGCATATGCCAAGAAGGGAAAAGTCGTTTACGGCAAGGCCTTCGATATTGTCAGGCTCTGCGCCGACGTGAACCTCGACGACCTAGCTGACATTGAACGCAATTTGGACCGTATAACGGTATTCGAAATCAAGTCGTCGCGAAAAAAGCTCGGCTCGGACTTTGCGGGCTATTTCTTTGCGTTAACGGCCGCCGAGGTGCTCGTCGCACAGAGTCTCAAAAAACGATTCCAATTTGTGTTCGTGAACACCGCGACGGGTGAACATTTGGAAATGAGCCTATCGGAGATTTTCTCCCGCGCCAAAGGCGTTTACCCAACTTGGAGCATCTGCTTCTAAAAAACTGGCTTAGCTCTGCAATCCGCCGCAGCCCGGAAAACGCCGCACTGACATGGGGCGCAAGCTCCGAACCGAGTTCGAACGCGCCGTCTACCGTGATCCGGCCTCGTGGGCTTCGGCGTCGTGGTCTCCGGCGTTGGACCCCGACAACATCGAACCCCAACGGCGCCATTCGAGCATCACGGAGCACGATAAGCTGCCGGATATCATTCTCTACAAGTCTGCGACGAATCGGCTCTTCCTGATTGAGGCTGTAACGACTCACGGCCCCGTAAATCCAAAGCGACACGCGGAGATTGAGACCATGCTTTCTGGGTGCCCTGCTGAGCGTGTCTACGTTACGGCTTTTCTCGACAAGGCTGACTTCCGCAAATACGCGGCTGATATTGCTTGGGAAACAGAGGTTTGGATCGCCGAGACCCCGGATCACATGATCCATTTCAATGGGCCAAAGTTCTTAGGGCCGTATAAGCGAGCCGAGAATTAGCGCCGCTTCGTGTGCTGCATGCCGCCTTTACCAGACCCCCTGTGCCGTTGCGGCGCGGCCTAAGCCATAGGTCGAAGTGCGTCTTTTCGACGGGGAAGGAAAAGAGGTAAAGCGGTCGGGAGTCATTGTTAACGACCATACGACTCCCGACTCCTTTTCCCTCGATCTCAGCCCTCTGTCCTCGGCGCAGTACTCAGTACAGAGTACTCAGTCGGGCGGTTAGCGACGGGTTGGCGCGGTCTCTCAAAGGTCGAGGACACGAATAGGCTGGGGACTGTCGGCCGGCAACGAGGCCGAGAACCGTGTCGGAACTGCGCGGCAAATCGGCACGGAACCGGCCCTAAAATCCGTAGGATTCACTCTTTCCGGCTTTTCGTGGCAGAGTATCCCGAAGCAGTTTGTGTGAATAATAATGCCAGCGGATAGCAGGGCCGATACGAAAGTCCGGGAACTCCACGAGATGTGACACACTGCGCCGTCTATGAGCATCCACTTCGTCGATCGCGTCCGCCGATTCGCCGGCCGCCTGTTCCGGTCCACTTCGAGACGCCGCCGCGAGACACACGCGCGCAATTTGCGCGTCGAGCCGCTGGAACAGCGGCGGCTGTTGTCGCTGCCGTCGCTGCTGGTAGGCGGCGGATCGGGCAACAACATCGCGGCGTATTACGGCGCGGTGGAAAGCAACGGCGGCTGGCCCTGCGCCGGCAATTTCGAGCGCAATTTCGCCTCGACCAGCGGATCGAACGTCAACGGATTCCCCGAAGGTCTCCCTGTAGGTCTTGCTTTTGGTCCCTACAACAACCTCTACGTCGACACCGCCGGCGAGGGAGTGCAGGTGTTCAACGGCCAAACGGGTACTCCCATGGGCACTTACGTCGTGCCAAACTCGACGTATGGAACGCCCGGCGGGGCGATCGCTTTCGGCCCCGACGGCGATCTCTATATCGGCTACCACAACGGGCTCAACGGCATGGCCTATATCGTTCAGTACAGCATCAGCACGGCCAGCGGCAGCGTGGTGGCGACGCCCAACGTGCTGGTCTCCAGCAACACGCCCACCAACGGGACACCCCGTCTGTTCGATCCGGTGGGCCTTGCCTTTGGCCCCGACGGAAACCTGTACGTCGCCGACGCGGGCACGGGATATGTCGATTGCTACGCCGGTCCGGCTAGTGCGACGCCAGGACAGTTCCTCAAGGATTTCGCCGTTTGCCCCGATAGCACGACGGAAGGTTCGTTGTCGGGCGGGATCGCGTTCGGCGGCCCGTGGGGCCTGTCCTACGGGAACTTTTACGTGGCCGGGTATTACGGCGCAAACGGGTGGGTCCAAGAATACAACATCTACGCCGACAACGGCGCCGGCAGATTGGAAGGCAAGGTGATCGGCGGCGGCGTCAATGACGGCGGCCTGGGCGAGACCGGCGCACTGGCCTTTTCCGGCGGCGGCGGCAGTTTCTCCCAGGACACCGCCTTCTCCTTCCTGTACGTTGTCGACTACGCGCACAATTCCGTGAAGTGCTACGAGGACTTCATGGAGAGCGGCGGCGCCGACGGGGCCGATTTCGTCAACGCGGTGACCCCCAGCAACGCCGGTTTGTCCGGACCCGCTTGCCTCGCATTCGCCAACATCGTCAGCGAACCGCCCATTGCAACCGTCCTCACCCTGCCGGATCAACTGATTCAAACCACCTATGGCGACACGGTCTCGCTAACGCCCAACCTCGCCGCCAACGGCATACCCCTGCCCAATGAGCCGGTCGCTTTTTACATAAACGGTGCAGAATACGAGAACCTGGGGACCTACACCACCGACGCCAACGGCAATATCGCGCTAAGCTTCAACTCGGCCGACTTCGGTGAATCGGGAGTGGTACAACTGGCAGGGGAGTTCTCCGGCGACACATGGTACGGCAAGGCCATCAATGAGATCAATATGGTCGTGGGATCCGCGACGCCGACCGTAAGTGTCACCGACGCCGGCGGGACGTACACGGGGCAGGCCTTCCCGGCCACGGGAACGGTGGCGGGCGTCGACGGCGCCAGCCTCGGCACGCCGACGTTCCAATACTACTCCGGCACGTATGCCACTCCCGCTGCTCTCGACGGGCTCGCTCCGCTACCCGGTGCGCCCGCGAACATCGGCGCCTATACGGTTCTGGCCTCCTACACCGCCGGCACGAGCCCCGGTTTCCCCTACACGTCGGCCAGCGCCATGGCGAACTTCAGCATCACGGCATGCCATGTCACCGTGACGGCCGCGGGCGAGACCAAGCCGTACGACGGCACCGTCGCCGCCGCCGTAACGCTCACCGTCAACGGCGGTCCGGGCACTCTTACGGCAAACTACACGACCGCCACGTATGCCACGCCGAACACCGGCGTCAACATCCTCGTGAGCATCAGCGGCATTACGCTTGGCGGTCCCGGCGCGGCCAACTTCACCGCGAACTCAACCGCGAGCACGTCGGGCAACATCACCCCGGCCCCGCTGACGATCACCGCCAACGATCAGGGCAAGGTTTATGGTGCGGCGTTGCCAGCCTTGACCGTCAGTTATTATGGTTTTGTCGATGGACAGACGCCGGCCGACCTCGCAACGCTGCCGATGATCGCAACCACGGCCACGGCCGCCAGCCACGTTTCGGACAGTCCGTACCCGATCACAGCCAGCGGAGCAGCCGACCCGAACTACACGATCGGCTACGTCGCCGGAACGCTCACCGTGACTCCGGCCCCGCTGACGATCACGGCCAACAACCAGACCAAGGTGTATGGCGCGGCCCTGCCGGCCTTGACCGCCAGCTATGCGGGATTGGTCAACGGCGACACGCCCGCCAGCCTCGCCACTCAGCCGACATTGACCACGACCGCCACAGCCGCCAGCCACGTGGTGGGAAGCCCCTACGGCATCGCCGCCACTGGCGCTGCGGACCCCGACTACACGATCGGCTACGTCGCCGGAACGCTCACCGTGACTCCGGCCCCGTTGACGATCACCGCCAACAACCAAACCAAGGTTTATGGTGCGGCCCTGCCGGCCTTGACCGCCAGCTATGCGGGATTGGTCAACGGCGATACCCCCGCCAGCCTTGCCACGCAGCCAACATTGAGCACGACCGCCACCGCCGCCAGCCATGTGGCGGGAAATCCCTACAGGATCACCGCCACCGCCGCGGCGGACCCCGACTACACGATCGGCTACCTGCCCGGAACGCTCACCGTGACCCCGGCCCCGCTGACGATCACGGCCAACAACCAGACCAAAGTCTATGGCGCGGCCCTGCCTGCCTTGACTGCCAGCTATGCGGGATTGGTCAACGGCGATACCCCCGCCAGCCTCGCCACGCAGCCGACATTGAGCACGACTGCCACCGCCGCCAGCCACGTGGCGGGAAATCCCTACAGGATCACGGCCACCGGCGCGGCGGACCCGGACTACACGATCGGCTACGTCGCCGGAACGCTCACCGTGACCCCGGCCCCGCTGACGATCACCGCCAACAACCAGACCAAGGTCTATGGCGCGGCGCTGCCGGCCTTGACCGCCAGCTATGCGGGATTGGTCAACGGCGACACCGCTGCCAGCCTCACCACGCGGCCGACATTGAGCACGACCGCCACCGCCGCCAGCCACGTGGCGGGAAATCCCTACAGCATCGCCGCTACCGGCGCGGCGGACCCGGACTACACGATCGGCTACGTCGCCGGAACGCTCACTGTGACCCCGGCCCCACTGACGATCACGGCGAACAACCAGATCATGCTCACGGGCAAACCCGTTCCGGCCTTGACGGCCACCTACGCAGGGCTGGTCAACGGCGATACGCCGGCCAGCCTGGCTAGTCCGCCGCAGCTTTCCACTCCGGCCACGTCGCAGAGCCTCTGCGGACAATACCCCATCAACATCTCCGGCGCGGCCGATGCCGACTACACGATCACGCAGACTTTTGGCACCCTGTGGATCATCACCGCCGTCGGCCAGGCCATCTGGGTGCCCGTCGATCCGATCAATCCCACGAAGAGCCTGCTGATCGTCGCCGGCACCGCCGCCAACGACGTCATCCAAATCAATCCTGGTTCGACGGCCGGGTCCGTCACGGTGATTTTCGACGGGAAATCGCTGGGCACGTTCAGCCCCACCAGCCGCATTTGCGTCTATGGGGGAGGCGGCAACGATACCATCAGCGTTTCCCAGAAAGTTACGCTGCCCACCTGGCTCTATGCGGAGTACGGCAACGCGCAACTCCTGGGCGGCGGCGGCCCCACGCTGCTGGTGGGCGGCCCCGGCAAGGACACGCTCTGGGGTGGCAGCGGCCCCACGATCATGATCGGCGCAAGCGGCAACAACTCGCTGTTGGCGGGCCCCGGCGACGCGGTCCTCATCGGCGGAACCACGGCGTACGACGACAACTCCGTGGCGCTCCAACAAATCCTCGGCACTTGGAGTTCCTCGGCCGGCTATGCCGCACGCGTCAGCCAACTGATGTCGGACCCCACCTGTCCGCTGGATGCCGCCACGGTCTTCGCCCCGAACACGGTGGACTCTCTCTTCGGCGGCAGCGGCATGGGACTGTTCTTCCAAGGGCCGGCCGACCACCTCCAGGGGGTAAGGCCGGGCGAAACCGTGGTCGCCGTGGCTTAGATAAACTTTTCTGGTTTTTCCGTTCGTAGCGACAATATCGCATTTCCTGCCGCAGCCGGCCCTTCCGCGCCGATGCGATCCGTGTCTAACGATTATATCAAATGTGCGGGCAGGCCGTAGCGCGAAGTGCACTTGCGCGCACCCGAAGAGTATCACGCGATGATTCGAAAACGTTCCAAAGCAATCCACGTAAGCTGCACATTTTCGGGACGCGACGTTGGTTGCTTGCGAACGTTCCGGGTGAGATGCGGCGGGCTGGCGGTCCTGATTTGGTTGGCTTTGACGCCCGTCACCTTTGCGCAAGGTCTTACGGAAGCCCCCGCCCCCGAAAGTGCGCTGTCCGCTTCCCAGGCATCTGAGCATCAAGGGGCCGCCGGCCCAGAGATGAAACTCTCGCCGGAGGACGTCGGCCCGCGATGGGTTGCCACGGCCGAGGCATTGCTCCTGCAACGCTCCACAGCCGGCAGCCAGCAACTTCTCTATGACCCCGGCGCCTCGGCCGGGCTACTCAGTGCCTCGAACCTTGACTTTTCGCTCAACGCGGGGCCGCGTCTCACTCTCCGCCGGGATGGCCCGGCCGGCATGGGACTCGAACTGATCTACTTCGGCATCGACGGTTGGCAATCCTCGGCCGACTTTCCCAACTCCGCGTTCACTTACGGGGTCGGTAATCTTGCGATCGACAAGACGATGACCGTGCCGGTGAGCGATGCCCGGTTCCAAGACACTTCCCGCATCTATAGCGGCGAGATCAACCTGCGCTATGCATGGAACGATTGGCTCACTCCCTTGGCGGGCCTGCGTTGGGTCGAGTTCGAGGACCGCTACGCGGTCAACGGCACGGACTATCAGTTTTCCGCTCCCTTTACCGACGTGGTCCGAGGCCATAACCATCTTTATGGCGCTCAAATCGGGCTGGATGCCTGCTGGTGGGATGGTTCGCGGCGATTCCAGGTCGACTTCTGGGGAAAAGCCGGCCTCTACGGCGCGGCGGCGGCCCAGGACAACGACTACCAGGACACGGTCCGCAGCTTTTCGGCAAGCGCCGTGGCTTCCTCGTTGTCGTTCCTCGGCGAGGTGGGGCTGACGGGCTGCTACCGCTTCACCGACCATCTTGCCGTGCGGGGCGGTTACCAAGTCATGTGGCTTACGGGTCTTGCGCTTGCTCCCGCCCAGATCCCGGCCACCGATTTCGGCGCGGGTCAAGCCGGCGTCGACACGTCGGGAAGCCTGTTCTGTCAGGGGGCCAACGCCGGCCTGGAACTCGTGTGGTAAGACGAACGGAACCGCTTCAAGTCGGGAACATCCCCCAGTTTTCCGTCAGTACCCTCAAGGCCGTACTGCCTCTTGACTATTTCGAGGATTAAGATGGCCTTCCAAAACCAATGGCCCTTTGCCGACCCAAGGAACGTGGCCGTCATCACGCTGAAGGCCATCGTCAAGGGTGGCAAGCCCATTCTTCTTGTGACCCGCGATACCGATGATGGGGCGTGGCAGTTCCTTGATGGAGGGACCGTTTCCGAAGAAAACGCTTCGATTGTCAGCTTGGAAGAGATCACACGAATTGATCCCTCGGTCATGGCGTTGGCTGATTTGCCCTTGGGATGGTACGCTGATCGTTCAGCGGCAAACGAGCCGTGGCAATGCGGTAGGAAGCGAGCGAAACATGCGTAACCGATTCATCCTCGTTGCTTTCGTCGGATTACAGAAGAAGGGATCGAATTCGATGAACGATACGTATGGAATTGAACAATGGTGCGGGCCTTTGGCCCTTGTACCGCAGGGTGGCGATGCGGACTGGGGCGATGCCCCAGGCTGGTATGGTTCTGGGCCTTCGGCCCGGCGGAAATGCCGGCGTCAATAGCTTCCGTATCGATTTCCATCCCCAGCACCGAAGGTGCGCCTCATACCAGCCTAGGCCAACGGCCTACGAATAACACCCCGTACCACCATGAAGCACCGAAGGTGCGCCTCTTACCAGCCTAGGCCAACGGCCTAGGAATAACACCCCGTACCACCATGAAGCACCGAAGGTGCGCCTCATACCAGCCTAGGCCAACGGCCTAGGAACAATCACCCGAACCGGGTGTCAGGGCTGAAAGCCCGATCTATCCCGACGTATCCCCGATCCTCCCCGGTAGCGAGCCTCATGAGCCCCGCCCAACTCGCCCACCATTTCGCCATTGGAAGTGAGGCTGGACTGGACGAGGTGCGACGGGAATCCCAGGATCTTGTACAGCGACAAGGTCACCTCGGATTGATGGATCCCGGGGAGATCGTCCACTTGCGGATCGTTCCGCCGCCGAACCCCACGGTCAAAGGCGCCAGCAAATAGATCGCGCCATCGTGGACGGCGAGATCCTTTGGGGTTTCGAGCTTTTGCCGGACGACCTCGACCGACTGCTTTTCGGGATCGATCAGCAAGGGGTGGTAGAACAGATCGAAGTTCGGCGTATGTGGGGTGTCGCCCCGCCCAAGGAGCACGCGGCGAACGGCCTTGCCGGCGGCATCGTGCCCGCTTTGGAGCGTGGCCATATAGCTCGGACGGAAGGCCACCGTGGTCTTCTTCCAATGAATTTACGTCTCGGGGGAGGCATGGTCAAGGGCTGCCAAGCCGTCGGCCTAGGCCAATGGAAAACCGGCTCAATTGGGACAAATGGTGGCGAGATTCAATGCGTATTATGTGGGTATAAAGCGCGCTGAAGAAGATTCGGCCAGGCCTGAATACTCGGCGCGTGCATTTGTTCTTTGACAATCTAACCGGCCCCCGGCGTAGCGAACCGGGGACCATTTTAGCAATGCGCGGCGCCGACTTGCCCAGGTCGGCGTCCGCGCCGGCGGCTGCGCGGAAGCAGTGGCGCGTGGGTCTCGTGCCTCGCCCCACCGTACGCCCGGGCAACGGTCGCGAACGGCCCCAGTAACCTTGGCAGCACTTAATTATTTTTCTGACACTGCACTTAAATAGCTAAAGGAAAATGGCGTGTGCCCGACCCCTACATACTGTACACATAGCCATGTTACCAGAAAAGTGGCTAGGAAGTGGCTAGGTTGGCTACAAAAGTGGCTAGGAAATGGGCCAAAGTGGCTAGGTATTGTCTAGGTATTTCGGCTGTGGCAAAACTATCGTTAGAGTGTCAAGCGGTCGTATTCCCGCAGTTTCCGTTGTTCGAGCAACACCTTTAGTGAAAGCAGAATGGACACATGGACCTACAAAACCGCCTCGGAAACGCCAAAAGGCCGCTTTTTTCGATGTGGTCACACCCCTGCATGACCCGATACGGTTGGTTGGTCGCACCGGCCGAACCGGGAGAAATGCCGCTGGAAGCGCTTTTTTCTGACTCATGCCGTCTTTGCCGCCGGCGAACCGAGGGAGACTGGCCCTCACAGACATACGATTTCCGCCTAATCAACCACCCGACCTTCGCGCAGGCCAGTCCTGCCCTGCGGCCGCGCGCAAGCCTCCCAGAATCGTGAAAGGTCAATTAGAATAGGTCCAGGACGGAATCGCCTTGAAAGTGAATCGCTTATGAATACACCCACCCCCATGATGAAACAGTACGAAGAGGCCAAGCGGGCATGCCCCGGGGCACTGCTGTTGTTTCGCATGGGCGACTTCTACGAGATGTTTCACGAGGACGCCAAGACCGCGGCCCGCGTGCTCAACCTGGCCCTCACCTCGCGCGACAAAGGCGAAAACGGCACGCCTATGGCCGGCTTTCCCCACCACCAGTTGGAAAGCTACCTCGCCAAGCTGATCGCCGCCGGCTTCCGCGCCGCCGTCTGCGAACAGGTCGAAGATCCCAAGCTGGCCAAGGGACTGGTGAAACGCGAAGTCACGCGGGTCGTCACGCCTGGCACGATCACCGACGACGCCCTCTTGGACCCCCGCGAGAGCAACTACCTGGCGGCCGTTTCGCCGGGCGATCCGGTGGGCCTGGCCTGGGTGGAGATTTCCACGGGCCGTTTCCTGGCCGCCCATTTCCCCGTGGGGCAACTGTCCGATCAACTCGCGCGGATCGCGCCTGCCGAATGCCTGCTGGCCGAAGACTCGCCGCCGTTACCGCGACACCTCGACGAAAAGATGGTTGTCACGCGCCGGCCCGGCTGGGCCTTCTCGCTGGAAACCGCCCGGCAGAACCTGCTCAAGCATTTTCATGCCAATACCTTGGAAGGATTCGGCTTCAGCAACGATGCGGGCGACGACCAGGCCCTGCGGGCCGCCGGCGCGGTGATCGATTATCTCAACGAAACGCAAAAGACCTCGCTGGAACATGTCGATCACTTGCAGTCCTATCGCAGCTCGACCGCCCTGGAGATCGACGAGGCAAGCCGCCGTAGCCTGGAGATCACACGCACTATCCGCGAAGGCCGCCGCGAGGGCTCGCTGCTGGCCGTGCTGGACCGCACCGCTTCGCCCATGGGCGCGCGGCTCCTGGCCGACTGGCTGGCCAATCCGCTGATCGACGTGCCGGCCATCCGGGCACGGCAGGAGGCAGTGGCCGAGTTGGTGGCCGACGCAGCCCTGGCCGATCATCTCCATCAAACCTTGCGGAAGATCTACGACGTGCAGCGGTTGCTGGCCCGCGTGACCACCGGCCGGGCAAGCCCTCGCGACTTGAGTTTCCTGGGCCGCACACTGCGGGCCTTGCCCGCCCTGAAGGCCAAGCTTGCGGCACGCAAGAGCGGGCTGCTCAATCAGCTCGAAAGCGAGATCGATCTCTGCCCCGACCTGCGCAGCAAGCTGGACGCGGGGCTGGCCGACGACTGCCCCCTGTCGAGCCGCGACGGCGGCTTCATTCGCGACGGCTACCACGAGCCGCTGGACGCCCTGCGCGAACTGGCCCACGGCGGCAAGCAGTGGATCGCCCGCTACCAGGCCGACGAGAGCCGGCGGACCGGCATTTCGACGCTCAAGGTCGGCTTCAACAAGGTCTTCGGCTACTACATCGAGATCACCAACATCCATCGCGAGAAGATCCCCGCCGAGTACATCCGCCGGCAGACGGTCAAGAACGCCGAGCGTTACATCACGCCCGAACTGAAGGAATACGAGGAGAAGGTGCTCACGGCCGACGACAAGTCGAAGGAGCTGGAGTACGAGTTGTTCCTCGAACTTCGCGACGCCGTAGCGGCAGCTCGGCGGCGGATGCAGGCCACGGCCGACGTGCTGGCGCAGCTCGACGTGCTGGTCTCGCTGGCCGAATTGGCCCGGCAGCGGAACTACTGCCGCCCGGAGGTCGTCGAAGAAGCGGAATTGAAGATCCTCGACGGGCGGCACCCGGTGCTGGACGTGATCGAGCCGGAGGGGACTTTTGTACCCAACGACGTGGCGGCGGGACCGGCCGATGGCACGATCTTCTTGATCACCGGTCCCAATATGGCGGGCAAGAGCACGTACATTCGCCAGGTGGCGCTGATCACGCTTTTGGCCCAGATCGGCAGTTTCGTGCCCGCCCGCGAGGCCCGTATCGGCGTTGCCGACCGCATCTTCGCCCGCGTGGGCGCCAGCGACGAGTTGGCCCGGGGACAGAGCACGTTCATGGTCGAGATGACCGAGACGGCGCGGATTCTCAATACGGCCACGCCGCGGAGCCTGGTGATCCTGGACGAGATCGGCCGCGGCACGAGTACCTACGACGGCATTTCGCTGGCATGGAGCGTGGTGGAGTTTCTGCACGAGCACATCGGCTGCCGCACGCTTTTCGCCACGCACTATCACGAATTGACCGACCTGGAGAAATCGTTGAGCGGCGTGAAGAATCTCAACGTGGCCGTGCGGGAGTGGCAGGAGGAAGTGATCTTCCTGCACAAGATCATTCCCGGCGCGGCCGACAAGAGCTACGGCATCCACGTCGCCCGCTTGGCCGGCGTGCCGCGTGAGGTGGTGCAACGCAGCAAGGAGATCCTGGCCCAATTGGAAGAGGAGCATCTCGATGCCGAAGGCCGTGCCAAGATTGCCCGACCCCGCCCGGCGGAGAAGAAGACGCACATCCAGCTCACGCTCTTCGGCGCCGCCG
>CAZTPX010000104.1:0-33930 GCA_964615095.1 uncultured Planctomycetaceae bacterium | reverse complement strand
GCTCCTTGGTGAGCCGCTCGGTCAGCGAGACCTTGATCGTGCGGTCGAAGGGCAGGAAGCCGCTATGCACCTTGACCAGGGTGGCCAGCGTGTTGCGCATGGCCAGGTTGCAGCCGATGACGGTGCGGCGGAAGCGTTTCCGCGTGATCTCGATTTTCTTGGCCAGGGCGATCTCTTCTTCCCGCTTCAAGAGCGGAATCTCCGCCATTTGCGAGAGGTACATGCGGATCGGATCGCTGCTCCACTTGCTGATGTCGGCCGGGGTGGGCAGGGCCTCGGCCGCGCTGCCGGGGATCTCGCCGTCGTGCAGATGTTCTTCCAACGGGTCCTGGGGATCGGCCTGCTGGGCGATGTCGAAAAACTCCGGCATCGGCGCTTCGTTGACCAGGTCGATGCCTTCTTCTTCCAAGGCGATGAGAAGATTGTCGAGCTTGTCGGGATTGACTTCCTCGTCGGGAAGGTATTCGTTGACTTCGTCGTAGGTCAGATATCCTTGGGTCTTGCCCTTTGCGACCAGTTCCTGCAAATCCTTGTCGAAGTGGTCCACCACGCTACTCCTTTCACGCCGCAAGCGGCGTCTGGGTGTGTGCAAAGTTGCGATCAGGGCTTGCTCAACCGCGCGGGTGCGGCGGAAGGGAGAGTAGTACTCAGTACTCAGTACTCAGTTTTTAGCCGCGTAGGGTGGGACCAACTCCGGGGTACCCGCGTAGCGGGTCGGCGAGCGCCGGCCCACCGCCTCACGGTTTTGGTGGGCCGGCGCTCGCTACGCGAGCTGGTCTCACCCTACAAAACTAAACTCCACCTCCCGAACAAGCGACCGCCCGTGCCAGGATATCGTCACCCATCCATGGGATCGGAAATACCCTGCCGGCTCCTTTCCTGCTGCAAGATGTTCTTGAGCAGATCCATTTCCTGGTCCTCGGCCAGGTTTCCGTCGCGCAGCGCGACCAGTTGGCCGGGCTGCTGTTTTTCTAGGTTCCTCCTTTGAAAGGCCTTGAGAAGTTGGTCAAAAAGTTCCGCCGGCTCGGCCATTTGGCTGCCTTTGGCGCGGCCCTGTTCATCGAGATCGACCAGCAGGCTCTTCAGCGAGGGGTCGTCGAATTGGAGTATCAGCCGGTCAAAATCAGGCAGCACGCCGACGTCCAGGAGCCGGCATCCGGTTTCATAGATCCGCCGCAAGGCGGAGGAGGCCAGTTGCCCGGGGGCGATCGCCGCGCGGGCTGCCGGCCATATTTCAGGGTAAACGATCAGCAGCTCGGCCAGGTGCCGTTCGAAGCTATCGATGGTATCGCCCGGCCGCCAGGCCGGCTCTTTGGAGTGCGGCGACCTGTCGCCGCTTTCCATAATGTCCGCCGCAGCGGACGCCGGCCCCGTCATAATTGCGGTGGCGCCCTGCGCTCTCCCCGTATCTTGCATGCGGCGGCGCAGGGTCGTCATGCGGCGGCGAATCTCCGTCTCGCTCACACGGAACAAGGCGGCAAACCGCTGCAGGAACTTCTCTTCCCGCAGGCGGTCTTCCGTAGTCGTGTCAGGCCGCAGCCGCGGCGCCTTGGCCAGGATGGCAATCAGCCGCTCCAGGGCCTGGCTGGCCCCGTGGATGTCGTGCTCCAGATCGATCCCGCGGGTGGCCGAGCGGAAGGCATGGTCCAGGGCGTCGACCGTGCCCGTGGCCAGCAGGTCGGCAAAAGCCGGGGCACCGCGTTGGAGGAGGAAATCGCACGGGTCGAGATCGTCGGGCAGGGTGAGGATCCGCAGATCGACTTGCTGGGCGACGAAGAGTTCCAGGACTTCGTTGGTCCGCTTCTGGCCGGCCTCGTCGCCATCCAACACGAGGATGATACGGTCGACAAAGCGTTTGAGGATCTTGACGTGGGTTTCGCCCAAGGCCACGCCCAAGACGGCCACGGCGTTGGTGAAACCGAACTGATGAGCGATGATGACGTCGGTGTAGCCCTCCATCACCAGGGCGGTCTTGCTGCCGGTCTTGCTCTTGTGGATGGTTTCTTTGGCCAGGTCGAGGCCGTAGAGCAGGTGGCTCTTGCGAAAGAGGGGCGTTTCCGGCGAGTTGACGTACTTGCCCGGCATGAACGTCTCGACACCGGGAAGCAGGCGACCGCCCAGGCCCACCGGCCGGCCCTGGACGTCGCGGATGGCGAACAGGCCGCGGCCGCGAAAGAGGTCGTAGAGCGAGCCGGCCGTGGTCGAGCGGCGCAAGACGCCGATGGTTTCCAGGACCTTGGCTCGGTTGGGGCTACCGCCCGCCTGCTTGAGGATCCAGTCGCGTTGGGGCGGGGCGAAGCCAAGTTGGAAGCGTTCGATGCTCTCGGGCGAGAGGCCCCGCTCCTGGAAGTACTTGCGGGCCGGCTCGGCTTCGGGGGCGTGTAGCAGGCACTCGTGGTACTGTCGCTCGACCCAGGCGGCGGCCTTGTACAGGGTCCGCTTGTCGATGCCACCGGGGGCCGCGGGGCCCAGCTCGCTGCGCGACGGTTTTTGCAGCTTGATGCCGGCCCGGTCGGCCAGCATGGCCAGGGCCTCGGGAAAGCCGACCCCTTCCATCTTCATGACGAAGCTAAAGATGTCGCCGCCGATGTCGCAGGGCCAGCACTTCCAAGACTGCCGCTCGGGATTGATCTGAAGGCTGGGGCGGGTGTCGTCGTGCCAAGGACAGTGGGCCACGTAGCCGCGGCCCTGGCGGCGAAGCTGCAAATTGTACTTGCCCAGCAGATCGACGATGTCGACCGCTTGTCGGACTTGTTCCTTGGCGTCAAAAGACGAGTCGAAGGGCACCTTCGTCTCCCCTGCGGTGAGCATCGCGACATCCATTTCGCTTGCGGGGAGCGGGCCTCCCCACCGTAAGGCCATTTACGGCAATTCCATCTGCCGGGCCGCGGATCTACCAGCCCTTCGTAGCGCAGACTTTAGTCCGTGCTACATAGGAATTCACGGACTAAAGTCCGTGCTACGTAAGGCGGAATTCTCCACGGCGGACAGATTATAGCTGGGGCGGCAAAGCGGGTCAATCACGATTTTGAGGAAAGGCCAATTTCTTTTTTTTCGCCTTATGCCGGCGGACTTTCGGCCGGCTCGCCGCGCCGCCGCTGCAAGGCGGGCCGGCAGTACTCCAGCAGGTTCACGTCGATCAGCTCCTGTTCGCACTCGTCCAGCGAGGCGTCGTCGATCGAGTCCAACACGAGGTCCAGCACCTCTTCGGCCAGCAATTCCCGGGCACGATGGATCAGCACGCGGACCGAACTCGAGCCGAGCCTCTTGGCGATCGTGCCGTTAAGCTGGTCGGCAATCTCCTGCGATCGCAACTCCGGATGCTCGGCACGGAACCGGAGCACCGTGTAATAAGGAGTGCCGCTGGATTTCTCAACCCGGGCCAGGGCCGCCCAGCCTTTGGCCAGTAGCTCCTCCCGCCAGCTTCGCGTCCAGGCCCGATCTTCTTCGGCCAACCGGTCCTCGCAGAAGGGGCGATCAGGTGTCTCGCCCAGCAGGGCCTGGGCGGCGTTGCGTTTTCCCCGCCGCTGGTAATCGATGATTAGGTGAAAGAGCGTGGTTTTGAGGAAACTGCGGAACCGCCCGTGGCTGGCATTGGCTCTTTGAAAGGCCCCGCTGACGAGCTTGAGCGAAAACTCCTGGAAAACCTCGTCGGCCGCGTCCTCACTCCGCAGCGATCCGAGCAAGTAGCGGCGGACCGCGCCGCCGTAGCGGTCCAGCAAGGTTTGCTGGGCCTGCCGGGCCTTCTCCATGCTACCTTCGTTCGCCTGCCGGACAACCGACCACAGGGTGTCGATCCGGCTCAGCCGCAAGTCATCTTGGTTCATAGTGACAGCCCTCACTCCTGAATTCTATGCTCTGGCCGGCTAGCGACAAGCGGCGTCATCGGCCGCCGCAACATGCCGGTCGAGCCATGAGATCAGGTCCGAAAATACCCGCCCGCGCTCTGGTTCATCGAACACCTCGTGATAGAACCCTTCATAAAGATGAAATGTCTTATCATCGCTGGCGGCTTTTTCAAACAAGTGCCGGCTGCCCTCCGGTCCACAGATCCGGTCCTGGCCGCCGTGCAAGATCAGCAGCGGCACCTTCAGCGCGGCCGCTTGCCGCGATACTTCCCGCATCGCGCGGCCGATTTCCGCCGCCATGCGGACGGTAAAGCGGCCGTGGAACACCAGCGGGTCGTCGCGAAAACGGTCCACCGCCTGCGGCTCACGGGCAAGCCACTCGAACGGAATTTGCGTCACGCGCAAGGCGGGGGCCACGGCAGCCGTCAGCGCGGCCAGATGCCGCAAACGGGGGTACAGGCCGTCGGCCAGCGCCAGCAACGGGCCGCTAAGAACCAGCCCGTCAATCTGCGCCTGCCGCAGAATGGCCCACAAGGCGATGATCAGGCCACCCATGCTGTTGCCCAGGAGAAACAGCGGCCGATCCGCCGCCTTGGCCCTGGCCCGCTGGTAACAAATGTCCAAGTCGAGCAGGTATTGGTCGAACGAGCGGACGTCGCACCGCGGGCCTTCCGACCGCCCATGCCCGCGAAGATCCATAGCCTGCACGGAAAACCCCACGTGTGTCAGTTCCTGGGCCGTTTCGGCGTGGGAGCCGCTATGTTCGAGCAGGCCATGCACGAGCAACAGCGTGGCCCGCGGCCGCCCCGCAGGCATCCACGACCGCTCGAACAAAGACAGGCCGTCGTATCCCGTAAAGAAATCTTCCCCTGGCGACATATCTACACGTACGACCTCAATCCGAGACTGTTACAAGACCCGTGTATATTTCGTCACAAACCGCCAGTGGTAGGGTGGGACCAGATCGCGCAAAAGTGGCCTAGCCAAGGCTATTCGGTTCATCCCATTTTCCTTCCATTCGCTGTCAGCTAGGCTTGGTCGCTTAACGTCGCTACGCGACGAGTGACAGCTTCTGCCTACGGAACAAACCAGACCATTCCACGCCTGTCAATTCTCCGTCCGGCAACCAACTTTCGAGCAGGCCTGTCCCACCTACGCTAGTTCTTCGTCCTCGCGCAGTTTGCGGTAGAGCGTCTTGCGGTCCAGCCCCAGCTTCTTGGCCGCCAAAGTGCGGTTGCCTTGCACACATTCCAGCACGTGCAGAATATAACGCCGCTCGACCTCCTCCAAGGGCACCAACTCACCCGGATCGCTGCCGCCGATCACTACCTGAGAACTGCGGAAATCGCGGACCTTCTCCGGCAAGTCTTCCACCGTCAGCTTGTCCAGCCGCGTGAGGGCCACGGCCCGCTCGATCACGTTGCGCAGCTCGCGGACGTTTCCCGGCCAGGAATAGGCCAGCAGTTTCTCGGCCGCGCCTGTGGAAAGCCCCTCGACCTGCTTCTTGGCCCGGGCGGCATAAAGCTCGATGAATCGTTGCGCCAGCAGCAGGGTATCGGTCCCGCGTGCCCGCAGCGGCGGCAGATCGATCTGGATGACGTCGA
This sequence comes from uncultured Planctomycetaceae bacterium, assembly GCA_964615095.1. GTDB lineage: Bacteria > Planctomycetota > Planctomycetia > Pirellulales > Thermoguttaceae > JANXQG01. The sequence goes on along the minus strand of CAZTPX010000104.1, from coordinate 28,478 downwards.
TGCGGTAGTAAAGGTCCTTGCGGAAGCGGCCTTCCTCGACCGCCGTTTCCAGGTCGCGATTCGTGGCCGCCACGACGCGGACGTCGACGGCCACCTCCTTCTCGCTGCCGATCGGCCGGACCTTGCCCTCCTCGAGCGCCCGCAGCAGCTTGGGCTGCGTGGCCAGCGGCATCTCGCCGATCTCGTCGAGAAAGAGCGTCCCGCCCTCAGCCTGCACGAAAAGCCCCTTGCGGTCGTTGCGGGCGTCGGTGAAGGCCCCCTTCACGTGCCCGAACAGTTCGCTCTCCAGGAGCGTGTCGGGCAGGGCCGCGACATTTACGGCCACAAAGGGCTTCTCCCGCCGCCGACCGTGCTGGTGCAGGCCCCGGGCGACCACCTCCTTGCCCGTGCCGCTCTCGCCCATGATCAACACCGAGGCCTCGGAATCGGCGATCTGCGCCAACTGGTCGTAGAGCTTGAGCATGGGCAGGCTCTGGCCGATCAGGTCCTCGAAACGGCTCGCCCGCTCGACCGTCTCGCGGAGCGCGCGGATCTGTTGCTGGAGCTGCCGCCGCTCGACCGCGCGGCGGAGGATGACCGCCAGCAGTTCCATCTCGATGGGCTTGGTCACGAAGTCGTAGGCCCCCGCGCGGATGGCGGCAATGGCCGACTCCAGGTTGCCGAAGGCCGTCATCACGATGACCGGCACGTCGGGGCGGTTGGCCATCAGCCGCGAACAGAACTGCAGGCCGTCCATACCGGGCATCCGCAGGTCGGTGAGCACGGCCTCGAACTCCTCGCGGCAGGAGGCCTCGTAGGCCTCGGCCGCGGAAGTGAAGCACTGGGGCGCAAAATCCCGCAGCCGCAGATCGGTTTCCAGCAGATCGCACATGCTCCGCTCGTCGTCGACAATCAGGATTCGCGGCTTCATGCGTTGGCTCCTTGCGGCAGGTAGACGGTGAAACAACTCCCCTCGCCCACGCGGCTGGCCACGTCGATCCAACCGCCGTGCTCCTGCACGATCCCATAGGCGATCGACAGGCCCAGGCCGGTGCCGGCGCCGATCTCCTTGGTGGTGAAGAACGGTTCGAAAAGCTGCTGCAAGTGCTCCTCGGGGATGCCCACGCCCTGGTCGCGGACTTCGACGGCGTAGAAAGCCGCCGGGCTGCCAGTGCCCTCTGCGGGCGGGCGGGCGGCGCGGTGACCGACAGAGAACCGCACCTGGCCTCCGTCGGGCATGGCCTGGATGGCGTTCATGGCGAGGTTCGTCAACACCTGCTGGATCTGCCCGGTATCGATTTGGGCGACGGCCTCTTCGGCGTCGGCCGCGATGAGCAACTCGACCTTCTGCTTGCGGGCGATCGAATCGAGCATGTCGATCGTCTGCCGCACGACCGTCCGCAGGTCGGTCGGCGCCTTCCGCGGCGCGCTAGCCCGGGCAAAATCGAGCAACTGCCGGATGATGGCGGTCATCTTGTCGGCTTCCGCCTTGATGGCCGCCGCACTCTGGGCGATCTCGTGAGAATCGAGCTTGCCGGAGGCAATCAATCCCGCGCGGCCGGCGACGACGTTCAGCGGTGTACCCAGTTCATGCGCGATGCCCGAGGCCAGCCGGCCGACCGTCTTGAGGCGGTCCGCGTGGCGAAGCTGCTCCAGGGCGACGATCCGCGCGGCGGCCTCCTGGCGAAGCTTGTCTTGCGAATCGGCCAGCTTGGCGCAGAGGGCGTTGAGGTCTTCGGCCAGTTCTGCCAGTTCGTCGCGGGAGCGCAGGCGCAAGGGGCCTCCCAGGTCGCCTTCGCCGATCCGCCGGGCCTTGGCCATCAGTTGCTCTAGCGGCCGCCCGATCAAGCGCAGCCCCAGGAGGACCGCCAGCAGTCCGCTGATCAGGAGCATGCCGCCGACGAGCAGGGCGGCGCGCTGGACGATTTCCCGCTCCTCGGCTTTCAACGCGGTCTTGGGAAAGGTGAATTCCAGCCATCCCTTGCGATCGCTGCTCAAGGCGGCCCGTCGATAGACGTACAGACAGTCGGGTTCATCGTCATCCAAGAGGTCGTGTTCCTGGATGAAGATGGCGGTCCACTGCCAGACGGGGGCGGCGGGGCGAAAGTCCGGATCGGCGTCGTCGTCGAACAACACCAGGCGGATGTGTAGCGATTCCTGCGGCGCATCGTGGATCCTGGCAAGCCACTCGCGCATGCCGCGCAGGTCGCCCTTGCGCCAGGCGTCGATCAGCGGCGTCTCGAGAGCAAGACTCAGTTCCTGCGCTTTCACCTCGGCTTGCTTGCGAAAGCGGTCCACTTCGCGGCGGACCGACAGGTAACCGTAAACACCGGCCAGTGTGGCGTTCGCCAGAATGAAGGCCAAGACAAGTTTGAGTGTGAGTCGCATGGAGGAACCCGGGGCATTTTGCCCCGCCGGGGAGTTCTGCCGCGCGCCGAGACCGCCTCGCGCTGGGCGCACAGGCCATTATACCCGCTTTTCCCTGGATAATGTAGCCGTTTCGCGGTGGGTACGGTTTGGCACGATCTGTGCTTTATGCCGGTAACAACCAAGAGGCCGGCGGGGTGGCTGGGGCATAGCGACGGGCAGCGTCGCGCAGCGATGGTCGGCGAAGCGGTGCCCCAGTAGTCCAAAGCTGGGACTTCGCAAGCTCAGCCACCAGCCACCCTGGGAAGTAATTCTTCGGCCGGGCTTTATGCCGGTAACAACCAACTTGCCACGGAGCACGATCATGAAGTCATCGTCAGCCAAAACCGCGTCGCCGCGCAGCGTCGACGCTATGGGAATGTATCTGCGGAAGATCGGCCGGACCCCGTTGTTGAACCGCGGCGACGAGGTGGCCACGGCGGAGAAGGTCTGCCAGACGCGCCGCGCGCTGCTCACGCGGCTGCTGGCCGGTGACTACCCGCTCCGCGTCGTACTGGCCGCAGCGCGGAAGGCCGCGGAACACAAGCTGCGCATCGATCGCGTGGTCGACGTGCAAGGTATCGATGCGGCCGCACGGCAAGAGGCATTCGGGCGCCTCGGAGCGGGTGTAAGCGTGCTGCAACGGGCGCTGCGCGCCAATCGCCGCGACCTGCGGATTGCGGGCGACGCGCGGCAGCCGGCCGAAAGGCGGAAAGATGCCCGGCAGTTGCTCTTGCGCCGCCGCCGTGCGGCCGCACGTCGAATCCAGGAGCTGCATTTCCAGGACGGCTTGCTGAAGAAGTCTTTCGTGCCGCTTTCGCGCATCGCCATTCGCATGACCGATGCCGTGGTGCAGCTCAAGTTGCTGGACCCCACGCCGGAGAACGCGCCGCGGCGGCGCAAGGCCCGCGGCGCGCTCCGCCGCCTGGCCCGGCTCACGGGCGAGACGGCCCACTCACTGCCGCGGCGGCTGGTCGCCGTGCGCCGGCTCTTCGGCGAGTACGAGGCGGCCTGCCACGCCTTCATGCTGCCCAACTTGCGGCTGGTGGTGGCGATCGCCAAGCAGTATTCGGCGGCCGGCGACGACATGCTGGACTTGATCCAGGAGGGGAACTTGGGCCTCATGCGGGCGATCGACAAGTTCGATCCCGCCCGGGGACATCGTTTCTCGACGTATGCCTACTGGTGGATCCAGCAGACTATCCGCCGGGCGCTGGCCCGGCAGCGAAACGGCTTTCGGACCTCCTATGTAATGACGCAGAAGCTCGACCGGCTGCAACGGGTCAAGGAGCGGCACCTGGCAACCTGGGGCGTCGCGCCCTGTGCCGAGGACCTGGCCGCCCTGGCGGGAGTCCGCGCCGGCGAAACGGACGACCTTCTTCGTCTCCAGCGGCAGCCGCTGTCGATCGACGACTGCGACGCCGATGGGGAATCGCAGCCGCTGGCTGAGGCGGTCGCCGATCCCCGCGTGGAATGCCTGGGTCAGCAGTTCGATCGAGACGTCCTGGTCAAGCGGATCGACGAGGTTTTCGCCGCCCTGGACCTGCGCGAGCGGCAGGTCTTGCGGATGCGCTACGGTTTGCAAGGGCAATCGCCGCTGGGCTTGAGCGACATCGGCAAGGTGTTGGGGGTGAGCAAGGAGCGAATCCGGCAGATCGAAGAGAGCGCGATGTCGAAGCTGCGGCAACCGCAGCACGCTGTGCGGTTTGTGCAGTTCTTGCAGGAGCAGCCCGAGCGGCTCGTCAGCGCAGCCGTCGCGCTGCGGCGATGTTTATAGAAGGGAGCCGCAATACAACTTGGCTATGGCACCTCAGGTAATCAGTTCGTCGAACGCGATTCCGCCCCCTGGTCCAGACGGATTTGCCAGCCGCCGCCCAAGGCCCGATAGACCTGAATCAGGCCGGTGGCGATCTGGCTCTGGGCCTGGGCCAGCAGGGCCTGTTGTTGCACCAGGTTCTGCTCGATGGTGTCGACGCGGTTGAAGTCGACCGTCCCCGCCTGATACTGTCGGACGACGATGCGATAGGCCTTGTCGGCGGCGAGCACGCTCTGGGCGAGCGATTTCGTCTGCTCCTGGGAGCGCAGGAAGGTGACTAAGCCGTCCTCGGCCTCCTTGTCGGCGTTCAAGACGGTGTTGCGATAGACGAGCAGCGTATCCTGGAACATGGCGTCCTGCAAGCGGACGTTGTTGACGATGCGGCCATAGTTGAGCACGTTCCACTGGAATGTCGGCCCGATGTTGCTATTGAAGGAACTGGGCGTGAACAGTTGCGAGCCGCTGGCGGCCGTGTAGCCCAAGGTGCCGGTGATCGAGATGCTGGGATACAAATCGGCTTGGGCGACGCCGATTTGTTGGGCCTGAGCGGCAGCGTTGCGTTCCGCGCGGCGGATGTCGGGCCGCCGCGCGAGCAGTTGCGCCGGAATGCCCACCACCGCGTCGGCAGGCACCGTGGGAATCGGCCGCTGTCCCAGCCGGGCCTGCAGATCGATAGTCGGAATGCCCAACAAGGTGCAAAGCCGGTTCTGTGTCTGCCGTACCATGATTTCGAAAGCCGGGACCTGCGAGGCCGTTTGCCAGAGCGTGCTCTCCGCCTGGTCGACGTCCAGCGCGTTGGCCCTGCCGAACTTGAAGCGGGCGCGGACGATCTTCAGCACGTCCTCTTGCAGTTCCACATTGTGTTTGGCCAGGGCGATCTGTTCCTGGTATTGCCGCATCTGCACGTAGTTCGTGGCCACGTCGCCCAGCAACGTGACCAACACGTCGTCGTAGTTGTCCACCGAGGCGTCCAGTTGCGCCTCGGAGGCCAATACGGCGCGGCGAAACCGTCCCCAGAAATCCAGTTCCCAGGCCATGTTGAAACCGAGGTTCCACTGGTCGCTGAACTGCGGGAAGCCGGGATTGATTACATCTGCCGGAGTGGACAGTCGCTGGTAGTTGCCGTTGGCGTCTTGCGTCTGGGGGAAAAGATCGCCGCGGGCGATCGCCAGTGAGGCCCGGGCCTGGAGGATGCGGGTGCCGGCGTCTTTCAAACTCAGGTTCTGGCTATAGGCATGGCGGACCAGGTCGTCCAGCGCGGGGTCGTTGAACACGCACCACCAATGGCTCAGGTCGGCAGCCGTGCTGCGCACGCGCACGTCGGCCGCGTCGATCCACTGCGGCGCGACCGCCGCCTTGGCCGCCGTGTACTCCGGCCCCACCTTGAATCCATGCTGAACGTAGTCCGAAAGACTCGTGCAGCCGCTCAACACCAGCGCCGCGGTCACGAGGCATAACAAACAGGCGTATCGATAAGTATGCCGCATAATTGGCTTAAGTCGCAAAACAATGCAAGCGGTCAAAAGAAACATAACCGTTGCTGTGCTTACCATCGACAGAGCCGGCGTAACCCTGTCATTGGAATAGTTGCAGGCAAGAGAACTGCTAGATCCGTCACAGGCCAGACGCGAAGAGTATGCGGCATAAACCGCATAACTGGACGGGAAAATGCCGGCCGCGGCCGGCAAAGTCCTCTCAAATTGCCAGTTTTGACCGTAAGTCATAGGGTGGGACTGGCCCGCCCACGTTCGACTTGGCTGAGGCGATGCGGCTTACTCCGTTTTCGTTCGATTCGCTGTTGGGCAGACTTGGTCGCGTAGCGACCGCCGATGGTAGCCGTGGGTTTCAACCCACGGTTTGCGATGCGAACATATTTCCTCCGTCGCGTAGCGACGATTGAAATGTTCGCCATGGTCTCAATCGTCGCCGACCATGCTGCGCACGGTGCCCGGACGAGAAAAGCGCGGGCGGAATTTGGTCCGTGGGTTGAAACCCACGGCTACCATCATAGCGTCGCTACGCGACGAGCGACAGCCTCCACTTAGGAACAAAACCGGATCGGTCCCACCCTACAACTTCTGCCAATCAGCAAGGTCACACGTCACGCCATGCTGCTCATCCGCCGCAGGCGTCCCACGCCTTCGATCGCGCGGGCAATGACGAACTCGATTTCCTCCGCCGTCGTGAACCGCCCTAAGCCAAAGCGCAGGCTGCCGCGGACTGCTTCTTCCGACAACCCCAGGCTGCGCAAGACGTGGCTCGGCTCGGGCAGGGCCGAGGTGCATGCGCTGCCGCTGCTCAAGGCAATGTCGCGCATTTCCATCAGCAGGGCTTCGCCCTCGACATAGCCGAAACTGACGTTCAGGTTGCCCGGCAGCCGAAGCCCTGGCAGGTCCAGGGCTGGGCCGTTCAGCACGACATGGGCAAGGCCCGCGCTCAATCCCGCGAAAAGCCGGTCGCGGAGGCCGCCCAAGCGGGCCGCCTCGAGTGGCAGGTCGGCAAGGCAAAGCTCCAGCGCTCGGGCAAAACCGACAATGCCCGGCACGTTGGCCGTCCCGCTTCGCAGTCCGCCTTCTTGACCGCCGCCGTCGATCTGCGGCTCCAATCGCACGCGCGGGTCGTGGCTGCGGACGTACAGCGCGCCGACGCCCTTGGGGCCGTAAATTTTGTGGGCGGTGAAGCTCATCAGATCGACACCCAAGGCTTCCACGTCCACGGGGACCTTGCCCACGGCCTGCGTGGCGTCGCTGTGCAGCAACACGCCCCGCGGCTTGCACAATCGCCCGATCTCGGCCAAGGGCGCGATGGCCCCGATCTCGTTGTTGGCCAGCATGACCGAGACCAGGATCGTGTCGTCGCGCAGGACCGCAGCCAGTTGATCGACACGCACCAGTCCGGCCCGCGGGTCGGGAGCAGGAATGACGGGCAGTAGCGTGACTTCGAATCCCGCCCGGGCCAACTTGGCCAAGGGGTCGAGCACGGCCGGGTGTTCCGTGGCGACACTAACGATGTGCCGCCCGCGTGTGAAGTGCCGCTGGGCCGTGCCGCGCAGGGCAAGGTTGTTGCTTTCCGTCGCGCCGCTGGTGAAGACGATCTCCTTGGCCTTGGCTCCCACGGCCGCCGCGATCTTTGCGCGGGCGTTGTCCACAGCGTCTTTCGCCGCAGCACCGAAGGCGTGGGCCGTGCTCCCGGCGTTGCCATAGACCTCGGAGAAATACGGCCCCATCGCCTCGACCACCCGCGGATCGACCCGCGTCGTGGCGTGATTGTCGAGATAAATGGGAAGCTGTAACATCGAGGACTACGAGGCGAACAAGGCCTTCATGCAAATCTGTGACCAGCTTTCAAAGCCTTCCATGTCGGCCAGGATCTCCTGCACGGGGCGGAATCCGCACTCGATGATTTCGCTTTCGCGCGGGCGCACGGCAGGGCGCTCGACGTCGAAGATGTGGACGACACCCAAGTGGACGCGGCCCACTTCCGTATCGTCGTCGTTGATCAGGCCGACACAGCGCGACGAGTAGGGCGCATCGATCGCCACTTCTTCGTCCAGTTCGCGCCGCATGCCTTCCTCATAAGGATTTCCGCTACCGTCCACGCCAACGTCCACGGCGGAAATGTGCCCGCCGATGCCCACGCTCCGCTTGCGGTGCAACCGCCCCTCGCCCTGGCCGCTGCCCCGCGTGTACTGGAAGACCGAGGGGCATCCCGCCGCGTCGCAATGGCGGAAGATGACGTAGGGAATCAGTTGCTTAAAACTCGGATCGTGCTCCATCTCCGGCCGCGGGCGGAAGGAAATGTTTTCGGGACTGAACAACTCGCCCAGGTAACGATCGACCTCGCGCGAGAAACCTTGAAAATATCCCAGGCGATGAAACAGCGCCGCGGGCACAACCAGGATGCTTTCGACGGGGATATCAGGCACAATAGTCTCCTTGATGGGCTTCTCGTGGTCAAAGCATGCGCCACACTCCGTGTGCCGGATTCTCCCCTCGCCTTCTGGGAGAGGGGCCGGGGGTGAGGAAGGCATACATTCATAGGATCAACATCGCATCGCCATAGCTGTAAAAGCGATAACCTTCGCGGATCGCTTCTTCGTAGGCACGTGTAATCAGCTCGGCGCCGCCGAAGGTCCGCACCAGCACCAGGAGCGTGGTCCGCGGCAGGTGAAAATTCGTCAGCAAGGCATCGACGACGTGGAACTGATAGGGCGGGCGAATAAAAAGGTCGGTGTAACCGGTGAATTGCTTGAGCGTACCATCCGCGGCGGCCGTTTCCAAGAGCCGGACGGAAGTCGTGCCCACCGCCACGACGCGGCCGCCAACCCCTCGGCAATGCAGGATCTGGTCGGCGGACTCCTGCCGGATCGTGCCCCATTCGGCATGCATCTTGTGTTCGGCCAAGAGCGGCGCGGCGATGGGCGTAAACGTGCCCGCGCCCGTGTGCAATGTCAGCGGGCAAATCGTGACTTGATCTTCCTCCAGGCGTTTCAGCAGCGATTCGCTGAAGTGCAATCCGGCAGTCGGGGCGGCGACGGCCCCCGGCCAGCGGGCGTAGACCGTCTGATACTGCTGGCGGTCGGCCTCGCTCATTTCCCCCTTGCGGATATAGGGAGGCAACGGCACGCGGCCGATGCGGGCCAACAAGGCAAACGTTTCTTCCTCACTCTTGGGTCGAACAATCCAGCTTCCGTCGGCTTGTTTGACCAATAATTGAAGCTGTATGTCGTCCTGCCCCTGGACGTCGGTGAGGCGAATAATCTCGCTGGGCGCGAGCTTTCCGCGGGTCTTGCACAGAATCCTCCAAATGCCGCCCTCCCCGACTTCCAGAAAGAGGCCCTCCCAGTGTCCGCCCGTATTCTCGCGACGCCCCAGCAGGCGGGCGGGCACCACCCGCGTGTCGTTCAGCACCAGGCAGTCGCCCGGCTGGAGAATCTCGGGCAGATCGCGAATGTGGTGATGCGCCAACGACTGCCGACGCCGATCGACGACCAGCAACCGCGCGTCGACCCGCGCCGGCACCGGCTGCTGGGCGATCAGGTGCCGCGGGAGTTCGTAATCGTATTGATCGAGCTCACTCATTTCTATAGAGTATAAGCACCCGTCCCCATCCCGTGTAGGGGACTAAGAGGCTATCCAAGAAGTGTGCTCACCATGTCCCCTCTCCCTCCGGGAGGGGGTTAGGGTGAGAGCAATTCGCCGCGAAATCGGCCATTTTCAGGCTATTCCGCGGCATAGGCCCTCACCCCCTGCCCTTCTCCCATCCTGCTGGGTACAGCAAGCGGGAGAGGGGAGACATCTCGGATAGCCTTTAAGAGCGCGCCGCCTAGTCCATGACCAACATCGTATTGTGCATCACCGATTTGAGCTTTGGCGGCGCCGAACATTGTCTGGTTGAGCTGGCCACGCGACTTGATCGAAGCCGTTTCACACCGGCAGTTTATTGCCTTTCCGCCGAGCCGCCGGGCGAATCAACGCTGATCCCAGCCTTATTGTCGGCCGGGGTGGAAGTGGAATGCCTGGGAGCGCGAAAGGCCGCGGATTTCTTTGGAGTTGTGGCCCGGCTGGCTCGGAAGCTTCGCCAACGGAAAACATCGATCTTGCAGACGTTTCTATTCCACGCCAACTTCGTCGGCCGGATTGCCGCCTGGCGGGCTGGTGTGCCACATGTCCTCTGCGGCATTCGTGTGGCCGAGCGAAGTTCATCCTGGCACTTGTGGCTCGATTACGCGACGCAGGGAGCGGTGGAGCGATACGTCTGCGTCAGTCAGTCGGTGGCCCGTTTCGCGGCCGGTACGGCCCGGCTGCCGGCCCATAAGCTCGCGGTAATTCCCAATGGCATTGACATGTCACGATTCACCCAGGTGGCGCCGGCCAATTTGGCCGACCTTGGAGTCTCGGGCCGGCGGCTGGTCACGTTCATCGGACGGCTGGATATCCAAAAGGAAGTATCGCGGCTCCTGAGTCTCGCTGGCGATTGGCTTCGACGTTTGCCCGACTGCGATCTGCTGCTAGTAGGCAAAGGCCCGCTGGAACCGGCGTTGCGGCAGCAGGCCCGCGAGATGGGGATTGCCGAGCGGGTCCACTTTGCCGGCTGGCGGCCAGATATTCCCGCGATCCTGGCTGCCAGCAGCCTGCTCGTGCTGACTTCCGCCTGGGAAGGGATGCCCAACGCCGTCCTGGAGGCCATGGCCTCCGGCCTGCCGGTCGTTGCCACCCAGGTGGAAGGCATCTGCGAGTTGCTCGGCCCCGCGTTTCAGGAGCAATCAGTTCCACATGGGCAGTGGGAAGCTTTTTCGGACTTGGTGGTGCGGATTCTGAGCGACCGAGGGCTGACGGATCGGCTGGGCCGAGAGAACCGCACGCGTGCTGAACAACACTTCAGCATCGGGCGAATGGTCGAGTCTTACGAAGCCCTCTGGGAACAGATTCTGGCAGGCCCGCGTTGAATCTCCAAGAATCTTTTTGGCCACTTGCAACGCCGCGCATCGCCGGAAGTTCTGTGCTGATTGGCAACTAGGGCGACAGGCTGCGGCGAAGCCTCGGCGGGCGTCAAAAAAGAGTACTTGACGTAGGCTAAGAACTGGTTATCCTTGGGTACTTGTGGGACGCAGTGGGGAATAGTGGTGAACCATGTTGCTGACAGGCACTTTTTATCGTGCGTTGGACGAAAAGCTGCGGATCGCCATTCCCAAGCAACTCCGCGAAAGCCTGTCCTGTCCGCCGGGCAGTGGGCTTTATGTGACGCCCGGCACCGACGGATCGCTTACCTTGTACACGGAGACCGGTTTTCAATCGCTGGGGCAGCGGCTTGCGCAAAGTCCGCCGACGAGGCAAGACGTGAGGGCCTTCAGTCGGCTTTTCTACGGCCAGGCCCAATATGTCGAGATCGATCGCCAAGGACGGATCCGCATACCGCCGGAGCTAGCATTGCTGGCAAAGCTGCAAAATGAAGTTGTGCTCGTAGGTGTCCATGACCACCTGGAGCTCTGGGCGCAGGAACCTTGGAGGGCTTACGTGGCGGAACGGCAGGCCCATTACGACGAAATCGCCGAAACGGCATTGGGAAGTCTCACGCAACAATAGACGGAAGTCGGGAGGAACAAGCGGAAGCACCCGAGGGTGCGCCATTTGTGGAAACACAGTCATCGGTGATGTTTGGCCACTTACCCGTGATTTTGCGCGACCTCCGAGTGCAAAATGTGTTTTCACAACTGCGGGGGAATGGATGCCTCCGTGATGCGAGTGCGGCGCCCATCCGCCACCTTCGCTGACGGGAGGACCGCATGTGACCAACGCCGGGCGCATGGATTAGCGCCCGGGGTTGGTCCCCTTCCGCTTGCCGCCCGGCGGTCGTAATATAAAGCCATGACCGTTCCCCCGTCCGTACACGTTCCCGTAATGCTTGCCGAAGTGCTGGATGGCCTGGCCCCCCAGCCCGGCGGCGTTTTCGTGGACGGCACCCTCGGCGGCGGCGGACATACCCGCGCGCTGGCTGAGCGAGTTGGAACAGGCGGCACGATCATCTGCTTGGATCGCGATCCGGCGGCTGTCGAAGCCGCTTCCAAACACCTCGCCGACTTGCCCCTAAGAGCGCTGCAAGCCAACTTCTGCGACTTGCCGGAAGTGCTTGCCGAGACTGGCATTGCGGCGGTGGATGGAATACTGCTGGACCTCGGTCTTTCCAGCAACCAACTAGCCGATAACGAGCGTGGATTCAGTTTCTCGTCGAGCGGCCCATTGGATTTGCGGTTCAATCCCATGCAGGGCAAGCCGGCCTGGCGTCTGATCGAGCGGCTCAGTGCGGAGCATCTTGCAGACCTGATCTTCCAGTTCGGCGAAGAACGTTATAGCCGGCGGATTGCCCGGGCGATCGTCGAGCGGCGAAAGGAGAATCCGGTGCATACTTCGGCCGAACTGGCCGAGTTGGTGCGGCGTTGCGTTCCCCGCTCGCGGCACGAGCGCATCGATCCGGCCACGAGGACCTTCCAGGCCCTGAGAATCGCCGTGAATGACGAGCTCAAATCGCTGGAAATCGCGCTCCGCCGCCTGCCCGATTGCCTGCGGCCGGGCGGGCGGATGGCGGTGATCAGTTTCCATTCCCTGGAGGACCGCCAGGTGAAAGAGGCATTCCGCGACGATCCGCGGCTGACGGCGCTGACACGCAAGCCGGTTACCGCCTCGGATGCGGAGACCGCTGCAAATCCGCGGTCCCGCAGTGCCAAGCTTCGCGTAGCGGTCCGCAATTGACGGTTGCTATGCCTTGCGGTCGTCGCCAGCAGTGGCATCGACGCCCTTCCAGGCCGGGGGGCCAAGAAGCTTCTCGATGGCCACGTCGTCGAGCGTCTCTTCCGTCTCCAGTGCCTTGGCTAGGCATTCCAACTTGTCGCGATGTTCCGCGAGCATCTCCATGGCACGATCGAAGGAGCCGCGGAGAATGCGCGAGACCTCCTCGTCAATAAGTTGGGCCGTGTGCTCGCTGAAACGCCGCGGCTCGGCGATCTCGCGTCCCAGGAATGGATGGTCCTCGCTGTCACGGAACGTCACCGGGCCAAGACGCTCGCTCATGCCCCAATGGGTGACCATGCGGCGGGCGAGGTGTGTGGCATTGTTCAAATCGCTCTCAGCCCCGGCGCTGAATTCGTTAAAGACCAGTTTCTCAGCCGCACGACCACCCATGTGGATCAGCAGGAGGGTCTGCAGGCTGCTCTCGTTAATGTTGACACGGTCCTCTTCCGGCAGGAAGTGCGTCACGCCCAGCGAGCGGCCGCGAGGAATGATCGAGACCTTGTGCAGGTGGTCGGCCCCGGGCAACAGCCAGCCTAGTAGGGTATGGCCCGCCTCGTGGTAGGCAGTGTTCGTCTTTTCCTTGCCCGAAAGGATCTCTTCCCGCTTGGCACCCATAAGGACCTTGTCGCGGGCGTAGTCGAAGTCGGACATTTCGACTTCTTCCTTGTCGTGGCAACTGGCCCAAAGCGTGGCCTCGTTGACGAGGTTGCGGATGTCGGCTCCGGTCAGCCCCACGGAGCCGGCGGCGAGCCGCTCCAGGTCGACGTCGGCGGCCAAGGGGATGCCGCGGGTGTGGACGCGGAAGATCGCCAAGCGGCCCTTGTAGGTGGGGCGGTCGACCGTGATGTGGCGGTCGAAACGGCCGGGCCGCAAGAGGGCCGGATCGAGCACGTCCGGCCGGTTGGTGGCGGCCATGACGATCACCGCCTCATTCTGCGTGAAGCCGTCCATCTCGCTGAGGATCTGGTTGAGCGTCTGCTCGCGTTCGTCGTTTCCGCCACCCACGCCCGTGCCGCGGTGCCGGCCGACGGCGTCGATCTCGTCGATAAAGAGGATGCATGGCGAGCTTTCCTTGGCGGTGGCAAAAAGATCGCGCACGCGGCCGGCGCCCACGCCCACGAACATCTGGATGAACTCGGAGCCGTTGATGCTATAGAACGGCACGCCCGCCTCGCCGGCCACCGCGCGGCCCAAGAGGGTCTTGCCGGTGCCCGGCGGGCCCATGAGCAGGATGCCCTTGGGCACGCGGCCCCCCAGCCGCTGGAATTTCTTGGGGTTCTTGAGGAACTCGACAATCTCCTGGAGTTCGGCCTTGACGCCTTCCAGCCCTGCCACGTCGTTGAAAGTGACCGGTCGTTCGCCCTGTTCGTACTTTCGTGCCGGGCTCTTGCTGAACCCCAGGATGCCGCCGCCCCCAAAGATCGAGTTCTGCGACCGTCGCAACATGTAGAAAACCCCTACGATCATCAGCAGCGGCAGGCCGATCATCGAAAACAGGTACAGGAAATACATGCTGTCGGCGGGTGTCGAGACTTTGTATTTGTTGCCCAGCTTGCCGAAGATCATGTCGTCAAGATCCGGCGTGGCGATATTCGGAATGGTGGTCGTAAACTTCTTGTCCAGTTTGACGGGCTCGCCCGAGCGATCGGTCTTGCCCGTGGGGTCCAACGGCGGCTCGTTGAATTCCCCCGTGATCTTCATGCCTTGGACGTCGAGGCTGGTGATATTCTTCGCGTTGAGTTGCTGGCGGAAAAAGCCGTAGCTGATCTCCTTGCTGCTATCAGCCATGGGATTGAAGAACATGAGCAGAACCACAGCCAGCGTGATGGCGATGATCAGTCCCGGCGGAATGTTGCGGCGGACGGGCGGCGGCGGCACCTTCGCAGGAGGGGGTGGCGTATCGATGGGCGAAGGGGTTTCCGGTGGAATGGCCATTGAGTCGATTCACAAGACAGAGGAAGTTATTTGCACAATTGTACGTCATGCCCAACCACTTTTCGAGGGGCCGGGGTTGTTGATACCCACGCTATAGTGTGCGCGGGTGGAAATGCATTTGTTGGAGTCCCGGCTTTAGCCGGCAATTCGGCAAAATGCCGGCTAAAGCCGGGACTCAAACGTGCCATTTTATCCGCGCAAAGTATAATAGCCGGAACGGGCGACTGGGAGCTTGTGAACGCCCGTGGCTGCTGGCAGAATCAGGAGAATCGGCACTTTAGGTAAAGCTGCACTTCTTCATAGCGCGTGCCGGGCGGAAGTTGGGCAAGCAGCGGACGGATCTGTTTCGGCACATTGCCCCTGACCAAGACGTCCAGGGCGGCGACTGTTTCGGTGGGCAAACACCAAGCCAAATCGATCTTCATCGCGTTTTCCGCTGCTTGAGAGAGATGATCCAGTAGCGTTTCTCGCGTGATTCCGCGAATCGCCAGGCATTCGTCCGCTTTGAAACCGTGGGACAAAAGCCGCCACGTCCAATAATACGGTGGCCGGTTGATCGGCACAGACGTTTGCGCCGCTGGTCGGGGGCAAGCGGCTACCGAGCGATCTGCCGCCGGCTGGGGGGCTGGTGGGGCCGGTTCAACGGGGGCCGTTTGAACGGCTGCGAAGGAATCGCCCGGGTCGCGTTCGAATG
Organism: uncultured Planctomycetaceae bacterium; assembly: GCA_964615095.1. Lineage (GTDB taxonomy): Bacteria > Planctomycetota > Planctomycetia > Pirellulales > Thermoguttaceae > JANXQG01. The sequence goes on along the minus strand of CAZTPX010000104.1, from coordinate 13,360 downwards.
TCGAACCGATGATCCAGGGTTCGTCGTCCGTCCGGCTTTCACCTGCGATCTCCGGCGTCTGACCTCCATCTACCGGCGTCTTCTCGACATGGTTGCGCGGCGTCGGAGCCGCCATTCCATGCCACCCTACCGGGTCTTCGGTCTTCGGCGTCTGGCCTCCGTCGTCCGATGTCGGCTCAACATCAACATGGTTGCGCAGCGTCGGAGCCGCTATTCCATGCCACCCTGCCGGGTCTCTGACCTCTGACCTCTGAGCTCCGACCTCTGCTCTCTTGTCCCTGGCCTTCGGCCGCCGTAATTTGAGGCGCAATTCGCCGGGCAGTCTTAAACCGGATGGCAAGTCGGCCTTGCCCCGCATCACATCGCCACCCAAGGGCGTGAGCTTCAACACCGGCCGGAAGCGATCGATGTTCTCTTGCTCCAGGCAGCCGATGGCGATCAGCAGATCAATCAGCGTCGCCACCTCCGCCTGCTTCAACTGCCTGAGCAGGCCGAAGGTGCTCAACTGATCCATCCGCAACTTCTTGACCTTGGCCGAATTCGAGCCGCAAAGCATCTGGGCGATAAGATTCTTGCCGCAGGCGATCCGCGACTCGCTGCGGGCCACGCCGCTGAGCACGATCCGTACGGCCTCGACCACGCCCTCTTCCGTGGCGTCGTCGCTTGCGAGCTTGTCCGCGGTGACCACTCCGGACGAGGGCGCTTTCGGACGGGCGTCGGTGGCTTGACGGCCTGGGCGATTCTTGCGATGTTTGCCGCAGTTGTCGCAATGGTCGCATTCGGCGGCGTCGCTTTCGCCGAAATAACGCAGTATCTCCTGTTGTCGGCAGGCGCCGCTCAGCGCGAACCGCACCATGCGGTTGAGCTTGTCATACTCGGCCTCCTTGCGTTTTTCCAACGCGGCGAAGTCGATTTCCAACTCCTCGAAGGGCGCGTCGCGTTTCAGCATGCGGATAGCCCGGCCACGAAACGGAGGCACGTAGGTGAACCAGTCCGACTCGTTCAGTTCATAAAGCGCGTGGGTCACCGCCGGCTGATCCATCCCCAAGGCGGCGGCCAAGTCCTGCGGGCGGAACTGGATCAACACGTCCCGCTGGTCGCCCACGATCTTCTCCACCGCTTGCAAGACGCGCCGTCGCACTTTGGCCTGCCGGGGCAAGAGATCGACACAGGTGGGCAGATCGTTGTCGATCCGCACGGTGGCCATGTTTTGCGACGACACGAGCCGTTCCAGCACGCCCGCGCTTTCCAGGATTTGCTCGCAATTGCCCACCCCGTCGTTGCCGATCGACAGGCCGAGTTCCTCTTTGACGTCCTGCTGGGTGAGTTGGATCGGATCCTCGTCGCGCGCAGCCAGAAATTCGTAGACCTGTTGGATGACGTCCGGTCCGGGATACGAGTTCTCGATGAAGAACTCCTGGATATAGCGGTCGGAACTGTGGTAGAGCATCACGCAACGCGACGGCTTGCCGTCGCGGCCCGCCCGCCCGGCCTCCTGGTAGTAGGCCTCCAGGCTGCCCGGCAGGTTGTAGTGGATGACAAAGCGGACATCGGCCTTGTCGATGCCCATGCCGAAGGCGTTGGTGGCGGCGATGACTTCGAAACGGCCGCTCATGAAGGCCTCCTGCGTGGCGCGGCGTTCGTCGGGCGGCAGGCCGGCGTGATAGACGGCCGCCCGCCGCGGCGTCTGCTGGGCGATGATCTCGGCAACTTCTTCCGTCCGCTTCCGCGTCGTGGCGTAGATGATGCCCGTACCGGGCGTTTCGCGGAGGAACTGGACCAGCAGCTCGGCCCGTTCCCGATCGGTCCGCGGGTTGAGCACTTCGTAGAAAAGGTTCTCGCGGGCGAAGCCGGTGATGAAGGTCCGCGGCTCATTGAGCGCGAGGAGTTCCACGATGTCGCGGCGTACCACGTCGGTGGCCGTGGCGGTCAGGGCGATGGTCGGGGGATTGCCCAACGTCTTGCGAAAGTAACCGAGCCGGGCGTAATCGGGGCGGAAATCGTGGCCCCACTGGCTGATGCAGTGGGCCTCGTCCACCGCCAGCAGCTTGATGCCGACGGCCCGCACGGCTTCCAGGAACCGCGAACTGCGGAACCGCTCGGGCACGACGTAAGCCATACGGAACTCCCCCGCCGCCACCCGATCGAGCCGGTCGTATTGCTCTTCGACCGGCAGCGTGCTATTGATGAAGGTGACGGGGAACCCGCGGGCCAGGAGTTGATCGACCTGGTCCTTCATCAGGGCGATCAAGGGCGAGACGACGAGTGTCAGCCCGTCCAGCGCCAGGGCCGGCAGTTGGTAGCAGAGGCTCTTGCCGCCGCCGGTGGGCATGACGCACAAGCAATCCCTGCCCGCCAGCACGGTGGAAATAACTTCCCGCTGGCCGGGCCGAAACGTCGACAGGCCGAACCGCGGCAGCAGGGCATCGGGATTTTCGGCGGGAGCAGTCATCCTGGCATTATAGAGGCATTTGGAAACGCAAGGGAGTGCCCTTTGCCGCGGGATTGCGGCAGTGCTAGAATGAAGGGGTGATGGTTTTCCTATCCTGGCGAAAGAGGCAGAACATTATGAAAGCCGTGATCCAGCTTACGAAACCAGAAGAGGCCCGGGCGCTGCCCATCCTTCTGCGACATTCCCCCGGCACAGTCCTGCCAAATCGGACCTATTTGCTTGATGAGGAAGCCATTGCAGAACTGCGCAAGTCGGGCATCCGCTTCGTCTCGCTCAGCCACGAATCGAGTGCGCCTGGCCTTGAGGGAGTAGGGGCAGTTTTATGAGTACAATACACGAAATCGAAGAAGCGATTCGGCAGCTTTCGCCCCTAGATCGGGCCGCAGTGCGGGATTGGCTGGCCGAGCTCGATGCCATGGAATGGGACCATCAGCTTGAAGCCGACGTTGCGGCCGGTCGGCTCGACTGGCTGGCTGACGAAGCGCGCCAAGACTTGAAATCGGGGCGCTGCACCGATCGATGAACCATCGCGCTACCCCCCGTTTCTGGGCATGCTATCGCCGACTGCCGGAGGAGATCCAGCAATTGGCCGATCGTTGCTACGAGCTTCTTCTGCAGGACACGCATCATCCGTCGCTGCACTTCAAGGAGATGGCCACTCGCAACGCACTGGACGCACCGGAAATGCAGCCCATGTTCAAGGCCGGAGTCACAGTCTGGTATAAGTATTTCGATCTGGCGATACGGCGTGTTGTCCCCGAGCAAATTGTCGTGCCGACCGAGATCGGCGGTCGGTGAACAAGGTTGCAAAGCTAAAAAAACCATGCGCCTCATCCACGCCCTTCCTTCGCCGGAAAAGGAAGCAAGATCAAGGGGGGCTTCGCGTCTAGCTTCTTTCCTGGATTCATGCTGATTCGTCAAGAAAAAACGTCGGAACGATTAACGAAATCGTTCTGACCCGTTATTGGCGAATTGGCTTGGTCTTTGTGCCCACATTTTCTGTCTTCTAAAGAATTTCCTGTTGGCTTTGCGCATCCAATGCGGAGAATAGAAAGGCAGGGCCGAAGGAACCACGACATGCTCGAGCATCAGAAGTTTTTAGAGTATTTCCTGCCGGAAGAGCGGTTTCTGGCGGCCTACCTGTTAAGTGCGACGGGCAACTTCCACGCATCCGAAGATATTCTGCAGACAGTGGCGCGGGTCCTTTGGGAGAAACTGGCCGACTACGACGAGGCCCGGCCGTTCGGGGCCTGGGCACTGGGTGTGGCGCACTTGGAAGTCCTGAAGTGGCGGCAGCAGGCGGCCCGCTCGCGCGAGGTCCTTTCTGAGGAATCGATGCGACTCTTGTCTGAGACGGCCGCCCGGCATGCGGAAAAGACCGATGAGCGATACTACTTCCTGGCGGGTTGTCTCCAGAATCTCGGGGCCGTCGCCCGTCGCGCGGTCGAAATGAAGTACGGTCAGGGGCGCAGCATTCGCGAGATCGCGGATTGCCTCAAAAAAAGCGTTGCGGCCATCGAGATGATCCTCGTCCGCAGCCGCAGGGCCCTGGCGGATTGCGTCCAGCGCAAGATGTCACAAGCAGCGTCGGAGGTATCATGAAAGCCGAATTCCAAGAGCTTATGGATCGCTATCTGGACGGTTCCGCGTCGGCCGAGGAGATCCGCAAAGTCGACGAGTGGCTGCGGCGGGACCCGTCGGCGCGGGAGACCCTGTTTCAGACGGCTGCCGTGGAAGTCGATCTTCGCCGGCTCTTGGCGACCCCCTTCACGCGGCCCTTGGCCGAAGGCGAGCGCCGCCCGGCGCCATCAAGACGGCTGTTCGCCTGCGCGGCCGTGGCGGCCGTGGCCGGCTGGGCACTGGCCCTGCTCATGGTCGGCCAATATCGCGCCAAGTGTGGCGAGCACCAGGCCGCGCTGGAGCGCTTGGCGGAACTCGATTCCGCCCGGCCGCAACCGGCTGCCACCGAGGCGCCGGATCGGCCGCACGCCGTCGGTCGCCTGATCGAGACCCGCGGATTGGTCCTGGCCACGCTCAAAGGACAGACCGAGGCGATCCCCGTGGCGGCCGAGTTTCCCATTCCCCTGGACGGCTCGCTCTGGACCTGCCCTTGGGGCGGCGCCGCCATGCGCTTTGCCGACGGGGCCTCGATGGACCTGGAACGCAGCACCGAAGTGGTCATCTCGCAATCCGAGACCGCGCGTCGCGCGGCAATCAAGAATGGCATTGTCATGCTCAACATGATGCGCGGCCCGGCGGAGGGGCCGATCGTGATCGCCACGCCTCATGCCACCGTCAAGGTGATCAAGGCCGAAGTGGCCGTCTCCGCCGAGGCGAATCGCACGATCGTCGAGGTGGCCCAGGGCCAGATCCAGGTGACGCGGATCGCCGACGGACGGACACTGACCGTTGCCGCCAATCATTACGTTATCATCAGCCCGGCTGCCGCAGCGCAAGTCATGGACGGTCGGCTTGCCTGGCACCTGGAACCCGTGAGACCGTAACACACATTTCTCGCGCAGGGGGAACTGAGAGAGGCTCTGGAAACGTGGACACCATCCGCATCTACTTACTGGAAATCAGGAACATGCCCACGCTCACCGACGAGCAGGAACGGGCAGCCGTCCGCCAGATCCACGCCACGGGCATGCGTTTCCGCCAGGACGTGCTGGCCTGCGAGTTCGTGCTCCGCGGCGCGATGGGTCTTATGCGGGCTGTTTGCGACGGCCGGGAACCGTTTCACGAGGTCGTCGAGGAGACCGGCATGATCCGCTCCGCCGAGCGGACCCGCGTCCGCAATGAACTGGCCCAAGTACTGGCCCTGGCAGAGGGGCTGCTGCGCCGAAATGTCGATGACGACCAGATCATCTGCGACCTGCAGACGAATTCCTGCGAGCGTGAAGCGGCCCGGCGGCGCCTGCTGGGCCGCCGCCGTGCCGCGGCCAGGCTCCTGGCTGAATCGCCGCTGCGGACCGACTGTCTGCTGGACTTGTTCGACCGGCTCTGCGACATTCAGCGGCGCGTCGATCGGACCGTCGAGGAAGAAACGGCCTCTGGCGGCGAATTGGCCGACGTACTTGGCCGGATGGGCGAGACGCCGGCCGCCTTGGCCTGCCAGATCGACGGGGTCAAGGCCTCCCGGCAGGCCCATGAGGCGGCGAAACACGTGCTTATGTGCGGCAACTTGCGGCTGGTCTTCTCCATTGCCAAACGCTATTGCCATCGCGGCGTGAGCCTCTTGGACCTGATCCAGGAAGGCAATTTGGGGTTGCTGCGGGCTGTCGAGAAGGTCCAGTGCCTCTTCCAGTGCCCCTTCTCGAACTATGCCGCCTGGTGGATCATATTTACGATCCATCGGGCACTGGGCGGGCATGCGGGGCCGATCAAGCTGCCTCCCTACGCCCTGCAGGCGACTGCCCGTCTGCGGACCGTCGCCGGCCGCCTCTCCCAGGACCGCCGCCACCAGCCAAACCCGGACGAGTTGGCGGAGGCGACGGGCCTGCCGCCCCAGCGACTGTTCAACCTCATGCAACACCAACGGCAGCCTTTGCGGCTGAGTTGCTGCGATGAAGGCTACGACGAACTCGAGGGGACCGAAGCTTGGCATCTGACAGACCCGCGGCAGCCCAGCGCTGACCAGGAGGCGACGCAGGCGGAATTGCGCGAGTGGATCGAGGCGGCCTTGCGGACGTTGCCCGACAAACAGCAGGCGGTGCTTCGCCTGCGTTTCGGCTTGGCGGACCGCCGCGCCCGCACGCTCCTGGAGGTCGGGCAGAAGCTCTCGCTGACGAAAGAGCGGATCCGGCAATTGGAACACGACGCGCTGGACCGCTTGCGGACTTCGGAGGTTAGTCGGCGGCTGGCCGATTTCCTGCCGGACGAGTCGCCTTGCGGCGCCGCCTGCTCGTGACGGTTCATCCTTTGGCGTGCGGCGACCTGTCGCCGCTTTCCATATTCGAATTGAAAGCGGCGACAGGTCATCGCACTCCAAATCGCGAAGCCATGTATCCAAGGCCGATAGTTGATCGGACGACAACGGCCTCACTGCGGCGCGTTCTCGGGCGTGAACGCCAAGGGCGTACCGCGTTGCGTGGCCACGCCCAGCCGCACAGCCAGCGTGTCGGCCGCCGCAGGCACGGCAACAGCCGTTGCAATCGCCTTGTCGGCAGGGTCGGCGGCCTACGTGGGCGTCGGGCCGGGCGTCAACCTGGCCGATCTCGCAATGCAATCGGCGTCGGAGCAGGACTGACCGGATGGCAAGTTGGTCGGGCGGTTGCGGCCGCGGCTTGGATTGCAGCCCAAAATCGGGGGTGATTTTACTCTGGCATGGAAGATCCTCACACCAACCCGAAGCACGAGCGCGGGCCTCTTTTGCGCTTCGGGTTAGTGTTGATCACCTTCGTTGCGGGGGGTAATGGCTTCCCAGGCGGCCCGGGAACCATCGGTACCGCCCAAAAAAATCGCGACTTATTTTTCGCCCCCGCTTGCCAGCCGGACGCAAAATCGTCAAACTGTGAGAATGCATGCTATTGCATACCGGCAGTGCGGATGCAAAAGGCATGTACCCACCCATGCGACTTCCTCCCGTTGATAAGAATTAAGGAATTCTGCTGACCGACGGGTTGTTGAGTTTTCCACCCCTTTTGGCGTGAACCAGTTTACCAGGCCGGCGATGTTTCGGCTCGGAGCACGCTGCCAGCCCTGTGAACGGTTCCAAGTTCGGAGATCGAATGATGAGAATGGTGCTCGGAGTCTTTGTGATCAGTTTGGCGTTCGTCCTCAGTGGCTGCGAACCGGAAGCCCCCAAGACGAATGGATCGGCTGCGGCAGCCAAGGCCAAGGCCGACAAGGAAAAGGCTGATAAGGACAAGGCCGAAAAGGCTAAGGCTGAAGAGAAGGCCAAGGCCGACAAGGAAGCGGCTGATAAGGAAGCGGCTGACAAGGCCAAGGCCGAAGAGAAGGCCAAGGCCGACAAGGAAGCCGCCGACAAGGAAGCCGCGGAAAAGGCCAAGGTTGAAGAAAAGGCTAAGGCCGACAAAGAAAAGGCCGATAAGGAAGCCGCTGAAAAGGCCAAGGTCGAAGAGAAGGCCAAGGCCGATAAGGAAGCTGCCGACAAGGAAGCTGCTGAAAAGGCCAAGGCAGACGAGAAGGCCAAGGCCGATGAGAAGGCCAAGGCCGATGAGAAGGCCAAGGCCGACGAGAAGTCCAAGGCTGATGAGAAGGCCAAAACTGATGAGAAGCCCAAGGCTGATGAGAAGCCCAAGGCTGATGAGAAGCCCAAGGCTGACGAGAAGCCCAAGGCTGACGAGAAGCCCAAGGCCGACGCCGACAAGTAAGGATCTAAGTAGCCTTCTGACGTAATCCCGCGCAAAGGCTAGCTAGAACCCATCTTACGTTCTGCGGTACGCACTCCTCGTACCTTGATACCGATGCCCAAAATATCCGGGACGGGTCTCGCCAGACCCGCCCCGTTCTTTTTTTCAGAATTTCGCGCGAACCTTTTCTCTCTTGCCGACGTCTATAGAATGCCGCCACTTGACTTTTTGCAAGGGTGGCGTGAAACTTGATGGGGAACGTGTTGTATATGCCGGGCGGTTGAAAAGGGTACAAAATCATCCACTAGTCGGGGGTCTTGTAGAGCCTCCATCCGTTTGCAGTATAAAACTTGTTCTCCAAAGGTTCTTGCTCTCGTAGTTTTTTTCCCATCTCAATGCCGCACACCGTGCATGGAAAGGGTTATGCCATGGGTGCCACGACGAAGTCCATTTCCGGCTTGTTTGCCAACATCTGCGGTCGCAACGTCTGCGTCCGCATTGCGCGCGAACATTTCACAGCCGGCCACGGGACCCGTTCGGAGGCCGCCCAAGGCTATCTGTCCCTTGTCCTCGCCGGGCTCAGTCCAGTTTCATGGCGAGACCGGTTTTCCAGCCTAGGCAGATTTTCCAGGCTGGAAAAGACAAGAGACCAGGCGCGGTGGCTTCTGAAACGGCTGGGCGGACAACTTGCATCGGCGCTCTCGAAGATGTCGGGAATGTTCCCGAATACGTCGGGAATATTGCGTCCGGTGTGGTGTCCAGCCCGACCCAGGCCGCAAGCAGGCAGTCGCCCCGATATGGGCGTGGTGCGATTCGGCGGCTGAAGTCAGCCCCGGATCAAGCTTGTTTTCCGTTTATCGGAGGCTGGGACCCGCCGCTGACGCGTGTCGCTGCCGAGGATTTGCTTTCTTGCATCCCTCTGCCGCGAAACGACTTGCAGCGACATGGCTGGCCCAGTACACGTTTCGAATTTGGGAGAAAGAGCATGAATACTTTTGAAATCAGCAGCGAAGATCCTTTGACGGCTCAGGCCCGGCTTGTCAGCGCTGCGCAGCAGGGTGATCGGGACGCCTTCGGCCGGCTGTGCGAGCAGTTCCAGGCGGCGGTCTATGCGGTCGCCTTCCGCCGGCTGGGCGACCACGCCGAGGCGCAGGAGGTCTGCCAGGAGGTTTTCATCCAGGCGATGCGGAAGATCGGTCAGCTCCGCGATCCGCGCTGCTTCGCCGGATGGCTGCGCTCGATGGCCAGCCGCATGTCGCTGAACCGGGCCGTCCGCGGTCCGCGGATGCCGATTGTGCCGGAGACGCTCGATGTGGCTTGCCCCGGCCAGCAGACGCCGCTGGGCGACATCCTCGACAAGGAGTGCCGCGCCCAGGTCCACTCGGGCCTGGATCGGCTCTCGACGTTGGACCGGGAGACGCTCGTGGCGTTTTACTTCGACGGCCGCTCGCTGCTGGAAATGAGCGATCAATTCCGCACGCCGGTGGGCACGATCAAGCGCCGCCTGCACGTCGCCCGCAAGCGGCTCGCGCGGGAGTTGGCGCCGGCCATAGTTTGAGCCGTAGGGTGGGACCAGATTGCGCACGGTGCCCGGATCTGGTCCCACCCTAACTCTAAGACCCAAGAAACGCCGTCGCCGGCTCGGGGGGGAGAGAGCCGGCGACGGTTTCCGGATGGTGATGCCATTCCGGAGAGCTTCGGTCATGCGGGCCGCGCGCCAGAGGGAGCGCGGTCCGCTTATTATTGTCCCGCGTTTATACCCATCTTGTCCTCTTCCTCTTCCTGGATGATGATTCGCGGCGTGACCATCATCATCAGGCTGGAGGCCTCGCGGCCGATGCCTACGTTCTTGAACAAGCGGTCCAGGTAGGGGATCTTATCGAGGATCGGCACGCCGTATTCCGCCCGGCCTTCGCTCAATCGCTTGATTCCGCCCAGCAGGACCGTGCCGCCGTCGGGCACGCTGACCGTCGTTGTCACGGTGACGAAGGAGAAGGTCGGCAACTGCACCGTCACACCGGAGTGCGAGGTCGTGTTCTGGTCCTGGGTTTGATTGAACACGTTGGGCACGGCCTGGTTGATGAGGCCGTTGCGTGTGGTATTGGTCGACGTCGTGTCGGTTCCCTGGAAAGTGAACGTTTGCACGTTGCCGATCTTGCTGAAGAAGGGCACGACCGTCAGCCGCACGAAGCGGCGGTCGTTGGAGACCACGGCCTGCACGGTCATAAACGTGCCTTCCGAGAGCACGACAATCACCGGCTGCTGTGCGGCGGCGAAGTCGCCCACCACGGGGACCACGCTGATCACGAAGGGCGTTTGCGACGTATCGGAAACGAAGGCCTGCTGGCCGTTGAACAAGGTGACCTTGGGCGCCTGGAGGACGTTCGATCGCTTGTCGCCCTGGGCGGCGTTGATGAAGAAGTAGGCCTCGATGTTGCTGAGGATCGCAAACCCCACGCTGGCGCCGGCCGTGGCGTCGAAACCGCCGAACTGCGGCGTGGCCAGGGCGTAGCTACCCTGTGTAAAGGGAATACTGTTGTCCGTGGTAAAGAGTCCGGTCGTCGTAATCGGATTGTTCGCGCTGGGCGCGCCCGTCAGGCCGGAGACCGACACTCCCTGGTTGTTGCCGGTGGGAGCGTAATTCGGCGATACCGACCCGTTAGTCTGTACCACCGGGGCCGAGAAGCCGGCGGCCTGCGGATTGGCGATGTTCTGGGCGATGTTGAAGTCGAAGTCGACGCCGATCCGCTCGAAGAAGTTGTCGGTAAGCGTGATGAAGCGGACCTCGATCGTGACCTGCAGGTCCTGCATTCGCCGCAACTGCTCCAGCAGATCGACGATCTCCTCATGGACTTCCTGCGTCTGGCTGACCACCAGGCTCAAGTTCGTGGGCGAGGCGGCGATGTTACCCTTGCCGCCGTTGTGGTCCCACGTCGTGGGCGAGACGGTCTGCGTGATCAGGTCGATGAGCGTGTCGAAGTCGGCATTCGTACCGTTGCCGGCGCCGCCTGGTCCGAAGCTGTTGGGCTGGTTGCCGCCGCCGGGCAGGCGCGGGGCCATGTTGGCCATCACGGCCGGGTTGATCACGGCGCTGTTCTGGCGGCCTTCTTTGCTGGCCACTACCGCCAGCGGCGTCGTCGCCGTGCCGAACCCGCTGCTGGTGCCCACGGCGTTACCCATGGCGTCGTGCAACGCGCCGGCCAATCCCATGCGGGGGCTGGCTACGAAGTTCGGGATCGGCACCACCAGGTCGCCCACTGGGTAGACCTGCTGGTAGACGTGGTCGCCTTTCTTCGTCTCGCTGGTGATGTTCAAGACCTCGTTCTTGATGATGTAACAGAGATGGTATTTCTCCAAAACCAGGTTGAGATAGCTCTTCAACTGGATGTCGTTGGTCAATTCCAGCGTGACCGGCGTATCGGGCGATTGCCCCTCCGCGGTCAGGCCTTCCTCGTCGAGGTGAATGTTCACGTTGACCAGCTTGGCCAACTGGCTAAGCACCTCGCTCAGCGGCTTATTGCGGCAGGAATAGTTCACCGGCGTCAGGAGTTTCTTCTCGATATCGATTTCCTTGTCGCTGCGGTGACGGCGATTGCGTTCCATGGCTTGTTGGGCCCGCCTGCCGGTGATGGTCCTCCAGCTCTTGGCGTCGGGAAAGTTGAAGTCGGTCGAGGTGGCGATGGCCGCCTCGTCGACATCGTTCAGCGCGTCCGCAAAGGCGTTCTCCTTGCGTTCCTTGATGCGTCGTTCGCGGTCAAGCTTGACGAGGATCGACGACTTTGTCGCCATGACGTTGGTGACCAGCTCATGGGGCGCGAGCTGCTGGGCGCGCTTGGCGATGACCTCGGCCTCCTCGTAGCGCTGCTCCTCGTTGAGCCGGTTGTACTGATCGACCAGCTCGGCCAGTTTCTGCTGCGTTTGCAGCTTCACGTTGGCCTCGCGGTCCATTTCAATTCGCGTGGCGTTGTTCTTCTCGGTTAGCTCGATGCGGGGGCGGTTCTGCTCGATGTAGCGCTGCCCGTCGGTGATGATCCGGTCCAGCCGCCGCAGGATCTGGTCGCGGGCCGCCGGCTCCAGGCCGGCTGATTCGACCCGCTGTCGCGTTTCCTGCAGTAGGGCCAGGGCCTTCTTGGGATCTTTCTCCATGATCTGCTTGGCCTCGGCCTCGCGATGATTGACGTCGGCGTAGACCTGCTTGAGCAGGGCATTTTGAGCGGCCACGGCCTCGTCAACCGGCGATCCCGGCTGGCCGGTCCGGGGCGGCGCGTTTCGTGGCACCGAGAGCAGCGAGAGGTGGTCTTGCAGTCTCGACGCCGTGGTTGGATCGAGGTCCTTGATATAGGCCGAGGCCTGCTGAAAGAGTTGCAAGGCGCGGTCGCGCTGGCGGGCCTTCAAGGCCGCTTCGCCCTGTTGGAACAGGCTGTAGCCGGGCGATTGCGCGGCGTCGCCAGGCGAGGCTGCCGGCTGGTTGGACGGCGACGGAACGGTGTCCGCCTGTTCCGCGGCAACCTGCACGTTGCGGGTGGGATCGAGCGACGGATTATATACCAGGGGTTGAACCAGGGGATTCGGTTGGCTCACGCCACCGGCCTGAACCACGCCCGAGGCGCTGCGGGCCATTGCCCGCTGAACATCCTGGAAGACCCGTCCGGGGCTGTCCTCGCCGGGTGTGAAGGAACTTTCGGGAATCTGCAGCGACTCAAGCTGCCGGCAGAGCGTTGCGGCCTGCTGGATTTGCCCGGCGGCCATGACCGTGCGGATCTGCCGCATGAGTTCGATGGCCTGCCGCCGTCCCGCCATCGACGGACCGACGGCATCGGGACCGGCAAAACGGGGATCGATCTGGCGGGGGCCGGCCGGGTTGTTCTGTTGCCGCAGGGCGGTAATCCGCGTCAAAAGGTCTTCCGGCTTCACCTCGTAGGGACCGAAGACCACGCGTTGCTGGGCGGCCAGGGCAGCCAGCTTGTCGGCCTGCTCCAACTCGCCCCACTGCAAGAGGGCCTCGGACTGTTCCATGAGCATCTTGGCGTAGACCTTGCGATTGCTTTCCATGGAGCGGTCCAAGCGATTGACTTCCGCGAAGCGGGCGATGGCCGCTTCAACCCGCTCAGGGCTGTCTTCGTTGGCCGCGTAACGGACCTGTTCCTGACGGGCCTGGACCACCAGGTCGGCGGCGCGGCGAACGTCGGTGACGGCCAGGGCCAGTCGGGCGGCGCGGAGCAGGGCATCGCTGTGCGCCCGATTGCCGCCCGGGACCGCGGCGCTTGTGGCGGTGTTCTGATCCGGCCAGGCCGGCGGCTGAGCTGCGGCAACGGGCGGTAAGCGCGTCGTGCCGTTGTTGTCCGCAGCTTGTTGCTGCCCTGCGGCAACTCCGCGAGTCGCAAACGGGTCGCTAGGTGGCGGGGTCGGGTTGGAACTGAAGCCCGAGAAGATCGAACCCGGCCCTCCCTGTTGCCCCAGAGCGGCGCCGCTCAGCAAGGCGGCGGCCAGACCATCAGGCAGGCCGGCGTTAGCGAAGCCCGCTGAAATACTCATCGCGACTGCAATCCAGCCGACAAGAATTCGTTGGGTCGTCTTCAAAACGATTCTCCTT
>CAZTPX010000103.1:0-33963 GCA_964615095.1 uncultured Planctomycetaceae bacterium | reverse complement strand
AGTTGTCGTGGGGCCGCATCAAGCATCCCAGCGAGGTCGTGCAGGAAGGCCAGCCGATCCGCGTCCGCATCGAGAAGATCGACCGCGAAAGCGGCCGCATCGGCCTTTCCTATCGCGAGATGACGGAAAACCCCTGGACCGCGGCTGCCGGCAAGTATCCGCACAACTCCGTCGTCCGCGGCAAGGTCACGCGGCTCATGGAATTCGGGGCCTTCGTGGAACTCGAGCCGGGCATCGAGGGCCTGGTCCACATTTCTGAGCTTTCGCACAAGCGGGTCTGGCGGGCCAGCGACGTGGTGAAGGAAGGCGAGGAGATCGACGTGCAGGTGCTCAATGTCGATCCCGAGGCCCAGCGGATAAGTCTATCGATCAGGGGCCTCACGCGGCCGGAGCCGACCAAGAAAGAGTCGGAGGCCCAGGAGCCGGAGCTTCCCGCGGCCACCAAGAAGTCCAGTCGGCGGTCCAATCAGCCCCTACAGGGCGGCCTGGGCAAGTCGGCCGGCGGCGAGTCGGTCGGCTTGAACTGGTGACTCTGACTGGGGAGCAAGGCGGTGCGCAAGGCCTCGGTGATCTATGTTGCCGGCGGCGAAACCCTCATCGGGGCGGCGATCCTGCGCGTCTTGCGGCAGCAGGGTTATGAGAACGTGCTGGGCGGCCCCGGCGCGCAAGTCGATCTGACAATCGCGGCGGAAGTCGAGTCCTTTTTCGCGCGGCATCGGCCCGAATACGTCTTTCACGCGGGGGGACGCAGCGGCGGGATCGCCGCCAACACGAACTGGCCGGCCGAACTGGCCCGCGACAATCTGCTGGGCAGCGTTCACGTGATCCACGCAGCCCACGCTTGCCGCGTGCGGCGATTATTGTACCTTGCCAGCTCCTGCAGCTATCCGCGGCTTTGCCCCCAGCCGATGCGCGAAGAGAGTCTGCTGGCGGGTCCCTTGGAGCCTACCAACGAGGCCTACGCAGTCGCCAAGCTGGCCGGGCTGAAACTCTGCCAGGCCTATCGACAGCAGTACGGTGACGACTTTTTCGCGGGGATTCCCGCCAACGCCTTTGGACCGGGCGACGATTTCAGCCCCGAAGACTCGCACGTCATCGCCGCCTTGATCCGCCGTTTGCACGCAGCGAAATCGGCCGGCGCTGCGTCGGTATGTATATGGGGCACCGGCCGTCCGCGCCGCGAGTTCATCTATGTCGACGATCTAGCCGACGCTTGTTGTTTCGTGATGGAGCATTACCGCGACGACGCCCCCATCAACCTGGGCGGCGGCACCGACCTGTCGATCGCCGCGCTGGCCGAGAAGATCCGCGACATCGTCGGCTTTAGCGGCAAGCTGGAATTCGATGCCTCGCGTCCCGACGGCATGCCGCTGAAGGCCTTGGACAGTTCCAAGCTGCTGAGGCTTGGCTGGCGGCCGACCCTGGATTTCGACCAGGGCTTGCGCAGGACCTACGAGGACTACCTACGGAGCGGAAAATCAAGAACTGCCGAATAGTCGCCTTTCGCTCCGCGAAAGTTGCCCTACTTTCGCGGGGCGAAAGGCGACACTTATTTCTGCGTCAGACCCTAAAAATCTTGGAGCAAAGCACTATGACCCAGGCCGGATCGCCAGCCGTGAACCTCGACTGGCCCTTGATGCACAACAACATCACGCGGGAAGACATGGACGCGGTCGTTCGCTTCCTGAGCGACGGGGAACCGATCCTGACCCAATCGCGGCAGGTCCAGGCCTTCGAGCGCGAGTGGTCAGAGTGGCTGGGAACAAAATACAGCGTGCTGGTCAACTCGGGCTCGTCGGCGAACCTGATCACTCTGGCGGCCCTGCGGGAAGCGGTAGGGCTGGGCGAGGTGATCGTGCCGCCGCTGACCTGGGTCTCGGACATCGCCGCCGTGCTGCAGAACGGCTTCACGCCGGTGTTTGTCGACATCGATCGCCGCACCCTTGGCATGCAGCCTTGCCAGATCCTGGAAAAGATTAGCCCTCGCACCAAGGCCGTGTTCGTCACGCACGTCCTGGGCTATAACGCGCTGACACCCG
This sequence comes from uncultured Planctomycetaceae bacterium, assembly GCA_964615095.1. Classification (GTDB taxonomy): domain Bacteria; phylum Planctomycetota; class Planctomycetia; order Pirellulales; family Thermoguttaceae; genus JANXQG01. Next base: position 31,924 of record CAZTPX010000103.1, on the reverse strand, counting down.
AGTTGGTCGCGGAACTGGCCTCGCGGAAGGTCGCGCTCATCGAGGACGTTTGCGAATCGCACGGCGCGACGATGCAAGGCAAGCGGCTGGGCGGATTCGGGCTGATGTCGAATTTCTCGTTCTATTACGCCCATCACTTGAGCACGATCGAGGGCGGGATGGTTTGCACCGACGATCGCGGCCTGTACGAAACGCTGCGCATGTTTCGTTCGCACGGCATGGTGCGGGAATGCAGCAGCCAGGAGGCCCGGGCGCCGTATTACCGGCAGTATCCCGACCTCAACCCGGACTTCATCTTCGCCTTCCCCGCCTACAACGTGCGATCGACCGAGATCAACGCCGTGATCGGGCGATCGCAACTCAAGCGGTTGGACGCGAATAACCAGGCCCGGCGGCGAAACCTCGACCTTTTCCTGGCCCATCTCGACGCGGACAAGTACCAGACCGACTTTGCGACCGAAGGGAGTTGCAACTACGCGTTCACGCTCATTCTGCGGGAGTCGGACGATGCCTTGCGCGACCGAGTGGCTGCCGCCATGCGGTCCTGTGGGGTCGAGTTCCGGCGGGGCACCTCCGGCGGCGGAAATCAGCTTCGCCAACCGTACCTGAGGAAACTGCTGGGCGACGAGGAATACCGCAAGTTTCCCCAGGTGGACCACGTTCACTTCTATGGTTTCTACCTAGGGAATTATCCAGGCCTGGGGACGGAGAAGATCCTCGCCTTGTGCAAGATCATCAATCTCTGAAATACGAGCCAGATTGATCGTGAGAACCACCGCGTTCACTTCTTCGCTCCCGCCGGCGCCCGGTAGGGCGGCAGGGCGAGGATGCGGTGAAAAATCTCCGCCCGCTCCTTGGAGAAGCTCTCGGAACGGCCCTCGATGTACTGCTTGACGAAATCGTCCCAGGCGAGGTCGGCTGGCAGGCCCTCCAGCTTGGGAACGTAGTCGTCGATGGTGAAGCGCGTGGCGATATCCGCCAAGGGGATGTTGTCCTCGCGGACATGCGTGGCGAACATGATGCCCGCCATGTCCGCGCAAAAATCGGCGAAGCTGAAGTGCTCGCCGCCGCGGGAATCGGCGATCTCCTTGCTCAAAAGGGCAGTTTCCGCGCCTTGCGGATTGCTCAACACGACCATCGCCGCGGAAATCACGAAATGCCCGGTCAGGCTGTGCCGCTTGCACATCGTGGGCGTGCCCAAGACTAGCAGCCGCCGCTGCCGCAGATCGCCCGGCTCGATCTTCTGCCAGACCTCCTTCAGCCCGGGGTTGTTGACCACGAAGTCGGAATCGTCCAGGGCCACGCCCAGCCCCAGCAGGAAGGCGGAAGGCCCGACACGCGGCGGGAGCTGCCGGGCGGCAGCCGCGGCCCGGCGGACGTAAAAGGTCGTCAACTCGTCGTCCGTCCGCCAGATCTGCGCGCGGGGGTCCTTGGAACGCACGGGCAACTGCTGGTTCTCGCGGGCCGCCTGCACGACGGCCATGAGCACATACCGCGCACCGTTGATGAGTTCGAAACTGGGACTGCCCGGCGGGGCGGCCTGCGGCGGCGGCGGGCCGAGCGATTCGATCGACGAGGTGGAAACGGGGTCCTGTGGGATCGTCTGAGCCAGGACCATGTAAGCACCGCGCACCGCGCTCTTGGCGTCCGGTGAGAGCATGCTGGGATGCCAGAGATGGCGGGTCTGCAGCTCCTCAGCGATCAGGCTCATAACCAGCGTGTTCGGGGCGTCGAAACCGATGCGGAACGATTTCGCCGCCGACTGCCGGTCGCCCAGCATGGGCCGCATCACCGAGGACTGGTCCGCCGTGTGCGCGGAGCCAAGGAAGTGGCCCAACTCGTGGACCAGGACCTCCAGCCGCTCCGGCTCGCTGACTTGTCCCGGCGATTCGCGGATGAGGACGTGCGTGGCCAGTGCCCCGTGCGTGCCGCCCAGGTGTTTCTCGCCGCGGACCCATTCGTACTGGGTGGTGAAACCGATAGCCACCCGCGCCGGCGCGGGCCGCACCTTCTGGGCGAAGTCCAAGAGCGATTGGTCGAAGACGTGGATGGCGGGGTTCGAGGCCCAATGGCCCACCGCGATGATCTCGAAGCGCACGCGGCAGTGGTGCTCGAAGATGTCAGAGGCCTCGGCAAAACGCTTGCGGACGCGCTTTTCCCAGGCGGCCTGGAGACGCGGGTCGGGAGAGTCGATGTAGATCGCCACGGGGATCTTGTAGAGGCCCGCGGGCAGCGGCGGCTTGTTGACCGGCGGCGCTACCGGAGCGGCCGGAACTGCTGTGGCGGGGGCCGGCGGCTTGCCGGCCTCGGCCTTGTCGTCCACGCCGGGCAGCTTCAAGTGGGCCAGTTCCAGCATGCCGCCGCGCGTGGCGAAGTAATAGATCGAATTGACGCTCAACTGGAAACTCTGGGCGTCCGGCCCCTGGCCCACGGTGAGCGTCACCGGCGCAGCGGCCGGGATCGAAGCGATGTCGCCGGGCACAATCACCTGGCGGTCGGTGCGGCCGTCGGCCTGGCGGACCTCGTAAGCGATTTTGGCGGGTGTCCAGTTCTGCAGCACGACCACGCCGGCGCAGCCCTGCCGGGCGGCAAGCGCGGCCAGCGCCCAGCAAGCGATCGTGAGCAAAATACGGTTCATTGACATCATCTTCCTATTATGCCTCTTAATTCCGCCACTGGCCAGCAGGAGAACCGGGCAGGGTTCAATTCGAAGACTGCGAGGGTACCACCTGTAGCGAACGGCCTCCGTGCCGTTCCGTCCCGTCCGGAGCGCCACGGAGGGCGTTCCCTACAGGTGCGTGTTATTCGAGTTTGAGCCATGCGGATAAACGGTGATTGCCTGGCGGCTGCGGCCTTCCTACAATTCTCGCATGGAAAGCAGGTAGAGGAGGCGAGCTATGAACACAGCGTGGAAAACACCGCCGGCCGGCCTCGGCCAGTTCGTGGAAGAGGTCGAGGTCCGCGGCCATATCATCGACAGTCTCATCTTGCCCAAGATCCTCGATTCTATCGCCGGCGGCGGGGGCAGCTTCAAAATCAAGGAAATCGCTATCGGGCAGTCGCGAAACGATCCCAGCCATGCCTTGTTGGAAGTGCGGGCTGACGACGAACAGGTCCTGCGGCAAATTCTCGCGCAGATCGCCGATCACGGCGCAGCGCCGACCGACGTCCGCGATTGCTGCCTGGTGGCGGCCGACGTCGCCGGGGCCTTTCCCGAGGACTTCTACAGCACTACCAACCAGCGGACCGAAGTTCGCGTGGCTGGCCGTTGGCTGGAGGTCGCCGATCAGGAAATGGACTGCGGGATTGTGGTCGAGGTGCAGCCCGTAGGCGATTCGCACGCCGCTTCCTCGGGCGTGGCCACCGCCCGCTGCCTGGCGATGGCCGACGTCAGCGTGGGCGACCGCATCGTGGTCAGCCACGCCGGTGTGCGGGTCTTTCCGGAAGAGCGGTCGCGCGGGCCGCAGACCTTCGAGTTCATGGGCAGCAGCGTCTCGACCGAGAAACCCAAGAACGTGGCCATCCGCCAGATCGCGCGGCAACTGGCCGAGAACCGCGCGGCGGGCGGGCGCACGGCGATTGTCGCCGGTCCCGCCGTGGTCCACACCGGCAGCGCGGAATTCCTCGAACAGATCATCCGCATGGGCTATGTGGACGTACTCCTGGCCGGCAACGCCCTGGCCACGCACGACATCGAGCAGGCCCTCTTCGGAACCAGCCTGGGCGTGCATCTCGATCGGGGCGTGTTGGCTGAGTCCGGGCACGCACATCACCTCCGCGCGATCAACCGCATGCGCCGGTTGGGAGGGATCCGGCAGGCGGTTGATAAGGGCGAATTGCGCGCGGGGGTGATGTTTGAGTGCGTGCGTCACGGCGTTGATTACCTGCTGGCCGGCAGCATCCGCGACGACGGCCCACTGCCCGAGGTTGTCACCGACGTGCTCGTGGCACAGCGTCTCATGCGCGAGAAACTTCGCGGCGTCTCCTTTTGCCTGATGTTGGCCACGACCTTGCATTCCATCGCGGTGGGCAACTTGCTGCCCTCCTGGGTGCGGGTCGTGTGCGTCGACATCAATCCTTCGACCGCCATCAAGCTGGCCGATCGGGGTTCGTTCCAGACCGTTAGCTTAGTTACCGACGTGGCCCCGTTCTTGCGTGCCCTGGTGGAAGAATTGACGGTTTTCGATCATGCGGGGCAGCGAATATGACGATGCGCCCCCGCATTTTGATGTGTCCTCCCGATTATTACGGCATCGAGTACGAGATCAACCCCTGGATGGACCGCCGCCAGGGGTCCGATCGCCGTCTGGCGCTGGCCCAGTGGGAGGATCTGCGGGGGTTCTTGGAGCAGGCCGGGGCCAAGATCGACTGCATGCAGCCGGTGGCCGGCATGCCCGACCTGGTCTTCACGGCCAACGCGGCGATGATCTACGGCAAGGTGGCGATCCCGGCCCGTTTCCGCCACCAGCAGCGGCAGGTGGAAGAGTCGCACGCCCAGGCCTGGCTGGCCGAACAGGGCTGGGAGCTTCGCAACCTCAAGCCGGACACGTATTTCGAAGGGGCCGGCGATGCTCTCTTCTGCGGCGACACGCTGCTGGCCGGCTATCGCATTCGCACGGCCATCGGCGGCCACCAGCAGGTGGGCGACCTGCTGGGCTGCCGCGTGATCTCGCTGGAGTTGATCAATCCCCGCTACTACCACCTCGACACCTGCTTCTGCCCGCTGGCCGCCGGCGTGGCGATCTACTATCCGCCGGCCTTCGACGACTACGGCCAGCGTGCCCTGCGCGAAGTGGTGGAAGACCTGATTCCCGTGGTCGAGGCGGAGGCCTGGAACTTCGCCTGCAACGCGGTCGTCGTGGGCCGCACCGTGATCACCAACGCCGGCTGCCCGCAACTGCACCGCGAGTTGGAGGCCCGCGGTTACGAGGCCATCGCCACACCGCTCAGCGAGTTCGTCAAGTCGGGCGGTTCGGCCAAGTGCCTCACGCTGCGGCTGGACGGCGAGGAGGCGGCCAGTTGGAAGTACGCCCTTCGGCCGCAGCTCACCGGCGATTGACAATCCCCTCCGGCATGGGAGAATGGAGGTTCTTATTCCCTCTGGCCCGGACTGCCCTGCGCCGCACGCAACGACATGGATTACGATATCGTCATCTTCTGGATCGTCTGTTTTTCCTGTCTTGCCGGCGCGATCGTGGCCTGGCGGCGGATGCGCTTCGCGGCACGCGGCTGGATTGCGCTCTACCTGTCAGTCCTGCTCCTGGCCGTCGCCGGCTCGTGGCTGGATCGGCCGCTGATGATCCGCTCCGCCGCCGCGATCTGGTTTGTGTTCCTGGTGCTTCCGGGCCTGATCGGCAAGCTCTACTATCGCCGCTTCGTGCAACAGAACTACGCCTCCGCCCGCCGCCTGGCGCGGATCATCAGTTGGCTGCATCCGGCCGACGATTGGACCAAGGTGCCAGAGATCATCCACGCCCTGGAACTAGCGCAGCAAGGCAACATCGCCGCGGCCACGGAGGTTCTCGAGCGCTACCAGGACGTCAAGTCACAGATCGGCCTGATGGCGATGGTCAACTACTATCGCATCACGAACCAGTGGGAGGAACTTCTGCCCTGGCTTGCGCGGCACTGCCAGGGCGTCGAGCAGTACTCACAGATTCTGCCGATCGAGCTGCGGGCGCGGGGCGAGACGGGCGATATTCGCGGCCTGGTCGAGCTTTACGACCGCTGCCGAGAGCAGATCGGCAAACTCGTTCCTGAGTCGTCGCGCGACACGTGCCGCCTCATGCTCTTTGCGTTTTGCGGCCAGCGGCAGTCCGTGGAAGACCTGTGCAACGGGCGCCTTGCCGTCCTGCCGGCGGCGGTGCGGGCCTTCTGGCTGGCGACGGCCGATCTGGCGGCCGGCCAGTCGGAAGCGGCGCGACAGCAGTTGGAAGCCTTATTGCCCGCCGCCGACCCGCCCATGCGGGCGGCGATCGAACGCCGCCTGGCGCGGATCTCCCTTCCGCGCGAACCGCTGGATGCCGCAGCCATGCAGGTCCTGGAAGACGCGGCGGTGGAGCACGTCCATGAGGAGCGCTTTGCCGGCCAGCGCACGCTGTTCTCGCACAAGGCCCTGGCCACTCAGATCCTTATTGCGCTGAACGTCCTCATGTTCTTTGTGGAAGTCTACCGCGGTGGCAGCACCAATGGGTTTGTCCTGTACGACCTGGGTGCGCTGTTTCCGCCCACCGTCCGTGAAGACCACCAGTGGTGGCGGTTGATCGCCGCCTTGTTCCTGCACTATGGTGAACTGCACCTGGCGATGAACATGATCGCCTTGTGGATCCTGGGGCCCTTTGTGGAGTTTGCCCTGGGATTGCGGCGGTTCGTCCTGGTTTACCTGCTGGCGGGGATCGGCTCGATGGCCACCGTGATGGCGTTCAGTTCCCCGGCCCATGAACATTTCACGGTTGGCGCGTCGGGCTGCATCATGGGTTTGGTGGGCGCCACGGCGGCGCTGATGCTGAAGGGCTGGCTGCGCGAGAGGGCGCTTGCCGCGCAGCGCCGGCTGGTGGCGGTGCTGCTGATCGTGGCGATGCAAACGGTGTTCGATTCGTTAGTCCCGCAAGTCAGCATGACCGCGCACTTGTCGGGGGCTTGCATCGGTTTTGTGGCCACTCTGTTTTTGCGCGATCGGCTGCGGCAACCGGCGGCCGCGTGAACGGCTCTTTCCATAATGTCAGGGCAGGGAAGCGTCTTCCAGCCGAGTAGCCACAGAGAGCACAGAGGTCACAGAGGAAGCGAGCAGGCCCTGTCGGGCGATTAGAATCTGTTCTGTCAAAACCGGTTTCTCTGTGACCTCTGTGCTCTCTGTGGCTACTCTTGAAACCGGAATCCTTCTACTACTCGTCTTGCAGTTCATCAAGGGGTCAATTGGCATGTTAATGAGATTCTTACGGCTGCGGCAAGTCTCGATCCGGACCAGTTCGTGGTTCTACGCGAAGAGCTTGATCGCTTGGAGGAAGAATTGTGGCGGGGAGAGTTGACCAAAACGACGGCGGAAATGCGTGACGCCAAGATAACGGACGAGGAGATCGATGTAAGAGGATGCCTGACAGAACAGGATGCCTGACAGAACCCATAACCCCTTGCCCCACCCCCCCTCTGCCGTAAGGGGCGAAACGGGGGGCGCAAAGGAGACGCAGTTTCGATCCCCGGCGTTATATTTCCGCGATGCTTACGCTTTGTGAGAGAACAGACCAATCACAGGAGAGAAAACATGACTGCTTGCGCTCAACTTGGAATCCGCTGGACGGCACGCATTGCCGGCGTGCTGCTCGTCGGCCTGGTGTTTCTATTTGTGGTGGGCGAAGGCCCGCCCCACCCCTTCAAACAGCCGCCGTCGGTACAGATCGAATTCCTGAGCATGCTGGCGATGATGATCGGCTTCCTGCTCGGCTGGCGGTGGGAGTTGGCAGGAGGTCTCACGACCCTCGCGGGATTTTGCGCGTTTGCCGCCACGGAATTGGCATGCAACGGCAAACTGCCCGGCGGCGCGCTCCCGCTCTTCGTCGTGCCAGCATTGCTTTACGTGCTGAGCTATGGGCTGAGCCTGTGGACGCTGAAGGCCGGTGGATAACGTTCAACTCAGCAGCAACTCCAGGTCCTCGGAGGTCAGCCGGCTGAGCACGTTGCCGTCGGCCGAAATAATCGCCTCGGCCAGATCGCGCTTCGTCTTCTGCAACTCGACGATCTTCTCCTCGACCGTGTCGCGGGCGATGAGGCGATAGGCGAAGACGTGCCGCTGCTGGCCGATGCGGTGGGCGCGGTCGATGGCCTGGGCCTCGACGGCCGGATTCCACCAGGGATCGAGGATGAACACGTAGTCGGCCGCCGTGAGGTTCAGCCCGTGCCCGCCGGCCTTGAGGCTGATGAGGAACAAGGGGCACTTCGCGTCCTCCTGGAAGCGTTCGACGTGCTGCTGCCGCTGCCGCGTGCGGCCGTCGAGATATTCGTAGACGATTTTCTCCCGATCGAGCCGATTGCGGACGATCGCCAGGAACGACGTGAACTGCGAGAAGACCAGGGCCTTGTGCCCTTCGTCGATGATCTCGCGAAGCTGTTCCATGAGCACGTCGAGCTTGGCGCTGGATTCGTCCGCCACCTCCTTGTCGACCAGCCCCGGGTGGATGGCCACCTGCCGCAAGCGGAGCAGCGCCTCCAGCACGTGGATCTTGGCCTTGGCCATGCCCGTCTTGGCGATCCGTTCGGCCAGCACGGCGCGGTAGTAGGTCCGCAACTCGTCGTAACGCTTGCGCTGCTGGCCCTCCAGGTCGCAGTAGAGTGTCTGCTCGCTCTTCTGCGGCAACTCGGTCAGAACCTGCTGCTTGGTGCGGCGAAGAATGAAGGGGGCCAGCGCGCGGCGGAGCAGCGAGAGCTCCTCGTTGTCCTCGGAAACCTTCTTCGAGATGTCTTGGAAGACCGAGGCCGTGCCCAGCATCCGCGGATTGAGAAACTCCAGCAGCGACCAGAGCTCACCCAAGTGGTTCTCCACGGGCGTGCCGGTCATGGCCAGGCGGTGGTCGGCCTTCAGCAGCCGGCAGGCCTTGGCCCGTTGCGAGTGGGCGTTCTTGATGGCCTGCGATTCGTCGAGGATGGCGTAGTCGAAGCGGATGTCCTTGAGCTTGACGATATCGCGCTGCATGGTGCCGTAGGTGGCGATCACCATGTCGTGCTGCTCGAAACTGTCCAACAGGGAAGCACGCTGCAGGCCCGTATAGTCCAGCACGCGCAACTCGGGCGTGAAGCGCTTGGCCTCCTCGACCCAGTTGAACACGAGACTGCGGGGCACCACGACCAACGAAGGCGCCCGGCGGCCGCCGTTGTCGACGGGCCGCAAACGCCGCTGCTGCAGCAAGGCCAGCACCTGGACGGTCTTGCCCAGGCCCATGTCGTCGGCCAGGCAGCCGCCCAGGCGGAAGTCCTGCAGGAATTGCAGCCAGCCCAGGCCGATTTTCTGGTAGGCCCGCAATTCGCCGGTAAAGCCTTGCGGTTCGCCGATGGCGCCGATGCCATTGAACGACCGCAGTTTCTCGCGGAGCTGCATGAAGGGCGCGTCGACTGTCACCTGTTCCTGGGCCGCCAGCAGGGCGTCCAGCAGCAAGGCCTGCGACGAGCGGAAGCGGATGGCGTCGCCCTCCGCCTCGCCCAGTTCGACCATCGAGGCCAGGCGGGCCAGCCATTGCTGCGGCAAGATGCCCCGCGTGCCGTCCTTGAGCCGCACGTAATTCTGGCCGTGGCGGAGGGCCGCAAGGATCTCCGGCAGGTGGACCTCCATGCCGTCGAAGTCGAGCGTGCCCTCCAGGTCGAACCAATCGACGCCCGAGGTCACGTTCATCTGCCAGGTGCCCGCCCGGCGGACATGATACCCCTGGGCCTCGACGAGCCAGCTTTGCGCCACCAGGGCCTCGACTGCTTCGGGGAGCTTCTGGCTGGGGACCCAAATGCTGTATTTCTCGGCCTGCCAGCCCTCCATGGGCCGTATGCCCTGGGCCGCCAGCGAGCCGGCCAACTCGCGCTCCCGCTGCCGGTCGCGGACCAGGACTCGCCCCTTTTCCTCGTCCACGATCCCCGGCGAGCCGTCCTGCGCAGCGACCGCCTTGCCGTCGTAGAGGAATTCCACGCGGCCGGGCAGGCGATAGGGGTCGTAGCGCTCGGGCTTGTCGATTATGAGGTGTCCCTGCGGCGGCACCTGGACTTCTTCGGTGCGGAGATTGTCCGGCACGTTCATCTCCGGGCTGTTGGGCAATTGCCAGAGCCGCCGCAACAATTCCCAGCGGTCGGCATACGGCACTTCCACCTGGGGCGTCTTCCGCAGGGCCTCGATCATCCGTGCCGAGCCGCCCGTCTCCAGCGGCCCGATGCGATCGTCCAGGAGCATCAGGCCTTGCTTGAAGATCATCCGCGCGGCCTGCACGGGCAGGGTTTCCTCGCTGCCCGAGCGATAGAACTGGCCGCTGAGGGTCCAGCATTTCCGCGCGTCGTCGGCGCGGATGTCCAGGCGGAACCGCCAGGGCGGCCCCTCGTCCCAGGCAAGCGGCCGGAGGTCGATAAACTCCGGCTGCTGATAAACTTCTTTCTCCGCCCGCGCCAGCCGCTGCGTGGCCGCCAGCTTAGGCAGGAGAAACTGCTGCATGCTCTTGGGGAGCACGGCCTCGGTGACGCGGGAAGACGCGAAGCCATAATAGTAAGGTGACTGGCTCTCCACGTCGTGATAGCCCAGCAGGAGGTTGAGAATCTCGGCGTCTTCCGCGGCCACGCTGCGGCTGATGTCATAGGGCCGGATGGGCAGTTGCTTGAGCTTGCCGAACTGGCCGTCTTTCTTCATTTCGCGCTGATGGAAGAACAAGATCAGCCGGCCGGCATCGACGTCCGGACTCTGGTGAATGACGTACCAGACTTCGCGGGTCTTGGGCGCGCGGGGGGCGACCGCCCGGATGGGATTCTCCGGCGGCACGTCCGCCGCGGCCCAGGTCAGTTGCTGTTGCCAAGCGGGCTTTGCCGGTGTTTTACGGCCCGGGCCCTTGCCGGCCCTGCCTCGCCGTGGAGACGGCGGGGCATCGTCGTCGAATTCATCCAGATCATCGAATTCATCGAATTCATCGAACTCATCGCCCTCGTAATCTTCCGGGTCCATCGGCAAGATGCCGAGCTTGGCTTTGCCGCGCGGGCCCGAACCCAGCGTGTCGGCGGACAAGATGGCGGCCCAAATGTGCTGGCAGGTCGCGTGTTCCTCGTAGCGGGCGCAGGAACAGCAGACGGCCAACTGCTCGCGGCTGAATTCCCAGTCCAGCACCACGTCGTATTGCACGTTATCCTGAACGTGCGCGCGGAATTGGTTTCCGCCCCAGGTAGTCGGGGTTACGCCCCGGGCGCGAAATAATGCCTCTCCGCGGTTGCGAATTCCGCTATCAAACTCGTGCAAACAACGATTGGCCAACGACATGGAACATCCTCGGCGCCCGGACTACTCAATCTGGCGGCAGGAAAAGACCTAAGGGCAAAACCCGCATTATATCGAAAAAACCAGCAATGCGTATGCCCGGCTGCGAGGTTTTGGAAAAGTCACGCCAAGCTGCCCAGGAACTGCTCGATGGCCGCGGTCACCTCCGCTGGCGCTTCCAGGGGCGTGACGTGTCCGGCGTTGGGGATTTCGACGATCCGCGCAGCGGGAATCGCCCGGGCCATGGCGTTCATCTCCGCAGCGGTGGAAATCGCGTCCTGCCGCCCCACCAGCAGCAGCGCGGGACAATCGATCTGAGGCAGCAGCGGCGTGAAGTTCGGCCGCTCGGCCAAGCCGCGCGACGTGGCCGCGTAACCGACCGGATCGCCGGCAAGGATGATCTGCCGCAAATGCTCGACCACTTCCGGCTTGCCGTCCAAGGTTGCAGGGGCCAGGAGGCGGGGCGGCATCGTGTCGGCCAGGAACCGGTTCCCCTCACGCTCCAGACGACCGGCCAATTCCAATCGCCCCGCGGCGGCCTGCGGCGTGTCGGCCGCGGCCTTCGTGTCGCAGAGAATCAACCCGGCCAGCCGCGAGCGGTGGGCCTGAAAGAAGCGGAAGGCCACGTAGCCGCCCATCGATAACCCGCCGAGCACGATCGGCTCGTTGATCTTCAAGGCGTCGAGCATGGCGGCCAGATCGTCGGCCCATTGCTCGACAGTCACCTTGCCCGGCGTGACCGAACTGCAGCCGGCGCTGCGGAGATCGGGTGCGATCACGCGGTAGTGCGGGGCGAGCGCCTGGGCCTGATGGACCCAAATCGAATGATCCATCGGAAAACCGTGGATCAGCACCACGGGGCGGCCGGCGCCGTGGTCGGCCAGCGATAGGTCAACACCAGGAAGTCTGAGAGTGGGCATGAGGAGAGGGGGAGAAGGGGAGAAGGGGAGAAGAACGAACAAGGATTGCTATCCACTGCCGCCGTCATGATCCGGCTGATCGGTCTGATTGTTTGTGCGCCGCACTCGTGGGCCATCGTCGCCTTTACCGCTTTTCTCTCGTACCTTCTTCTGAAACAGCACGAGTTGCTTCTGCACGGCATGATTGTAGGGCAACAACTTGGCGGCACGGCTTTGATGTTTCAGGGCGCTGGCATAATCACCCTTGGCATAGTGGACCCGAGCAAGCGTATCGCGGTAGGCGCCGTTGTCGCCGACCGCTTCCAGCGAGCGTTTCGCCAACTGCAGGGCCTCGTCCAGGTCGCCCTCCGTGTTGGCCGCCAGCCAGGCGAACTCGTTGCAGGCCTGGGCGGCGGCCGCATGATTGAGGCCGTTGTCGGCGATTCGCTCCCGCAACTCGCACAAGCGCTTTTCGATCAATTCGCGAATCCGGCTGCGATAGCCCGCCGGGGGATCGGGTATCTGATAACACTCGATGAGAACTTCAATGTCGTAGAATTGCGTGGCCAAGGCCTTGTCCAAGCATTCGCGCTGCCGGGCACGATCGCCCCGCGCCTTCCAGTGACAGGCATCGTAAAAACACCGACGGGCCCGCAACGCGCCCAGGGCCGCCGCATCGTCGCCCTCCGAACCGCGCTCCGGCAGGGACCACTGGTCGGGCTGCTTGGTAAAGGCCTTCTCGATGACGTCCAGGGTTTCGGCCGCGCGCAGATCGTCATCGCAGTCGTGGCACAGTTCCGCCAGGCTGCGGGCGGCGGTGACCCGCACGGGCGACTCCGGCGGAGCCTCGTGGATCACGTGTTCCCATTCTTTTGTCGCCCAATCCATGCGGCCCCGCTGCGCCAGGCTCTCGCCCGCCTGAAAATGCGTTTCCAGCGAGGGTTCGCCGTTGTCGGCGTTGAGTTTCAGCGCCCGGCCGGCCGACCGCTGGGCGGCGGCGGCATCGCCGCGGCGAAGTTGCGCCTCGGCCAGCAGGTACAGCAAATCGGCCGACTCGGAAATCGTTGCCCGGCAACGATTTTCCACCAAACGGGTCGCGGACCAGTCCTCCTGATGGATCAGCCAATTCAACAACTGGGCTAGCGCCCCCGGTTCGTCGCGGCGAAGTCGGATCAATCGATCGACGCCGTTGGCGGCGTCCGCCCCGCGACCGATCTTCCGCATGGCCGCCACCTGGAATCGCAGCAGGCTCTCGAGGACGGACAACGACGTGTCGCGAGGCTGCCGCAACAGCAGCCGCTCCTCCTCGGCAACAAACTGCGTCCAGATGCCGGCAAGGGCTTGTGGATCGTGCCGGGCCTGCAACCAGGCGAGGACCCAGCGCGCCGGAGCGCGGCGGCAAGCGCCCAGGCCCTTTTGCAGTTTCTCGGCCAATTCCGCACTGGCCGCCTCGCGGTCGCTGGACTCCAGCAGGCGCACAGCGGCCGTCTTTGCCAGCACGAGCGAACGCTCGTAGCGCATCAGCCGGCAGACCGCGGCGAGGCCCTGGCGCTCCGGCAGGTCGATCAGCCGCGCGAGCCGGGCCTCACGGCCGCTGTCGTCCTGCGCTTCGTAATCGGCCAGCAACTGCGCGACCACGGGAGGTTCACCCGGGACGGTCCAGTTGCTGCGGATCAGGCACAACAAGCGGTTGGCCCGGGCGACAATTTCCATGTCGTCGCTGGCGCTGGCCGCGGTGAGCGCGTCGACCGCTTCAAAACCGATCTTGGCCAGATCGGATTCGGCCCTTTGGCGGACAAAGTAATCGGCATTGCCCAGGGCCTCGATCAGGCCGGGGATCTGTGCCGGCAACGGTGCGGCCGAGGGTTCCGCCGCGGAAAGAACCGGCACGAATACAATCGACAACCACAGCGGCAAGGCCAGGAGAAGCCGTGCAATCTTGCCGATTCGATTCGTCCGGTTCGGGGCAACCATTCAAAAAAAGCTTGTACGATTGGAGAAGTTCACCACTAGTCCGCGACCTTCGGCATACCGACTCATCGCAATTATCCTTCCAGAATGATTTGTGTGTGTTTACCCTCGCCTTACGCGAGGCTTTACAATCATAGCCAGCGGGCAAGGAAGAGAAAACCGCCCGATCGGAGATTTTTCGCGCACCGCATACAGGGCCGCGAATCCAGCCGAATGGGACACGTGGTATATGGCCAAATTGGGCTGGTTTAACTACCTCAGCAGCTTGATTGTCACACAACGTTGCGAATAGCCTCCTCCAAAGAAATGCCGATCACGCAGACAACAACATCCCATTCTGACAAAAAGGTCGTGGCCTCGATGACTTCGCGGGTATAGGATTTCTTGATCGCCGCGGTTTCGATACGTTGTCGAGGAGCTTTTCGCATGTCGGGTGGAGAAGGTCTTCTGTGCCTTCGACAGCTTGGAGAGCGGATTTCCTGTCGTGTGGTCGGCCAAGCGACCATGCGGCAGAGCCCGGCCCTGCGCTGCCGCATCGAACAGGCGCTCGTTTCGGGACCGATCACCCTGCACGTCGATCTTCACGAGTGCGTCTACATGGACAGCACCTTCCTGGGCATGCTCATTATGTTCAGACGCATGCTGGTGAACCGCCACCTTGGGCAGTTCGCCCTGGTCGCCCCGTCGCCGGAATGCAGCCGCTTGCTGCGGCAAATGGGCCTGGACGCAACATTTTGCATTTTGGCCGAGGAATCGTCTCCGGACGTGCCCGAGGAGTTGCTCGAAAGCGAGACGGACGCTCCATATTCCCAAAGGAATATTGTCGAGGCGCACCAGGAATTGGCCGCTTTGCCGGGCCCGGCGGGCGAGATCTTTCGCGATGTGGCGGCGCATCTGCAACACGATTGGGAACGCCGGCAGAACGAGCCGACCGCTGCTGGAAGCGGATAACTGACAGGTGGCCAAGGCCACGGAATAAATTCCGTGCTACGAAGGACTTTGCAGTTCTCCTACCCTCCGTCCCGCCGGTGCGGCGCGATATAATGCGGCAATAACGTGCAACTGCGGTTCCCTTCGCCTGGGTGGCTATGCCAATGACCAGCTTTCCGCCATCCCGATTCTTCCCCCCTGCCGAGAGCGCCGATCCGGACGGCGTCGTCGGGTTTGGCGGCAAACTCACGCCGGAATGGCTGCTGGACGCCTACCAGCACGGTATTTTCCCCTGGCCAACGGGGGATCCGGGGTTCCCCGTTCCGTGGTGTTCTCCGGATCCGCGGGCGGTTTTCGAACTCGACCATTTCCATGTCCCCCGCCGCTTGGCCCAAATCGGCCGCAGCGGGAGGTTCCGCGTGACTTTCGACACGGATTTTTCCGGCGTGATCCGTGGCTGCGCGACGTCCGGCACACGCGTCGGCCAAACCTGGCTAACCACGCCCATGATCCGGGCGTACACGCAACTTTTCGAATTGGGACATTGCCATAGCGTGGAAGTTTGGCACGAGGATCGATTGGCGGGAGGAACCTATGGGGTGGCAATTGGGGGACTATTTGCGGCGGAATCGATGTTCTACCACGTCCGCGATGCCTCGAAAGTGGCCTTGGCACGGCTCGTCCAACGGCTTCGCCAGCGGGGATACATGCTCATGGATATCCAGCAACTTACTCCGCATACCGCACAATTTGGGGCCATTGAAATACCCCGAGCTGAGTATTTACGGCGGCTGGCCGAGGCGCGCAATCTAACCGTGACCTTCGGCGACCGCGGGGAGGAGACCTTGCAATCCGCGCCACATTGAGTTACCACTAGGGGTTTACGCTGATCCGCAACAGCAAAGTGCAAGTTTTGCCAACGGGAGACCCCATGTCGGATTGGGTGAGGTTGTTTTCAGCGTGCGAGCCGGGGAAGGAAATGGCCCATGAGTGACGAAATCAAGACCGCGGAGAATTCTCCGGCCGCAGTGCGGAAGAAGATCCTGCTTGTGGACGACGATCGCGAGATTGTCGAATCGATGCGAATTGCCTTGGACGCTTCGGGTTTCGACATTGTCGTGGCCCGAGACGGCAATCAGGGACTGGCGATGGTCGAGCGCGAGGATCCAGACCTGGTGATCTTGGACATGATGATGCCCAAGCGGAGTGGGTTCCTGGTCCTGGAAAAACTCCGCCGCACACATCCCGTGCCGGTGCGGGTGATCATGATCACGGCCAACGAAGGCAGCCGGCACAAGGCCTATGCCGAAATGCTGGGCGTCGACGACTACATCCGCAAGCCCTTCGCGATGGATCGGCTCTTGGAAAGCGTAAGCAGGCTGCTGAAGTAGGGCAACTTAGGACCGGCGAGTCAATAACTGCCGTGTTGTCGCCTTTCGCTCCGCGAAAGTGGCGCTACTTTCGCGGAGCGAAAGGCGACACTGATATTAGCGCCGATCCTTACTTCTTTTCGTGGGTTTTCGCCTGGACCTTGGGGATCAGAACGATCGTCACGGGCGTGCCCGGAGGCGGCAGTTTTTCCGGGTTGGCCTCAAAGGAACGCTCTTCGATCGCGCCGGCGCTGACCACCGGCAAGTCCAGCATGGCCGTCGGATTGTTCAGCACGCAGATGAATTCCCCGCCATCGGCCAGGAATCGTTTGCCCCCTTCTCCGTCGTCCACCAGACGGCTGCCGGCAAAGACCCATGTTTTCTGGGGCGGCTTCTTCGTCTTTACCTCGCGAATCCAGTTGCGGGCATCTGTCCGCTCGGTCTTGCCCTCCTTGTTCTTCCACCGCACCTCGATTACAATTTCATCGCCCGTGGCTACCGTCGTTTTCTCGTCCTTGTAGTAGGAGGGATGTCCGGGTTTGGCCCCGCAGAGAAGCAAGGCCACTTCGATTCGCTGGAAGATCGACATCTCCCCCTGTGCATGACGTTCGCCTTCGATCACCAGCACCGATTCGTATCCCCTGGCCTTCGTGGTAACGAAAAACTCCAGGGGATAATCGGCTTTGCAGGCCTCGCCCACGAGCACGACCTGCTTGTTCTTCGGGTCGAGCCAGGCCGCGTATTTGCCAAGCTGCTTGAGTTCCTTCAGGTTATCGACCAGTGGCGGACCGAGATCGCGGGGCTTAGGGGCCGCCGGTTCGGGATCGTCGGCCCGGCCGAGGGAGGCAAGCCCGAGCAGGATCATGGAAAGCGTGGCAAAGGAGACTTTCATAGCAATGGGTCTTTAATAGTAAAAATTGGGGGGAGACATTCGCCGGGCGCCAAGTTAGGATAGTTAATCTTACGCTCTTTGTCCAACCTATTCCGCAAACAACTTGGAAATTATTTCAAGACGTCAAAGGTTCCCTGATGCTTTTGGTACCGACGGCAAAACCTGCTGATTCGCTCGTTGACCTGCCCCGCGGCCCGCAACTGCTTGCCGACACGCTCTGGGAAGGCAATATGCCGCCCTCGACAATCGAGCAACGGGCCAGGGGATGGATGGAATTGCTCCCGCGGCCGGTTCACGATCCGATGCTGGCCCTGGAGGCCATTGCCTGGGCGCAGGGACTGCCGTTTCTCAAGAAAATCCTCGGGCCGGACGAGTGGCTGGCCTTCCGGGACCTGCTCTTGAGCCTGCCGGCCGAGGTCGACGAGCGGACGTTGCAGGACCGGCCGCTTGTCCATCAGCTTCTGGCGGGAGAACTGGCGTGGACGATGGCGCGTCGATTGAGCGACGCCCCAGTTTCCCGCCGTTTGGAAAAGAGCGGCCGCGTGGCAATCTCTTTTGGTCTGGGGCAAATCCTCGATCGCCAGGGCATGCTGTCGGCGGCGCGTTTTTCCATCCTTCACCCGCTCCTGGCCTGTTGGGTCCGTTGCCGGGCCTTGGCCGGCGGATTGCCGGGCGGTGGATGGGGCGTTCGGGCCGAGCAACAGTATCAGCGGTTTGTTCGCCATGCCCTGCGCTGCCGCCGTCCCGACGGTTGGCTGCTGTTTTCTGACGCCGGCACGAGTTCGCGGCGTGGGACGGCGTGGGGACGCGACCTGCTGGAGACCGTGCTGCAAGACGGCGCGGAAGAAACCGATCGCCGCCTGGCTGCCGTGGCATTGCCCAAATTGTCGCCTGGTGCGGCCGCCAAGCCGCCGAAGAAGACGGACAGCCTGCCGCCGGTTTCCGTCCATTCTGAAGACGGCGCGATTGCCGTCCTGCGTCGCAACTGGAATCGTGATGCCGAGCGGGTTGCCGTACTCTTTGCCGGGCGGACGTGCGAGGTTGAGTTGGTTGCCTCCGGCCGGGTTGCCGTATCCGGGGCCTGGCAATTCGAGGTCGCACAGCAGGGCCAACGAATCGAGCCAGTATCGGACTGGGAGTCCATTTGTTGGCATAGCGACGAAGATGTCGACTACCTAGAGTTGGGGATCGAGCTGACCGGCGGTGTCAAGCTGCAGCGGCAGATCGTGCTTGCCCGCGAAGACCGCTTCCTCTTGCTGGCCGACGCGGTGATGAGTCCGCAGTGCGGCAACCTGGAATATCGCAGCGTCTTGCCCTTGGCGCCCCAGGTGGAATTCCGCGGGGCGGGCGAGAGCCGCGAAGGGTTCTTGGTGCAGACTCGCGGCCAGCCTGCCGGTGGGAAATCGTCGGCCTCTGCACGGCCCTTGGTCCAGGTGCTGCCCTTGGCGATGCCGGAATGGCGGGCGCAGCAAAGCGGCGGCGAATTGGCGGGGGTTCCCCGAGCGTTGGAATTTCGCCAGAGCGCGGCGGTGCAGCGTTTGTACGCGCCGCTGTTCATCGATTTGGACCGCGGCCGCTTCCGCCGCCGCATGACGTGGCGGCAGCTCACGGTGGCCGAGTGGCTCACGGCGGTGCCGCCGGAGGTGGCCGTCGGCTTCCGCGTCGCAATCGGCGCTGAACAATGGATCATCTACCGCAGCTTGGGAACCAAGAGCAATCGCACCTTGCTGGGCCACAACCTGGCCACCGAATCGCTCGTTGCCCGCTTCGGCAAGGACGGCGAGGTGACCTCGATCATCGAAATCGAATGAGATAAATATGGATACGCCCGAGGTGCTCTATCAGGCCAAACGCTTTCGCGTGGAGCGCGTGACGCAGCAGTCGGCCGACGGCTCGCGACACGCCAAGGACATTGTCCGCCATCCGGGAGCGGTGACGATCATACCGCTGCTGGACGATGGTCGCCTATGTTTCGTAGAGAATTATCGCGTGGCCGTCGGCCAGCGCCTGGTGGAACTCCCCGCCGGCACGCTCGAACCGCCGGAAGAACCGGTGAAGACCGCCCTGCGGGAACTGGCCGAGGAAACCGGATACCGCGCCGCTCACATCGAGCACCTGACCACCTTGTGCATGTCGCCGGGCATTCTCGACGAGAAGATGTACGTGTTCGCCGCCTCGGGGCTGACTGCCGGCGAGATGGCCCTGGAGCCGGGCGAGGACATCCGCGTGTTGCGACTGACCTGGCATGAGGCCCTGGAGATGGTGCAAGACGGCCGCATTCACGACGCCAAGAGCGTTGCCGCATTGTTGTACTACGACACATTCGGCCGGAAATCGCTGCCTACTTAGCGTTCCCACATCGTCGAGGACATGCCCACCGCGGCGGGCACGAAGATCATCAGCGGGGCCCAGGCGGCCAGGGCCGCCGGACGGAGCAGGCACATCCCGCCCAACTGCTGGCAGGCGATGGCCACCACGAAGAACCCCGCCACCAGGCCCATGCACATGCCGATCGCCACGAACACGTTGCGGTTGTCGCGGGCGGCCACCAGGGGCAGCCCCAGGAACAAGAGCGTGATGTCCAGCAGCGGCTGCAAGATCCGCGAGTGGATCATCACCCGCACGTCGGGACTGAAGTAGATGCTGTGGTTCTTCAAGGCCGCGATCAACTCGAAGGTCGAGGCGAACCGCCGCATGAGCGTGCTCCCCGTCAACTCGTCGACCGTCACGTCGGTGACCACGAAGGCCTCATTGGGCTTGAGCCAGGTATAATCGTGGGGCGTCATCAAGATCGTCCGACCGTCCAGCGCCAGCGAGGCCTTCTCCGCCAGCTTCTCCGGCAAGATCACGTCGACCAGCAGGTAGCCCGCTGGCCGGCTGTCGTGTGCCGGCGAGTAACAGGCCAGGTTCGCTGACCATTGCTTGCCGTAAGTGCATAGCGAAGGCTTGTAGGGCGGCACGACGAAGGCGGGCATCTCGATCTGTTTCTTGTCGGTGATCGCGCAGCGGCCGCCGATCACCACGTCGGTGGCATAGTCGTACTGCGATTGCATCTCTTCGACCACGTTGCCCTTCAAATCGGTGGGCCGCTTGGCAAGCTGGTCCTTGAGCCGGGGGATCGCGATCTCGCGGTTGACGACGGCCAGCAGTACGATGACCACTGAGACTGCCAGCACCGGCGCTACGACGCGGATCCGCGAGATGCCGGCCGACATCAGGGCCGTCATCTCATGGTGCCGCTGGATCCAGGCCATGGTGAACATGGCCGCCATCAGCACCAGCAGGGCGCTGGCCCGATCGAAGAAGAACAGCGACTGCACGCTGTAGTACGCGGCGATGAGCTTGATCAGGGCCAGCCCCTTGGCCACGCTCATGAAGGCCTCCAGGTTCGTGAAGGCGTCGAAAATCACGTACACGCCCAACAAGCTCAGGAAGCAGATCACAAAGTTCTGCAGGTACTGGCGCAGCAGGTAGCGGTCGATGATGGTCATGAGGTGTTGGTGGTTAGGGCCGGCGACGTAATAAGTGACGTGGTTTCAATGTATTCGGCACACTCCGTGTGCCGCCTGCAACGGCACACGGAGTGTGCCGGGTACATTTGTGCGACAGTTATTGATTAACGGGTTTTTGGCGGTTTCAGGGCCCGCGCCAGGGCCTGCACGCCGCGGCGGATCTCGTCGATCGGCGGCACTCCAAAGCTCAGCCGCAGCATGTTGCGCCGCTGCGGGCAGCCCTCGCGCGGATAGCAACATTCACCGGGCACGTAAAGCACGCCCTCGGCCACCGCCCGCCGGAACAACGGCCCGTCCACGCCCGTGTCGATGGCCTCCGGCAGCCGCAGCCAGACGTACAGCCCGCCGGTCGGACGGACCCAATCGACCCCCAGCGGCGTGAGTTCCGCTTGCGCCGCCGCCAGCGTGGCGTCGAGCTTCCCGCGGTAGCTCTCTCGCACGGCGGCCACGTGGCGGTCGTACAGGCCCGTTTCCATGACGGTGGACATCAACACCTGGTTGAAGCAGGGCGAGCCGAAATCGACGTTTCCCTTCTGGGCCAACAGCGGCTCGATCAGCTCGGACGGCAGGATCCCCCAACCGACGCGGATGCCGGGCGAATACGGCTTGGAAAAAGTCCCCGCGTGGATCACGCGGCCGCCGCCCGCATCCAGGGCGTACAGGCTGGGCACGTCGTCGCCGTAGTACCGCAGCTCGCGATAGGCCGCATCTTCGATCAGGTAGATTTTGCCGTGCTGCGACCAGCGCGCGGCGATCTCGATCAAGCGTTGCCGCCGCGCCGCGCCGCTGGTAATGCCCGCCGGATTGTCGTAATAGGTGACCGCATAGATGGCTTTCACGCGGGCCAGTTCCCCTGCCGCCTTCCGCCGCGCCAGTTCCTCGTCCAGGGCCTCGGGGACCATGCCTTCGGCGTCGATTTCCACGCCCACGGTCCGCGCGCCGACGTTGGCCAAGGTGGCCATGAAGACGAAATAGCTGGGCGCGGCGCAGAGCACGATGTCGCCGGCGTCCAGGAGCGTGTCGGCCACGAGGTGCAGGAACTGGTTGCTGCCGGCGGTGACTACGACTTGCTCCAACGGCGGTGCCGCCGAACCGTCGGCCGCCGCCATGCGGGCGACGATCGCCTCGCGCAAAGGCACATCTCCGATCGTCGTGCCATATTGCAACGCCGCCCTAGCCCGCGCGGGCCGCGACCACAACGCAGCCATCGCTTGCCGCGTGGCCTCGACCGGCAGCGTGGCCTGATCGACGAACCCGGCGGCCAGCGAGACCAGATCCGGCCGCGCCAGGGCCTCGGCCATCAGGCGACTGATCAGCTTGTCGCCGCCCGCCCAGTGGGCACGGCGGCTCAGTCCGCGTTGTTTATCTTCAGCCATATTCACGTCCAACTCTCAGGGGTGGTAGTCTAGGTAAATGGGGTTTTTGAGTCAAGAGGGAAAGCGACTGTCCCTTGCCATGCCGCTTTCCGAGGAGTAGGCTGGTGGGCATTCAAGTTGTGGGGTGGGACCCGGGCACCACGCTGCGCACGGTGCCCGGGTCCCACCCTACGAACCTATCCCTGACATTATTTATGCAATGGACCGTTACGATAGGCAATTGAACCGGAGGATCTACGCCCAGACCGTGGGTTATCCGGCGAAAGGATAGGGTTCGGGAGCCCTTGACCGCAGAAACCTTGCCGGAGGACCCGAAATGCCACACGGTGAAGCGATCTGCGGATCAAGGCGAGAGCTTTCGGAACGAGAGAGGGGTACGTTGATATGGGCATCTTGATCGGAGTAGAGATCGAGAAGGCATTGCGGGACGGGACGATCAAGATCGATCCGCTGGACAAGTCGCAGGTTGGACCCGGCTCCATCGATCTGACGCTCGGGAACGAATTCAGGATATTCCAGAAGAAGTCCGAGGTCTACCATGTTACGAACGACGCCCGGTTCGAGGACATCACCACGAGCGTCCGCGTCGAGGATGGAGATTTCATTGTCATCAAGCCGGGCGAGATGATACTCGGGATCACGCGGGAGAAGATTACGCTGGCCGATAACATCTCCGGTCGGCTCGAAGGCAGAAGCCGGTTCGCCCGATTCGGCCTTGCCGTGCATGTTACTGCGGGGTTCATGCACCCGGGCATCTCGAACCATCAGGTCCTGGAGATCGTAAACCTCGGCCATGCACCGCTGGCCTTGTACCCGAACACCCGGATCTGCCAATTCGTGTTTGAGAGATGTGA
This sequence comes from uncultured Planctomycetaceae bacterium, assembly GCA_964615095.1. GTDB lineage: Bacteria > Planctomycetota > Planctomycetia > Pirellulales > Thermoguttaceae > JANXQG01. The sequence continues at coordinate 9,136 of CAZTPX010000103.1, read as the reverse complement.
TGGCCACGCAAAGTATCAAGGGCGATTCGCCGAGCAAGACAAGCCCTAGCAACGCGTGCTCTACGCCCACATGGTGGGCTATCCGGCAAAAGGGCAAGACACCATGCCGCCACCGGGGCATCCGACGCGCCTCTCGGCGGCCTTCTTCAGGTAGGGCTCGACGCTGCCGCCGCACGCTCGTCTTCAGCAGGGCGGCCAACTCTGCCTTCATGGGCGGTCATAACGGCGTTTCCATCTTCAGGTTCACGATGTCGGCCGGCGTTTTGCATGGTTGGTTGGTCCAGTTGCCTGCCACTACATTGCTGGCGGACTCGTGCGTCTTCTATTCCGGGAACAGAACGCGTATCCAGAACGGATCGCGGGGGATGATAGTCTCATGAAACGAGCAGCGCCATTTCTCGTTTGTATGTTGATTCTCGCGTCACCGCGGCTGCTGATGGCCTGTGGCGGCTGCACCGATGCGGCACTGCGGATGACCGGCCGCTAGCCATCGGGCGTAACAACAACGCGAGCCGCTCACAATTTCATCTTATTATCAAAATCTGCTTGCTCGCCGTGGCACGCCCGTTGGCAGCAGGCCAAGGCTGTTGCAGAAGCTTGGGGCCCGCCCATTGCCCACAGCATCCGTCAACGTCGGCCCGTCGAGGGAGCAGGTCCTTCTGGGCGTTCTGAGGAGCGAGTCGGCATAGATCGCTGCTTCTCTTTCCATTGCTCTGGGGTCATTGGGCAATACGACAGGACGAAACGCAGGTTGAGATGGACTTCCAGACCCTCATCCCACGATCTCCGAGCAGAACTATTCTGGATGCCCGTGCCAACAAGGAACAGCTCGCTGCCGCTCACCGTTACTAACTTCACATTCTCAAGCATGAATACTTCGTTCTTCGTCTCGCCCGCCATGCTCACTCGGACGATTTTTCCAGCGAACGGGTTGTCCGTGTTGTTCGCAATCGGCTCGGCTGTCCTCGCCCAGACGCACGACCCGACCATCAACGCAGCAACTGCCAGTGGAATCCATTGCCTGTTCATAAATTACTCCTCGACTGAAAGGATTGAAAAGGGAAGAACACGCCCGTAATTGTAGGCAACGCCGTGGGGTTTGCAACGCTGCACGCCAAGGGCATCTGTTCCAATCCCACAAAACGTGCCCCGCCAGCACCGCTGCCGTTCTCTGGCTTCTCCACGTTGCCGGGCCACCCTCTTTGCCCGCCTAATTGCCAACAGCCTCGGCCTGAGCTTATACTGGCAGAAGACCACCAACGCCGCTTGGCGGCATCGTCGAGAAATAGCCCATGACCACGCCCGAATCACAATCCGCCGAAGCGAAGCCCCGCCCACGCTTCCAATTCACGCTACGGACGCTGCTGCTCTTGTTCGTGGTGCTGGGGTCGTCGCTGGCGGTGTTTGGAGGCGGGGGCGTCGTGGTCTTCGGGCTGGCGGTGGGGCTGGCAACCTACGTTCATCGAGGTGGCTCCTTGAGTTCCGCCGTGTGTGTTGGTGTAATAGTGCTCGGCCTTATTTGCTTGCATGCAATGCTATTCCCTGGGGTCGAGGCTGGGCGCGAGACCGGTCGCCGTGTTGCCTGTTCGAACAATCTCAAGGATATTGCCTTAGCGTTACATGACTACCATCGAGCGAATGGTTGTTTCCCGCCGGCATACATTGCCGACAAGACCGGCAAGCCGATGCACAGTTGGCGGGTCCTGATACTGCCGTACCTGGATCGCAATGATCTCTACAAGGCTTACGATTTCACCGAACCTTGGGACGGACCGAAGAACAAGCGGCTACTTACCAAGTGCCCCCAAATTTATCTCTGTCCGAGTGATCCCCCGGCCTCCATCTCGGTCCGTACGCCGACGAGCTATGTTGCCGTGGTGGGGCCAAGGGCAGCGTGGGAAGGCGAAAAGCCAAGGAAACTTGGCGATTTTCCTGGCGAGACGAGCAACACGATAATGCTTGTCGAGGTCGCCGATCCGCACATTCTCTGGACGGAACCGCGAGACCTTTCGTTGGACACGCTTGGCGTGACCGATGCCAAGTCGCCCCCGTTAGTCGTGTCGAGCTACCATGGCCAGCGAGAAGAGTTCTTTTTCACGTACGACCGGGCTACGGGCATCAACGTGGCGCTGGCCGATTACGGCGTGCGTTGCTGGTGGCTTGGCAACCGATCGACCGAGGACTTGCGAAAGTTGCTTCAAATCGGTGGCTTCACGGACAAAGAAAGTGAGGAAACGGAGCGACACCTGAACTGGCCCAACATCACCGCTCTGGCCGTGTGGCTGCTGTCGGTCGGCGCGCTGCTGACTTGCGCTGTGCGGAGCAGGAAGGTCCAGCCAGTTCCGGTGCCGCCATCGTAGCCGTGGAAACGTGCCCTACCGGCACCGCCGCCGCGCCGTTGGCTTCTTCGACGAATAGCCGCCGGCATGCGAATGTCGCCTTATTGCCAAGAGCATCGACGTGGCGTTATACTGCTCAAGCGGTATGGGGCTCGATGCCCACTGGAATACCTTCAGTCGTACTGAGCAAGGTCGCCGAATGGAAATCGAACAACTGGAAGTCTACGCCCCCGATTCGAACTACGCGATTATTAAACCGCCCGGTCGTAATTATCCTGGCTGCGTGATTCAAGGTGACTCCCTTGCCACGCTTTGTCGGCTGGCCCAGGACATCGCATCATGTGTCCACGACGGCAACACCATGAGCGAGAGCTTCCTTGCAGATGTCCAAGAATTGGCGAACTCTCTCCTCGACCGGATGCTGCATTATCAGCGTGTGCTTAGTTCGCATGGAATCGACTTTCCGTACTCCAAGCCGTTCTCTGAGTCCGATTTTGTGAAGCTCCTTCCGAACGACGAAGATGAATAGAACAGCGATAATCGTTGCCATGCGGTTGGCTTCTTCGCCGAATAGCCCGGCAGGGGCACCGAAGGGCCTTGCGGGGCCTCAGAATGCGGGGTTGGCGGGATGTTGCCAGTTGAAAGGATCGAATGATGGCCAGCTTCACCACGTCCGAACCCGAACCTGCCCCACCGAAACTCGACCGCCGCCGGTTTCAGTTCGGTTTGAAGCATTTGCTGATAGGGACTGCGATTGTCGCACTCGTCCTCGGTATCTGGACGGGCTACATTCGCAAGGCCGTAGATGTCCGTAAAGCGGATGCATCTGATCGAACCTATGAGCGATACTTCGGATTCGACATGGAGGACATGAAGGCCAGAAACATTCTGGTCGCCACGGGCACCTTCACCAAGAGCACTTGGCTCTCAGGGACTTTGTATCTAGTTCACGGCGGCTCGATTAGCGCGGTCAATAGCTGGACCGTGGGAAGAAGTCCAAATCGCATCGGAGACGGTATCTGGGAAGGAATGAAGATCACTCTTGCCCTCGGTGAGAAGAACACACCGAACGGACGAGTAACGAATCTAGGTGCTGCTGGACACACCCGTGGTGGAGGAAACGGCTCGGACCTGCCCAACACGGTCAACGTCACGTCGTCCTTGGCCATGCCCGGCCGCATCCTGCCCGGTGCAAATCATATCGTATACGTGGAAGGCGACCGCGAACCAGTTGTCGACCGGACGATGTCGGTGGACGAGTTCGCTCAAAAGAACGCCGGAGATTATCTCGTTGTCACGTTAGAAATCCGTTGATGAATGTGCCGCCCCTCGCCATGCTTGGGCACAAGCCTCCTACCGACGCCAGCGTGAGAGGAGCGGAAGGCCGATGGTGGAGTTGCAGTGGAAGAACTGCCACAGAAGTTGATCACATGATCAAAATGTTGGCGGATAGCACGAAAGGCCCTCTTGCCAAATGATTGCCAGAAGCCCTGGCGTGACGGTATACTGGCGAATGGCGTGCAACTTGATGCCCAGCAGAAGCCGTGGTTTGACCAATGTTTTCGTGGCTCCGCCGTTTGAATCTGCGATCTCGTCCTAGTACGACGACGATTACGACGATTCAGCTTACCTCGGATGGATTTTCGGTCATCGAGCATGACGGCTCGCTGCGTCAAGTCGCGTGGGCGTCCGTGAAGGAGATTTTCGTCTTCAAGCTGGATATGGGCACAATCGACACCATTCGGCTTGGAGTTCGCCTGTCCGATGACGGCAGCAACTTGCAAGTGGATGAGGACGCCCCGGGCTTTCGCGATCTTCTGGCAGAGATCGAACGTCGATTTGACATCGTGGATAGGAATTGGTGGAGCAAGGTCGCCTTCCCCGCATTTGCCACGAATCGAACAACGCTATGGGGCGAGCCTTGGACCGAACCGTAGAGCCTAGTCCCGTAACAACCCGCACCCGCCGAGTCCGCCGCCCGCTGGCTCGACCTCGGGGCCGCGGGTGCGAGTTCTGCTTTTTCGTCGCCGCTGTATCAACGAGGGACTATGGCGAATCGAGACTCCGGTGGGAAGGGTTCCGTTAACACCGCCTGACCACAAAGCGGAAATGCCGCCAGTCGGTGATGCAAAGGCAGCGACATTGGATAATTGACTGCTGCTCGACATCCATGGTAAGGCGACGTTGGTCTGGTCTCTGCACGGCAAGGGCAATTGGCAGGAACGTGAACATGCAGTTCTCGCTTCGCAGGATGTTGTTCGCAGTCGCCGTTTTGCCGCGATCCTCGGCATGTTCGTCCTCTATGCCAAGACTCGCGGCATGTTCGACTCGACCAGCGACCCAACTGCGTGGTGGATCGCCATCATCGCTGCGGCATTGGGGACGGGCGGCATGGTGCTCGCGGGGCATCGGCGTGACCTTGGTCGCATTCTGAACGCCAGCGTCTGGATAGTCATGGGCATGATCGTAGGATCAATGCTAAGTCCCGATTATCCGCCCATGCTTGCCATCCCCGGCGGAGTGGTCGGCGGCATTATCTGCGTCCTTGTTAGTTGGCTAGATCGTCCACCGGCACCGCCCCCAAAGTAACCCGCCCCAGCCCACTCGCTTGTGCAGCCCAGCCTCGCGGCGGATAATGAAAGGGCTCGACGCTGGATGCCTTCGTAGGGCGGCGTAGGGCGGCCAATCCGTTGGCAACGATGGAGGCAATCTCATGACGACGACCGAACCACAGCCAGACGCCCCCAGGCCCACCCGCCGACGCTTTCAATATAGCCTCCGGACGCTGCTGGTCGCGACGACACTGATCGCCGTACTCTGCTCATTGTTATCGTGGCAAGTCAAACGTGCCGAATACCAGAAACGGTGCGTTCAGGCGATTCACAATCGCGGCGGCCATGTTTACTACGACTATCAAGCTGACAAAGATGGGTTCAATTGGACTGCCAGTTCGCGAGTTCCGAAGTGCCTCCTGAATTGGCTGGGCGAAGACTTCTTTCATCGTGTTGTTAACGTGGAACTTTGGGTTTTGCTACCGTGTGATTGGGAACCAGACCGCGAGCAGGTCGCCTTTGATAAGGGATGTCTGGCTACCGGTACCAAGGTACCTAACAGTTGGGAACGCTATGGTCTCAATGGAACTCGGAACATCATTTGGCCCGGGACGGTGCATCTGAATGCCGACGATTGGGCCAGAGCGGCGTTGCGGCAGCACAAATTCGGCTGCGACAGGGTCACGATACATGAGGACTACTGTCGAAACGCGATCACGCTCGACCCACACAACATCCAGGCCAATCTTCTGTTGGGCGAAGTTCCGTGCGACGAAGACGCAGAACAAAGGCGGATACATCTCGAAACAGTGGTCGCCCATGCCAGCCCAGAATCGCTAGAGTACGCACAGGCGAGAAAGCTGCTCTCCCGGGAACACTGGACGTTTGCGGAGCTTTGTCAGCGGATCGGGCCGGATGGAATTCTGCGATGAGCGGCAAGCCAAAGTCGCGACCCCGTCCTCCCGCTAACCACCATCGGGCATGCCCCCGCTGTGCAGGCGGGCGTCGTAGCGTAGAATAGGGGCGGAACGACGCTGGGAAGGTAAGGGCGGCGTCGAGCATGCGAGCCATTGTACGCCAGGAACCAATACCATGGGCACTATCGTCGAAGATGTAGGGAAAGCAGCCGAATGGATCGCAATGGCACTCAGTAGCTTTGGGTATCATGCGGATTTCACGCCGAGAAGCCTATGGGAGATTGACCGTTTCTTTGACGAACAAAGCCACGATGGCGATCCAGTGCCCGGCGGCCTTTTGTCCGAGGCTCTTGGTTCCCGTGTTTTCGCCTTGGGATCTTATGTGGGTGAGGTCATCCGTCGGCAAATAGGTGGTGAGTGGTTTGGCGACGATACTGACCCCGAGGCTGAAATCAGTGTCGAGTTGCGATTGCCGGACGGTACAATTTGTTGGCCCGTTCAACGCGTGATGAAGCGGTTCAAGAACGGGGCCGAGGACGGTATCGCGGTCTATGGTCACGCCTTGGGCCTGCCAGTAGGCGAATGGAAGGCAAACAGCCGGCCAGAGAAGAGACCTTGGTGGATATTCTGTTAGCGTATGCCACTCGGTGGCATTGTTCGGCTTTGGCGAATTGCTGGGTGTCCATCGCTACGTCTGCCGTTGCCCTCGCCTACGTCCCTCTCGCCGCTTTCGCCTCCGGCAGCCGCTGGTGCCTTGGCGGGTTGCGGGGGAGCTGAGGACGGGGACGCCGAATCAGTGTCGAATTGTGCAATTGGGCAATGCCTGCTGAAGTTTCGCTACGCCTTGGTCCGTGACTGCCGTGCTATGGGGTCCGCTGTCCGGAAACACGACCGTATCAATTCCATCAAGTGAGATTGTGGTCCCATCGAGATCCAGCTTCCGAAGTTGTGTCAGACCTTTGAGGTATTCCATTCCAGCATCGGTAAAATTCGTGTTGTCGACAGACAATTCATCAAGTTGCGTCCATTTGCTGATGTGTTCAAGCCCCGTATCGGTCACCTTGACACCGCTGAGGTCCAATTCGCGAAGCTGTGCCAAGCCATCCAGGTGCACCAGTCCAGCGTCCGTGACCTCGCGACTACTGAGCTTCAATCGTCGGAGTTGGGCCAACCCGTTGAGATGTGCCAGCCCGGCATTCGTGATGCTTGCGGAGAGATTCAACTCTCTGAGTTGAGTCAAGCCTTCGAGGTGTTCGAGCCCCGCGTCTGTGATATTTGCCCAAAGGTACAGCTCTCTTAGTTGAGTCAATCCCTTGACGTGTTCGAGCCCCACGTTCGTTATCTTTGCGTTCAGAAGCATCAACTGCTGGAGGTCGGTCAGCCGTTTAAGGTGCTCAAGCCCGACGTCGGTTATCTGTGGTTCCAGGAGTGCCAACTGCTGGAGCCGCGGCAAGTCATCAAGGTGTTCCATCCAAGCGTCTGTGATTTTCCCGTCGTGCCGCATGGCTTCGATCCGAACAACTTCTGTGAAGAAGTCTTCCCCGAGCAGCATCCGCAACCAATCCGGCCCCGGAGGATGTGCGTTTAGCGGTGGCAGGAAGTTCTCGCCGAGCTGCCAGTCATACCAGATCCCAACGCCGCCTTCCCGCGTAATCTCCGCAACAGCCTCCTTCTGTCGCTTGGCCTTCTTCATCTCCACCGCCATCCAACTGCACGGTACCGCCACAGCCAACGTCAGTACCAGCAGCGACCGTATCGAGAATTGAAACCGCCACCGGAACACCAGGGCCACGATGAACCACAGCAGCATGACCAACATCGCCACACCTACCGCCGCTACGGCAGTCAAAACCGCGTAGCCCTTGTGCCAAGTTGGCCACTGGAACCTTTCCGACAGCCACAGCAGCCCCTCCACGACCAGCAAGCCGAAGATCAGCCAGGCGGGCATGGGGATGAGGCGGCGGCGGGGGATGGGGTCGGTCATGCTCTTAGCATAGTAGAAGAACGCACGAGGTTGGAACCCTCTCGCAAGATCGGTGCGATGGTTTCTGCCACGAAGACGCGATGTACGCAGCCGAAGTGGCCCCCGAGGTTGAACTGCGAGGTCATTCCCAAGCGATAGGGAATCTGCCGCAATTGGCACTGGGCGGCTGGACCTGGTTCGCTGCGATGTGCGAAGCCGATGCATCCAGAACCGGGCCAGTGTACGCCGTCGAACGTGCCAAGCACCAGCGTCGTTAGGCCGAGAAACCACACGTCGCCCGCTGAGTAAAAGCTCCAAATCCCGCGTTCGGTCCGTTGCATCGCGGCGTCGCAGGAGTAACGCGAGGACATTGCCGGGGCGAGCAGCACAATCCCGGTCAGAGACAGGCCGGCTGGTAAGAACTCAGCCGTCAGCAGCGACATTGCCCCGCCGCCTGAGTGCCCGATCAGCCACACTGGACGCCCCGGATATTGCCGGCGGTACTCGACCACACGACTGGCGATCTGCTGGGCGACGCGACAATTCCGCTGCCACGCACGCAGATGATAGATCGCCAGCAGACAGCAGCCGGTGGTCCAGTCCACAATCTCCATTGCATACGGCAGTCCCGCATCGAGCAGGCCGGCCATCAGCGACACGTTCAGGAAGCTGCGGCCTTCGACGCCCGGCAGTATCAACACCAACCCGCGATCGAGATGTTCCGGTTCCATCTGCTTGATCAATCGGTCGCGGCAAAGTCGCCCAATTGGGAAGATAAGGAAGCTCAAGGTGCAGACGAAGCCACGCCAGAAGCGACGCAATGTTGATTTCGCGGGAGCGGGCGATCTTGTGGTCGTAGGGTCTTCCACGGCAGACGTTCCTTGCTTTCTCATGCCCAAACTGCCTTTATCTTCGCCGCCAGCTTGGGCGACGTCAACTGGCGATGCCGCTAGCGGGGCATTCGAGATGCCTTGCCGGCAGCCGCCTCCACCGCCCCGTTCTCGTGGCCCTGGAGCCTGCCTGCCAGAATCGACAGGCTCCTTCGTGACGCCAAGGCCGTGGTGCATGGGGCGGAAACAGCGTGGGTGCTGGGCAATTGCAGTCCCACGGGGAACTGCGATCCAGGCACAGCACCAGCGAGCACGGTTGTAGCGGAATGCCACAGTGGCGATTGCCGACGTTAGGCACGGTTTTGCCTGGAGATGCTGCTGAAGGGCTTGTTGACGAAGCCCGCCAAGAGGTCATTGAAGCGATGGCAAGCCCGCCTGCTTGCCTGGTCACGTTACATCGGCTACGATGAGAAGTGTTCCGGGACGTCTCCTTACTCTTTACTCTTGGAGCCTGGGCAAATGAAAACGACGTCAT
>CAZTPX010000102.1:0-34180 GCA_964615095.1 uncultured Planctomycetaceae bacterium | reverse complement strand
CTCACTTCTGGCCGCCGCACTTGCTCAACGCCCGGCCGCCGCCGTCAGCAGATGGACCGAAATTCAGCCCTGGCGGTCCCAAGGCATGGCTGGTGACGATTGAACGGACGTGAATCGCTCGTCACAAAGCAATGATCTCCCTCTCCATTTCCCCCGACCTGAAAGCCAAGATTCCCACCGTCGTCGTTGGCTGGATCACGGATAGCCGAGCATGGAGATCAAACCCGCCACCATCGAGAATGCCGAAAACATCCTGGCCCTGCAACGCCTTGCCTACCAGAGCGAGGCGGCCATCTACGACGACTTCACGATCCCTCCTTTGACCGAGACATTGGAAAGCATGAAATCCCGATTCCATGACAGACGGTTCTTGAAGGCCATGGAAGGCGGCCAGATTGTCGGTTCCGTGCGGGCCTATCAAGACGGAGCAACGTGCCATGTCGAGCGGCTGACCGTCCATCCTGACTATCGACGCCGAGGCACCGGCACCGCTTTGCTGAACTGGATCGAAAACCGCTTCGCTTGCGGATGTGGTTCTGGGGTTGGCCGATTCACCAAGGCTCTTCGTCCGAGTCTTGGGGGCCGTGGGCGGCATTATCACCATGAGCGACTTGCAGAAGCCGCCTGTTCGCATGTGGCTTTTTGGGATGGTTAACATCGGGCCGATCTCCCGTTTAGCCTTCCCATGAAAATCTCGAAAGGCCGATTGCCCTCAGAATTGCCGTAGGGATTCGCGCGGCAGTATAATGCGGAAAGCGGCGGAAAACGTGATGGCCGATAGAGAGACGTTGGCGGCATCGGCCCGGACGTGCGAAGGACGCGACTGGCTTGGAGACCACGCATGAAACTGCTTCTCATTGCGATTGCCGGTAGCATTATCTTTATCATGCTGGTTATCGTTCAGGTACGGCAGATACCGCCAATCGATCAAGGCCCGTCAATCTCCGCCCGACCTTGTGGCCCGCCTGAACGATTCGCCGTTGTAGAGCCAAGAGCCGACTTTCAACTCGTAAAGGTTTCTGCGGCCAAGCCACAAAATGATGAAGATGCCTTTGCGGGTGTTCGCCCAGCCTGGGAACTCCTGGTCCTGGCGATCTGGGTGTTCTTGTACCTCTACTCGCGTGACCTTCAGCGCACCATAATCATGTTTTTCTAGCGAGATGGAACGGCCGATGGCCTTTCCAAATAATAGAATAAATCATTTCTTTGGAAAAGCCGTGCCCCAGGCCACTAAATCGGGACACAATACCGATTTTTGCCAGTAGAGGCATAGTTTGGTAGTTTATGGGGATGGCAAGATTGGCGCGCGTCGTGATCCCCGGGATGCCTCAGCATGTGACGCAACGTGGGAACCGGCGACAACAGACGTTTTTCAACGACGGCGACTAGGCAGCCTGTTTGGAACTCATGGTCGAGTCGTGCAACGAGGAGGGAGTCTGGTGAAGGTCGCGCCCTTGTTGGCGATGGTCCACGCTTGGCAAGCTAATCTTGACCGTGCGCGGCCGGAGGGCGAGTTGCAAGAACTGCGGAAGCACGGACGAACGGCGCGGCCGCTCGGCGACGAAGCGTTCTTGGATTGCCTAGAGGGTCTTGTCGAACGTGTCTTGAAACCCAAGAAGGCCGGCCGGCCTAAAAAGACAGAAAATCAGTAATGTCTCCCCCGCTTCCGCGAGAAGATCGCCCCTACTCGCCCCCAGAACCACTGGGCGTTCTGCCGATCGAGCCAACGGAAGCGGAGGGTCAAGGCGCCGACGATGCAGCCGACAGCCGCCCCACAGAGCACGTCGCTCAAGAAGTGCGCCCCGCTGTCCACCCGCTGAAAAGCAACCAACAACGGTAAGACCACGAATAGGCCCCGCGCAGCCGGATAGACGCAAATCAGGGCGATGGCCAAGCCCACGCCGGTGGCCGTATGCGCGGACGGAAAACTCTGGCTGGCGCTGCCCAACGACCCCAAGGGCAGCCACGGCCCGAAACTGCTCCATACGCTGCCGAGGAAATCGAAACTGTGCGGCCGGGCACGGGCGATCAACATCTTCACCCCGTCGGCCGCAAGGCCCGATAGCAAGGCCGTCGCCACTACGCCGGGAACCGCCCAACGCCGCGACCGGTCAAGCTGCCACATCAAGATCGCGACCAACAGCGAACACTCGGCCCGGCCGAAGAGTTCACAGATCCCGGCCACATCGCGCAGATATCGCAGATTCTTCAGCTTGTGGCACTCGTGAAACCACTGCGCCACGGAGAGGTCGACACCGAAGGCGATGATAGCGCCGAGGACCAGGATGATTGCCCCCAGCAACAACCAAACCGGCATCCAGCCTGCCCCCGCTGTGCGCGAGGAACCGTCGGCCTGCGGGGCTTTGGCCCTGCTCAACGAGAAACGCAGGGGCTTAGAGACCACGGATGCATTTTGCGCAGTTTGCATATTCTCTCCACAACAACAGGCCGGGCGGGACCCCCCACGATGAGCGGCCCGCTGGGCGGCCCCTTGCGTTTGGTCTGCCTTGCTGGAGAAGTGATGTTGGCCCAATTGGCTGAATTCCGTAGACTCACACGTTACGGCTGGTCGCCAAAACGGGTTGCATACGTTGGTCTGGTATCGGTTGTAGGGAGTAGGACGGTTAAATCAATTGTAGTTTCATAACCGGTAAACTGAATCTTGTCCATATCTATTAGCAAGAGTTGCGACGTATCGGGCACGGGGCACCCGCTTGCGGGTCTTGTGCCGAGTAGCAGCGGCACACGACCCGCGAGCGGGTGCCCCGTGCCGGATACGAAGGTGCCCAGCCTACGGCATCAGCTCATCATCGTGCTGGCCGCGGCGTTGATTTGCTTTGTCAATCTGGGGGTGACGGGCCTGTGGGACCTGGACGAGGCCCTGTACACGTCGATCGCCCGGGAAATGAGCCTCCGTGGCGATTGCGTGGTACCGACCTTCAACGGCGACGTCTTTAACGAGAAGCCGCCGCTGATGTTCTGGCTGATGATGGGCAGCTTCAAGTTCTTCGGCCAATCCGAGTTTGCCGCCCGGCTGCCGGCGGCGATCCTGGCCATCGGCACATGCCTGGCGACCTATCACTTGGGCCGGCGGTTGTTTTCGCCCGCAGTCGGTTTTTGGGCCGGACTGGCGACCACCTCGAACGTGATCTTCGTCGTATCGGCCCGGGCGGCAACCGTCGATTCGGCCTTGACGCTGATCACTACGTTGGTCATGGTCCTGTTTGCCAAAGGGGCACGACTGGGTGAGGTTGCACCGGAAGAAAACGGGAGCGGTGGCGACGTAGGACGGATTGCCAATCCGTCCCACATGGGCTTCCTGCCTTCGGCGTGGCTGATTTACGCTTCGATCGGTATCCTGTTGGGCGCGGCGACATTGGCCAAGGGACCGATCGGTTTCCTCTTGCCGGCCGTTTCCTTGGGGCTTTTCCTCTTGGTGATGAACCAACCGGCGGTGCCGCCCGCCGCGAACACCGTGGGCTGGCTGGGCCGTACACGTGCGGTGGTATGGCGGGTGGCCGCGTTATTCTCACCGTGGAGATTGCTGCGCGTGACCTGGGCCATGCGGCCGCTGACCGTGCTGTTCTTCACCGCCCTGGTAGCCTTGCCGTGGTACGCGGCGATCGCCTGGCGGACCGACGGCCAATGGCTGATAGAGTTTCTGACCAAGTACAACTTGGGCCCACTTGGAAAACCCTTCCTAGGCCATCGCGGGTCGTTCTACTACCACTTCGTTGTCGTGCTGATTGGGCTGTTTCCCTGGTCGGTGTTCCTGGGGCCGACGATCGGGCATGTCTGGCGGCGGCTCCGCGCCAGCGGCAAGGATCTGCCTTCCTACGCGTTCCTTGTCTGCTGGATCGGCGTATTCTTCGCTTTCTGGTCGCTGTGCAGCACGAAACTGCCACACTATGTGCTGCCGGCCTATCCGGCCCTGGCGATCCTGACGGGCTGTTTCCTGCATGCGTGGAGCGGGCGGACGGCGACGGTCGCCCGCCACATCATGCCCCTGGCTACCAGCATCTTCCTGGCCGTGGGGTTGGCCATGCTGGCGGTCTTGCCGTGGGTGACCGCGAAGTACGCCCCGGGCGAGCAGATCGTGGCGCTTCTAGGGCTCGTGCCAGCCGTGGGCGGCGGCCTGAGTTGGTATTTCCTGGCCCGCGACCGGCGGCGCGCATACCTGGCGGTCTTCTCCACAGCCTCTGTACTCTTTATCGTGATACTCTTCGGCTGGGCGGCGGTGCATATCGACCGACACCAGCACTCGCGGCCGCTGATGGAAGCGATCCGAGGCGACTGTCCCGCCGAGCCGCAGATCGCCGGCTACAAGTACTGCGATGCCAGCACGGTCTACTACGCCGGCGGGCCGGTGACGGTGTGCAGCAACGCAACTGGACTTCGCGATTTTCTCGCCCGCTCGCCGCATCCCTATGTGGTCACGACCGGCGATGCAATGACAGACCTGGAAAGCCAAGCGCCGGGTCCCTGGCGTGTCGTCGCGCGGCGGCCGCGATTTCCGGCCAGGGGCGAGATCGTAGTCCTCGCCCGGTAAACGAGATGCCTCTTGGATCAATTCTGGGGTCGAAACGCGATTCAAGTGGCGCCGGGCTTGCCGGGCGCGGATTTATGTCTACTATTGTAGGAACAATTCTCGCGTCCAGGAGTCCCCTCACATGCCTACCCACGAATCTTCCGGTCCCCAGAACAAGCAACCCCGCCGCCAGTTCCTCGCGGCGGCCGCCATCGCCGGCGCTACGGCCGCCATCGGCCCCACCTTCGTCCGTGCGGCCGACAAGGCGGGCAGCCGCCTGCCGGTCCTCGGGACGGGTGACCATGCCTACGAGGCCACCCACAATTGGTGTGCGCCTCCCGCGCATATCCACTGGGGCGACACGCACGGCGTGGTCTTCGATCGTTCCGGGCTGATCTATTTCACGCATCAGTCGGCCGCCAAGGACCCCATGGACTCGATCGCCGTGTTTGATAGCAGCGGCAAGTTCATGCGCTCCTTCGGCAAGGAGTTTCATGGCGGCGGCCACGGCCTGGCCATCCGCAAGGAAGGCAACGAGGAATTCCTCTACGTCTGCGACATCAAGAACCGCCGCGTGGCCAAGCTCTCGCTGGACGGCCATATCGTATGGAGCCTCGGCGCGCCCGAGGAGGCCGGCGTCTACAAGCAGGGCGCGGCGTATGTGCCTACGAATGTCGCCTTCGCGCCCGACGGCGGTTTCTACGTGGGTGACGGCTACGGATCGAGCTACATCCATCAGTACGACAAGGACGCCAAGTGGGTCCGTACTTGGGGCGGCAACGGCAGCCAGCCGGGCAAGCTAAGCTGCCCTCACGGCCTCTGGTGGGACGACCGGCCGGGCCGCACGCCGTCGCTCGTCGTCGCCGACCGGGCCAATTCGCGCCTGCAATACTTCACGCCCGACGGCAAGCACATCTCGTTCACCCCTGGGCTGCCGCATCCCTGCTACTTCAGCATCCGCGGCGAGGTCTTGCTGGTGCCGGACCTGCACTCGCGTGTCTCGCTGCTGGACCGCGACAACCGGCCGATCGTCCACCTGGGCTACGACGAGGCCTGGACCCGCCGCGTGCAGCAAGAGGGCCTCCGCGACAAGCCACAGGCCTGGCAGCCCGGCCGCTTCGTCCATCCGCACCATGCGGCCTTCGACAGCGACGGCAACATCTTTGTCGTCGAGTGGGTGCCCATCGGCCGGATCACGCGGCTGCGGCATGTTGCATAGGCCTGGTTTGACTTGCCGATGCCGTTGCGTCACAATACGGCAGCGCCGTTCGATTTGACTGTCGGTGCATGCTCGTACGATTAGGCAAATTCCCTCATGGATCCCACGCAATTCCTCGGCATTCCTTCCCCCGGTTTCGACGCGGCCGACGCCCTGATCTTGCCCTGGCCGCTGGAAAAGACCGTCTCCTATGGCACGGGCACGCACAGCGGCCCGAAGGCAATTATCGAGGCCAGCCGCCAGGTCGAGTTGTTCGACGAAGAAACGCTGCTGGATTTCGAAGTCCGGCCGCGGCTGCACACGCTCGAAGCGATCGAGGTTGATGCGGCGCTGCCCGCCGACCGCCTGCTGGAGCACCTGACCGTGGCGGCCCGCGAAATTGCTCGCTTCCGTGAGCGATTCCTGGTCACACTCGGCGGCGAGCACTTGCTGACCTATGGCGTCGTTTCCGGGCTGGTCGATGATCTGGCCGACTTGACGATCGTGCAGATCGACGCCCACGCCGACCTGGCGGACGAATTGAATGGCCGCCGTTGGTCGCACGGCACCGTCATGCGGCGGCTATGGGAGCGCGGCTGCCGCCTGGTGCAGATCGGCATCCGCAGTCTTTCCCAGGCCGAGCATGAGCTGATCGAAAGTGGTCCGCGGATTGAGACCTTCTTCGCCCACGACCTGGCGCGGCGCTGGGATGAGCTTCTCCGCGTGCTGGCCAACCTGGAAGGACGGGTCTATTTGTCACTGGACGTGGATGGATTCGATCCGTCGATCGTTCCCAGTACGGGCACGCCGCAGCCCAACGGCCTTTCCTGGCCGCAGGTGATGGAGTTGATTCGCGCCGTCGCCGCCGCGCCGTGCGACTGGATCGGGGCCGACGTCGTCGAATTCATCGCCTCGCCGCATCCGCCCGGCTGCGACCTAACCGTCGCCCGGCTGGTGATGAAGATACTTGCCTATTTTATTCTTCATCCCTGAAGCCCGTGGTGCCGAAATCAAGGTACGGATCGCTATATCTCCGCACCCGCGGTACGCGCGGCAAAAAACCCGCAATTTGCCGAGATCCACAACACACCACAGAATCCAGGGAGGGTGGGTCATGTACGAAGCCTACTTCAACCTTGCCGAGCGGCCCTTCGCCTCGGTGCCTCGTATCGATCACTTCTACCCGGCGGCCGTGATCAATACGGCCCACAATACGCTGACTCGCTGCGTTGACCGCGGCGAGGGGGTAGGTATGATCATCGGGCCGTCCGGCACGGGCAAGTCGCTGCTGTGCCAGGTCCTGGCCGCGCAGTTCGAGAAGCCCTTCCAAGTGGCGTTGCTGGCCAGCACGCACCTCGACACGCGGCGTTCGCTCTTGCAGGCGATCCTGTACGAATTGAACCGGCCCTATCGCGGGATGGACGAGGGCGAGTTGCGACTCTCGCTGGTCGATTACATCACGCTCAGCGACGATTGCGGCCGCGGGGTTGTCTTGCTGGTCGACGAGGCCCATCACCTGCCGCTGCGGTTGCTGGACGAGATCCGCGCGTTGACCAATCTCATGCGCGACCTGCAGCCCGCGGTGCGTTTGGTGCTGGCCGGCAGCCACGTGCTGGAAGAGCGTTTTGCCAGTCCCAAACTCGAGTCGTTCAGCCAGCGGATTTCCGCCCGCTGTTACTTGGAGGCATTTCAGCGCGGCGAGACCGAGGCCTACATCCAGACCCGCATCTCGGCCTGCCGCGGCCGGGGCATGGAGGTCTTTCCCAGCGAGACCTGCCAGATGGTCCATAAGGCGACCGACGGCGTGCCGCGGTTGATCAACCAAGTCTGCGACCACGTGCTCTTGCTGGCCTATGCGGCCGGCATCCGGCGGATCGAGCCGGCCCACGTCGAAGAGGCCTGGGCCGACTTGCAGCAGTTGCCGACGCCCTGGAACGAGCCTGCCGCGCCGGCCAACGACAGCCTGATCGAGTTCGGCGGTCTGGACGACAACCCCCTGGAAATGCCTTCCATTGCGGGCAAGATCGCCGCGGCGGACGATACCGCCCTCGCCGAAGCTGCTGTCATGCAACCCACGCTGGTCGCCGAGGCCAGTGAAGACCCGGAGACGTTTGCTCAGCTTCGCCACATCCAGGAGTTGCTGGCCGACGTGCGGGCCGAATTCCAGCCGGCGGCCGCCGCCGGACCGGAAGTCGAACTGGTGTTCGAAACGCCGCACCCGTTCGCGGAGACCTTCGAGGAAGAAGAAGTGATCGCCGATCGCTATGCGGCCGGGGCCGCGCCGGCCGCCGCGAGTTCGCCAGCGGCGAAACCCGCCCCCAGCGTTGCCGCGGTGGCGGTTGCCGAGGCCGCCGAGGAGGTCAAATCTGCAAGCATCACGGAAGACCGCGAAAAACCGCAACCGATGACGGTCCCCATGCCGCACGACCGCAAGCTCCTGTGGACCGACCGGCCGGAAACAGAAGTGGCTGCCGCCACGGCCGCGGCCGTCGCCGTCGCCGAGGAGCCGTCGCCCCGGCCCTCGCGCTCGGTCGTGCCGCCGCCGCGGCAGGAGTTCGGGCGGCTGTTCGCCAAGTTGCGGCGCGGATTATAGGAGTTAGATCCACGAAGGGGGACATTGCCATGAGCCTGATGCTCAACGCATTGAAGCAGATCAAAGCCAGACAATCGTGCCCCATTGTGAGCGTGGCCGCCGGGTTGCCCGACCCCGCGATATCGCCATCGTCTGCTACCGTAGTTGAATCGGCCGAACCTCAGCCCCAGCTTTCGCCCGCTCCGCCGCACGTGCCACTGGACGACTTCATGCTGCCGGATTCGTTTTCACTGGAGGCGACGATCGATCAGCTCCAGGCGTTTGTCTCCGAGGCGGGCCTACTCGACGATTCCAAGTCGGCTGCGGATCACGAAACATCCGACGCGGCAGCGCTGGCCGACGCGGGTTGCGATGACACCGAACCGCTGGTTGTCATGCCGATTGCCACCGACCCGCATGCCGCCACCGCCCAGCGAATTCTGCAGCAGTTGCCGCGGGGCCGCTCGCACGCCCTGTTGTTCACCAGCCCCAGCGATGGCCAGGGCAAAACGATGACGGTCGCCCGCTTGGCGCCGCGGCTGGCCCAAGGCATCGAAGGCGAACTGCTGGTCATGGATGCCAACTTCCGCAACCCGGACATGGCCCGCTGGCTGGCCGCGGCGCCGGCATGGCGCTTGCCGGATGTCCTTGCCGGGGCCGTGGATTGGGCCACGGCGGTGCAGGTCACAGCGCACCGGCGTGTGAGTTTCTTGGCGGGCGGGACCGGCGTCCCAAGCCACGGGCTAAGCTCGAACATTCAAGGCGCGCGCCAGTTGCTCCGCGAATTGGCCAGCCATTACGAGCTGGTGGTCATCGACTCCCCATCGCTGGCGCACCGCGGGACGGTCCAACTGGCGGCCGTCTGCGACGGCGTCTACCTCGTCGTGCGGTTGGGCGATGGCAGTCCGCGCATGCTGCGCGAGGCGGCCCAGATAATCAATTCCGCCGGCGGCCGCCTGCTGGGATGCGTGGCCATCGATGCCGGGATGTGAAGTCGGGAGAACTGCAAAGTCCCGCGGGACGGCCCTCAGTAGAACGGAATTCATTCCGTTTGCCTGAAAAAGACAAGGCAACGGAATTAATTCCGTTCTACGAAGGGAACTTTGCAGTTCTCCTGGACCTGAAGCGGTCGCTTGACGCCGTGCCGTCGCGTCTGTTACACTCCCTCTGGAGGCTAAACTCCAATTAGTCTCATTGTTCGCCGCTTTTTCCCTCGTTGTGTTCCCATGGCCGCACGTCGTTCCTTGAGCCTGCCGATCACCCTGGCGATCGTGATGATCCTGATCCTGGTCGTGCTCACGGTCGGCTGGGTGTTGTTGAGTGTCTTTGGAGCGCTCAAGAGCGACCGCTGGGCGGGGGTCTACTGGGCACTGCTCTCGATCGGCACGACCTTCATCGGCGTGCTCCTAGCCGGCACGATCATCTACCTCGTGCTCACCATCAAGGCGATCAATCTCAACCGGCGGCAATCGAACTTCATCGACAGCGTGACGCACGAGTTGAAGTCGCCGATCGCTTCCATGAAGCTCTACCTGCAAACGCTCGGTCGGCGCCACGTAAGCGAAGAACAACGCACGCACTTCTACCGCTGCATGGTCGACGATCTCGACCGGCTCGATGCCCTGATCAACCAGTTGTTGGACGCCGGCCGGCTGGAAGAAGGGCGGATCGACGCCGACCGCGAGGACGTCTTTCTCGACGTCCTGCTCCGCGACTGCGCCAACACGGTCGGCCTGCACTATCGCATCGCTCCGGAGGTTTTTTATTTCGAGCTCCAGCCCTGCACGCTCCGCGCGTGGCGCATCGATCTGGACGTCCTCTTCCGCAACCTGATCGACAATGCCGTGAAGTACGCCGGCAACGAGCCGCGGGTGGGCATCCACTTGCGGCGGACAGCCGACGGTCGGGCGATTGTCCGCATCAGCGACAACGGCCACGGCATACCCGGCCGCTTTCGCCGCCAGATCTTCCGCCGTTTCGAACGGCTGGGAATGGAGTTGGAGCGCGAACGGCCCGGCACCGGGTTGGGGCTGTATATCGTCCGCAACATCGCCCGGCGGCTCAAGGCCCGCGTCCGCGTCCGCGACAACGAGCCGGGCCCCGGCACGGTGTTCGAAGTGCAAATGCCGGGCGCCGTCGAGCGCAAGGAAGAAGAACCGGCGACGTAAGTCCGATCGGGTGGTTGTCGCAACTAGCTTATTCCGGTCTGCACACTATGCAGTTTCCCAAGCCGCTCCGCGGCAAGAAGAAAGCGGTGGCGATCAGGCTGCGCCCGGTGCCCGCCCCACACTCCAAAGTTGCCATTCGCAAGCTCCCAGGTTATCCTAATAGCACCAGAAACCACTTCCAGCCAGGAACCGACCATGAACAGCAAAATCTCCACCCAACCGCAAACACTTTTCCCCTGTCTTCTGCTCGCCATCGTCCTATGCGGCACGAATTCCGTCCGGGCCGGCGATGTCGCGCGGCTTGACCTGGGCGGCGCCTGGCAAATCAACCGCGAAGGCACGAACGAAACCATTCCCGCCGTCGTGCCCGGTTGCATCCATACCGATCTCTTGGCGGCCAAGCAGATCCCCGATCCGTACTTCCGCGATAACGAAAAGCTCGTGCAATGGGTGGGCGAGGCCAACTGGAACTATCGCCGCTCGTTCGACGTCGCGCCCGACCTGCTTGCTCACGAACACGTCGTGCTCAAGTGCGAGGGCCTCGATACCCTGGCGACAGTCCGGCTCAACGGCACGCAGGTGGCCCGCACCGACAACATGTTTCGCACCTACGAGTTCGACGTCAAGAAGCTCCTCAAGGCCGGCGGCAATACGATCGAAATTCAGTTCGAATCGGTCCTGCCGCTGATGCGGGCCAAGGAAGGCCAGCGGAAGCTGCCGACTTGGGCCTATCCGGGGGCCGGCTACGTGCGGAAGGAACCCTGCAACTTCGGCTGGGACTGGGGGCCGACGCTAGTCACCTGCGGCATTTGGCGGAAGATCGGGATCGAAGCTTATAGCGTGGCCCGCATCGATGACGTGGCCATCTTGCAGGACCATTCCAAGAAAGGCGAGGTGACACTCAATGTCCAGGTCACCGCCCAACCAGCAGACAACGGTCTGAGGGCATTCGTCGACGTCTTCTTGGGACAACAGCGGGTTGCTTCTGAACGTGCCGATGTGAAGCAAGGCAAGGCGACTATCAACTTGGCTATCAAGAATCCGCAACTTTGGTGGCCGGCCGGCATGGGCAGCCAGCCTCTCTACCGGGTCCAGGTCGGTCTTGCCTCCAAGGAAAGATTGGTTAAGGATAGATTCGTTTTCGTTAAGGAAAGATTCGTTGACAGCGCGACCAAGCGCATCGGCCTGCGGACCCTTCGCGCCGTGCCGCAAACGGCCGACGTGCCGCTGCACTTCGAGGTCAACGGTGTGCCGTTTTTCGCCAAGGGGGCCAATTGGATCCCCGCCGACTGCTTTGCCAACCGCATGACCAAGGACATCTACCGCCGCTACGTGGACGACGCCGTGGCATGCAACATGAACACGCTGCGGTTCTGGGGCGGAGGCTACTACGAGGACGACGACCTGTTCGACCTCTGCGACGAGCGGGGCCTGTGCATCTGGCTCGATCTGAAGTTCGGCTGCTCGACCTACCCGGCCTTCGATGACGCGTTTCGCAAGAATTGCAACGAGGAGGCCCGCGACAACATCCTGCGGCTGCGGCACCATCCTTCCATCGCCCTGTGGTGCGGCAACAACGAGATCATGTTCTTCCGCGGCGGGAAAGATTGGACCACCGACAAGATGAGCGAAGGCGATTACTATAAACTCTTCCGCGACACGCTGGGCGGGCAGGTCCGTCGCCTCGTGCCGCAGTCGGACTATGTGACCGGCTCGCCCGACTGCGGCGACGTCCACTTCTGGGACGTCTGGCACGGCGGCAAGCCGTTTGAGGTTTATCGCGACATTCACGGTTTCGTGAGCGAGTTCGGCTTCCAGTCGTTCCCCGTGCCCAGGACCGTCGACACCTTCACGACCGCGGCCGACCGCAAGTCGGTCTACTCGCCCGTGATGATGTACCACGAACGCTCCAACCGCATGTACATGGACGTCAAGGAGGACGGCCGCATCGGCACCGACAAGATCATGATCCTGGTGCGAAAGTACTTTCGCGAGCCGAAGGATTTTGAAAGCACTTTGTGGTTGAGCCAGATCACCCAGGGTTACGGCATCAAGTACGGCGCCGAAGGCTGGCGGCGCGAAGAGCCGAAATCGATGGGCTGCGTCTACTGGCAGTACAACGATTGCTGGCCCTGCTCGTCGTGGGCGTCGGTCGATTACTTCGGCCGCTGGAAGGCCCTGCAATACCTGGCCCGTCGCTTCTATGCCCCGCTGTTGGTCTCCGCCGCCGAAGACGTCAAGGGCCGCAAGGTCGATCTCTACGTCACCAGCGACCGCCGCGAGGACTGCCAGGGCAAGGTTCTGTGGACCGTCACCGACCTGGCCGGCGATAAGCTCAGCGAAGGCTCGCTCGCTGTCGATATGGCGGCCGGCAAGAGCCGCCTGGTACGATCGCTTGATCTTCGCGACATCGTGGAGAAGCACGGCCGGAACAAGATTCTCGTGTGGTTGAAGTTGGAAGTCGCCGGCCAGGCGGTTTCCGAGAATCTCGTCACGCTGGCCTATCCCCGCGAGTTGGACTTGCTGGACCCGGCGCTATCGGCCGAGGTTGCCGAGCAAGCGCAGGGCCAGTTTGCTGTCAGGCTACATGCCGAGCATCCCGCCCTATGGACCTGGCTGGAACTTGCGGGCGTCGATGCCAAGTTTTCGGACAACTTCGTCCACGTCGGCAAGGCCCAGCCCGTAACCATCACCGTTCGTCCGGCTTCGACCATGACAAAAGACGCATTCAAACGCGCATTGAAGGTTCGCAGTCTGTTTGACACCTACGGCAAGCCTGCGCGGTAGGTCCCGGTAGGTCCCTCTTGCCGAGAATGACTATTGTGCTCCGAACCACGGGAAAAGCTCCGAGTCCTCCCGCGGTGACTTGCTAAGAACGTTCCCCCGATAGCTTGAATTACGTGTGCGAGGTTTGTTCCACGGCCGGCCTTTATGGGCGTTTACGCCCATTGCCCGGCGCAGCCGGTATTAGGCCCGTGCTTTAGCACGGGTTAACCGAACGCGAAAACCAACTAGGGTCTCCGTTCCGCCCGCGACGGTGTTAAGGGTGCCGCCCTATTGAATTTTGACGTGCTGTCTACTGGACCGGCACCGGGGGCAGCGGGCAGGCCAGCGCAGCGGCCACGGCGCGGAGGAGCTCGTTTTCCACGATCGTCATCTTACCGTCCGCGGCGATGCAAGCCACCACCGCTTGCAAGACGGCCCGTTTCACCGTCGGGCTGGCCTGGGCAAGCTGGCCCAAGGCCGCGTCAAAATTGTCGAACGTGCATTGCTGAGGCGAGAGAATCGGTACCTCGCCCAACAGATCGTGCGTGCCGGCCCGGAAGGCCCGCTGAATGTCGTCCGCACGGCTTTGCCCGGCATAGGCCAGCGATGAAAGAATGACGATTGCCGGTTGTGCCACCGCGCTTATTGACTTGTAGCGGACGGCCGGCGGCGGACGCACGCCGAACTGCACGTCCAAGCAGCCCAGAAGGATCACCCGCAGGCAGAATTCGAACAAGTCAACCTTCCCGTCAGCGGCCGTAAGGTTCTCGACAACCTGCCGAAAGGCCCGGTACTGCGCGGGTGAAAGCCGCTTGAGCGCGGGAATCGTCATGTCAACCACCGACAAGCGGTTCTCCGCCGGCAACGCATCCAGCGACGCGGACAGTTGTTGCACGACCCGCACCAGGGGCGGCTCGATCTGGGCCTGGAGCAGTTGCCACTGCCAGTTGCGGGTGGCCTCGTTCTCGCGGCTCAAGAGCAGCGCAAAAATGACGCCGCGCGCGGCGTACGGCTCGCGGACCGCCTGCACAACCGCTGCCGGCAGGCCAGCCACCAACCGCTCGGCATGCTGCAAGTGTTCCCCGCGGGGACTGCCGACCTGACCCACGATCCGATCGCGATCGGTGCTGACCTGGCGCTCGGTAGGCGGCGCCGTGCGGGGACCAAGCCCGGAGGCCATGGCGGCAAGCGCCGCGTCCTGCGTGGAAAGTGCGGCGGGAGCGCCGGCCGCCGACCAGCGCGCGGCAAGCGTTGCCTGGCTGCCCGCTGGCGCTTTGCCAGCGTCCGGCAGTGGCTCGGTTGGCGGATAGGCGCCGTCGAAGTTCGGATCGAGCGCACGGATCCGTTCATCGAGCGGCGGGTGTGTGGCAAAGAGGTTGAAGAGCGAACCGGCAAACGCGTCACCGAAGAACATGTGGCTGATCTCGTGGGCGTGGGCATCGCGGATCCGCGAGCCGGCGGCCAGCCCGCCGATCTTCTTCAAGGCGCTGGCCAGGCTGGCCGGGTTACGCGTGAACTGCACGCTGGAGGCATCGGCGAGGAACTCCCGTTGCCGGGAAATGGCGGCCTTGATGATGTTGCCCAGCAGTACGCCCAGGTAGCCCAGGATATAAAGCGCCAGGCCGATGAAGAAGAAGGCGGCGCGATTGTCGCCGCGGCGGTCGTCGGAATCGCGCGAGGACCCACCGATCCAGCCGGCCGAACGCATCACGAAGTAGCCGATAATCGAGAGCACGAGGATGCCGTAGACGATGCCCATCAGGCGGAGATTGAGCCGCATGTCGCCGTTGAGCACGTGGCTGAACTCGTGCCCCAGCACGCCTTGCAATTCCTCCCGCGTGAGATATTGCAGGCAGCCGCGCGAGACGGCCACGACCGCGTCCGTAGGCCGGAATCCGGCGGCGAAGGCATTGATCGATGGCTCGTTGTCCAGCACGTAGACCGGCGGCACCGAAATACCGGCGGCCAAGGCCATCTCCTCGACCACGTTGAGCAGGCGGCGCTCGGCCAGATCGGTCGTTTGCGGATCGACCAATCGTCCGCCCATCATGTGCGCCACCACCTCGCCGCCAGCCGCCAACTCCGATACCTTGTAGAGACTGCCCAGCGAGATTACCACGATCGTACCCAACGCGACCGCCAGGAACAGGCCCGGGTCCCAGAAGTCGATCGGCACGGCGGCATGGCGACCGTGGGCCTGGCCGCCGCCTTGCATGATCAGCACGGCGACGGCGTAGACCGCCACAATGATCACCGCCACCGAGATCGCGAACAGGACGATCAACCGCACGGTTTGCCGCCGTGCGTGGTCCTGCCGTGCGAAGAAGTCCATGGGCATGGGAATCAACCGAAGGAAACCTTCGGCGCCTCGCGCTGTTCGGCCTCTTCGATCTCGAACAGGCTGGCTGGCTGGAAGTTGAACATGCCGGCGATGATCACCGTGGGGAAGGTCTCCCGTCCGGTGTTGTAGACCATGACCGAGTCGTTATAGGCCTGCCGGGCGAAGGCCACCTTGTTCTCAGTGGAGGTCAATTCCTCTTGCAGGGCGAGCATGTTCTGGTTGGCCTTCAGGTCGGGGTAGGCCTCGGCCACGGCGAACAGCCGGCCCAGCACGCCGGTCAGTTGGCCTTCCGCGCCACCCAGGGCCGCCATGGCCTGCGGATCGCCCGGGTTCTGCGCGGCTCTTTGGCCCGCCGAAGCCGCCACGTTGCGGGCCTTGACCACGGCCTCCAGCGTTTCCCGCTCGTGTTTCATGTAGCCGCGGGCCACCTCGACCAGGTTGGGGATCAGGTCGTAGCGGCGTTTGAGTTGCACGTCGATCTGCGAGAACGCATTTTTGTAGCGGTTCCGCAAGGTCACCAATTTGTTGTACATTCCTACGACAACGATTACCAGGATCAAAAGGACCCCGAAAAACACACCAAGAACGATCAAGGCCGGTCCCATGGAAAGGTCACCTCCAGTATGCGACGGGTGTAAGACGATAACGCAGATGATTCTACCAGATGTCGGCGGGAGAATCGAACCACCCTTACGGTGAGGCCGCTGAAAAAGTCTCGCGGGGACACAACGCATGGTACTCAGTACTATATCTTGTATCCGCCTCGACTTTTTTAGCGGTCTCGCCGCGGATTGAAATCGGGGGTCAGTTTGTCCGGCCGGTGAATCAGAGCGAAATTTTCCGGCGGAACGTCGCACAATCGTCCCTTCCGGCAGAAGGGACCTACCTTCTCGGCTCGACGCCCAACAGGTTGCGGACGAAGAAATCGGCGCGGCGGCGGCGGCCGTAGGGCGATTCGGCGGCGCCGTGATTCGAACCGGGAATCACCAGAAGCTCGAAATCCTTGTCCGCGCGGATCAAGGCATTGACCACCTGCATCGTCGAGGCCGGATCGACATTCGTGTCCATCTCGCCCACGATCAAAAGCAGCTTGCCCTTCAAGCCCGGGGCCAAGGTCACGTTGGAATTGGCCGCGTAATGCGGTCCCACGGGCCAGCCCATCCACTGCTCGTTCCACCAGATCTTGTCCATGCGATTGTCGTGGCAGCCGCAGTCGGCCACGGCCACCTTGTAGAAATCACCGTGCGTCATCGCCGCCCCGGCCGCGCTTTGGCCGCCGGCCGAGCCGCCGTAGATGCCCACGCGATCGAGGTCGAGATACGGATAGCGGGCGGCGGCCGCCCGGATCCACAAGATGCGGTCGGGCAGGCCGGCGTCGGCCAGGTTCTTCCAGCACACGTCGTGGAACTTCTTCGAGCGGTTCGACGTGCCCATGCCGTCGATCTGCACGACGATAAATCCCAGTTCGGCCATCGCCTGGGCAGAATAGAAGGCCGCAAACCGCTTGGGCACAAACGAGTCCTGCGGACCGGCGTAAATATCCTCGATCACCGGATACTTCTTGGCCGCCTCGAAGTTCGTGGGCCGGAAGATTACGCCGTAGATCTCGGTCGTGCCGTCGCGCCCCTTGGCCGTAAAGCGTTCCGGCGCCTTCCAACCCGTGTGCAGCAAGGCTTTCCAATTCGCCCGCTCGATCTCGCAGACGAGCTTGCCGTCGCCGCTGCGGCGGAGTTCTGTCACCGGCGGCATGTCGACGCGCGAGTAGCTGTCGATCAGGTAGCGCTGGTCCGGCGAGAAGTCGATCTTGTGCGTGCCGTCGCCCTCGGTCAGCACGGTCAAGCCCGAGCCGTCGAAATTGACGCGACAATAATGAACGTAGTAGGGGTCCTGCCCCGGGTGGATGCCGCCGGCGCGAAACCAAATTTGGCGTTTCTCTATGTCAACACGTTCCACGCCGCGGACCACCCAGGGGCCTTGGGTGATCTGGTTCTTGACCCGCCCGGTCTTGGCGTCGTAAAGATAGAGATGGTTCCAGCCGTCGCGTTCCGACATCCAAATCAGTTCGCCGGAAGCATCGAGATAGCGCAGGAAGTACTTGCCCGAGTAGTCGATGAACGTAGTGCTCCGTTCCTCGACAATCGGCTCGACGGCGCCGCTTGAAGCGTCGATCACCAGCAGCCGCAGGACTTGGTGCCCGCGCTGGTTGTAAACGAAGGTGAAGCGGCTGGAATCGGCGGCCCAGCGGTAGTCGTCGATACTCCAGGGATTGTCGAAAAGGCGAGGCTCGACGGCGATCTGTATCCGGCCGGCGACGTCAAACAACTGGGGCCGCAGGACCGGCAGCGGATCGCCGGGCTTCGCGTAGGCGTGCGAGTGCAATTTCGGCTGGAGCTGGTCGCTGGGCGAGGACTCCAGAAAATAGACCATTCGCTCTGCGCAGTGTTTCGTGCGCACGGCGGCCAGCTTGCGGGAGTCGGGCGACCAGAACAACTGGCTGTTATAGCCGTCTTCCGCCGTGCCGTCGTGGCTCAAGGCGACCTCCTCGCCGCCGACCGTACGGACCCAGACGTTATGGTCCTTGATGAAGGCACACAAGCGCCCGTCCGGCGACTTGGCTTGCGGCTGCGTGCCCGGTTCGCGACGGCGGGCCGTCTTGCCGCCCGTGGCCGGAAAAGTCGTATCCGGCGTGGTCGGTTTAGGCTTATCGGCCTTCTTCCCCGCCGCGCGGATTTCCACAGTTGAGTCCTTGTTCTCCGCGACCTTCAACCCCAGCGCATGCCCTTGCTCGTCGACCACCAGCCAGAGATGCCCAGCAAAGGTGTGCATTTCGTTCTGCTGGCCTGACCGAATGCGGCCGTAGCTCTTTCGTTTGCCTTCCGTATCGAGCCAGAAGAGTTCCACCGCGCCGGCGGTGCGGTTGATGAACGTTACGGTCGACTCGTCGCCGGTAAACTGGCTGGCCCTGGGACCGCCTTCAAAAGGCTGCAAGCCCTGCTGCAAGGAGTCGCCGGCGTGCGCGGCAGCGGGCGGCGGCGAGAGTTGATAGCTTTTCAGGTTGCAACGCCACCAGCGGCCGCGGATTTGCAGATCGACGTATTGGCCGGCCGGATCGAAGGCAAGCTGTTCTATCGGCAGGCGATCGGCCGGGGCATCGCCGATCTTCTTCAGGGCTTGGGCCAGCTTCTGGTGGTCGAACGCCGGCCGCCGCCGGCCCTTTTCCGCCTCAATAACAACGAACTCGTGGCTTGCCGGTCCGGTGCGGACCTTGTACCAGAACTGGCGGTTCTCGTCGAACCAATGCGGCTCGACCCGGTCGCGAAAGACCTTCCCTTGCACCAAGTTCGGCAGTTCGGCTGCCCTGCTGTAATCGGCCCTCGTGCCTTGAGCGAGGGCGGAAGAAGGAAGAGAAATCAGCGGAAGCATTAACCAAAAGAAACGTCGCATTTTCGACTGGACCCTAACCATTCATTTTCCCCGCACGTCAAGGCAGACTAAGGTCCCTTTTTCGTTGCGGGCGTAAATGCGGCCAGCGCAGAGCACGGGACTGTTCCAACAGGCGTCCGCCGAGAAGACCTTCGCGCGGGCGATTTCAGTGTAGGCGGTCGGCGAGGCCTCCGTCAGAAGCAACTCGCCGCGGCGGGACAAGACGATCAACTTCCCCTCTGCAACCATGAGGCCACCGGCGCCTACATTCTTTCGCGTCCAACGGAGCGAGCCGTCTTTGATGTTCGCGCAGACAAGGTCATCCTTCTCCCAGCCCGATTCGGCGAGCGCGTAGAGGTAGTCGCCCACCAGCACGGGACTGGCGTACTTACATGCGAACGGTTTCTTCCACCTTACCGCGGCCTTGCCGCCGCTGACGCCGACCAGGGCCGATCCACAGTTATAGGCCGAGCTGATAAGGATCGCGTCTCCCACGATCAGCGGGTCAGCGCAGTTGCAGTTGTCGCGCGTCTTCCACTCGAAGAATGCGAGTTTCCGCCCGTTCGCCAGGTCCACGACGGCCAACCCGTAGGTGGCGAAGAGGGCCACGCACCGTTTGCCTGCAAGCGTGAAGGGCACCGGCGAGGAGTAGCTCGAATCGCCCTCGCTCTTCCAGACGACGCTGCCCGTCTGCTTGTCCAATGCCAGGCCCGAGGTTCCCATGTTCGCCAGCAGGCATTGCCCCTCAATGACCGGGGAACTGGAGAAATTGTGCATCGGCATGACAATCTTCAGTTCCTTCTGAAGATTTCTCTTCCAGATCACTTGTCCCGAAAGCGCACCGAGGCAGAATGCCTGGCCGTCCGCGCTGAGGGTATAAACGGCCTTGCCGTCGACTGCCGGAGTCGCGCGCGGTCCCCCACCGTAGTCCGAATCGGCGGCCGGATACACATGTTTCCAGACGATCTTTCCCGTGTCGGCATCCAGGCAGACGACGGTGTCCCGGTCAGCGTCTCTGCCCATGGTATAGACGTAGCCGGCCCTGATCGCCACGGACGAGTGGCTCCGCCCCAACTCGACCTTCCAAAGTTCCTTGGGTCCCTCCTTTGGCCAACTGGTGAGCCAGCCCTTCTCCGTGGAGATGCCATTGTGATTCGGCCCGCGCCAGTTGGGCCATTCGGCTGCGGCGGCGCTCGGTTGGTTCCTCTCTGCGGCAAAAGCCGTCGCGGAAAGCATCATCACCAGGAGCACGCGCAGGATCGCTGCTTTCGTCGACATGTGCAGTTCACCCGCCCAATTTCCCGGCGATTTCCAAGGCATTGGCGGCCATGCCGCCGGTCTCGCGGCCGAGGTTGCGAGCGTCGCCGTGCGTGGAATCGAAGAACGTGTCGCGGTCGCGGATGATCGCCTGCGGCGGAAGCTGCTCGGACTGCGTCTTCGCGGCGTTGCTCTTGCGGATCGCCGTGCCGATGGCCATTACCTCGACCATTCCGCCACCCACCTCGTAGATGTAGATCTTCACGCCGATCACACCATCGGCCTGCAGTTCCGCCGCCTCGCGGTGGATGTGCTCCAGGCAATTCTCCCGGGCTTCGTAGATCAGACGCGTCATGGCGTTCACCTCGCCGCGGGCAAAGGAACTGAAGAATGTCTTGAGACCGCCACCAAACCCCAGGGCGTAGACCGACGAGCCGAGCATCAGCCGTATGGGCTGATAGCCGAGGCTGGTCAGGTTCCAAAGCTCCTCGCCGGTAAGCTCCGACGTAACCGGCTTGGCAACTTGGCCCAAGGCCGGACAGTGTGAGGCCGTGCCCACCATCAACATCTCGCGCACGCCTGGCCCGAAGGGCAGGATGCGGGTGGTGATGTCGACCACGGCGTTGGCCCCCCGCTGGGCCGCCTCGGCCTCCAGTCGCTCCAGGGCCAAGTGGCGGGTGTGGTTGTACATGTCGGAATACTCCTTGACCTCGCCGCCGGCCAAGGTGCGGAGCATGCCCATCAGCCCGCGCCCCACACCCAGGGCGTAGCAGACGTTGCCGATGACGAAGTGACGGGGTGCGTAGCCGGCGTCGATCTGGCAGAAAAGGTCCTGGCCGGTGCAGGCCGTAGTGAAGAACTGGCCCTTCTGGCGATCGTGGATCGACGAGCCCAGGGCCAGGAATTCGTGCAGGCCGCGGACCCGCTTCAGCTCGGAAGTCACGCCGGTCACGCCGCTGGCCTGGTGCTCGGCCGCTTCCGTTTCCAACCGCGAAATGGCGGCGTGGCGGCCGTCGGAGATCAACTCGGTGAGCGAATGGATCTCGCCCCCGGTGAGTGTGCGAATGCCGCTGGTCAGGCCGCGGACCGCCCCCAGCGAATAGACGCTGTTGCCCACGACAATCCGGCCGGGGGCGAAGCCCTTCTGCGACAGACAGTAAATCTCGTTGCCCGAAAGTCCACTGATGATCATCGCCGCGTAGCTCCGTGAGAGAGAGGTGAGCGAAACGATGGCATTATAGCACGGCAACGGGGCTAGACTCAACCACCCACCGCTGGCCTCTTTAGACGGTCGCCTTCGCGCTCTTGCTCGACACGGGAGTGAATCGCTCGTCGGGCAGCACCATGGCGGTGATCCGCAGGCCGAACTTGTCGCCCACCTTCACGGCCTCGCCGCAGGCTACCGACCGGCTGCCGATCTGCAGTTCGAGCATTTCTTCGCAAGACTTGTTGAACTGGATGATCGAGCCCGGCCCCAACTCGACGATGCGGCGGAGCTCTTGCCGCTTCTCGGCCAGGGTAACGACGACGGGTACCTTGATGCGCAAGAGGCTCCGCGTGTAGGGGTGCAAATCGCCCGACGTGAGCGGCAGGGTGGGCCTTTCGGTTTGCCTGGCCTGTCCGATTAGTTCCTTTTTCTCGCGCGGCTGCGGCTGCGGTTGCGGGACGGCAAACAGGCCGGCGGCATTCGTCACCGGCCAGATGATGCCGATCGTGCCCCGGGGCTGGCCTCCCTGGTTGACAGCCAAGGGAACGACGGCGGCGTCCTGCGACACGCCGCCCCGGGCCAGGGCTTCGGCCATGTTTGTAACCCAGTGGGCGCTGAAGTCGCCGGCATTCCACGTTTCCGGCAGCAGGGTCATGCTCAACTCCTGCGCCAGGGTCGCCAATTTACTCTCACCGGTCGGATCGGGCTGCGCGCACCAGGGCGGCAAAAGACCCTTGGCCGCCGGGACCGTCAAAACGACGGTCGTGCGGTCGGTTTTCAGCAGCACGAGCAGGCCCTTTGCCGGGAGATCGAGTTGCGGGCCGGCCGCTTGCAGCGTACTCTGCGGCCCGAGGGTCAATTGGGCCTCAACTTCAAAGGTACGGGCCAGAGCGGCCGCCGCCTCGTCGGCGCCAGCTTTGCAGGCGGCCAGCACCTCGTCAACTAATTGCGACAGGGCCTCAGTCATGCGATTATTCAAAGATGGTCTGTTTCCGGGGAACCTCTCATCCAATA
Organism: uncultured Planctomycetaceae bacterium; assembly: GCA_964615095.1. Lineage (GTDB taxonomy): Bacteria > Planctomycetota > Planctomycetia > Pirellulales > Thermoguttaceae > JANXQG01. The sequence continues at coordinate 11,706 of CAZTPX010000102.1, read as the reverse complement.
ATCGGGTTTCTTGCCGGCAAACTTTACCCAATCGGCATAACTATCCACGATCCCCAGCTTCTCCGCAATTTGCGTTCTACTTCGAGATTACACGATGCCAACTTCGCCTGACCGATAGCTGATATGTAGATCGTGATCCGCCAGCAATCCAACGCCGAGAAGCGGATATTCGCCCTCGTTGGCAACGACCTCCAGATCAAACTGCCCTCCGAACCAGTCGATCCAACATACGTACTGGTCGAATATGATTTCGGACCCGTCCGCAAGTATCCCCAAAACGGTCCCGGACTGGGTCAATCCGAGATCATCGATCCGCTGCTGCGGCAACACCAAATCCCCGTTGAATCCCGTGTCGATCCACACCTCTATTTCACGCGGCGCAGCCTCTTCCGACGGTCGAATGGTGACGGTGACAAGAGCGCGACCTTCGCAGTCGACATGACCGTTCATCGCACGTGCATCCCGAAATGGACCGCGGCCTTACGCCCGACGCGCATGGTGTGCGTCAGCCGATCGGGATGTACACGCCGCGCGGCCCTTACCGCCTCGCGCAGCGTCCGGCCCAAGAAATATTCGCCCGATGTGGGCTCGATGGCAACAAACTCGTCCATGTGTTCGGGTTCCAAAACCGCCCGTAACCGCCCGGAATAAATTGCTTCCGCCCGTCGCACGAACTCATCACGATCTGGTCCGGTCATCGCCCGTCTCCTATGGTTCAGTGTCACAATGCATTGTACTAACCGCCGGCCCATGGGGCAATATTGCAACCACTTTCATCTTACCCCCCAGCAATTTTTCTTGTCGACGGGGCTGTTAGCCAGCAAATGGCAATGCGACCTTACTCGGAACGGAACAGCCGTGGTGGGACAGCAGGGGTTTCTCGCATTTCCGGCTAAAGCCGGTACTACGAACCTCTCTCCTTCACTCGCTCGGCCAAAGATCCAGGGGATCCACGACGCCCACATCGATGAGTTGCTGATTGCCGTCGTGAAAGGCATGGACGGCCAACAGGTTCTTGCCCGGTTTGATCGAGTCGCGGGCGGCCGCGCGGATCTCGTACTCCTGATACTCGATGGTGTAGCCAGTCAACTTCGCCGCCAAAATGCCGTTGATGTAGACCTCGGCGCCCAGCGCGTGGTGCGCGATCAACTGCGGCAGGATCAGCTTCTCGTTGCCGATCTCAAATTCCCGCCGCATCCATACGTCGCGCGTCTTCCAGACGGTCCTTTCCCGCGGACTGGCGCCCAGCGGCGCAGGCCCTTGCGGCCAGCCGGACGCGTCAAAGCCGGGCCGGTACCAGTCCGCGCCGGGTGGCTGTGTCGTGTAACGCCACGACACAGGCTGCTTTTCCGCTGTCGGGGAAAGCGGCCGGAAACGCCTTAGCGGCGGCAAACGGCCTCGATTGGCGGCGGCCACCTGCGCGAGATTCACCTTGACCACTTCCCGGTCGTACGTCAGGAAGCCGTTGCACTCGCCCTCGATGTCGGTGAGCTGCGTACAGATGGCAGCGCTCAATCCGCTGCTCTGCTCCTCCGCGAACACGTGCCGCAGGAGTTGGACGTAATGCGTCTCAAGTTCCCAAGGGCTGGCCAGGATGGTTCCGCCCGGATGGCCGAAGACCCGCGTTTCTGAGATGACGTGGCCGGGCATGACCATCGCCCGGCCGCCGAATTCGCCGAGCGCCAAGGCGCGGCGGCCATCGGCCCTGGGCGCCCGCGGCACCCAGTAGGGATGATCGTCCAGCACGTCGCCGACACCCGCCGGCGCTATGCAACTTACGCTGTCAACCAGCCGTGTGGGGTCGAGCCGTTTGACCAGGGCGGTCAGCCGCTCCGTATCATATTGGCCCCATCCTTCGTTGAAGATGACCCAGAGGATCACCGCGGGATGGTTGGCCAAGCCCTCGACCATGGCCTGCAATTCGGCCTCGAACTGGGCGGCCGCGGCGGGCGAGGTCTGGCCGCCGCCGCTGGGCATGTCCTGCCAGACCAGCAGACCCAGCCGGTCGCACCAGTAGTACCAGCGGTCGGGTTCCACCTTGACGTGCTTGCGTGTGGCGTTGAAGCCCAGCTTCCTCGTCATCTCGATGTCGTAGCGCAGCGCTTCGTCGGAAGGGGCCGTGTAAATCCCGTCCGGCCAATAGCCCTGGTCCAAAGGGCCAATCTGAAACACGGCTTGGCCGTTGAGCAGCATGCGGACCCGGCCCTTGGTGTCTTTGCCCAGGGCGATCTTCCGCATGCCGAAATAGCTGCCCACGGAATCGGCCGCCTGGCCGGCATGCCGGAGCGTGACTTTCAGGTCATAGAGAAATGGATTGTCCGGCGACCAGAGCTTGGGCCGCGGGATCGCCAGGGCTAACTCGTTCCCCACCGCGCCGGTCGCCCGCGCCACTTCGCGGCCGCCTTCCATGACAACGGCCTCGATCGCATCCGCCGTAGTTGCGCTGCGGGTGACCGTCGCCAGCCGCAGGAGGCCGCGGTCGACGTCGGACGTCAACTTGAGCTTGACAATGCTCGCCAGCGGCACAGGCTCGATCCAGACGGTCTGCCAGATGCCCGACGCGGCTGTATAGCCCAGCGTGCCCAGGGCCTCCAGGCTTCCGGCCGACTGCTTGCCCTTGGGCTGGCCACCACCCGTGGCGTCGAGAACGGAAACGGTCAGCGTCTGCGGTCCCTGCGCGGTCAAGGTGTTGGTAATATCGAAAGTACACGTGTCATAGCCGCCGCGATGCGTGCCGCAGTGCCGGCCGTTGACGCTCACATCCGCTTCCCAATCCACCGCGCCGAAGTTCAAGAGGATCCGCTGGCCGGCCCAGGCCTTGGGCACGGCGAATTCTCGCCGATACCAGAGCCGGCAGTTCCCGTCGAAGCTCTTATGCACGCCCGACAGGGCCGACTCGATGGGGAAGGGCACGAGGATCTTGCCCTGAAAGGACCGCGGAAGGCCTTCCTCCTTACGGGTGACGGCATAGTCCCACAAGCCGTTGAGGTTCAGCCATTGCGCACGCGTCATTTGCGGCCGAGGGTATTCCGGCAAGACATTGCCCGGCGAAACGGCTTTTCCCCAACGGGTCATCAAGGGGATTTTGGCCGGCTGCCAGGCAGTGGCCGGCGCGGGAGTTTCGGCGCCAAGGCCGGCCTGCAAGAGCCAAGCAAGAAGCAGAGACAATGAGAATGTGAGGCGTCGGCAGGAATTGAAACGGACGCGAAGAACGGTCGCTTGCATGATGTTTGGCCGGCGATCAGTTGCTGCGCCGGCGGAATTCGCCCGTCTCGGTGTCGATCTCGATCTTGTCGCCAATCTCGATGAAGGCCGAGACCTGCAGTTCGTGCTTGGTGCCTTTCAAGATCGCCGCCTTGGTGATCTTGCCGGAAGTATCGCCGCGTGCTGCCGGCTCCGTATACTCCACTTCGCGGACGATGATCTTGGGCAGGACCACGGAAATGGGACGGCCCTCGTGAAAGGTGACTTCGCAGACTTCGCTCATCTCGGGCATCAGGTACTTCTCCAGGTCCGGGATGCTCTCCGCGTCGATTTCGTACTGGTTGAACTCCGCGTCGACGAACACGTGATTGGGCGCGGCGTAATAGGAATAGGAGCAGTCCTTCTTCTCCAGGACCACCGTTTCCATCTTGTCTTCGGCCTTCATCACCGATTCCGAAATGCGGTCGGTCATCAAGTTCTTCACCCGCAACTTGACGACGGCCGCGTTTCGGCCGGATTTGGTAGTCGTCCGCTTGATCACGACATGTGGATTTTTCTCAACGATAATAACGTTGCCCGACTGAAGTTCGCCGGCGGTCATGACACCCATTTTCGAGTTCCCATCTTAACTTTCAAAGATTCATCGCAAACATCATTAGATTGTGGGCTAAATCGCCCGTTTGGTCAAGTGCGTTTACCCAGACCCTGCCGTGGCGCTCGATGTCCCGGCGATGCGTGGCGAAATCGCGCCAGGCCGCGGCGATAGGCCCCCCGGTGTTCCAGGCATGCCAGAAACGCCGCACGGCCGCCGGTTTTTCGAAGTGATCGAGATATCGTTCCAGGAATGCCTCCAGCTTGACCAGGTGCGCGTCTTCGGCCTGAGGGTAGATCTGCCACACGAACGGCCGCCCAGCCCATTGGGCGCGGACGAACGAGTCCTCACCGCGCACGAAATTCACATCGCAGGCCCATAGTAGCCGGTCGAAGTCCGCTTGTGGCAGGAATGGCAGCGCATGGGCCGTCAGCGCGGATCGCCGCAGCGGCGTGCCTGGCACCAGTGGCGCGCCGAACCAGCCGGCCGCCCGATCGGCGGCCGGTCCCGGCGTGGCCAACACGGTCACGGCCCCGGGGCCGTCGGCCCAACACTGGAGCAAACCGGGCAAGGATGCGTTCTGGTAACAGAACAGCGAGATGCGCAGCTCGTCATCGCTACGGGCTGGAACACCCATGCTGCGCCAGAATTCGGCTTCGGCGGCCGAATCGAACGCGGCGCGATCGGCCAGCAGATCACGTTCCCGCAACAGCCCGCCCGTTTGCCGGGTGAAACCGGGAAAGAAGAAGTGTTTCGTGAGCGGCCATTTCGTCCGTAGCGACGACAGCCGATGGCAGCCTTCGACCCAGGCCTCCGCACTCAGGTATTCCAGGTTGATCCAAACCGGCGCTACGGCCCGCCGGACCATGTCGGCGACGTAGTTTTCGGGCAATTCGCAGGCGTAGGCCTCGATCACGACGTCGGCCGTTTCGACCCGCGGAAAGTCGCACCGCCAGTGACAGATCTCGATTCCGCCGACCTGTTGCCGGTCGGCGTCGGCCGATACGGCCGGGCAGAGCCGCGCAAGGCTCGGCAACCGGTCAACCCACAAGCGGACGTCGACGGCATGCTCATCTACCAACTGTCGGGCCAGGCGCCAGCAGGTGCCGATATCGCCGTAGTTATCCACGACCGTACAGAAGATGTCCCAGCGCGCCATGTTCCGAATAGCCATGCGTGATTCCCGGAGGGGCACGGTAGGGAACGCCCTCCGTGGCGTTCCAAATCTCCCGGAACGGCACGGCGGCCGTTCCCTACAGGCATTGAACGCCGTCCTCAGAAAGCCTGTTCAATCCCTGTCGGCGCAGAGGACCGAGATGAAGGCCTTCTGGGGTATCTGGACCTGGCCGATCTGCTTCATTTTCTCCTTGCCCTTCTTCTGTTTATCGAGCAGCTTGCGCTTGCGCGAAACGTCGCCGCCATAGCACTTTGCCGTCACGTCTTTGCGATAAGGCTGGATGGTTGACCGGGCAATCACTTTCCCGCCAATCACGCCCTGGATGGGAATCTTGAACTGGTGGCGGGGAATGGCTTCGGCCAGTTGTTCGCAGTAGTGCAGCGCCCGGCTTCGCGCCTTGTCGCGATGCACCAAATAGGATAGTGTGTCGACCGGTTCCTTGTTGACCAGGATATCGACCTTCACGACGTCGGTAGCTCGATATTCGATCGGGACGTAGTCGAACGATCCGTAGCCGCGCGTGATGCTCTTGAGCTTGCCGTAGAAATCGAAGAGCACCTCGCCCAGCGGCATCTCGCTAATCACTTCCACGCGGCCCACGGAGAGATAATTCATGGCCTGGCTCTCCGAGCGATAGTCACGGCACAGTTCCACGACGGGGCCGACGTACTCTTCGGGCGTAAGAATAGAGGCCTTGATGTAGGGTTCGGTGACCGACTCGATCTTCATGGGATCGGGCCAGTAGCTGGGGTTATCGACGTCGATCGTCTTGCCGTCCTTCAAGGTCACCTTGTACTCGACGGAAGGGGCCGAGATGACCAGTCCGATGTCGAACTCCCGCTGCAAACGCTCCTGGATCACGTCCAGGTGAAGCAGGCCCAGAAAGCCGCAACGAAAGCCGAAGCCCAGGGCTGCCGAACTGTCTTTTTCATAGGTGAGGGCCGCATCGTTGATCGCCAGCTTGTCCAGGGCCTTGCTAAGATCGCGGTACTCGTCCGTGTTCATCGGATAGATCGAGGAGAAGACGACTTGCCTGGCTTTCTTATAGCCGGGGACCGGTTCCGTCGCTTGGCGATCGAGGTGTGTGATCGTATCGCCGATCTCGATATCCCGCACGCTCTTGATGCCGGCGACGATATAACCCACCTCACCGGCGCTGAGTTGCTCTTTGGGAATGAGCCGCAACTGATTGTAGCCCACCTCCTCCACCGTATAGTCCCAGCCCGAGTGCATAAAATGGATTTTGTCGCGCGGTTTCAGCGTGCCTTCCATGACGCGACACTGGAGAATCACGCCGCGATAGCGGTCGAAATGGGCGTCGAAGACCAACACTTTCAACGGCGCGGCCGGGTCGCCCTTGGGACAAGGCAACTTCTGCACGATTCCCAGGAGCACGTCTTCCACGCCCTGGCCGGTCTTAGCGGAAACGGGGATCGCCGCGAACGGGTCCAGCCCCAGGTCCGCATCGATCTCCTCGCGCACGCGCTCAACGTTCGCGGCCGGCAGATCGATCTTATTGATCACCGGCAGGAGTTCCAGGTTATTGTCCAGGGCCAAGTAGAGGTTGGCCACCGTCTGGGCCTCGACCCCCTGGGAAGCGTCAATCACAATCAACGCACCTTCGCAGGCCAGGAGGGAACGCCGCACTTCATGCGAAAAATCGACGTGCCCCGGCGTGTCGATCAGATTCAGCAGGTAGTCTTGGCCGTCCGGGGCACGGTAGGAGAGCGTAATCGAATTGCTCTTGATCGTGATTCCGCGCTCGCGCTCGATATCCATGGCGTCGAGCAGTTGATCGCGAAATTCGCGTTTGGAAACGCCGCCGCAGGCCTGGATCAGTCGATCGGCCAGGGTCGATTTGCCGTGGTCGATGTGGGCGATAATGCAGAAGTTGCGAATATTTTTCATACGTAACTATCGTGGCCGATATGGGGCGATTCGTCAAGTGCAGGCCGCCCGGCCTGAGGAGAACTGCAAAGTTCTACGTAGAACGGAATTTATTCCGTTGCCTTGCCTATTTCAGGGAAACGGAAGGAATTCCGTTCTACCCAGGGATTCCATAGACAGACTTTGCAGTTCTCTTGTGCCCGGCCTGAGAGGCTATCCGTGAAGTTATTGGCGGAGAACCAGCATCCAGTTCGGCCGCCAACCCTGGCCAATCACGGTCCGCGACCCCTGCAACACGACACTTATTGATTCGCCGGTCCTTAGGGCTTGTGCGGGCATCGCCGTCCTGCCAGAACCGCCGCGGACAGAAATCGGGTATAATGGAATTTAGCATCGTACCGTCCAGCATAATTGAGGAAAGAATGGCAAAGGCCCAAAAGACCGTCCAGAACAAAGAAGAACCCGCTATGGTGGCAGAACCCAAGCCGAACCACGCCGAGAAGATCAAGTCCCAGGTATTGGCGAAGATCGGCATGCCGCCACGGTTGCAGCGTGTCGAGGTCTGCAATCACCACAACGGCAAGTACCGGGTGAACATTTGGCAGCAGCCTGAGCCGGATAAGACCCTTGCCGTATCGATTGCTGCCCGAATTGGCCGGTCCTACTACCTGACGGTCTCCGAGACGGGCGAGATTATCGCCAGCAATCCGCCGTTGACCAAGTTGGGCTCTTCCGCCTGAACTTGCCGAGCCGAATAAAGCAGTTGGCACTTCTACAAGTTCCGCGACGGCGATTTCTTCTTGGTAGACGGTTTGTCTTTTGCCTTTGCTTCTTCGGCCTCGATCTGGCGGAATGCCTGCAAGTGGGCTTTCACCCACGCCTTGGGTTAGCAGGCAATGGGGGTGAAGAAGTCCGTTTCACTGCGATCTAACGGGGCGCCCGCTTTCCATTGCCAAACCGTAGGTCAACTCTTATGGGCGTTGCATTGCTTGCTGCCGGTGTTGCCAATTCGCAACGCACTGCGGGTTTCACGATCGCTCGCAATCGCCGTTTTCGATCCGGTGGTAACGGCTATGCGAAATAACCGGCCGGCTAGACCGCTGTGGAGACCTTTGGCGCGCGGGTTGCTCTAACCTAGACCGCCACTCGACGCCATCCAGGCCACCACGAGGAATTCGCGATGATCCAGATGAACACCTTGCCACCGCCCGTCTCCCTCATTAGCCGCAATTTGTCCACCGGTCTTCCCGTATTGACGTAGTGTTCATAGTCGGACCAGTCACTTGTCTAGAGCGTGGATTATGATCACGGGCAATAGTCTTGTGGTACTGTCCTGTCGGATAAGAATGGGTACCAGCCTGAATTCAAGAGTAAACTTCTAAGCCATGACGAGTCTTCTAGCTGACGCAGTAGCGCCTTCCGGCAAGCCAGCTTGCCGACTTCAACAGTCAAACAACTGGCAACGCTTGGCGTATCGTTTAGCGCGGCGCGGCGCACGACTGCAACTTGCCCAGGTGTGGGAGGGCGACTTGAATGTGATCGCCGAACCGCGCTGGGATAGCAAATACGAGTTTCGTCAACTTGATGCCTACGACTTGTGCCGGCTGACGGCGTATCCGACGAACCACCTTGTGTACGACACAGCGTTGCGGTTGGCCGACGCCAACCACCGATGCTTTGCCGCATTGGACGGCCCGAGCTTGGCCTGCTATGCATGGTTCGCCGAACACAATATCGGACCCGAAGACACCATGAATATCCCGTTATCGCTTTCGGCCGATGCTTGCTACTTATTCAATGCCTTCGCAGCGCCGGCGTATCGTGGGCGAGGGTTGTATGTGTCTACGGCAAGGCGAGCGCTGGCAGAGATGTGCCGGTCTGGGAAGTCACAGGGGCTTGCCCTTATCGAATATGGCAATGTTGCCTCGATGCGTAGTCACGATCGCATTGGCCTCAGGCCGCAAGGTTGGATCGTAAGCCTGGGCCGAGGTGGGCTTTCGTACCGGTGGTATAGTTCAGCAGCTCGGAAGTGTGGCTTTGGCGATTCGAGGCCGCACAAGATTCTCTGAACTCGATTTGTTTCCCAAGAGAACATGACGAAGGTTTGTGTATGATGATCGAAGTCTTTTCAACGCTGGAAGAGATTGCGCCCTTTGCAGAATCATGGGACCTGTTGGCTGGAAGCATTCCTTTTCGCTCCTGGGCATGGCTCTCGTGCTGGTGGCGGCATTATGGCTCAACAGGCGGCGCGAAGCTATATGTACTCGGAGTTCGTGACGAGACCGGACGGCTCGTGGGAATAGCCCCTTGGTACGTACACCGATCGGCGGCCAAGGGTCGAGTGCTCCGCTGGCTGGGAACCGGCGAGGTCTGCTCCGATTACTTGAGCGTGCTCTGCCAGCCTGTTGATACGGATCGCGTGACCGACGCCTTAGCCAAGTATCTTTCCGGGCCGGAGTGCATCCAAAGCGCCCGGCAAGCTTGGGACTTGCTGGAAGTCGACGGCATTGCTGCCGACGATCGGGCCGTAACGCAGTTGCTCGCGAAGCTTGGCCGGCGAAAGTGCATACAGCATGAAAACACGCCTATTCACTGTTGGCGGCTTACTCTCCCGGAAACGTGGGATGAGTACGTGATGATGGTCTCGAAAGGCCATCGCAAGAAGCTCCGCAGGGCCGACCGGGATCTGTTTGACACCGGCCGGGCTGTCCTCCGCGTCGTCGAAAAGGCGAATCAACTCGATTCCGTCTGGGATACTCTGATCGAGCTGCATCAGAAACGGCGTAACATGCTCGGCGAGCCGGGCTGTTTTATCTCATCGCTGTATGCGGCCTTCCATCGGGAAGTCACGCGGGAACTTCTGGCCTCTGGCCAATTGCAGCTTTCGTGGCTCGAATTGGACGGACAAACGGTCGCCGTCATGTATCAACTGATCAGCCAGGGGATCACTTACGTCTATCAGCTGGGAATCGAGACTGATAAGCTTGACGATGAACCCGGCCACTTGATTATTGCCGCCACGATCAAGCGGGCGATCAAGCAAGGCGGGCGAGCCATAGACTTCCTCCGCGGCGATGAACCTTATAAACCACACTTCCGCGCGGAGCCCCGCGACATGCTGGCCTTGCGGATCGTGCCCAATCGGGCCTTGCCGCTACTGCGAAACCAGATCTACCTGGGCAGCAGGGAAATCAAACGCTGGTGGACCAAGACAGGCCCGGCTTACGATGTGCCGTTGATCACGCCGGACTCCGCGGCTGCCGCAGACACCGGGAACGCGGTCTGGGGCTTCACAGAAACCACATCCTAATCGCCTGTTAAACGCACGGTAAGGCCCGCTGGTGCGCAGCCACCACCAGAGGGCTCCTTGGCCGGCCTGACCCCGGATCGCGCCTCTGGCTTGGGCACGGCGCGTCGGTAGGACCAGCGAGCCCACGTGGATGGTCGCCAGGAATGGCAAACGGGCCAGGTTGCCCTGACCGAATAGGAGTCGCCACGCTGGATGTTAGCCAGGAAGCGGTCGTTCCTGTTTTGCAGTCGTACGTGATCGAGAACGTGGCCATTCCAGAGACTGGCGAAGATGGAAGCCACGGCCTTATTGATTCTGGGGGCCACGGTCACGGTGAGTTCGCTGGTGGTGCTGACCATTCGCTTCGTCCCGCAGGTGGACGCGGCAAGTGACGCCGCCACCGTGATCAAGCGCGAGCCGGCGCTGGAACCGGTGAGGGCGCAGCAGCATAGGCATCTTGCCAGGCAGGCCAAGCCTTTACGTTCACACCGCGATCATGCCATGGGGGTCGATGACGAATTTCTTCGCCGCGCCCTTGTCAAAATCCCTATAGCCCTTGACCGCCTCGTCGAGCGAGATCGTCGTGACGTTGACCGCCTTGGCGATCTGAATCTTGTCGTGCAGGATGGCCATCATCAGGGCCCGGTTGTACTTCATCACGGGACACTGGCCAGTATGCAAGGAATGGCTCTTCGCCCAGCCCAGCCCGATGCGAATGCCGAGCATGCCGATCTTGGCGTTGGGGTCGACCGCACCGGGATCATCGGTGACATACAGGCCCGGAATACCCAGAGACCCGCCGGCGCGGGTGATCGACATGATCGCGTTGAGCACCGTGGCGGGCCGCTCGACCTGGGCGTCGTGACCGTGGCCATGTGCCTCGAAACCGACGCAATCGACGGCACAGTCGACTTCCGGCAGGCCCAGGATCTGCTCGATTTGCTCGGCCAGCGTGGCATCCTCGCCCAGGTCGATCGTTTCGCAACCGAAACTCTTTGCCTGCTTGAGCCGGTCGGGGATCAGGTCACCGACGATCACCACCGCCGCACCCAAGAGATGGCATGAGGCAGCACTGGCCAGCCCCACCGGTCCGGCGCCGGCCACGTAAACCGTCGCCCCGGGCCCGACACCCGCCGTGACCGCGCCGTGAAAGCCGGTGGGGAAGATGTCGGACAACAGCGTCAAATCGCGAATCTTGGCCATCGCCTTAACCCGGTCGGGAAACTTCAGCAGGTTGAAGTCGGCGTAGGGCACCATCACATATTCGGCCTGGCCGCCGACCCAACCGCCCATGTCGACATAGCCGTAGGCGGCGCCCGGCCGCGACTTGTTCACGTTCAGACAGATACCGGTTCGGCCTTCCTTGCAATTGCGGCACCGCCCGCAGGCGATGTTGAAGGGCACGGAGACAAGGTCGCCTTTCTTGATAAAGAGCACGTCGCGGCCGGTTTCGATCACTTCGCCAGTGATTTCGTGTCCCAGAACCAAGCCTGCGGGAGCGGTGGTGCGGCCGCGGACCATGTGCTGATCGGAACCGCAAATGTTGGTCGAGACGAT
>CAZTPX010000101.1:0-35162 GCA_964615095.1 uncultured Planctomycetaceae bacterium | reverse complement strand
AAGCGCAACTCTACCTATTTTGCCAGAATTACGCAGAGTGCGCGCTAGCCCTGTGCCATCGATCGGCTCGTTCTTGCCAGCGGCGGTGTCGCCAGGGATTTTCTTTCGATTTTCCGGCGGTCGGTTACAATTGCTCGCGAACGCGGTGGCGGACATCGGGGAGACAGTGTCGGAGCTGAAGATGTTAATGTGGCTGCTGGGGAGTACGACTCGTCTAAACGCGAGGAATTCAAGCGAGACACGCACGACGACAACGTAAGCCTGGAGAGCGAGTTCCAGAAGCTCCGCCAGTTCTGCCTGGATGAGAACAACACAAACTGCTTCTTACTCGATAAGGAGATTAGGGGGCAGGAAGTGGACCTGATCCATGAGCTTGTGGACTTGAAACTCGTGCATCTCGTGCGTTCGCGTGTGACGGTTCGCGTGTCTCCCGGAAAGATCTACGAAGCTTACATGCTCGATCTCAGCCAGTACGCTGGATCTCGAAAGCGACGCAAGCTTAATATGGTCGAGTTCTGGACCCCGCAATCAAAAGAGGCACTCAGGAAGGCATCATTTATCTACGAGCCAGACCGAATCAAAGTGCCGGGAACGGTGGCCGACGAGGCAGGCTTAGTTTAGGCCCGGCCACCGGCCGTCGCCGCCCGGCCTGGCCGCCACCGGCCCGGCAGCCAGCCCTGGCCCTCGCCCTCCGGTGCATCCAAAGGCCCTCTTGAATCAGTTTCCGACCCGGAGATGGGGCAGCCGGTTGTGTATGGAGTGGCGGCTTCTTTTTTTCAAATCCCTATCCGCCGTAACCCCCCGTCCACCTTAGAAGACGCAACGCCACGCAGACCAAGGTTTACGGGTTGCATTCATGACGGGGCTTCTTGCCCGCCTAAACCGCCTCGTAGCGGCTGGCGTAAATTACCAGATTCTGCTCGGATAGTAATCCGCCTCATCCGCTCGTCGTGTTTTCATGATCGAGTCCCTCCGCAAACGAATCCTTGGTTGCCATCTTCCTGCACCGCTGAATGAAAAAGAGCCATCCAAATTTCTTTTTAAGGCTGTGCTGTTTCATCGTGTCCCGCACCGACCCGAAGAGACTGATGGGATTGACGCCTATTGGCGAAGGCAGGTTTCCTCCGATGGCCGAGAGAATCGTCCCTCGCACGTTTGGTTCGACGGCACCAATGAGGTCATACTTGGCTTCGTCCACCATCTTCGCAAGTGATTGCTGGAATGAAGCTAGATCATCGCTCATTCCATACTTCATCACCCATTCGGCGATCTTCTTGCGAAAGTCAGTCACAAATCCACTTTCTCGAAGCCGGAATATCTGAGACCAGGAAAGCTGAGCAAAGTCAAACGTGTTTAGGTCCGCGACCCTGCGGAGGACGCTATCGGGGTTGGGCGTAGGTGTACCAAACGTCGCAAGCACCGCTTGCTCGTGAATTTCGCTAAGCAGTGCGGTACAGTCATCGAAGTCCCTGGTAATGGCTCGGAGAAGCCTGTAGTCAGAGTCGATACTACCGATGAAGAACTTCTTCATCTCCCATTTGTCGGTCAATGAATCGTCGTCGTCGACAAGTCGCGAAACAAATGATACGAATCGATCACTGTGTATTCCTGTCCACAGATCGTCCTCCCTGAAATCCATCATTGAGTCATGGAATGACTTTACGTCCGTCACTAGATCACGATCAAGCAGTATAAGTTGCTCCAGCCGTTTAACCGCATCGGGCTCGTCGGCAGCCGCAACTTTGGATATCCATACTCGTTTGGAGATCGATTCATCAGGTCCACCCATGTCGCCGAGCCCCTCTGGAATAAAAACGAGCTTCTCAAAGAGCACCAAGGCACGCTTTAGGTAGGCATGCGACCGCTCGCCTGTCCTATGTCCATGCATCATTAGAACGGGCTGCGTGAAAACGCCGTAGGTTGGAATGTCGGGCATCATTTTCTCGCGTTAGTCTTTCTTTCCCTCTAAGGGTTGCACTCGTGGCACGGTTTCTTCCCTGCCTGAATCGCCTCGTCCCGCGTATTATATCTCACCAGATTCTTCTCGGATATCTTCGCCGCCGATTTGCAATCCACCCGGTGGAACACCTGCGACCTTGCCGAGGCGACGTAGCCCTCCGTAGGCCGGGAAGCGGCGTCGGCCATCGGTTTCTCCGTCTCGGCCCGATGCGTCTGGGAGTAGCCCTCCGTGCGCCCGGCATAGGAATCCGAGTGGTCGGCATGAACCTTCCAGTTGGCCGAATACTTCGCCGCCAGTTCCGGCGACCGGATGACCAGCAGGTTCTCGGCGTTGTGCTCCTCGGCAGCCGTCGTGAAGTTGAAGGAGCCGGTAATCACGGTAGCCCCGTCGATCACCATGATCTTGTTGTGGGCAATGGCGTGCTTGGCGTCGATCTGCACGGGGATGCCCACGTTGACCAGGAAGTCGGCCTCGGAGTACTTCTCGGTGCGCTGGCTCTTGTCCAGGATGACCTGCACCTTCACCCCGCGCTTGTGCGCCGCCAGCAGGGCCTTGCTGATCGGGGCCGAGGTGAAGCTGTAGGCTTGGACGAGGACGGTCGACTTGGCGACGGCCAATTCCCGCACCACGGCTTCCGTGCAGCCACCCTTGGGCGAGAAGTACACCTCGATGGGCGGCAGGGCAGATGATGCGGCTTGGTCGGTGGCCACCTGGGCCGGAGCTTGCCCGCAGCCGAGGAGGCAAAGGAGACCGAGCAGAAGAAGGCTGGGCAAGCAACGGTTCATGGGATTCCTTACTGGGGGCTGGGTGGGCTACAGTTCAAGGTCGAGCAGGTGGATGTCGAAGATGGGGACTTTCATCATCACCAAACCTCGAACCCACCGCAGTGCCGCAGAAACTCGATCCACTCCTTCAGATGATCGTCCTCAACTGCATACGCCGGGCGTGTCTCAATGCCTGGATTCTCGGCAATTTCTTCCTCGGTCACGAAATGGCCATCTTCCGTCACCCTTCGTCCTGGCAAATCCAATTCTAGTCCCCGGACATGATGCTCCATCCACAGTTCAAACCGCGTTGCTATCGCCGTGCAAATCTGCTGATCGCTGGGGCCGGCACCGTCGTTGTAGCCTATCGCCTCGATCGTCTCCTCATCCAGAAAGTCCGAGCATAGCTCAATGATCAAGGCGTGGATCGGACGCCACGACCAGACGTTGGCACGAAAATACTTGCCAGCAGGTGAGTCTGGGTTTCTGCCTTTGACGTCCATCCCCATCGCAACGGCTCCTACGGATTGCACTCGTGGCAGGTTGACCGGCCACCAAGATGATATGCCCTGAATGTACGCGGCGAGCGAAAGCCTGTCCAGGCGACCTTCGGCCCAGGGCCGACATGATCCTCGCTGCCGATGACAGGGGTGCGATCCGGCGCAGGCTGGCCAAGCTACCGGATGCAAAGGCTTCTGGGCCTGGCTGGGCATCCGCGAGCGCCGGGCCGCGTGCCAGCCGCGAGCGCGCTGCCCAATCCACAGCGGGCCGCTTTGGATCGTGGCGAACCCCGCCGAGGCCGAATAAACAAACCCGTAAACCTCCTTGTCGGATATTTCTCGGCCCGGTGCCGCCCGCCTCGCGGCCACGTTGCCGCCACAGGCCGCGACGTTTGGCCCACAGCGGCCCCACACCCGCCCGCCTTGGCTCCCAGGCCGACCTGGGCGGCGGAACGCGACGGCGGGCCACACGCCGCGGTGTTGGAAGGCTGGGGAATAGGCCGCCGCGGCTATGCTGGAGGCGGGGCGGGGGAAATGATATAAAGATGGAATCCCCCATCACTTCAACAGGAAATCATCATGCCCGAACGACGAAGATCGATCAGAGCCGACGCTATAAACGCGTTACGCAGGAGTTTGGAGGAGCCGAGCGACGAACTAGAGGTAACAACGTCGGTTCACGAACTAATGGAACTCCCTCTCGTGCTGTTTCTGCACTTGCGAGGTTGGCCATTCGACAGGATCTCCGGCCTTGCTGGCCTCGCTCCCGCAAGGGTGCAATTCTGGGTCGAATTATTGGGTGAGAACGCTCATGACTTTGTGGATATGGCCAAAAGCCACGTCGAATTCTTCAACGACTTCGGCGAGACGCCCTTCCGCGATAACGCTGAGGACATCGACAATGAGGTCACCGGCGACGGGGAACTCTAAATGATATTTGCAGCCAAAGAACAGGCTGCCACGTTTGCGGCCTGTGGGCAGAGTAGCCTCCTACCTTGGCCCCAGGCCGGCTTGGGCGGCGGAACGCGACGTTGCCGCGTGTGGGCCGCGTGGTGGCGAAGGGCGCAAATAGGCCGCCGCGAGGTCCGGCTGGTGGGCGTGCCGCCTGCCGTACAGCCATCGAACCTGAGATCAGGCCGCCCGCGTAACTATGCCGCCCGCCGCTTTGCCTCAAACGACCGAGAGGGGAAGGATAAGATGGCTGGACTTTCTTCGGGCGTGGTCGGTTGAGTCAAAAATGCAATGGCCTGTTTCTTCAATCGCCGTTTTCGCCAAGCGTATGCGGCAAGACCGATTGCACCGATGGTCAATAGGGCAAAGGTGGACGGTTCAGGGGTAATGGTGGCTACGAAACTGTGTCCATTGTTTGACGAGTCCCAATACCACCCCACGGCACTGTCTCCAGAAATGCCATTAGCACAAGTTCCGGTTCCGCCCAACGGGTCATCAAACGTCATGTAGGTATTGGTCGAGATGTTGTAAATGAACCCGTGGTTCTCGTATGACGAGTCTTCGTAATCCCCCACAACGTTGTTGCCATCAATGCCGTAAGCAAAAGTTCCATGTACGCCCAAAGGATCGTTAAGCGTCGTGTAGCTTGACCCGTTGTAGAGAAAGCCGTTGTCCTTGCCTGACGAGTCCGTATAACCTCCCACGATATTGTTGCCAGACATGCCCCAAGGCTGAGTTCCCTTTACGCCCAGAGGGTCATCTAGCGTCGTGTAGGTTGAGCCGTTGTAGAGAAAGCCGTGGTAGTCGTCTGACGAGTCGAAATAGAACCCCACGATATTGTTGCCAGAAATGCCTGTCGCATAGGTTCCCTCCACGCCCAAAGGGTCGTCTAGCGTCGTGTAGGTTGAGCCGTTGTAAAAGAAGCCCTGCCAGTTGCCTGACGAGTCCGTATAAACTCCCACGATATTGTTGCCAGAAATGCCAATAGCCTGAGTTCCGTTGATGCTCAAAGGGTCGTTAAGCGTCGTGTAGGTTGATCCGTTGTAGAGGAAGCCGTTCAGGCGGGCTGACGAGTTGTAATAATACCCCACGACATTGTTGCCAGAGATACCCATAGCAAATGTTCCCACGCTGCGCGCCAAAGGGTCGTTAAGCGTCGTGAAAGTCTGTGCGTTTGCGGGCAGGCAAAGCAAGACCGCGAACAAAAGGCCAAATACGGTGAATGTCAATCGGTTCATAGTTGCACACTCCGAAAGGAGGACTCGATTATGCCGCCTGCCGCTTCGCCTCAGACGACCGAGAGGGGAAGGACAAGATGGCTGGATCTTCTTCGGGCGTGGTCGCCTGAGTCACAAATGCAATGGTTCGTTTCTTCAATCGCCGTCGCCATCCGTAGCCGACAAGACCAACGACTCCGGCAGAAAGAAGGGCAAGGGTCGATGGTTCCGGTGTTTCCGAAATGGTCATCGTTACCGCACCGCCATTGTCAAACAAAGCGTTATCGTCCGCCCCCAACTGCAATTGGGTTGCCCCGCTTGGCACTATCAGGGTACTCGCGTCATTGATAGCGTATGGTGTGCCGACAATACTTCCATTCGCGTCAGTGAATACTCCGATCATATTCATGAAATTGAAAGGGAATTCGTCCGTTGGGCACCAATATCCTGGGAACGTGCCCCAACTATTTGCGTTTACGCACGAAGCTGGATCGGTGAACACCGCGTAACTGGAATCGCCACTCGCATCGCAACCGCCAGACGGACTGCCCGACCACCAAGAACCGCTGACATAAGTGAGTTTGAGGGTGTCTCCTGGAATTAGCGGGATGCCTGCGGATGAATTTGCTGCCACTACGGTCGGCAGTTGCGTGGTATCATCGAAAAGTCCATATTGATAGTTCGTGTTTAGGCCACCGTCAACGTATTGCCACGGAGCAGACGCCCCAGAAACCGTCACCTGTTCATCGGCGTGAACGGACACAGGTGCCAGCAATGCCACCGCCATCAAGCCTCGTATCATAGCCTTCTCAAACATGATCTGCCTTTCGCACAAGTTAGTCTGAACTTTTGCTATCCACGATTACGCCGCCCGTCCCTTCATTCTCAACATCGCCCCAATCAAAGGTGCAACTTCGGAGCAGTGCCACCCGCCACAACGGAAACGAACGGCCCGCGAAACCCCAGGCTTCCCGGTCGATCAATCCCACTTCAGAACCGAATGCGGGCGAAGGGGCCACTAGCGGGCTAGTATGGTTCAGCCAATAGTGGAATGCAAGAGGGCGGGAGGTGATGAGGACGACACTTCTCACAAGCAATAATGCGAGAATATGGTTTTCCCCGTAGCCGCACCGCTGATTCCAGCAGGGGCTGGGGTGTTTGAAGGGCATCATGATCGTCGATATACCCTGGCTCCGAACCACGGGCCAGGGAGGGAATGTCGGGCACGGGGCCACTCCAGGCTGTCTACGCCGCGTGGCGGGCAAGGCACGGGAACAAGCCGCCGCGGCGACCGGCTGGTGGCCGAGCCGCCCGCCATACAGCGGTGGATCATGATATCAGGCCGCTCGCCGAACTGCTGTTGTTCGCTGGGTCGGCTGGGAGGGGAACGACAGAAGGGTCGGATTACCCTCTTCGCCGGAAGCGGTTACGGTTTGTGGGTGTCGCCCTCTTCTTCGTCGCCTCCAACCATATCCAACAAAGCCGATCCCACCGGCTGCGAGCAGGGCGAATGTGCTGGGTTCGGGCACGGCTTCTGATGTGTAGGTGATGACAATCTCGCCGTTCGCTCCCGACCCGCCAGGGCCGTCGTAGTTGGCACCACCTCCTCCTCCACCGCCGCCCGGAAAGCTACCGCTGCCGCCATCGCCATCGCCCACGCCACCGCTCCCGCCGGAGCCGTAGCCGGTGCCCGGTGTGCCGCCGACGTCACCGTTTCCAAGCATGCCTTGGCCGCCATCGCCGCCTAGTCCGCTAGGGCCGCCGGAGCCGCCACCACCGCCGCCGCCACCGTAAGCTCCTCCTCCTCCTCCTCCGCCGCCGCCCGAATAGCCCATTCCAGCGACGACCATACCGCCACCGCCACCGCTGTAACCGGCAAAAGAGCCGCCATCGCCGCCCCCAGCAATAATGTCCTGAGCCCCGCCGTAGTTCCAAATTGTGTTTCCGCCACCGCCGCCGCCGGCCTCGTTGCTGGCACCGCCGCTGCCGCCAGTCCCAATGTAGAAGCTGTATGTGCCAGGGGTAAGCATCGTATAACTGTTGTAGGCATAGGCACCGCCACCACCGCCGGCACCGCCGTAGCCGCTGCCGTCGTAGTTGGTGCCGCAGCCACCGCCGCCCCCACCGCCCCAGCACCGGACGGTCACGTCAGTCCACTCGTAGCCCGTGGGGATCGTAAGGCTGCTGGCCCCTGTGGTTGTCAGGGAGATAATATCTCCGCGAGTCACGGACGTAAACGAACTGCCCGAAATCAACGCGGTCATCAATGACACTACATAAATGAATCCGAATGAACCAATAGAAGCCTTCATCTGAAGAACCTTTCACGTTGTGGGCGAGCAGTCGCCCTGGAATCGAGACGCAGACGGGAAAGCCCCGCCGCAGCAGGAATTCTCGCCTGACTACGTCGGCCATCACGCCGCGTGTCGAAATGCTGTTGTTCGCTGGGCTTGCTGTGAGGGGAACAATAGCAGGGCCGGTGTATCATCTTCGCCGGACGCAGTTGCCGCTTGCGAGCATCGCCTAGTTCGTCGTCGCCACGCCGCCACTGTCAGGCAGATCCCGCCCGCGGCGAGCAGGGCCAGCGTAGAGGGTTCGGGCACGGCTTCTGATGTGTAGGTGATGACAATCTCGCCGTTCGCGCCTTGGCCGCTGTCGATGCCGCCGTTGATAGTGTAGGCACTAGAACCACCGCCACCGCCGCCGCCAGGGAAGATGCCGTTGTTGCCGCTATAGCCGTCGTAGCCGTTGTCCGAGCCACCGCTTCCGCCGGGGCCGTAGCCATCGCCCCCGCTACCACCGACCCCGCCCGCAACGCCTACCGTGCCACCGACCCCACCTGCTCCGCTTGGGCCGCCAGAGGCACCACCGCCACCGCCGGAACCGTAGGCGGGGCCACCGCCGCCGCCATCGCCACCCGGATAGCCCATTCCGGCGAGAACTAGGCCGCCGGCGGCAATGACGTCGCCGTAGCCGGTGCCGCCTGCACCGCCGCCAGCAATAATGTCTTGATCGCCACCGTAGTTCCAAATCGTGTTTCCGCCGCTGCCGCCGCCGCCCCAGGTGCTGCCGCTACCGCCAGACCCGATATAGTAGTCGTATGTGCCGGGGGCAAGCGTCGTATAACCCTGGTAGGCATAGGCACCGCCGCCACCACCACCGCCGCCGCCGCCGGTACCGTTATAGGCACTCCCAGTAGCACCGCCACCACCGCCTCCCCAGCACTGGACGGTCACGTCAGTCCATTCGTAGCCGGAGGGGATCGTCAGGCTGCCGACCCCCGTGGTTGTCAGAGTCAAACTATCCTGCCCTTGAGCCACGGCGGAAACCGACAAGAGCAAAACCAGAGCACCTATCGAGCCTTTCAACTGAAGCACCTTTCACGTTGCGGGCGAACAAGTCGTCCTGGAACCGGATGCGGACGGGGAACCGGCAGGCCGCCACCCCGACGCCCTTGATTGTAATCACGGGCGAGCCGTGATTCCACAACAGGGGGCAAGAACATGATCACGAAGGCAAGGGCGAAGGAGCCGGGCTGCCCAACGTGGGGTTGTGGCGGCTGGACGCGGCAGCGGGCCATCTCCGCCGCGTGACAGGAAGGCGGGGGAACAGGCTGCCGCGGCGACCGGCTGCTGGGCGTGCCGCCTGCCACGAAGCGGTCGGGCATGATATCAAGCCGCCTCCGCAGGTCTTCGATGGAATCGACGCCTATAAACTCACTCAGAAATCCTCGAAGCCGTCCAAGTCACTGTAGCTCCACCTTGTACTGAATATACTGAAAGAGACCCATCGGGCATCATCGTAACAAAATCATTCATAATATGTTCATGATGATGTTTATCCTTCTCCTTATGAAGAATCTTATATTTAGACTCGCCAAGAGAAAGCCACTCAGCATTCGCTCCGTTCCAAGATTTGCTAACTTTACCTCCTGGAAGAAACTCAATAATCTGACCTTCCTTCTCCCATGTGTATTTCCCTTCAAACGTGACGGTTGACGTACCCTTTGCCAAGCCCGTCAGATCCGATTCATCTGTACTAGTCCGCGCGTCATCGTTCGCCAGTTTCGGCGTGACGCGAAAGTCGCCAACTCCGGGGTACTGATTCATCACGATTTGCTTCGCCTCGTCTGCGGTGGAAGCAACAATTTCTGCGGTCTCTCGCTTTTTGTGGTTTGGATGACGAAACGTCACGATAAACGTCTTTCTATCGCTCGATGCGGTATCCGAAGGCTTCGAGTCCGCCTGCGACGGCTCGACTTTTTCCTTATTCGTGGGTAACCCAAACCATTTCACTTGGTCTTCTTGGAAAGCAGGGCATATAGTCGCTAGCAGCCCATGCGGCGGCGCGAAGTATTCTGCCGTGATCCACGGGGCCATCGGGACAAGAAACATCAAGCCGCCATAGGCCAGCGGTGCCATGAAACTCCACGCTCGGTTCGGCGAGGATCGCTTGTAATAGGCAATGAGACACCAGAACAGGTAAACCATGCCACTCACAACCGACAGGCCGGCCGCGCCAGCCAAGACAAAACACAGCCCACGAAAACCGAGTACGGGTTTCAGCAGGCTTACGAATGGGATTGCGAGTATACCCAGGCAGATCCCAATGCATTCGAGCCAACGCGTGGCCGTAAAATTTTGGACGCAATATGCCCAAAATCCCGCACGAGTCGGCGTTCGTGCGGTGCGATTGGCCGGTGCAGGCGCAAGCGGTTTCGCAATCGGCAGCGAAGAAGCTGGCTTAGGCGACGGTGCCGCCGCCGTGGATTCATCGGTGCTCGCCTCAGTCGAAAACAGACCGTTCACGTGGCTTGCCTTCAACCATGTGCCGGAGACGCCTTGCTTTACGAACGTCTCCGGCGTGACCTTGCCTTGCTGGGCAAGCTGCCTTAGTGTCTCAGGCATGAGAGGCCCATGCTCCACGTTATCGATCTTGACGTACCAATGATTGGACATAATCTCGTACCATCCTATTCCTCGTCGCCGCTAGGCCGGTGTCGCCCAGCGATCTTCCGTCTTTGCCTTCTGACTCGATGAAATCGCCCGCAAACCGACCGAATACGACGGCAACGGCATCGCGGCGAGCCAACCAACTCACGGGCTCTTGCGTTTGACCCAATCCTGATCTTCCGCACAGAGTTTTTCTAGCGGTAGCTCGATGGTGGTGCCATCCCGCTTTGTGAGCTTCACCTTACCGAGAACCACACCATCGAATTTCGCCTCGATCTTGCTGCCGCTGGCGAGGGCGGTCCAGGTCCTCCAACCGGCTGCCTCAGCCGCAGTACGAGCGGCGGCTATCGCCGCCTTGGCACGCTTCGCCGCGGCCTCTGCCTCTTGCTCCGTTGCTGATTGGCGGCCTCCTTCACGCCGATTCTTGATCCATTGCTGATCCTCACCACCAAGATTGTCGACCGGAATGTTGATCACGGAGCCGTCCCGCTTGGCCAGCTTGACTACGCCAGAGATGGTTCCGCTGAATTTTGCCTCGATCTTGCTGCCGTTTGTGGTGTCGGTCCATGTCCTCCAACCGGCTGCCTCAGCCGCAGTGCGAGCGGCGGCTATCGCCACCTCGGCACGCTTCGCCGCGGTCTCAGCCTCCTTCGCCAGAGCCTGCTTGTGCTTGTTCCTTTCCTCCATAATCCACGGCTGCCAACCACTAAAGTCCGGCTTGCATAACTGCACATCGAGTGCGTCCATGAAGACGAGGGGCGTGGCGCAGTGAACACGGACGCGGACCAAAGCGCGCTGGTGAGGCTTCTTCGCCGCCAACGTGTTGATGGTACTGACCACCGCGTAGCAACTGGGCTTCGGCACGTAGAGACGGACAACATCCTCCTGCAACGGATCTTCGACATTCTTCCCCGCCTCTTGAAACTTCAAACAGTAGTAATCTTTCTCCTTGTGTTCGTCGGGGTCATGGTATTCATTTGAAATCGTCACGACGCCACAAATGATGCAGTCCGCGTACTTCTCCGGGTTCGCCTTGATCGCTACCAGTAGCGTTTCATCCCCGAGACGTGGAACGGGATTCGTCGCAGGTTTCGTCTGTTTAGGTGTTGTGTGCTTATGCTTGCTATCGGCGGTGCCGACCGTCGGGGCAAGCCAACAAATCCCAAAACCAACCAAAACCAGAATCGAAAATCTCATCTCAATCACCTTTCACGTTGCGGGCGAACAAGTCGTCCTGGAACTGGGACGCAGACGGGAACACCCCGCCGCAGGAAAATAGGAAGATCGGCCCAAGAATCGGGTCGGTCGGAACATGCTGAAGATTGGTCTGTACGCTGCTCGCAGAATGGCGGACAACGCGCAAATCCTCTCGGGTTTGCTGTTTGGCAACCTGTCGTGAATTTTGATTCGATGCGAGGACATTGCCCACCCTTCCAACGAAAAAGGAGCGCCGGAACCAGACGCCGCTTCAGACGCCCCCGCCAAGGGGCACAGAAAGACAGCACCTGGCCCGACGCTCCCTTGGCGGGAGCGCGGGTCCAAGTACTGCTCTTTCTGTTCAAGGGCCGTAAGGCCCAGGTTGGCGGTTTGTCTGAAAGCAGCACTAGACGCTACGCGCGTCAGTCAATTGTGTTCATAGCCGCGGCTCTTGTACCGCGGGTTTCGGTCTTGTTCCTAAAACTCGTATTCGCACCGGGCCGGCACGCCGCCAGCCCAGCGACCCTGATTATACCTCGTGTGGCCCGTAGTTCCACCGCGGGGGGCAAAAAATAGTCAGAAGGCAAAGGCACGCCCGCCGTGCCGGGCCGAACGGGTACTCGGGGGCGGCCCGGCCTGCCCGTTTCGGCCCGCGTTGCCGCACGGTTTTCGCCGTGGCGGGCGCAGGGCGGGGAGGTCGGGGTTTAGGCCGTATTCCGCCCGCGAGGCCAGCACGGGGCCAGCAGCGAAACCGGCGGTCGTTTTCAGCATTGCTGAAGTAGCGCCCGATGTACCTCGACCATCGCCCGCGTATCGCGCTCACAGTAGGTCAGCAGGTCGCGTCGGATTACCTCGCACTCGTCGGTGCCGTAGCACCCGCCGGCCATCTTGGCGAATTTGACGGCGGCTGTACCACCGTCCGCAATCGCCAGGCCGCTGTAAGACATCGACGGGACCAGCGCAGGCAGGACTGCCTTGATCGAAAAGCTACCGTGAAAGGCTGGATGATAGAAGTGCTTTCGTACCACTGGCAGCAGATCGAACAATCGTGCCCGGATAGGCCGGAGCGCAGCGGCCAAGTCGGGGAGATCGGCGGCGACTTCGCCGATTATCCGGCGTTCAAACCCGGAGTAGACGACGATGCTGCCCTCCGTGCCGAGTTCGGCAATCAGCCGTTCCGCAAAATCCCTGCGGCAGTCGCGGGCGGGATCGGCGGCAAGGTACTCCGCGTGGCCATCAACGACGCCCGGAGCCGAACAGCGGTGGACGGAGAACTGCGTGGGAAGCTGCGTGTAGGGAGCCACGTCGGGGTAGAGCGGCAGGCCGGTTTGGACCGTCTCGAAGTCGAGATAGTACGCGGGCCACCGGACGGCTTCCAGTTCGGCCCTCAGTCCCGGTGAAACATACGGCGTGCCCGACTTCACGCACTGGACGATCCTCCGCTGCCGGTCGTTCAGCGCTGCCAGAAACTCGCCAGTCACGTTCCTCTTATCGAGCATCCCGGCGTTGAGCAGGGCAACCAGGCGAGGCCGCCGCAGATAGGTGAGGTTCCGCACGGGGTATTCCGTGCCGCGTCCGAAGCACTGGTCGTCATAGTACGGGCAGTCGCTGAAAGCCTCGCAAGGCATGGCCGGCGGCGGTCCCGGCAAATCCGTGCCGTCGCGGGCGGCTGTCCAGCGAGAGGAAAACGCGGCCATCCGCTGGGTGACCTTCTCGGTTGCATCGGACTCGCAGTACATGGCTTCCACCGGCATTCCCAGGCGATAGGCCCGGTCAATTTGCAGGAGGGAAGCTCCGGTGACGTTGACGCCGCAGCGGGACGCCACCATCACGGTATAGCAGAGGTCGTCGAGGAACTCCTCCTCGACTTCGGGTTTGGCAAGGCCGGATTTGACCTCGCCTATTTTCCAGCCGTGGTCGCGGCGGCGTAATACGTCGGCCCTGGTTATGTACGCGTCGATGGCGAAGGTCGCCTCGAAGATCACGCTGACGTTCGGGTCGTTCATCAATCGCCGTGTTCTAGCGACGGTGCCGGGCAGGCCGGTCCACTCCACGGCAACGCCCTCCGGATAAAGCTGGCGGGCTTGCACTCCCACTTCGACTCCTTCGTCGATGTGAAACTGGGCCGCTTCATCGGGTGCGACCACCTCCGGTGGATTCCGGGCGAACCAGCCGCGCCGCAGGCATTTTCGGGCTTCGAGATAGATATGTTTGGTCATTGCGGACATGGGGGAGTTCCTCCTGCTGGGTCACCACTCGTTTCGGAAGCCCCATCAATATCAAAGCCGTCCTCGTCGGCCCATTCAGCGTCATGCTCAGCCATCAAGCGGCGGAAGCTCTTGTGGTACTCTGGGTCGGCGTCAAATCGGGCCATGATGTCCTCTTCATCTTCGTATCGAAGGCCGGCTTCGGAGAGCCTCCACATACCGCGACGGCTGCCCCTGGCGTAGCGAGCGCGGTCGCCGCGCTGTTTGATCTCGTACCGCAACGCATCGCCCAAGGCACGTTTCGGATTCTTGCCTCGCGGCCTCCAGCCGTCAGCAATTGCAGCCGCGGTCAACTCTGCGATGCACATCTCTTCGTTCCTGCGGTGCTTCAATACCCGAAACACGGCGTCGGTCCCGCGTATCGGTCTGTGCGGGCGGTCAAAAGTATACATGATCTCACCTCACATTGTTCGAGATTTCATTGCATATCCTGTCGCTCTTCGTCGGTAAAGTCGTTGCTCACGGCCTGCCCTTTGCGCTGCTGCGTCCGCATGCGCCCGACCTTCCTGATCGTTCCAGTGAATGCCGCATCGACCTTGTGCTTCGCAAAGTTCGCCGCACCGCTGGCCGCGATGCCCATTCCGCCCGCCTCGGCAAAGGCGTCCTGGTCGGCACCGAGGAAGGTGAATTTCCAGCTATACTTTGTCTGCTGCCGCTGGATCATAGTCTTGACGCGTGCCTTGGAGAACTCCCGGCTGGCGTTCTCCTCGCCATCGGTCACGATCACGAAGATCACCAGACCGGGCCGCTCCTGCTCCGCCATCTTCGCAAGCCGCTCGCCCGTTTCGTTGATCGCCCTGCCGACCGCGTCGAGCAGGGCTGTGTTCCCCCGCGGCACCAGCGTGTAGGCGGGGGCCTGCTTGATCGGCATCCCGCGGAGGATGAATTCGTACTTGTCGTCGAACTGCACCAGCGTTAGCAGGGCCTCGCCCGGCTGCTGGGCCTGTGACCGGATGAACGCGTTGACGCCGCCTTCGGCGTCCGTGCGGATTTCCTCCATCGAGCCGCTGCGGTCGATGACGAGGGTGATATCGGTCAGATCGGATCGCATGTTTTATGTCCCTTCATATCAGAGGTCAGGTTGTCCTTCTTGTACGGTCGTCCACACTTGCCGCAGATGGCGTTGTCACTCGGTACGTTCTTCTCGACGTACTCGGGATCGGCATTCAACGCAATGTTGTTATCGATGTCCCTCTCCCCAGCCATCTCCGCGGGCTTGCTCAGGGGCTCGCCACACTCCGTGCAGTTCATGGTCAACGTTTGCATCGGTCGCAGGGACTTATCCATGTCCATACTCATGCGTTGTTCTCCTCTTCCTCCCGCGGCTGTTTGTGCTGCGGCAATTGGTTGAGGATGGTCTGGTAGACGAGCTTGTTGGGGCGGTAGACCGGCCCCTCGACGAACTTGCCGTCGTCGCCGAAGTAGATGCGGGATAGAGCAGCCGCAGTAGCTGATGAGCGTGATATACCAGCCCAACAATGTATATGAATAATATCTACTCGGTGCCAGACGCTTGCGGCGAAGTCCAGCACCTGCTGTGCCTGCTCAGGCGAGAACAGCCTGTCGGTGCGGCGGAACCACGGGTCGGACGGGCCGTTCACGTCGTCGAACTTCAGCCGCAGGATGCCGACGCGGTTGGCGGACGGTACGCGGGCGTCGTGGTCGAACGGGCCGGTAATGGAAACGCAAGCCCACGGCTTGCTATATGCGGGCATGCGTTCGGTGAAGAGGTGCGACTGCACGATGATCTTCGGCTCCCTCGGCTGTTCGATGGCGTATGAAGCCTGCCCGACGTAGTGGCGACCGGGCTCGTTGTCCTTCTGGATACGGCGTGCGGTGCGGGCCTTGTCGCGGTGCTTCAGCAGGCGACGGGCAGCGGCCTTCTTCCGCGGGGCCTGGTTACTGCGGGCCTTCCCGCCCTTGCCGGGCAGGTTGACGACGCGGGCGGCGCGGCCTTCGGCCTTGCCGTCAGCGACGTCGGGGACGGGGTCGAGCTTGATGTTCTGATATGGTCTCATGGTTCGTTTCGCCTCTGCTGCTCATCGGTCAGGATGGCCGCGTGCTGTTTGTCCTGTTCCTCGGCGGTGATCAACCCGGCGGCCCCGCGTTCGGCGAGGCGCTTCAGCCGCCCCTCGAAGGCTCCGCTGGGGTCGCTGGCAACGCACCGAAATTTGGTTGCCGAGCGGAATGTAGTGCGACGTCCGGTGGTGAGGTTGGTAACATCGTAGACGGTCTTGGTATTACCGCCACGTCCGAGTCGAACGGTTCCACCGTGCCAAGCGTCAACCTCGCGGATTTCATCGACCCGCACGGTAGTCAGTTTGCCGCTGACCTTGACGACGTACTTGCCACCCACAATGATTTCATTTGCCTTCATGGTTCTTCCCTTTGGTTCTTCTTCTGCCTAACGCCCGCACCGGGCGAAGACTTCGCTGAGTTCGTTCTTCAACTCGATGTCGGTCATGCCCTCTGGCAGGAAGCCGCCACGCTCTACCCACTTCCACAAGGCGTGGGCGAATTCCTTCGCGCTCTCTTCGTCGCCCTCGTGCAGGGCGAGACGCATGAGACGGAGGGTTTCGTTCGGATTCATGATTCGGCCCTTTCGCGAGGCATATCATGCGATTCGTGTGCCAGTTGCTGGTTGATCAGCCACGTCAGGTGTTGCAGGAAAATCGGGTAGCGAAGCTCGTCGGGGCACCGATAGTTCCGGGCGTAGTCTTCGGCGGCGGCGAGCAGTTCCTGCATCGCTCTCATGACGTTTCCTTCCCGCTGTACAGGGTGTTTCGTTTAGCGGGTGTACACGCACAGGGTGCGGTTCCCGATGTCGACCGACCAGCAATCCGGCCCATCATTGCCCAGGCGAATGCCTGCAACGGCTGCGCCACCGCGATGAGCCTCGAAGGCGGCCTTGACCTTCTTGTAGATCAGCGCGACGCTACGGTCGCTGACCTCGTCGTCGTCCACCGCGTAGCCTCGCGACTTGGCGGCTGCCTGACGGTGGGCCGAGGCGACTCGGTGCGTTCCGCTACATCCGCAGCAGCACTTTCCAGCTTTGCCGGAGTAGACCGAAACCACATCGGTCAGGGCGGGGAATTCAGTCTTGGTTGCGGGATTCACGACGTTTCCTTTCCGCTGTAGACCGTGTTGCAGTACGGGCACGTCCAGGCTTCGCCGCGTGGCCGGTTGGTGAACGGGTCGCCTTCGGCTGGGCGGCAGAACTCGCAGCCTGTGGCGGACGCGACCTCGACGTTCATCACTTCCACGCCGTCGATGCCCTCGGCGATCTGCTCGGTGGTCATGTTCTCGACCTTCTCTTCGGCCTCGTGCGGGGATGAGGCCCTGACGCTCGCGACCCCAGTGGCCGTGAAATAGACCTTGTACTCGGTTCCTTGCGGCGTTTCGCCTCGCTGCTCGCCCTGCCGGGCGGTGGCCATGAAGTCGATGGCGGCGGCGGCTCCGCTGGCGAACGCGATATAGGCTTGCAGCGTGTCGTTGGTGATACGGCGGCTATCCCGGCGAGCGACACACACGTTGTATCGCGGGCGCGAGCCTTCGGCCAGAACGGTCGTGACGATCAGGGCGCTGCCGTAAGCGCGGGCGAACGTGGCCGCGACTCCGCTGGCAATGGCGTCGCTGTCGCAGGTGCGGATATTGATGGGTTGGGCTGGCATGAGCTTGGTTCCTTTCTAGCCAGATTTGGCATCGTTCATGGTCTTCTCGGCGGCCAGCAGTCGCTGGGCCTGGGGGTTGTCAGCGAACTCAGGCTGGGTGGCCCGGTTGCATAGGTACGCGGCGGTGTCGATGGCCGCCTTGCTGCCGCGTGGCCACTTCAACCCGATTTTGCGGGCGAAGCAGCGGGCGGCGTTCAGGTAATCGAGTTGTACGCTATACAGATTCATGGCTCGGTTTCTTCGTGGTCTAAGGCGACGGGGCGCTGGCATTAGGTTAGCTGTCGTTCCCGTCAGACTCGGTTGGATTCCGTCTTTGCCGGGTATTGTCCCATCCTGCCAGCGCCGGGCGGTGTTCCAAGCCGCCCCTTTCCGCCGTGGTTTCGTTCCCGCAGGGCCAACCCGCGGGGATATGCCCCGTGGGCTGGTTGTACGCACGAGTTGTAGGTGTGGTTGCCCACCCCTGCTGTCAACTCCACGTACCCTGCGGTTCTGCGGGGCATATCATGCGAACAGCGTGCCAGTCTGCCAAGTCAACACCGCTTCGCCCTCTCGATCAGCACGGCTGCGTCATGCTCGCCAACATTCGCGTCGAGGGCGTCTGCGGCCACCTTCCGCATCGCGACCACGCCCAGGTCGCTGCACGGCGGCAAACCTACAGCGTCGTCAAGATCGGTAATGATCGCGGCGAGCGTCGTCGGGGTCAGGTAGTCGCACAATTTCGCAAATTCCAGCATGGTCTTTCTTCGTTTCTTTCAGGGCATGAGCCTTCGGGCCTACCGAAGAATCACGACGTTAGGCCGACCGCCCTTTTCGGCGGCAGCCGTGTATTTCTCGTCGTCGTCGACTTCTTCCAGGGCAAGACCTGACTTGCTGTACGCCGATTCCTGGATTACTTCAGCCTCTTCCATCCCCCGCACTTCGGTCACGGGAAGGGCCTGCTGTGTGTGGCAGTAATCGCCGTAGTCGAGGACAAAAAGCGGCACGGCATCGGGGGACATCTCGCTCAGGGCTTCGATCAACTGCGCCGCTGTAAGGCCGCGGCTCAAGACTCGGTCGATTGGGTTCATGATCTGCTCCTCGTTGTCTCGTTTCGGATCTGGTCACAACGTCAGTCAGGGGCGCGGGGGAGCGACCACCTGCGTGGCGGGCGGGACTTCGGTCTCGGTGCCGCCGACCGGCGCGTTGCTGGGGGTGGCGACGGGCGGCTGCGGCGCATTGCGGTGCAGGCCGCAGCTTACAAACAGGCCGTCGCCGGGCCGCAACTTCGCATAGCTGTTGGGGAAGACCTTCTTGAACAAGGTCATGGCCTTCACCATCGGCTCGATGCCGTCGAAGGCTTCCCGCTGCACGTCTTCGAGAGCCTGAGCGGTGAAGTACAGGAACAGGTACGTCACCACCGAGAGCTTGCCCCGCAACTCGATGGCGTTCATTTCCTGGTTGAAGAAGCTATCGCTGCTGTTGGTCTCCAGGTCGGGCACGTCGATGACCAGGGCCGGGCCGGTTCCCATGCACAGGGCTTCGTGGAATTCGCGGAACTTGGCGGCACGCAGATCGACGTCGCCCCGCCACGGGCGGCTGCGGGCGAAGTTTCGGGTCGCTTCAAGAACCGCGTCGCTGAAGACGATGGACTCGTTGACCAGTTGGTCGGGGGTGGGCATCTGGGGCATGGTAAATCTCCTTTGGTTAGTGAATGTCTCGAATGGCGGTCGGGATTCACATGCAAATCCGTGTCCGTTGTCGCCAGAATTTTGAATTTCGCTACGATGTCGCGGTTCACGCGGCCAAGGTCGCCATGCGAAGGCTGCCGGAAGTTGCCTCGTGGCGGGGAACGGACTGCCAGAGTAGTCGGCCCGGCTTACCCCTCCACAGGCAGATTCTTTGAATTCTCCGCGCCAGCGGCTTGATTCACTCGGCGACCAGAGCTAATCGTGTGTCCTGTCGGGCCGAGCGGCAGTCGCGAGGCCCTGGAAAACCCAAGCAGAAAGGACATGCAGATGAGTACCAGGAAGAAGGCCGCGAAGCCGGCCACCCCCAAGACCCCGAGGGCCAAAACGAGCAAGGCCAAGGCAGCACCGGCCACCGACGCCGAGAAGGCCCCCAAGAAGCCCGGCCAACTCGACGCCGCAGTGAAGGTGCTGGGCGAATCGGATGAGCCGCTGAACTGCAAGGCGATCATGGAGGCGATGGTGGCCAAGGGCTACTGGACGCCTGGAATCGGCAAGACACCGGAGGCGACCCTCTACTCCGCGATCATCCGTGAGATCAGCAAGAAGGGCCACGGTAGTCGCTTCAAGAAGGTGGAACGCGGCCAGTTTACGCTGGCCTCGAAGAAGTAGGAGGGCCGTGTCATGGAAGGACGTCAAATCGTGATCGAGTTCATGGAACACGGCTCCGCCGCCGAGGCGATCCAGTATCTGGAGGTCTCGAATCACGACCGTGCGATCTTGATGGGCGGCAAGCACCTGACCCTGACGAAGGCCGACGCCGACAAGCTGGAATTCGTCGGGGCTGCGTTTGCCTACTTGTTCTACGATGAGAAGACCGGCCGCATTATGACTGTGCCCGTCGACGGGAGGAAGCCGTGATGGCGAAGCGTGAAACTGCCGCCGAAGCCTATGAGTCCAACCAGCACGATATCATCCTGCTGGTCGATCTGCTGAAAGCGGAACTGGATCGTCATGCAGAGCGGGCCGCTGCCGAGCCTCGCAATTGGGGCTTCGCTGGCGATTTGGGGTCTGTTCGCAGGCGGATCATGGAGGTGCTCGCCTCCCTCTCCGGGCGATCCGAAGCCAGCATCGAAGATATCCTGGCGGATGCCCGGAAATAACCAAACCTCGCGACGACCGGCTTGGCCGTCGCACTGGCCCCGAAGACCGGGGCCTTCTCTCGTTAGGTCGGGGGACGGTGCTTGTCATCGCCTGGACCTCGGCCCTGTATCCCCCGACACGTCGACCGCGTCATAACATCGAGGTCGCAGGTTCAGATCCTGTTCCCGCCACTTGAAACTAGGTATCGAAATCTCGATACCCGCAGGTTATAACCGAAAGCCAAGGCCCCGCGGCCTTGGCTTTTCGCGTTATAACGCAAGTTCTGGCAATAACTTACGCCAAGTAGTGCGTCTCTGCCCATGCCGGCCGTCGAACAGCAGAGACACCGCCCGTCGCCCCGCAACCCGCCCAGGACGGCCTCCTGGCGGCCAAAGTCTCTGTATCTCTCTTCCGCCGGCCGCGTTGGGTTATGAGGGGAGTTGCGAGCGCTATGGCGAACCGAAATGGCATGGTTCGGTTCGGTGAGCGGGGATAAACCTCATCGAGTCTCAAGAATCAGGTTTGTCGGAACTTCAGTTCGGCATCCATGAAAACTGCAAGGCGCGGTTCGCCCCTTGGGAATGCTCGCTGTCTGGCGGATACAGCGTTGGGCTATGCTGAGCACGCCGCAGCCCTTTCCTGAGGCTCCAGTTCTTTATTTCTTCTACCTCGTCGAACAAGGTTGCCGAGCCACAACGGCATCCTCCCCGGCATCAACGCTCCGACGCACCAAGACGTTCCCAAAACGGCCGTGCGACTCATTGGCGATCCATTCCAAGTGCTGTTCCGTTGCCTGCGGCAGGTGATACCAATGGCCCTCTTCAAAAGCGTCAAAAGGAAAACCGCGGTGCGGAGGAGCACTGTCGAATGATTTGCCGAATTTGCGACCCAGGGGCGGCGCGGGGCGGAGGCTCAGTGCGGATTGGCTCACCAAGCGAATCAGGCCCCGGTCGACCCATTCTCCCACAAAGTCAAGAGTACGCTCGATCGACCCTCGCGACTCGCCTGGCAGGCCGTACAAAAGCGATACTCCTAGCATGAACCCTAAATCGTGGAGGAGAGCCATCGAGGCTTTAATCTGGGCTGTGTTCTCCGCCTTCGTTATGCCTCGTAGTACCGAGTCGTCGTACTGTTCAATGGCGCAGTAGAAGTAGGCAAAGCCGGCTTCCTTGTAAGCATTCAAGAGAGTCGGATTGGCAAGGAGATCGAAGCGATTCAGGCAACCGAACTTCATCCCGGTTCGTCGCAATTCACGCAACAAATCAGGAAGCGGGCGGTACTTGCCAAAAGTGCTATCGCTGAAGAAAACAACCTGAAACCCCTGCTGCTTTCTCAAGTCCACCTCGGCGACGATCGAGTCGATCGAGCGGTGATTCAGCGGAATGCGGCGTTCGGAACAGCACTCACATGCATATACGCAGCCTCGCTGAGCGATCGTCTCGACGACCGGGGACAAATCTGGGCGGCAAAGAAGGCGTGCAAGGTTGCTCCGGCGACTTGCAGTGTCTGCTAATTCGATCTGAATGGGCGACAAAGCATCGAGCTCAAGAGGCCGCCCCCCACCGTCGATACGTTGCCCATGGTGGTAGGTACTGAAAACTCCTTCAGGCATCTTTGATGGATACCTGACCGGACCGTCTTTTCCGGTAGCGAGTCCCCTAAGTAGCGCCAGCAAGGCCAGCTCCGCATCGCCCGCGATCGCGTAGTCGACTATGTCGTGGTGAATGTCCGCGTCATTGAACCGCCCGAGTTCGTGAATCTCGTCCACATGTGGCCCCCCGAGGAGCGTGACGACCTCAGGCTTACGATTCTTGGCGCGCTGAAAAAGACGCAAAACGGGCCACAACGAATCGTAGGTCGCGCTTGCGCAGAGGATGTCAACGTTGGCAAGTCGTTCGTCGAACGCTGCGAATATGGCGACGTCATCAATTGGGCTGATCCACTTTCCCGTGTCAAACAGCTCGGGCTCACACAGCATATCCAGTTGCCCCGTGCGCATCGCCTCTACGCTGGGCCCGATCGCGTACAGCAAGGAGGTCGGCCAGCCGAAGTATGCATGCCGAGGATCCTGCGACGCCCCGTTGATGAAAAGCACGCATTTAGTCATGGGTTCACCATTCAAGCGTTCGACAAATCTTCATTTAACCACATCCCCAGCACCTCTTCGCAGTTCGACCCATCCACGGAGAAAGGGACAGTTGCGGCTCGCGAGACCGTCGCCTTCACCCCGTTTGCCCATTGTGCCCGCCACGAGAACACCGTTGTTGTTCTTCCATTCAGTCAGCTTTCCAAGATCGCCGTCGAGTTTTCGCGGCCAGTGGCTCCAGATCCGTTCAAACCCTTGCTTCCAGAGATCCCAATTCGCAGGCAGGGAAGGAACTGGACCTGACGCGATTGGCATGCTGAGTGACAGTAGACCTCCCTGGCCGTCTAAATGTGGCGCCAAAAGAAAGCGATCGGCATCTCCATCTCTTGACGTCAAGGAGGCTTTCACGGTCGTCGCGATCGCGCAGAAAGGATCTTGGGAATCCTCATGATCAATAAAGCGATATAGCGGCACGAACCTTCTAAGTGCGTCGTCCAGATAGCACAGCGTGGCAGCTACGCAGGGCCCATATTGGTCGGGATTAAGATAAGGATCACCACGGAATCC
The DNA here is from genome assembly GCA_964615095.1 of uncultured Planctomycetaceae bacterium. Taxonomy (GTDB): domain Bacteria; phylum Planctomycetota; class Planctomycetia; order Pirellulales; family Thermoguttaceae; genus JANXQG01. The sequence continues at coordinate 12,223 of CAZTPX010000101.1, read as the reverse complement.
CGACCGAATACTCTTCTGAACGCGCTCATATCTCGCGACTTGCTGACGCTTTGCAGTGGATTGGTGCCATCCCAAAGCATACATGAACTCGCGGAATTGGGAATCTTCTACTAGGCATGGGCATGGAAGCCACAGAACCTCGGAATCCAATGCCTCCCAATCCTTCACATTAGGAGCGAGTCGCTTAATCAACGTACAACTGTACCGCAATAGCTGGTATTGCCTTTGGGACTTGAAACCCTTTTCCCCCGATCGCCGAAGACTACCAAGCGGCCAAACCAGAAGAGGGTAGCCGTTCCCTGATGAAATATCGTAAACATAGGGCTCGGGTAATGGCTTGGCGTCGAAGTACTTGTCGGCCAGCGCGCTGACGAGTTCCCACACGAAGAAAATGTCACCTGCCCCGAACACACGCTCGATGGTTGTGCGGTATTCTAAGCACTGGCTCGGAGTCAACATAGCCTCTAGATTCCTGCCCGTCTTGTCCGTCTCGGCGATTGCACTTGAGACGCTCTCGAACGAGTCTTTGCTCGATAACCCAGGCATCGTCGAAATCACAACATTTCCTCTTACCACAATCCCGAGCCAGTGGCGCGACGTTTCAAAGGGAGGAGGAGAGGAAATGCCTGTTAACCCTTCCCGATTCACAGTACTTCGACGGACAATGTCGTGACCGAACGGGTACGTGACGGAATAGCAACCATCGATGCACTTGCATCCGTGAGCTTTCGGGTGACTGGTAAGGAGCGAAGCCAGGGTTTGCGCCGTTGGAACATTCAACGTATTCAGAATACGCTGCACTTCGACTCCACGGAGTTTCTTGGAAGTTATTGCCGACATCCTAGCTCCTCCTGAATGCGTCCTTCGTGCATGCGCAATGGGATACCAGCAAGCGATGCATGAAAGAAGTGCGAGTGGGAGACGGCGATGACACCGTGGCCGGCGGCAGCGACTTCCTTGATAAGCTCGGCCAACGTAGCGGTGGTCTCCCTGTCGGCGCCGAGGGCAGGTTCATCGAGGAAATACCAGGGAGCCGGGCATGCTAACGTTGCCGCCAAACTCACCCGTTTGCGAATGGGGAAGGGGAGTGACAAGGGGTTGGCGGTCAGAATCTCCGTAAGTCCAAAAGCTCGCGCTAGACCCGCAACGCGCCGCTCGGCTGCTGGCCCCGTGCCAGCCCCAGCTCGCAGTTCGTCGAGAACCGTAATCTCAAAGAGGCTCACGTCGGGATTTTGGAGTCCAAAGACGACTAATCGCCCAGGTTCGCGCCATAATTTAGCAACTTTGCCGTTGATTGATGCCGCGCCGGCGGTCGGCCGGAGCACGCCGCTCAGCACTTTGGCCAGCGTTGATTTTCCTGCCCCGTTTGGGCCCGACAATGAGTAGATGCCAGGTTTGAGACTCAGGCTCAATTGGCGAAGAATGTTCGGCCTTCGGCGATAGCCAGCGCACAGATTGTCAATACGGATGGAAGGGGCCATGCAGCCCATTATACTCCCCAGAGAACCGAGTTCAATCGGCTTAGCAGGCGGGCGCGGCAACGGCCCGCGACGCAGCGCAGAGATCGGGACCGCTGGCACAGGAATGGGCCACTCGTGGAGGCGATTGTCCACGACCAGGGCACCGTCCGGAGGCCCATTCCGCCCAAGCAGATCGAGCATTTGCGAAAGTCTTACTTGGTCGAGTTGTTCGAGTCCACAATCGATTGCAATGCCCTTGGGTAATAATGCCAAGCCACACAGCACCGAAAGACACGCCTGCTCGCCGCCAGAAATCGTGCCGGGGTGTTGGTCAAGCAGGGAATCGAGCCCCAACTCTCTCACAGCACCGGATATGTGGAGCGGCAGTAATGGGTCGCCGTAATGCAGTTCGATTTCTTGACGGACGGTCGATGTCAGTCCGGAAAGCGCGTTGTAGACTTCTGGGCCAACATAAATGTGACCCTCTCTAAGGCGGGCACAGAAGGTCTTCAGAAACTCCGTCCGACCCGAGAAATTTGGGCCGTCTACCGCAACAAGAGGATGGCCCTCCCGAAGAATAGCGCTGGGATCGGGTGCTGAAGTATCCAACGGCATGATCCCATCACCAAGTAAACACTTTGCAACGAACAGCAATAGCCGAGACCAAAAACAGCAGAGCAGCCGAGATAGCAAGAATGCCCCTCGCCGTCGACCATTCGCTGGTTCCTGCTGCGAGCCGCTCAGCGCGTAGCAGCAACGCTCGCTGTTGCCATAGATCGGCTCTTTGTACTGCGGCCCGGATCGACCAGACGAACAACGGGCGTAGCAAGCGAGGCAAACGGCATATCGCAGCCCAACGTCCGCTCGGGAGCAATCCCCGAGCGCGATATGCTGTTACGACTTGGTCCATGCGAAGAGCGATTTCCGGCACAACGGCGTATGCACCCAGGGCAGCAACAAAGTACTCGCCGCGCAATCCCCACCCACGCAACATACCTGGCAGCAAACGCGAAGGCAGCGACAGCAGGCAGAGCTGAAGAATACCGGCCGCTACGGCAACTCGCAACACGACGACCGCGGCAAACACTATGCCACCCTCACGATCGCTTCCGAGCGGAGCCCCCGGAGGGGCCTGCGTCACAAGTCCCCACGTCAATGCCAGCATCACAGCCAACGGTACAAGAACAGCAACTGCAAATCGCAGGTATCGACCCAACAATCCTGCGATGCAGAGAAGCAAGAGGACTGCACCCCAGGCCATCGCCAGCGCAACCCAATTCTCAAGAATGAATGCGGCTAGAACGCCGATGGCGGAAGCGAAAAGTCGTTGCTTAGGCGGGACTATTCTCATCGCGATCGAGGCCTGGAAGGTTTTGCTGTAGCACTCCACCTCGAAAGCGGGCCAGCAGGTCCGGCGGAACGCTCCGCACGAGCCATACCGCGATCAAACACTGGGCTACCTTGTCGATTGGCTCACAAACCGTGCCCGACAATGCGACGGACTGCAACAGAGACTTGCCAGTAGCCAAGAAGAAACTGGTAACGATCGACGAACCTGCCGAAGTCACACCGCCAAAAAGCTTGGCAGCGACCGGGGCAGAGATGACGCCAGCGAGAAGCCCCATGCCGATCCCGGTTACGATGGTTCGCGGCATCGTGCGGAATGCCCCCCTCTTTCCGAGGAGGTACGTGTAGAAGGTGATGGCGATCGGAGTCCCTGTGAAGAAGATCACTTGCGGATTCCCAATAGCGGCGGAGATTGCAAACGACAAGACGCCCACCAGGAGCCCAGCGCGCCAGCCGGCCATGAGAACCGTGGCAATTACCCCGATGCAATCCAAGTAGACGGGGGCTTTTACAACATGCACCGTCAGGCCCACCGCGACATTAAACGCCACGGCTGACGGGATTAGAGCCAGCGTAGCTAGTTTTGAATTGGCTCTGAAAGTCTCCTCCGACGCGGGGTCGGGGCGCTGTTCGGGCTGCACGCGCATATCTCCTTCATTGAGATTCCTCGGAAATTGGCCGACTGCCATTCTACCATCGCCAGAATCAGCGGCAGAACATCACCTCGCGTTGCTAGAGCAAGTTTTCGCGCGTGAAAACGACAGCCAAGATTCGGAGCTGTCATTGGCGCCAGCCCTTCACGAAGCCGGCTCTGAGGGGTCTGCGACAACCGCGAATCGCATGCGACGTTCGCATGGGTTACTATTCTAACTCCTTATCGGATAAGGAGTTGCAGCTTATTTCGATTTCGGCTATCAATCAATTAGCGAATGACGCGAGTGTTCGGTTTCCGCTGTTCTGAGGAGAAGTAATGATTCATCATCGCATTGCCTACACCCTGCCCCGCGGTCCGCCAGAAAACGACAGGGCGAGACGTTGGCGCGCCCCGCCCTGTGCTGTTGGGGAGCCTGCTGAAGGCCCCGCTATTCTTCAGCTTACTCTCCGGCCCGGCAAAAGCAAATGCCCACGGTTCTAAATCGCGGGCCTTGCGATCAATCGTCACGCCGATGTTCCGGCCCCTCGCCTATCACTCGGCCTGTATCCTTACCGCTCCGAACAACACCAGCCCGTCGCGGCCGTAAGGCCATCGGCGGCAAATCCGAAAGGAATTGTGCAAATGATCAGTTTACCTTCATCCACTCCCAAGGCGACGGCGTCGCATATCTTGGAACCGTGGGATGGCGTCATCTGGCCGGCCCCGACGATTGCCTGGATCGAACAGTGGTTGCTCCGCGTCTTGCTGACCCCCGTGATGGTCATCATCAGCCCTCATGCGGACGACGCCGAAATCGCTTGTGCTGCCCTAATCGCATGGGCGACCAGCCGTGCCATCCGCGTCGTGGAGATTTTGGTCTTTCCCGGCTTCCGCAGTTCCACTCCGTCGTTTCAGAACCTGCAGCCAGAGGAGATCGTCGCGCTGCGGGTGCAAGAGAACGAACGCGCGTGCGTGATCACGGGCGCTGAACTGCACTACCTTGGTTTGAATGCTGCCTATGGCCGCAAACATTACCAACCCGACCAAGGGGAAATCCGACGGCTGGCAGCCGTCCTTCGTCGTCTGAGGCCTTCCGTCGTCTTCGTGCCGCCGCGCCACGACCCGCACGGTGCGCACCAGGCTGCACGAGCAATTCTCGCCCGGGCGCTGCAATACGCGGGGCTCGGCCGAGTCGAAATCCTGAGCTTTGACGGCGCGTGGGGCGGACTGGGCGGCGCATACTCACCGAATTTGGCGTTTCGTTACGGTTCGACGTTGGCGACCGTGAAGAAGTCCGCGAATCTGGCATTCCAGACCCAACTCGTCCCGACAAACATCGCCGAGTTGGCCGAGGTCAAAGACCACCTTGCTGCATTGCGGCTGCCCGAACTCGTCGCTGGCCACCATTCGGTGTCGTCCGAATTGCACGACGGATTCGTCGGAGCCGAACTGTTTCGCCGCGAGACTCCCGACCCGGCGCAGGCCGACGGCGAGTGGGCCGATCCCTTGCAGAAGGTGCTCCTGGATGGGAAATACGATTCGCACGATCTGGACCACTAGGCCCATTCATGTTCAACGTGACAAACTCCAGGCCGTTGCTGCCGGTGCCGGTGATTCACCGGCACCGGCAGCGTTGCGGTGCTACACCCGCGTCAATAGCCGAACGGCCAGAATCTCCAGGATCACCAGCAAGGCGGTGGCTGCCGCTTCTGGCGGTGAGGAGATGAAACACCGAGAAGACGTATAGCTAAACCCGTTTACAAAGAGGACCTAAGAGATGACAACTGTTTTTCTCGATCGAAATGTGAGACAATCGCAAGCGAGAGCTGCACGGTTCATCATTGACCACTTGTTTGATGGCAACCCGTTAATCATTGGCGGCGCGACAGGGAGGACCCAGCGCGGCATCTATGAGTGCCTGTTCTCAATGGCACACGAGAGGGAGATCAGCTTTCGGAACGCCTCCGCGTTGTTTTTGGACGAATATGTCAACGGCGGATACGCGACCTACCGTCTTTACGCAATGCAGCACCTTCGGGCTGGTAAACCGGAGGGCTTTCGAGAAGAGAATGTCTATGTACCTCGCGGCTGCTTCTTCGAGAACGATCGGCCCGTCAGCAGCGACCGCCTTTCCGAGATTCTCAATGAGTCGACCGGCGAATGGGAAGCCATGTCAGAGTCCGGCGATGATGGGGCAGAGATTTTCATTCATCCACACGCGACCCATCCTGTTCTTCGGGCTATTCGTCAATGCAATCTCCGCTACGACGAGAAGCTTCAAACTATCGGCAAGGAACGGCTCCAACTTCTGGGCATTGGCCGGCAAGGCCATCTAGCCTTCGTCGAGGCCGGCACAGCACGGTCTGATGGGGACACAATGCTCGTCCGACTCGCCGATACAACCTGCCGAGATAACGATTCTGACTTCAACCTGCGGGACGGAGACGACAACGAAATCAAGATTGCCAGTTCTCGATTCGCAATCAGCCAGGGAATCCGTTCAATCCTCTCCGCCGGAAAACTGATTCTCTCCGCGCATGGTGCGAGTAAGTGCGCTGCCGTCAAGGAAATGCTTTTGACGCCGCCGTCTCCTCAGAACCCCGCTGGGTACGTGACTACGCACCCGTTCGCTTCGATCTTCCTGGATTTTGACGCGTGGGGCGATTTGAACACCGCTGAATGCCGGGAGCGCGGCTTCCATGTTGTTTCTTTCTCCGATGCTCGTTCAGCGGAATCGCTGTGCAGTGAGTAGGTAGGGTGTACCCGCAGGGACAGTTGTCGAAATCCAGGTTTTCGTCTATTTTGTACCCGCCATCCGAGCTGCCACATAGCAATCCCGGTCGTCACCGTTAGGTTGATTATCCTCATAAATCCGCTCGCCGATGAATCGCATTCCCTCGGCGCGCCGCGTAGGGAACGGTTGGATGATCCCGCCGTGGCCGTAGCGATCGCCAAACTCGGTATGGATCAGGGTCTTGTCGCGGATGGTCGGCCAGAGACGCTCGGCGATCAGGGACTCGTCCGAGCCATACTCGCCACCGTGGTTTGCCCGCCAGGCCTCGATGTGTCCGGCCATGTCCTGGACTGCCGCACGATGGCCATCAAACCCGCCAAGTATTACCGGGCGCTTGTGGCCAGGATGATCGCGGAGCGTATGAAATGGCAGTCCGCTTTCCAACCAAGTCTCGATTGCCTGGCGTTCTCGGTAGAGGCCGAACGTCTTTGCCTCTCGGGGCAATCTGCGCTGCCCTGTCGATGCTGCGGATGTTGTTTGCGCCTCCCCTGGCTGCCGCCTTCGCGCTCGCCGGGGTCATCGCGTCCAACCGGGTATCGAGGTGGTCGCTGCTCGCCGCAGCCGGGATGGAAGGGGCGGTGGCCGGATACGCCGTCCTGCATTGGTACGTTGGCTGCTGCTATATCTGACCGCCTCTGCCGTGTGTCCCTGCCCATTCTGTCCGCCACGTTTGCCCGGTGTCGTCCGCCTGGCCCGTGTTGCCCGCCGTGGCCACCACGTTTGCGCCGTGCCGCGAGCACGCCCCAGGTCGGGTCACAGGCCCCAGGAGCCGCTACTCGCCCGCTGTCGCCGCCGTGTTTGCGCGTGTGGCGGAACGACGGGCGGCGGTGGCCCCAGGCCGCCGGCCCCGGCCCCCGATCAGGCCGCCACCGCCGCCGCTCCGCGGGCCGCGGGCCGACAGACAGGCTCACGAGGCACCCAGGCGGGTGCCAGGCCGGGACGGATCCGGCCAGGATCCGCCAAGATCCGCCCAACACTGGCCACAAGCGCAGCCACACCAGGTCACAGTGGGCCTTTACAAACTTGGCCGATGTGCCGGCGGAGGCCGAATTCCCCTCGGTAGAGTATGAGTTTAGGGAACCTGCCGCCCTCCTGGGCGATTTTCTCGGCCCCGACTGGATTGAATCTCCGCAGCAGGCTAGTGTGTGGGGACGGCAGACAGTGACGATCACCACGATGATCGGCGCAACAAAGGAAGAATCACGATGGGATTGAGCATCCACTACAGCTTGAAATCCGACGCCGACAGTCCGGCAGCGGCCCGTCAGCAGGCCGAGAAACTGCGGCAGGCGGCACTAGACCTACCGCTGGCCGAGGTCGGCGAGGTCATCGAGCTTACCGGGGCCGAGTGCGACCCAGAAATCGGCAATAAGGACGACGAAGGGAAACGCTGGCTGCTGATACAGGCCCGCCGCCTGATCCAGATCGGCGAGGGCTACTACTTCGCCACGCCGAAGCACATCATCGCCTTCTCGGCTTGGCCTGGCGAGGAGTGCGAGGTGGCCAATTTCGGTCTGGCGACCTACTCCGAAACCATCGTGACCAAAGATGGCGAGTTGACCACGGGCCTGCACGGCTGGATGTGGCATTCGTTCTGCAAAACGCAGTTTGCCAGTAACCCGACCGTGGGTGGCATCGAAAACTTCGTCCGCTGCCACCTTGCCGTCATTCGGCTCCTCGACGCGGCCAAGGCCATCGGCATTCTTGAGGAGGTCAAGGACGAGGGGCACTTCTGGGAGAATCGCGACGTGAAGGCCCTCGTGGAGACCGTGGGGCACTGGAACACGGGGCTCGCCGGGCTGACCGGACTGATCAAGGACAAGTTCCCCGGCCAGATCGTCGCTGCCCCGATCACGGAGTATCCCAACTTCGAGCATCTCGAAGCCGAAGGGCGGAAGGTGGGCCACGGCGATTCGGAATCCGAAGAGGCCAAGGCCGACTTGTGGCCAGCGGCTTACGGCTGCCCCAAGTGCGGCGAGCGGCGGCACGACTTTCTGGTCTGGGACGAGGACGAACAGCTACACTGTCAGACCTGCGGGCATGTCTACGATCCGGAAGACCGGCCACCGGAAGCTGATCAGAGTTGATCGTCGGCTAAGCCTTGGGCCGGGGGTGGCATTGACTCATCCCAGGTGGACGGGGGGTTGCGGCGGATAAGGATTTGAAAAAAGGAAGCCGCCACCCCATACACAACCGGCTGCCCCAGTTCCAGGTCTGAAACTGATTCAATGGGCACGGGAGGGCGAGGGGTTCGCGGCGATTCGGGCCAGGGGCGGGCCTTGGGCTTTTACCCAACCCTCGGCCCCAACGCCAACAGCGGCAAACGCAGGGCTGCGGTGGCGGGCAGTGTCGGTACTGGCACACAATCAGGCACGACGGTATGATGGCGGTGTGCGAAATGGGCGCGACGATGCCAAACATGCCGGTTATAATGAAGTGGCCGTGGACGGCAATGACTCGCAGCCATATTACCGTTTCTGCCCCGCAATCACTTTTTCCGACGTCGAGCCAGTTCCTGTGAGGCGAGTCTCTTGAGCTTTGTTAAATCGAGTTCGTAGTAGTCGGTTTGAAAGTCTTCCGTCCCAAAGTAGGCACGGTGAGTGTCACTTTTATAAACCTTCTCAACATTCGTAATGGCGATAAGGTCTTTCTCCGTGACGGAATGTGGGTTCTGTTCGACAATTGTTTCCAAAGCTGTGAGAACCTCGTCTGCGAATGGACCTCCCAATCGATCAATCAAATGCGTTACTGCGCGTGAATCCCCTAATTCACCGAGTTTCTCAACAACACAGCGACGAGTCGTTTCGTGGTGACCTGCTAAATTATTTAGTAGCCAGATAAGTGATTCAAAGGCACGTGGATCCTGCATTTCGCACAACTGATGCGCCGCAAAGTAACTGGGATTAAGGCTTCTGTGCAAATACGCAACGAGTACCGTGCCAGCCTCCTCTCCGCCCAACGACGCAATCCTTTCGATAAGTCCGTGATGCACATCTTGAGTTGAGCCGTGGCGAAGAAACTCAGCAAGCGTCGGCAGTGACCGACGCCCCAACGCTTTGATTAGCTGATCTACGTGGAAGAGCTGCTCGTTACCGGGGGAAGATATGAACTTCTTCTCGGCCCTGCGTTTTAACCGATCCTCATTGTAGAACCACTTGAGGAAAGTAGTGTGGAACATAAGACACCATCCTCCAGGCAACAAGACCACCACTCTGATAAGCGCGCAGCCTATGGTCGTCATGGACGGGTCGCTTGTTTTCATCGAGAATGGTCCCGTCATTTTACCAAGCCATTCTTGGAAACGGAAGCTGCTCGGCGCAATCCGGCTAGGAAAATGAGGTGGAATAGCCGGGACGATGTGGCCCGACGGCCTTGGCCCACGACCGCGACGGTAGCCCCAACGGCGGCCAGGCCGGGCCTTGGGCCAAACCGGGGCCGGTGGTAGCCGGTTGGCGAAAGCTACAAGCAGTGGGCCGAAAGCCCCACAGCCGCGAACACGGCGGCCAACGTGGGGCTGCCGGGCCGGTGGTGGCAGGGGCTGCCCTGCCAGCCCCCTTAGATTCACACGCTTGATCAGGTATAATCGGTGGAATGAGCGGGAAATTAAATTTCCTATCGGTCTATCGGTTTCAGATCAAGTTTCCGTGCCCGTGCGCCAAGGGCAATCGCCGGCTTGCGGGCCGACGCTGGACGCGCCCGCAAGGGCGAACAGTGCATCTCTTTTTCGAGGACCCTTTCCATGTCCCACGATCTTGGTCCACTTCCGAAGGGTGACCGGCAAGACACCCTGCAACAATTGAGCATCAAGGCATTCGGGAACCTGCTCCCGGAGGATCAGTTTCTGTTTCGCGACGAACGCGTAGACGACAAGGGCGTCGATGGGGCGCTGGAAGTGAAGGTTGATGGCTCTTTCACGAACTGCCGGGCGCAGGTCCAGCTCAAGAGCACGGATGCGGACCCCGCGAACAAGGGCGACTTCAACAAGGACGGGTCCTACTCTCAGCCCATCGACACGGCAAACCTCAACTACCTACTCAACGGTCCGAGTCCTCTCTACGTGATTTGGCTGTCGAAGCTGAACGAACTCCGCTTTGCGTGGGCACACGACGAATGGCGGAGGCTGGACGCCAGTAACCCGGATTGGAAGAAGCAGGGGACGTTCACCATTCGATTCTCCAAGGTACTGACGGCGGCCGAATTCCCGGCCATCCGCGATCGCGTTCTCGACGAGGCGCAACTACACCGGCGGATCCACGAATCGGTGGCACGGTCAGCGCCGGCGGAAGATGTGGTGGTGAGCATCAATGCGAAGACCCTGGCCAGTACCGACCCGAACGAGTTGTACGAGCGCCTGTCGAAGAGCGGCATGACCATCGTCTCCTCCGGCTATGGGAAGCAGGTCCTGGAATGGTACGCCCTCCTCAATTCGGATCGGGCGAAGGAACCCCGTCTGAAGCTGGTGGCAGCGTTCGCGGCATCGAGCATCGGAAAGTACCACGAGGCGAAAGGCTTCTTCGCCGCCGCCATCTTGGAGAAGGACAAACTCTCTGATGACGACCGCCAGTTCCTAGAGTACCTGAGCGGCGCATGCGACTACCACACCGGCCGCATTGACCTGGCTGCGTACCTCCGAATGGAAGCAGACTGGGCCGGCCGCCTCACCGGCATCCGGGCCGCCGAACACCGCTTGGAAGTGTTGCGCCACCAACGCCTCGCGGAGAGAAAGACTGAGCGCCGAGTTCAGTTGCTGGACGAGATGCAAACGTTGGCGGCCGAAATCGAATCCGCACCGGATGCCCACCCCGCCCAGAAGATTCAGGCCCGACTGGTCGTGCTGGGCGCGGAAGGCGACGACTTGAACACGCAGTTTCTCGAAGACCGCGCCCGTATCGCCATGCGGGAGAACATGGGGTTCTCGGCAGCGACGATGGCCACGGATGCTGCAACAAAGGCAGCCGAACGCTGGGCAGAATGGGAGAAGCATGCGTCAGCGCTCCGTGACCAAGCAATAGAACTCGGCCATCCGCTGCTGATCGCGGACACCATAGCCGCGCGTCTGAGACTCTACATGAGTTTCCTGCTTCGGCGTCGGATGAACGCGCTGACGCAGGGGACGGACGAGAAGCCCCCGCGGACAATCGTCGACGAACTCACCGAAGATGCCACCCAAGCCATTGAGGTGTACCGACTTGCCGGCAGTCTTTCCGGCGAGTTCCAAGTTAAAATGCTGCTGGCGGATCTCCACGGCGTCTGCGAGGACGAGGAGGCGGCGAGGGCTTTAGCCACCTCCATTCTGCCGGTTGCACGGGCTATGAACTACGAACGACTTGCGTCGCAGGCGGCAGAGCACTTGGACGGCCAGACCGTGCTGCACCAGTTCATTGCACAGATCCAGCACCAACCGACCGATGATGAGATCGCCTTGTCTCAGACCGATGACGAGATCCGTGCGATGGCGAGAATGACGCTGAAGTCCCTGGGGATTTCGGACGATCGCTTACCGCTCATCGAAAAAGACTGCTTCGCGGGCCGGGTAATGGCTCAAGAACGGCGAGACTGGTGCCGCCATCTCCAACTCCACCAAGAACTGTCGCATACACAGCATCCGGAAACCGCGTACCAGGCTGACCCGGAGCGGATCTGTGTATGTACGAGACTCGGTCATCACTCCAACATCGCTCACCCGGATTACGAGACCGTAATCACAGCGTTCAAGCAGAACTACTGCAACGGATGCGCCCACCGAGAGCCGCGGCACCCTCTCGGATAATGGTCTTTGCCCCAATACCGCGGCGTTGGCCCCAACGCGGGCCTCGGTGCCAGTCTTAGTAGCTTTTCACCAACCCACGGCCTCAATGCCAACAGCCGCGAACACGGCGGCCGATGCGGAGCGATGGCGGCGGGCGTGGGGCCTCGACCCTGGGTGGCAGGACTAGCCCGGATTATTCAAGAATTTAGGGAATTCTTGCCCCTCCTGGAGCATCTAAG
>CAZTPX010000100.1:0-35240 GCA_964615095.1 uncultured Planctomycetaceae bacterium | reverse complement strand
GCGAAGGCAACCCTGCCGGCCAGCAGGGCCACGGTGGCGTGATCACCTGCGTCGCCCCCTTGTTGACGGACAAACTGCTCACTGGCAGTGTCGACAAGACGGTCCGCATTTGGGACCTCAAGACCCGTCAGGCCGTGGCCGCTGCTTTTAGCTTCAATCAGGCGGTTAGTTGCATGGCCGTATCGCCCGACGGCAAGACCTTGGCCGTCGGCACGGGCAAGTTTCGCAGCAAGTTCGAAACGGGCGAACTCGTGCTCTGCGCCCTGGACGACCGCCAGAAGCCCAGGTCGATCAGCCAGGGTATAACCCCGGTCAGCATGGCCTTTTCGCCCGATAGCAATGCCTTGGCCGTATGCGCGCTGTCCGCTGCGGTTGGCCAGGCGGCCCGCACGGTGAACATCATCGATTTGCGGAGTGGTCATGCGACGGCCATTGCCAGCCCCACGGGCCATAGCGTGGCTTTTTCGCCCGACGGCCATATCCTGGCCGTCGGCTGCACCAATGGCGAGATCGCGCTTTGGCCGCTGGATTCCGCCGGCGCGATGAAGCCCTATGTCGTAAAGAAACACGAGGGATTGGTTTGGAGCCTGGCCTTCTCGCCCGACGGCAAGACATTGGCCTCTGGCAGCGCGGACAACAACGTAGTGATCTGGGACGTGCCCACCGGCGAGGATCTGCTGACACTCAAGCACAACGGCACGGTCGAGGCCCTGCAGTTCTCGCGCGACGGACGGTTGTTGGCCTCGGCTTCCCACGAGCCGTCGCGCGGCGGCGTTTGCCTATGGCGTGCCCCCGTCGATGACGAAACGCCGCAAAACCCGCTTCGTTCGCCGGACGGGCCGACCGTTTCCGATCGGCCGGCGAGTTTCGATTCGGCCACCGCGATGCGACCGGCGTATGTCAACCCGACATCGGCTCCCTATGCCCCGCCCAGCCAAAACGATCGTCGGGCGGCGAGACCGGCAGCATCGTCGTCGAACTACGTTCAGCCCGCAGACAATCGCTCCGGCACTGCGCCGGCATGGCCGGCCGCTACGCCGCCTGCAGACAATCACTCCAACACTGCGCCGGCATGGCCAGCCACTTCACAGCCGGCCGGTAGCAACGGGAACACCGATCCTTCCGTCCCCTTGCCGACCAACGGTCCGCAGTTGTCTGGCAATGGCGCTTCAGCCACGGACGGCCTGGCGCCACCGGCTGGTTTTTCTCAACCCTCGGGGTCTGCGGACAGTTCCGGCAGTAACCGGCCGAACAATGGCCGTCGCGCCCGCCCGGCATTCTGATCGCGAAGCAGAGTGCATGATCCGGGCGAAGAAGTTGACTTTACGGCGGCTTCAGGCGAGAATAAGAGACTCTTGCCTGTCCTTTTTCCACCTTCCCCCCGGACCCACCCGCCATGCAACGTCGCAGCTTCTTGAAAACGGCCGCCGCGGCCGCTTTTGGCATCCAAATTATTCCCCGCCACGTACTGGGCGGCCCCGGTCAAACGCCGCCGAGCGAAAAATTGAACCTGGCCTCGATCGGTGTCGGCGGCCAGGGTGGAGGCGATATCGGCTGCTTAGCCGCTGGGCCAATCCAGATGATCGCTGTGTGCGACGTCCACGAGGGTAATCGCAAGGCCGCCGCAGCCCGCTTTCCCGCTGCGAAAATGTTTGGCGATTGGCGCGAACTACTGGACCAGTTGGACAAGAAGATTGACGCCGTGAGCGTTTCCACGCCGGACCACATGCATGCCCCCATCAGCATGTCGGCCATACACCGTGGCAAGCACGTCTATTGCCAGAAGCCGCTGACGCACACGATTCACGAAGCGCGGCAGATTGCCGCCGCCGCGCGGCAGGCAAAGGTGGTCACGCAGATGGGCATCCAGATCCACTCGTCGATCGAATACCGCATGGCCACCGAACTGATCCAGAGCGGAGCCATCGGCAAGATCAAGGAGGTCCACTCCTGGTCGGACCGGCCCGGCTGGCCGCAAGGCCGCTCGCGACCCAAGGGCCAAAGTCCCGTGCCCAATGAACTGAATTGGGACCACTGGCTGGGCGTCGCGCCGCAGCGGCCCTACGTGGAAGGTGCCTATGCTCCCTTCGTGTGGCGCGGGATCCTGGACTTCGGTTGCGGTGCCCTGGGCGACATGGGCTGCCACATCATCGACCCGCCTTTCGCGGCCTTGAAGTTGACCAGTCCCAATATCGTTTGGGTCGAGGGTCCCGGCTGCACCGACGACATGTTCCCGGAGTGGGAGATCATTCATTATGAATTTCCCGGCAACGAATATGCCGCCGGCAAGACACTGTCGCTGACCTGGTACGACGGCCATCACCTGCCCGCCGAATCGCTTGTCCCCTTGGGCAAGGACCAGCACCTGCCCGGCAATGGTTCGATCTTCATCGGCGAGAAGGGCAGCATCTTGTTGCCACACGTGGGCGGGCCGCAATTGCTGCCGCGGGAGAAGTTTGCCGGATACAAGCGTCCCAAGCTGGCAGGCCGCGACCACTACGTGCAATGGGTCAATGCCTGCCTGGGCACGGACACGGCCTCGGCCAACTTCGATTTTGCCGGCCCGTTGACCGAGACGGTCCTCTTAGGCGTGCTGGCTGCCCGCTTCCCTGGCAAGAAGCTGCAATGGGATGCGGCCAATCTGCAGGTGACGAACCTGCCCGAGGCTAACCACTTCGTGCGCTCGACCTATCGTCAGGGCTGGGAGGTTGAGGGCCTGTAAAACACTGATGACCCACGAGCAGATCGGCGAATTGGCGGCGCTGGCAACGGCCGTGTTCTGGACTCTCTCGGCGGTAGCATGGACCGCGGCGGGCAAGCACCTCGGCGCGTTGGCGGTGAGTTTTCTGCGGCTGGTGATGGCCGTGGGCATGCTCATGGCCTACGGTTACGCCTGGCGCGGATTGGCATGGCCCACGGATGCCGACCGGCGGGTCTGGTTGATGCTGGGCGGGTCCGGCTTCCTGGGGTTTTTCGTCTCGGATCTCTGCCTGTTCAAGGCGTTTCTGGTCATTGGGCCGCGGCTCTCGCTGCTGGTGACCTCGCTCACGCCGCCCCTGGCGGTGCTCGTATCCTGGCTTTGGCGTGGCGGGGGTATCGGCCCGCTGGCGTGGCTGGCGATGTGCATCACGCTGGCCGGCGTCTTGTGGGTGGTGCTGGAACAACGCGGCGGCGACCAGCAGGCCCGCGGCCGCGAGCAGTTGCGCTATGGGCTATTCCTGGCCACTGTGGCCACGGTGACCCAATCCGCGGGGATGGTACTGGCCAAAGACGGTGTCGCCAATTATGATCCCGCGGCCGCGGCGTTGATCCGTATTCTCGGCGCACTGGTCGGCTATGTCTTCCTGATCACGCTGCTGGGCCGTTGGCGGCCGATCGCCGCGGCCACCCGTCAACGCAAACCGATGGTCATTGTCCTGGGCGGCGCGATTGTGGGCACGGTCATCGGCGTATCGGTCTGCATGTTTGCCTTGCAGAACTGTCACGAAGGCGTGGTAACCACGATTCTGGCGACGATTCCCGTGATGATCCTGCCGTTCTCGATCTATGTCTTCGGCGAGCGTGTGAGTGTGCGGGCGATCGGCGGTGCCCTGGTGGCGACGGCCGGCGTGGCCTTGTTAATGTTGCCGGCTCACTGGCAGCCGCAGCCCGCGCCGCAGACGTCGTTGCGCAGTCCGTCGGCCGCGATGCTCTCGCCTTCCAAGGCGGAGTGACCCGTTCCTGCTTACCGGTATTGATCTCTGCGCGG
Organism: uncultured Planctomycetaceae bacterium; assembly: GCA_964615095.1. Classification (GTDB taxonomy): domain Bacteria; phylum Planctomycetota; class Planctomycetia; order Pirellulales; family Thermoguttaceae; genus JANXQG01. Next base: position 31,492 of record CAZTPX010000100.1, on the reverse strand, counting down.
CGGCCGGTCTCACGCGGTTTGCAGGCCGCAAGAATGGCATGCGTCAGAAAAAAGTGCGTCCGGCGACGTTTCTCCCGCCTTGGCCGCCGCGAGCAACCCGCCGTATCGGGTCAGGCAGTGGTGTGACCAATTCGAAAAAACGGGCCTTCTTGCGTTCTTGCGGCGATTTTGTACATCCACCAGCGCATTCTGTTTCCGCTAAAGGTAGTTGCTCGTATAGCGGAAACTGCGGGATTACGATTGCTTGGCACTCTAACGAATACATCAAGGGTCAGGCTGAGCGTCACCGCACGGAATTGCTGCTCGATGAATATCGGCGATTGCTCCGCGAAAACGGCGTTCCGTACGACGAACCATACCTGGCGTGAACCCTGTCTTGCCATTACGTGGCACAGCCAACCACATGAATCCGACTCCGCGGGTTGGGCTGCGCTCCACCCGCGGCTATTCAAAGGTGACCGCTACGCGGTCGCACGGCTGGCCTTGCCGCCCGTACTTGAACTCCCGCGTTATACGGCGACCGTCGGCGAAACGCCGGCTAGGTCTTGCACCGCAACCCGTACCGCACGCATGTCCCGGTTGCACCGCATTCGGCCCCCTCTCCGATTGAATTGTCTGCACGCACCCGACGACCGCGAAACTCACCAGGCCCGCGTGACGCCCGGAATCGGCGTGGGATAGTTCCCCTGGGCGTCGGATACCGTGGGCGGCTGGGCGTCCAAGGCATAACGGTCCGGGGCCAGTCGCAACTCGGACCGGGTGGCCTCGTCCCAGGTGACCAACTTCCCGGAATAGGTGGCCATGCGTCCCATGACGGCCGTCATGGCGCTGCTAGCGCCGTAGTCGGCCTCGCAGCGATAAGGCCCGTCGCCGCGGATACTGGCCATCAGGTCTTCGTGCTCGCGCTGATAGGGATTCTGTTCGAGAAACTCCTTGCTGCGGAGCATTCGCGGCGTGATCCTGGCCCCCAGGCCCCAGGCCCCCACGCCCAAGGTCATCTCGCCCAAGGTACCATGCACGTTTTCGGAGACGTGCTCCCAGGTGCCCGGCTGCTGCCGGGCCTGGCAGTAGTGGCGCGTGCCGTCGGCATACTCGAACTCGATCATGTGTCGATCGTAGATATCGCCCGTGCCCGGCCCGGTGCGGATCTGCCGCGCGCCCATGCCGTTGGCGCGGACGGGATGGGAGTCCATGATCCAGTTGGCCACGTCGATCTCGTGGCAGGCCTGCTCCACCAGGTGATCGCCGCAGAGCCAGCAGAAGAGGTTCCAATAGCGGATCTGGTACTCCATCTCGCTCATCTCCGCCGGCCGGAGCGCGCCCGGCCGCGTGCCGCTGGCATTATAATACGTCCGCACGAGCCGTATCTGGCCAACCGCGCCGTCGCGGATCTTCTTGATCTTCTCCAAGTACAGCGGCTGGTGCCGCCGCTGCAAGCCGACCACCACGGAGAGACGTTTCGCCTTGGCAACCTCGTTGGCGGCCAGCAACTGCCGATAACCGGGGGCATCGACACAGCAGGGCTTCTCCAGGAAGACGTGCCGTCCCGCCTTGACGGCAGCCGCGTAATGGATGGGCCGAAAATGGGGCGGCGTGGCAAACAGCACGAGGTCGACGCCCGCGTCGATCACCTTCTGGTAGGCCTCGAAACCCACGAAACGCCGCTCCGGCGGGACGTCGATGCGGGCACGGACCTCCTCGTGATTCAGCAGGTTCTTGAGGCTGATCTGCAGGCGGCTGGCAACCAGATCGCCCATGGCAACTAGTTGCACGGGCCGGCGGGTCGTGAGGGCGTCGAGGCAAGCGCCGCTGCCGCGATTGCCGCAGCCGACCAGGCCCAGACGGATCGTGTCGCTCCCGCCCACGTGGGCCGAGCCGACAATAGTGGAATCAGGGGTCATGCCAAACAACCTTTCACGATCTTGGGAAACGCAGGCCACGCAGGAAGGAAATACGAAATTCGAATGTCGAAATCCGAAATAAATTCAAATAGAAAATGACAAAAGCCCAAAACGGTTTTGATCATTCGAATTTTGTCATTTGTATTCGTTTCGGATTTCGGATTTCGAATTTTAAGACAGTCCGCGGCTGAACTATTTCCCCGCCCGCCGTACCAATGCGGCATCTTCGGCCAACATGCCCGGCTTGTGCTTGTTGAAAATGCCGACACACACGCCGTCTTTGGCCGTAATGTGCTTGAAGGCGTAGGTGAAGGCCTCTTCGGGTTGCAAGCGGGCCGCGCCCAGAATCTTGTAGGCAATGACCGGCTTGGTGGTGATCGAGCGGATGGTTTCCACGGCATGGTCGCGGCATTCGATCGCATAGTTTTCCGGATGCCGATCGACGCGGAAGAAGCACTGGAAATAAAAGTCGGTAGGGAAGCCCAGCTTCTCGGCGGTAGGGTGGATGTCGGGCCGGTGCGAGGCCATGCCCGCCGCCATGCCGTGGCTCTTGATGTGTTCCAGCCAGCCGCGCACGACCTCGAACGTGTTCTTTTCGAACTGCTCTTCGACGCGGTGCCCTTGGATGTAGACGGCCTTGGCGCCCCCTTTCGCGCAGGAGTCGATCTCCTCCTTCATTTTCTTGGGCGAGCCGTGGGGCTGGGCGATCCAGGTGGCCAGCTTTCCACCCGACTCGCGATACTTCTTGAACAGCCGGATCCACTCCGGGAAGGGCGGCGCCGAGACTGCGGTCACGCCCAGGGCGGCCGCCTCGTCGAGGACATGCATGATCCGCTCGTCGGTGAAGTACTGCTTCATTTCGTCGCCCAAAGGGCCGTCCTGATGGGCATAGCCGAAGAAGGGGTTAGTTCCCAGGATCAGCCGTGAGACTTCGACCTTTCCCAGCCGGATCATGGGCATGGCGGCAGGTGTTTCGGCGGCCGCTAGGCCGTCGACTGACCGCATGGCGACCACGGCCCCGGCCAGCAGGGCCGTATCTTTCAGGAAACTCCGGCGTGACAGTCCCTCGTTCATACAAATTCTCCGTTGTTGGTTGCGGCCGCGACGAATTCGTCCGGGCGGATTTTCTTCTTGCCAACAGGCAGAATAACATGGCCGGGGGCAAAAGTAAAGCGCGGCGCGCAGGATGGCCAGGAGAAATGCGTAGCCCGAAACGCAGCGGGATTTGGGCCGGAACTACTGTAGGTCCCTCTTGCCGAGAGGGACTATTGTATTTCGAACCGCGGGAAGAACTTCGCATTGCTCGACAGGTCGGCGCACAATGGTCCTTTCCGGCAGAAAGGACCTACACCCCGCCAAAAGACTTTACGTTTTCCCCGTCTTGGCCGCTCCGCCCGCCGATTCGAGCGCTTCCTTGGCTTTGTCGGCGTAGAGGGTCCCGTCGAAACGCTTGATGAGGGACTTCAGCGCGGAGGCCCGGCTGGTCGTGGCGGGCGTTCTTTCGCAGCGCTCGTAGGCATTCTTCGCCAACAGTTCGCGTTTGAACTTGGTGTTGGTCTCCAGGGTCTGGGCGGCCTTCTTGGCCAGCTTGGCGCTCTCTGTCCCCTTGAACTGCAGGCTCAGTGCAGTGGCGCGCGCATAGGCCGCGAACTGGCTCTCGACGTCGCCTCCGGCCAGCTTGTGAATCTTATCGAGTTGTTTTTCGCCATAGGTGGCCAGGGCCGCATCGACCTGCTCTTTCTCCTCGCCGCGGAACTTGCGGAGCTCGGCGCTGGGAGCTTGCCCCAGTTCCATCGGCCAAAAGGCCGTCTTCACTTCATCGGACATCTTGGCATCGATCACGGCGAATTCGCCCAGATTGGTCTGCGCCTGGAGCTTCTTGATCAGCGCGTTCGAATTATCGGGATAAAAAGCTCCGACATTGCCCTTTTCGACGATTTTCCCCGTGGGGTCGAGGAGCATGTAACCCCAGAGGTCCGGCAGGCCGTTCCGCTTGGCGACGTTCGCATCGTAGCCGTGGATGATGTTGGGGGCGAAGAAGTTGCGGGCTTCCAGATAGGGCCGGACGTTGGCGGGGGTCTCGTCGTTATTGATGGCCAAGACTACGACCGGTTTGTCGGTGATGAATTCCTTGAGTTGTTTGCAGACGTCGCCCGACCACTTGTTACACTTGGGGCACCAAGTGGCGTAGTCCATCAGCACGACTGTCTTGCCGCGGAGTGCCTCCAGGGTAACAGCGGGGCCGACCCAGCGCACGCCTTCCAGGGCATTGGCCGTTGCGTCGGCTGCTTCCAGTCTGGCCAGGGAACTTGAGATTCCGATCAGCAAGGCAATCGACGCCAGCACGCTACGGGTAACCAACATGACACGGTCTCCAAGAATTAGTTAGTGTGGGGATATGGTTGCGCCGCCACAGGGTCAAAAATAGTGGTCGCGCGGCAGGCAAGACCCCCTAATAATAGTCGCCTTGAGGCCGTTTGGCAACAGCGACGAGCCAGCAGACGCTTTGCCTGGCCACCCGTGATCTCGGCTTGTGCTCTTCTTGGAGATGAGTCGAGACTTCGTTTCCTGGGACTTGCATCCCCGTCCGATTGGCAGCAAACTGACGAGCGTTTTCGCCAATGGTCAAGCTGCCCGCGCTTCTCACCTTGTCGGGAACATGACGGCCACACAACTCGCGAGCATCAGGTTCGATGGAACAACCATTGTGCAAGATGCTGTAGCATTTCAATACAGCAGTGTAGCGAAACGCTACAACAGGCGGGATTGAACCGAATAGACTAGGAACGCCAGCCTAGTCAGCCTGAATTCATAACCTATTGCAGCAAAGCAGGTTATGGGTATGTATCAAGATTTTCCCGCAGTTTTTTCGATTCGGCACACGGCATGCGTAAGAGAGGTGCGACGATCCCAACGGTCGTCGAATTGTGAAACTGGCCCGTGGGGTCTCTGACGGAAGTAAATCGGACGGTTACCTTGCCCTTACCGCCCTTTTTGCCACTGTGGAATGTGGCACGTCAGAGACCCCAATATTTTGCGCTGCTGCTACCTTCCCGCTTTTCGCGGAACGCTTCGGATGGTCTCCCCTGGCAAGCCATGTGATTTTCATCGGTCCGGCTTAGCTTGCTAACGGCCCCGTCAAAGTCCGCCTTAATCCGGCGAGTTTGCTTCTTCGCTAATGCTCGCCAACTTCCCCCCCGGCCACAACAATCGGCAGTTTTCGTCAAAACTTACTCGGCACAATAGACCGATCACGCTTACACCGGCACAACGTGCCGTGTACGTGCTTGACGGTCCGCGTTTGCTTCATGATCGTTTACTTTGGCCGCCGCAGGGAAGCAGCGCATGCCGAATTCTCCACTGCCACTCGTGGAATCCCTGGTCCAAACTCTGACGTGGATCATTGCGGGCCTGATCCTGGGCCAATCTGCCCTGTTGTTTGCCTATGTCCGTTTTCTCTACTGGTTCCGACGGCCGGCGTTGGCCGACAGCGAATGTCCGCGGGCCGCTGTCGTTCTTTGCGTGCGCGGACTCGACCCCTTCCTGCCGGCGTGCCTGAAGGGTTTGTTCCACCAAGACTATCCCGACTACGATGTTTGGATCGTGGTTGATAGCATCCATGACGCCGCGTGGCCCGTGGTCAATAAGCTGGCGCGGCAATGCAAAAAACAGAACGTCCACGTCTTGCCGCTGACGGAGCGGTTGGCCACGAGCAGCCGCAAGATCGCTGGCATGTTGCAAGCCATGTCGCACATTGATGACGCCCACCAGATCGTGGCCCTGTTGGATTCCGACACGATTCCGCATACCACTTGGCTGCGCGAGTTAGCCGCGCCGTTGAAGGATCCGCGGATCGGGGTCGCGTCGGGGAACCGCTGGTACATGCCCGCCAAGCCCACGGCCGGCTCCTTGGTCCGTTACCTTTGGAATGCGGCTGCCGTGGTGCAGATGTACTGGTACAAGATTGGTTGGGGCGGATCGTTGGCCATCAGTACGAACTTCTTGCGACAGTCTGATTTACGGCAGCGGCTGGCCCACGCCTTTGGCGAAGACAGCACCATTTGCCGCTGTGCCCGGGCCCACGGATACGGAATTGCCTTTTCGCCCTCGCTGGTGATGGTGAATCGGGAAACGTGCAACGTAAAAGGCGTGTTCGGTTTTCTCGAGCGGCAATTGTTGACGGTGCGTTTGCACAACCCCTGGTGGTGGGTCGTGGTAGGGCATGGCATCGCCACAACGGTTACGTTGGCGCTTTCCTGTCTGCTGGGCACGGTAGCCGCGGCAACTGCCCATTGGAACGCGGCGGCCTGGATCGGCACGGCCCTGAGCACCTATTGGGCATCGATGGTCCTCATGGTCATTCCCTTGGAGTGCTGTGCCCGTCGGATTATCCTGGATCGAGGTGAGACGACCACCGGATTTGGCGTCCGAGGGTGGCTCCGCATCGCGATGACGATACCGTTGGCCCAGGTCGTACACTTTGCCGCATTGGCCACCGCCTTTTTTGCGCGAACCCATCGTTGGCGCGGCGTGCGCTATCAGTTTTACGCGCCGTCGCCGGTCCGCGTGATTGACGACGCGGCCGAAGCGGCGTAAGCGATCAGCCCACGACTTCCGCCGGGGCGGCCAGAGCGGTGGCTTGCAAGACGGCTTCCAGGCGGCGACGGTCCAGGCCGTTGCCTTCGATGCGCACTTGGCCCGCCTGCACCGCTTGCGTAACACTCAGCTTGCGGTGGACGAGGGAGCTGAAAGTGGCGGAATGCACGCGGAAAACAGCGGTACTCCGCGCACTTACGCCATCGTCAATCGACACCAGCCGGCCGTCGCGGATGAGCAATTCCCACTGGCCGCCGCCGGGACCATCGACCTGAATGCCCAGGCGGGCAAGCGCCGGCCCTCCCTCGAACATCTCGACCCGACTACGGAGCATTCGCCCCATGTGGCTGTGAACGTCGAAATCCGGCTTGTGCTTGACACGACGGACGCGGCCGAAGTTCGCGTCGATTGCAAAGCGGGCAAGCTGCCACATCATTTCGTGATCCAGCTTCGGACAAGGCAGATGCGGCGCCGCGCGCAATGTGTTGGCCATATCGAACTTGGGATCGTCGCGCCAATAGGCGCCGTAGATGCCTAACTGGTCCCGAAAGGTCTTGGCGAACCATTCTCCGTCAAGGTTCCAACTTGATTCGGGATCGGCCATGGGCGAAAGATCCTCGACAACCTCCTGCATCACGGAGGCCATCTCCAGGACCAACGGCGGGCAGGGCGACGTAACGTGATAGGTCGTGCCGTGGAACTCCGGCCGCCCGTGGACATGGCACATCACAGCCGAAACCCAATCGACAGGCACGAAATTCTTCCGATCGCCGGCCTTGATCCCCAGCGCCGCCACAAGTAAATCACCCGCCGTAGCCCCGCGGGCGACTTTGCTGGCCATCGTATGGGCCAGCTTCAAGGGGGCGTAAAAGCCGTGGTAGGTAGTCGTGTAGCCGGTTTGCGAATCGCCGACGATGATCGACGGGCGGTAGATCGTAGGCCGATCGAGAAAATCGGCTGAACGGACGAGTTTTTCGGCCTGAAGTTTCGTCTTTTCATAAACATTCCCCGGCGTCTGGCCAATGTCGACATCGCTTTCCAAGACGCGGCCTTCCCGTAAGCCACAGACATAGGCCGTCGACACGTGATGAAACTGCCGGATACCGGTGCAGCGGCAGAGTTCCAACATCCGCCGCGTGCCTTCCACATTCGAAAGGTAGGGTTCGCCGTCCTGGTCATCGCCGCGAAAGACAAGGCTGGCCGCATTATGGAAGACCGACGTGCAGTGCCGCTCGATCCAGTTCAACGTACGGTTGTCCAGACCGAGGTCAACTTCGCTAAGGTCGCCTTCCAACACAACCGGCCGGGGCAAGGCAATTTCCAGCGACAGTTCCCAATGCCGCAGCAACGTCTCCACGCGCTGCCGCGCCGATTCCGACTTGGAGGGCCGAACGAGTACGGCCATGCGGCGACCGGCCAACAAACAGTCGCGGAGCAGGTAGGATCCCAAGAGCCCCGTCGCACCCGTAAGAAGGTGATAGCCTGTGTTTTTTTTGCTTCCTGCACCCAACGATGAGTCTCCGTATACAGAGATTTCCGCCACCGTGAACAAAGTTAAAATGCCATTATAGCGGCCCCGGGGCTAATCCACAACCGCCCCCGGTCCCCCGGGGAATCCGGGCTATATGACAGGGTTTTCCCCTAGAAAAGCCCATTCTGGCCCAGCGTGCGGCCAACTTTGGGCCAACCTTCGGCGGCCAAGGCCACGGACGAACAGTCCAATACCGCCAAAGACTCGTTGTCCAGGCCGAAGGCCAGCCGTTTGGGACCCAGCAAGGTGCCGGCCGAACGGATGGGCGAACCGACGTCGGCGGTCCATTGGGCCTTCCCCATGAAATTCACGGCGTGAAGCACGCCCGCGTTGTCGCCGAAGTAAATCAGGTCATCGTCGCCAATCACGGGCGTCGACTCCACGGGCGCGGCGGTGCGATATTCCCAGCGGACCTTGTGGCTGTTGCCGTCGATGCATACCAAGACACCCCGTGGATCCATGCCTCGGGGGGTCTGGCTCAGCCCCAAGTAAATGTGGCCGTTGCGGTCGGCGACCGGCGAGCCCAAGATCTGCCCCGGCATCGGTGTTTTCCAAGCCAGGGTCCCCGTAGCGGAAAGGCCGTACAGGCACTCGTCCTGGGCGGCCACGACAATCACCTTGTCGGCCGTGACAAGGGGGGCGGAACGGACCACTCCCACATAGCCTTGATCGGTCGCCTGATTCCACTGGTTCGCGCCGCGATCACTGCGGAGATCGATAGCAAAGAGGTAACCGAGTTCCGAAGTGACATAGAGCACGTTGTCGGCAACGACGGCCGGAGAATCGAATTTCTGCCGCGAACGGAAGAAGGGCGGTTTCTGGATCCGCCCCTGGTAATCGACCTTCGCCAATCCGCCCTCGTGCGAGCTGACCCAAGTGTTGCCGTCGCGATCGGTCACCGGCACGGCATAGCCCAGCGGCTCGCCAACGCAAGCCGGCGACCAGACCTGCTTGCCGGTGGCGGCATCAAGGCAGTGTAGATAACCGTCACAGCAGTGCAGGCGGACCGTATCTTGCGGACCGAGCACGACCGGCCCGGGCGCGCGGGTACCGATGACGTACTCCCAAAGCAGTTTCGGCTTCTTGTCTTCTTCGACCAGGGCCACGAGGCGGTCTCGGTATTGCAGGAAGACCCGGCCGGCGGCATCGACCGCGGGCGCATTGCGCAGCGGGATGGCCTGTTCTTCCGGCTGCAAGTCCTCGGGGAACGACCAGACAAGGCACTCGGGCCGCGGCGCCTTGGGCCGTGGCGACGGTTTTGGCGCGGCTGCCGGTTGCGGGGCCGAACGAGGACGCACCGGCGGCGTCGCCGGCGCTGTTTCGGCAGGGGCGGCCGGCTGCTTCTCAGCCTGCCGTTGTCGCCGCGATTCACTGGCCTCGCTGGAGGTCGGCGGGGCAGGACGGGACGGCGGGGCTTGCGGTAGACGTTCGGCAGCCGGCGCAGGGCTTTCCGATGGTGCCGCAGTGCTTACAGGCGGAGGCGGCTGAGCCGGCGCGGCTGGCGGCTGCGAAGGCTGTTGACGCGACTCCAGCGCCGCCGCGGGAGGTGGCGCCGAGGACGATTGGGAAGGCGATGGCGAGGGCGGCGGCCGTTTCACAGCCCCCGGCGGTGCTGGAAAAGCCTTGCGGCCCGGAGTAGTCCCTTGCTGCGGCGTTCCACTACCGGGACCACGCATCCCCGGCTGGTTCCGCGCTGGCGGCGGCCCCTGAACGGGAGGCTGCTGGCCCTGAGCGACTGGCGGCGGAACGGGCGGCGACTGCGGCATCACGGGGGCCGGCGGCTGCGGATACTGTGCCGGAATGCCTGGCTGATAACCTTGGGCCGGCGGCATGCCAGGTTGCCCCATTGCTGGTTGCCCCGACCAAGCAGCAGGCGGCGATTGCATGCCGCCCGTCCACTGCTGCGGTGCCTGCGGCATGCCCTGCGGGGGAATGCCTTGCGGCATGCCCGGCTGTTGCGGCATGCCCGGCTGGCCTGGCCAACCACCCGCAGCGGGCTGCTGCGGTATCTGCGCCATGCCTGGCTGTTGGCCCCAGGGAGCAGCAGGCGGAACCTGCGGTTGTCCAGGCCATCCTCCCTGTTGCGGCATGCCCGGCTGTTGCGGCATGCCCGGCTGTTGGGGCCAACCGCTGACCGGTTGTTGTGGCATCTGTGGATGTGGCAGTCCGGTCGGTTGTCCCCAGGGATTGGCTGGCTGCGGTGATTGAGGCTGCTGCGGCCATCCGCCGGGCATCGCCTGCGGCATGCCAGGTTGTTGTGGCATGCCCGGCTGCATCATACCTGGTTGTTGCGGCATGCCGGGTTGCTGGGGCCACGCCGGTTGCTGCGGCATGCCAGGTTGCTGCGGAAAACTTCCTTGTTGTGGCATGCCCGGCTGTTGCGGCATACCCGGCTGGCCGGGCCAAGTGCCCTGTGCCGGGGGCGTAAACGCAACTAGGCGGAACAGGCCGACGGCCTGCCGTCCGCACTGTGGACAACTGAAAGGCTGAGAGGGCCGTTGAATCTGAAAGCCGCAGTTCGAACAGCGGAATGTATTCATGTGCTCCTGCTATTTCCCATGACAGGCTACAGACCTATCCCACGACAAGTTGCAAACCTATCCTACTTCGCTGCTATTTCACGGCCACGCTGGCCTTGGTATAGACCTTGCCATTGTCGCGGAGCACGATCCAGCCAAGGACTTGGGTAATTTCCACTCCCGGCCGTGAGGCATTGTGTCGCGCCGAGTCGAAACGCTCGCCGGGATTGACCAACTCGATGGTGTTGGACATGCCGGCCTGGTCGCACGACCGCATGAGCCACTCGCTGAGCGCTTTCTCCAGTTCGCTGGGCCTGTTGGACGTCTTGGGTTGCCAGCGATAGAAGGCCTCGCCGATGTCCTTCAACAACGGCGGCATTTTGTCAGCCGCGGCGGAGCGGAATACCAGGAGACTTCCCACCAGCCCGCAAGCGCCCGGATCGCTGCTAAGCACGCCCTTGAGCAACTGGTTCTTATCGGCGCTGAGGGCCGGATTGTGGGCCAGTTCCCCGCCCAAGATGGCCTCCTGCCAGTCGCCACCGACCGCCGGCCCCTCAGCCGCTGCCTCTGGTTGCGGCGGGCGGAGAATGTTGAGGATTTCCCGTAGCCCGGCATCGGCATGCTGATGGGCGGCGACCACTTGCTGCTGGATGGCCGGCAGGTACTGGGCCATCGCGTTGAGATATGGCGTCATCATCTCGCCAAGTTGGCGGATGCCGGCGTTCTGCGTATTGTGCTGCTCGGCTTGCGCGTCGCGCAGCTTGGCCAGCGCGGGCGCCAGCGATTCCTTCAAACTGTCGATCGATTTGAGCCGGGCATCGAACTGTTCGAGCTTGTCGGCCACGGGGCGAACCGCCGACTTCAGGGTCGCTTCACTCACTCCCGAACCGCCGCCGTCGCCGCTAGGCGCTGCAGAAGCCGAACCGCCGCGGGCCACCGCGCCCGCCAACTGGTCGATCTTCCCGTACAGCGCGTCGAGCTTCTGTTCGAGCCCTCGACTGCCGGGTCCCTGCTCCAGCCGATCGGCCAGCGCGTCGACCTTGCGGGCCAGCGCCTTGGCCACGTCGTCGCCCGACGATTGCGACTCGCGGTGCAAGAGATACGAAGTGACCTGCTCCTTGGTCTCGTCCAGCATCTGGCCGAGGGTCTCCAATCGCTGTGTCAGCAAGGCCAAAACGTCGGCGTTGCCCGCGGCCACGCGCGGCGCCGTTTCGCGGGCGGCCGACCGCAACGGGTTCTCGCCTTTGACGATCGTCGCTTCCGGCAAATCGGTATCGAAGGCTGAGGGGAACTCGGGCTTTGCGCCCGGCTCACGAGTTTCTTTCTTGCCTGGCCAATTAAAAGCCATGATAAGCACTCTCTGGAAAACGTCTAAGGGAACTTCCGCCTTGTCGTTCAGGCGACAAAAGTTTGTGAATTATTCGAATTGAAGCGCAGCATCCCGGTTACGAACGATTTCCACGTTCATTCCGTGGAACCCTTCTTTCTCAAGAACGACAATACCGTCCTTGAAAATCCTGCCAGCCAGTTCTCCCAGCTCGTCCCGCCCACACTTTGCGAGATCATAGGCCATGAGGACCGGCAACTTAATCTTGTGCGGAGGCTCTCCGTGCCGCTGAAAGAACTCCGCTTCTTGGTCGATAATCTGATTGAGTGTCTCGCGTCCTGTTGACATTGAATATCCCCTAATAGCTTGGAGAAGATAAACCTCCTCGGCATTGGTTCCTCCAAAACTCACGCCGCGCAACGTAAACGGTATCTTGGGCGGACGGCCCGTATAGGCCGCCAACTCCACCAGCGCCTCAATATCGTGGCTCCAACAGCTTTCGGAAAACCTCTTGTTCTTTCGTCCGTCGAAGATTATCTCTGGGGACGCCGCGAGCCGCACCAAGATACACGACTTCAGCCCGCATTCGATCGCGTACCCTGCCAAATAGTAGGCTGCCGCCCACTGGAGGGCCGCAAGGAGCGCGTTGGCCGCGAGTATCTTCTCTTCGGCTAATCGCTGCCAGTCCGCCCGGTTCAACACGATTACTTCCTCGACGCAGCGTGACTTTGACCACCCATTGTATTCGCTCGATAAGACACGACAAAGTCCCTCGCCACAGCAAAACTCGGTTCAGGTATACAGAAACTATCAACGGTTTCCGATTTCGATGTTGTCCAGTCCGCCCGTATCGAGGTAGTAGCGTTCGTCGGCCAACGTGCGCCACGAGAAGAACACGTTGTCGCCCAGCACGGCGTCTTCGCCGGCCACGACGCCCGAGACCGAGTCGACCTCGAGGGCTTCTTCCTGGTCCTTGGTGGCGTGCTTGCGCTTGATCTTCACGTTGATCTGCGTGGGTCCGATGCGGTCGCCCGGATCGATCTTCAAGAGATAGACCGGCGTGGCCTGGGCCCCTTCGTCGCCGCTGAGCTTGCGACCGATGAGCACGCGCTGGGAACTGGTCTGGAATTCCGTGATGTCCTCGCGGCTCTGCTCGGTGACGGTCTCGAAGAGGATGCGTTCCGGCCGAATACCCGAGGTGGCGTCGGTCATTACGCCCCAGTAATACGTGTTTTCGTGCGAGCGGCCCTTCATGTCGAACTTGAACTGCGGCAACATGCCGTGCCGGGCCATGAATTCGATTGCCGCGCCCACGACCACCGGGCTCTTGGGATCGATAATCACGCCGGGATTGTGCCCCTTCTCGTCCTGGTAAGGATACCAGTTGCCGGCATAGTGATTGTGCATGGCCACGATTCGCGAAGGCGATAGCGGCACGTACATCTTCACGAGCTGCTGGATGTAGCCCAGCTTGGACGGCAGTCCGGCAAGGATCACGACGTCGGTCTCGTGTTCCACGATGCGATGGCAGAAGTCGTAGAGCAAGTCGGCGAAGGTATCGTAGACCACGCCCTCGAAGGCGGTCTTGTCGAAGACCAGGTTCAACTCCTGTTGGGCGTTGTAATAGCCGGGGCCGCGGAGGCGGTCGAACGCGCTTTGCAGCGATTCCACGACGACCGGGTCGACCAATCCGGGATCGGTGTGGGTGATCGCCTCGCCTGCGTCGTCGCCGGCGTTCTTCAAATAGGCCTGCGCCAGGGGCACGAAGAGGCGATTCATCCAATTGACGCGCTGTGCCCGCAACTCGCGGTTTCGCGGCACTTCCGGCCCGAAGAGCACCTGTACGTCTTCTTCTTCCAGGCCCAGGGAGTCGGCGAAGGCCGGCACGATGATCGTCTCCAGCAGGCGTTTGACCAACTGGTCGCCGCCCAAGGAGATGCCGTCCTGGTGAAGGACCTGGCCGCGGACGTAATCGTCGATCTTGGACTCGAAGTTGTACCTGGCGATCATCAGGTCGGTCGTGCCGCCACCGATGTCGATGCAGGCGATGCGGATTTCATTGGCTTCGTCGCCGAACGTCTCCGACTCGGCCTGCTTTCCCTTGCCCGGAGCACCGGGCCGGGGCGCGCCGGGCCGGGCAACGGGCCGGCGGGCCGCGGCAGCAGGCCGGCCAGCCGCTATTTCGGGCATGTCTTCCACCTTGGGCTTCTTGCGGCCGCGGTCCTGGTGCATGGTGGTGAACCACAGCCGCGGGTCCTGGCCCAACATCCGCAACTCGCTCCAGATATAGGTCAGGTGACAGGCGCTGGCCTCGTCGATGCCCAGGTTGATTTCCGGCTTGCAACGCTGGTTCTTGCCCAGCGTGGCGGCAAAGATGTTGATGGCCTTCATGGCCTGCGCGGCCAGGCGGCGCTGCTCCTCCTGGATCATGCCGCTGGGGTAGCTCATGGTCATCGTGCGGATTTCGCGGGCACGGCCAGCTTCGCCCGAAGCGTTGCGGTAGGCAATCGAGTTGACGTAGGTGTAGGCCTGGGTCAGCATTTCGTAGAGCGCGGCCGTCATCAGCACGCGCGGCGCGTGCCGCGGCTTCAAGGGGGCCTCGGCGGCGTACTCACTCTCCTTGGGCTCGCTCTCCTGCAGAAGGAAGTCGTGGTCGTCCTCGTGGATGAACTTGAGGAAAGGCCCTTTCAGCGGCGAGGAGTAGGCATTCGTCTTGCAACGGTCCGAGGGGTCGGCCATGTGCCAATTGGCCCCTTCCAGCCAACTGGCGTCGTCGGCCCAGAGGTACCGCTTGGGCGAGCTTACCCCGGTGCGGATGTCGCCTTCGGCCCGCATGACCTGCACAACGTCGTCGGCCTCGCGGCCCATGCGGACCATGGAGAGGTCATCGAAAAGCGGCGGCGTGACGACCATTTCCACCTTGGCTTGCTTCGTGCCACCGCGGCCGAACCAGCCGCGCTTGCCGTCCTCGCCGCCGACCGTGTGGTAATCGACCTTCTTCTGCTCCAAGGGCGGCAGGTACGGCGTGTTGCACCAGTGGGTCTTGGACGAGAACCAGCGTGCGGCGGGCTGGCTGACGAACTCACCTTCCTCGTTCCATGCGTCGAGGTGATAGCGGTTGGTCAACTCGAAGGGGAGCATCTGCGGGGTCTGGCTGATTTCGCCGGCCAGTTCCAGCAGCAGCACGCCCGTGCGGCTGTTGCCGAAGTCGATGATCATGTGGACGTGTTTGGCATCGCCGGCGGTGGCCGCCGCAGGACGAATACAAACCTCCACGTCCGGCACGCCCTTGAGCGGCTTGCCCTCGATGTCCAACAGCCCTTGCAGGTTGATGAGGAAGTCGCGGGTGAGCGAGTTGGGCGAGCAGAAGTAGCCGACTTCCGGGTCGCCGCACGAAGTATCGACGGCCAGGAACAGACGCGTCGTGCCCGATTGAATGATCTGCCACTGAATATAGGGAAACATATGCGGGGCATCATTGGCGCCCGCGCCGAGAATATTGCAACGCTGCCAGCCATAGCCAATTTGGTTGGTCTGGTAGCGGCTGCCGCCGCGCAGAGGAATGCAGACGACTTGAACCCCGGTATTCGCAAATAATATGTGCATGGTCTAGATTCTGTCTCAATTCTCGTTTGATGGGCCGCGGCCGGCGACTCGCGAAGCAGTTTCGACCCGTTCCCCCATTATAAATGCCAGCTTCATGTTTGTAGAGGAGTCCCCACACCTTTACCGATAAACGTCGCAATCAATCCGATTGCAATCGTTCAAACCCCCCTATTGTAAGCTGCAAATACTGATCGATAAAGCCGGAGATCAGTTGCCACCGTGCGGGATCGAGTTACTTGCTCGTCCGCGACTTCTTCCACACGGCGTATTCTTTCGACGCTTTGAATGCGGCGTAGCTCGGGTTTTTCAACCAAGTGTCGACGCGATCATGAAAGTCCCGCTCAAGGATCGACAGCAGTCGTGCAATATCGGAAAACTTCTTTGCCGAAACAGCGATGCCTAGCTCTGTCTCGTAGGCAAATTTCATGTCTTTCTCGGCCTCTGAAGCCTTGCGGGCAAACCGCAGTGCTTGATCGATCTTGCCTTGGGCAAAGTAGGTATTTGCTCGAAGGATATTGAGATAGGGATCGCCGCCGACAACCGAATCAATGTGATCGATAGCTGCCAGTTCCTTCTTGAATTGTTTCGTCAAGAAGTAATGATCGATGCTGATTAGATCGAGGCATGGATCATCGGGATGATACTTTTGGAAATCAACCAGCACCTTGCGATATTCGGCGTCGTCTTCGCTGGACTGCACGGCCTTCATCCGCAACAACAGAAATACCTTCTCGCCTTTGATGGTATTCGGGAGAGCGTCGTAAATGGCGATTGCTCGGCTCGGATTGTGTTCGCGTAGAACTGCGTCACCCATCTCCTGAAGCTTGTTCATGTTTTTCGCCAGATCGACGTCATGGCTATTCTCCTTCGACAAGAAACTGGGCTTGTCGGCTGCCAAGACTGAGAGGTAGAGGTGCCGCATCGATTGCGAGAGCAATTCGCCACACCCCGCGGTATAGATGTCGGCCGCCCGCACCCCATCCGGATACTTCAGGACAACAAGGTCGTGATAGTTGACTGCACCTTCGGCGGTCAACAGGCGGAAGAGCACGTGGAGTTGTCCGTCTTGATCGCGGCAACGAATGAATTTGTATGCACCTCCTTGCGCGGGCAGAGAACTGACTTGGCCCATGAACGACGCCGGCGTTTGAATTTTTTGCTTGGCA
Organism: uncultured Planctomycetaceae bacterium; assembly: GCA_964615095.1. GTDB lineage: Bacteria > Planctomycetota > Planctomycetia > Pirellulales > Thermoguttaceae > JANXQG01. The sequence continues at coordinate 14,846 of CAZTPX010000100.1, read as the reverse complement.
CCCTTGATAAATCCATCGCGAAACTGCGAGGAACCTTCCGTCGTGTCGGTGGCAAAGTCAAGTAGCGTGTCCCAGTCGACCAGGGCGTTGGCTCCCGCGAGGTTTCCGGCAGCCACGGCTTTTTCCAGTTTGAGGGCGAACTGCTTTGCCTCCTCCTCGCTCGGTTTCCCGCCATGAGCGGCAAACGACTCGGCCGAAGGAGTGCCGTCCGGATTACAGTGTGTCTTCCGGCCACATCCGACCGGCATTAAGGCAGTCACGAGGACGACAACGAGCCAACGCCGCAATGCGCTCTTCGACATAACAGTCACCTACTTCTTCTCAAACGGCTCCAAAACATGGATTAGTTCCATGTTTCCCGGCGGAAGCTTGATGTGTTCGCCGGCGCCCAGGGCCAGGGCCAGCGGCAAGCGCTTGACCCATTGCTTGACGAACGACGCCATCAGCCCGAAACGGCTGAAATCCTCCTCGCCGTTGCCCCGCTTCTTGGCCTCCTCCTCCTCGGTTTCCAGGGGCGCCCGACTGGGACCGGGGTTCATGACGTAATCGTTGATGATGATGCGGACATACTTCCGCCGCGCGCGGCGGCGGGCCGCCTCGTCGCGGGTCTTCAGGCCCACCACGGGTTGCACCTGCGCAACCAGCTTCTCGAAGACCTTGTCGGTGGTCAGGTAGTCGCGCAGGAAGCGGGTGAAAATGTTCATGTCGTTGGGATCGAGCCACGGCTCGCCGTCATGATGGTCGTTGCAGAAATTCTCCCAGCGCTTGGGCACGGCCACTGTGGCCCATTCGTGCAGGTAGTTCTTCAACTCCCGGGGCAGCGGATCGCCGTGGCGGCGGTTGACGTTGTCGGCACAATCGGCGATCTGCAATTCCTCGCCCTCGGCCATACACAGCGATTCTTCCAAGGCGTGTACGCGATGGTAGATCCGCTCCTCGTCGGCCGTGAGCCATTCGAGGACTTTCTTGGCGGCGATCACGCGCCGCTCGCGATCGATGTTGGTGTCCGGGTCGACCACCCAGTCGCGGGAAAGTTGCAAGAGCCGATTCTGGACGTCGCCGATCTCCTTGGTCAACTGGTCCTGCTTGGCGTCGGCGCTGGTCACGGCGCGGATCCCCATGCTGATCAGCGATTGCCCGCCGTCGCCGTCCTTCATGGCCGTGTCCCAGCGCACGGCCGGATCGCGGACGTAGGTCTTCACCAACTCAGATTCGAGGAAGGCCTTGCGAGCACGCAGCCATTTCTCGGGGTTGTCGTCCTTGCGCTGCTCCTCGTTGGTGTCCCACGTGCCGGGATAGCGGATGGGATAGACGTTGGTGAAGGCCTTGCCCTTGCCGCCGAAATCGGTGAGCACGTTGCCCAGCGTGTCGAGGATCGAATTCAACCGCGTGTCGTAGAGGATCTTCTCGGCAAAGATCTCACGGTTGCGGAACTCCTCGTCCAGGCCCGACATGCCGATGAACAGAGCGGGAATCTCGTCCTGCACGCGGTGCGGCCAGACCTTCTCGCCGTAGCGGGCCTTGCCCCACTTCTCCACGTGATATTTCATCTGGGCCTTGACTTCCAGGTTGCCGCCGCGCAGCAGCAGGAACAGCGTCTGGATCTGCAACTCGTCGACAAAGCGCTCGAAAAGGTACGAGACCTTGCCGCGCTTGACGATCTCCATCTGCTCTTCCAGCGTGTCGGCGCTGGTCCGCTTGCCTTGCTCGATGCCCGTTCGCACGGCGCGCATGCCCGGCACGTCGAGGAAGTCCATCTGCTCGATCACCTTCCGCCACTCGTCGCTGAGGCGGTGCGGCAGCACGGGCATGACCAGTTCCAGCATGCCGGCTTGGATCGTTTCCAGTTCCTCGGTGCCCATGCCCGAGTTGGGGCGGTATTCGAGAACGAAATACTTCTCCTTGGGCGTGAGGTAGATGTCGTTCCAGGAGACGTGGTTCCAGATCTTCGAATTGGGCCGATCGTAGACCTTCGAGCGCTGGCTGTCCAGCAGGAAGCGGACGCCGGCCCAGTGGCAAAAGATGGCCGGGTCGTGCGCGCCCAACGTGATCCGCTTGAGAAAATTCGCGATCTTGACGAAGAGCGCGGTCAACGTGGGCCAGTTGTCCCAGAACAGCGACGCCGCCACCGCCACGTAGCCGTCTTCCGAGAGCGGATAGCGGCTCAACAGGCCGTTGATTACCGCCTCGGTGGCCTGGAAACCGCGGCGATCGACCGCCCGCATGTAGGAAAACGCGTCGAGGATGTCCATCCGCCACTTGCGATCGACCTGCTGCTCGGGGTACTTCCGCGCCAGGTCCTCGAAGAGCGATTCCAGTTCGGCCTGCTGCCAGGTCGTGGCCGGCGTCTTGCACTCGGCGTGGAAACCGCGGGCCAGCACCCGCAGCCACTCGGCCCGGGTCAGGGCACGGACCATCACCGGATACTGCGGCGAAACGCCCGCCCCGATGCGGTCCTTGGTCGTGAATCGCGTCACCAGGGCGGTGGCTTCCTGCGAACCGCATTGCGGGTTCAGGTCGTTATCGAAGGAGAGGTTCTTGTAGTAGGCCGGTTCGCCCAGCGTTTCGTCACCGCCGATGGGGCAGTAGTTCTCGCTCACCGGGCGGAGCACCTGGCCCATGAAGAGGCTCTTGCCCACTTGCGAGGCCCCGTAGGCCGCGGCGGCCACCGGCACCTTCGACGAGGTGTAAAGACTGCTCGCCAGGCGGCGGAGCTGCAAGACTTCGAACTCGTCGCTCTCGTTGACCGGCAGCAACTCCGTCCGCCGTCTTGCCGGGTTATACTCCGAAAGCCAATCGCACAAATCGGTTGCCAGGTTCTCTACCTGTTCTGCGCGCCGAATAATGTTGCGGTCGCGTTCATCTGGAAATGCCATATTACTTCGATGGGTTGGGTTGCGGGGAATCCTTAGGCTGTTCCTGTTGTTGTACTACGGTAACCTTCCGTACCAGAGTGAGTGGGTACTTTTGCACGCTCGCGTTTTTCTTGTCACGGGCCTCGATCACGAGGTGATACTCGTCCTTATCATTAATGTTCAGTGGATCGCTGCGCAACGTAGCCTTGCGCGCATCGCCTTCCGGCTGGTTCGGCACCCAATTCTCCTTGGGCGCGTTGCCTTCGGCGTAGACCCGATATTCTAACTCACCTTCGCCGCCTGCCGCTAGTACCTCGATGGTTACGTCTTTTTCGTTGTCGTTGTAGGTCGCGCGGACGCTTTCAAATCGTTTGCCCGAGACCGATACTTTAGCAAACACTTCCTTGCCGCGGTAAAGTGCATGGAGCTGGGTTTGCCCTTGGGATCGTGCGATAAATTGGCCAGGATGGGCAGGATCGGCATCTAAAACGGTCTTGTCCAGACTTTCCGGCAGGACCTGGACGGCGACCTCGGTTGCGTCGGCCCCCTCATGCTTGGCCATAACGGCTGCCGGCCTGGATTCACCGACCTGCATCTCAAGACCAGGCGGATTGAAATAGATGGAATCCGCAGTCGTAACGTGTACATTAACCGTCGCCGTCTGCCCACCGGCGGTGGAGACCGTGACGGCCACGTCGCCTACGGAGCGGCCCGTGATCTTGTTGCCTTCGACGCTGACGATCCCCTGCCCGTCGGGGGCCTTGACCGTTACCGGGACGGGCACGGGGGTTTGTCCTCCGCCGGGATCGATCGCGGCATTATCGATGGCGTACGTTTCGCCCGACCAGAGCGAGAGCAGCTTGGGCTCCACGACAAGCGTCCCGGCAATCGTCGCCGTGCCACCGGTAGGGTCGCCGGTGATTTCGATCGGCATGCTGACGGTCTGGTCGTCCAGCGTAACGGTCATCTTGGTAAGACCGGGTCCAACGGGTACCACCTTCCACCCATTTTCGGCCTTTTCGAGCTTGGCAACACTCGAACTCGGCTCTCCAGTGACTTTTGCGCTGTTACTCACGTCGTCAAAACTGCCGTTGTCGTACTGGCGAAGCAGCTTGGCGGTTAGCGGAACTGCTTGCATGGCTTGCCTATAGAATGGCGGCTCGAAGACTAGCGCAACAACCTTGCCATGGATTGTATCACTGGTTTGGCCGATGACAACGACCTTGCCATGATCATCGTAGACGTGATCGTGTCCAACATCGACACCAATGCCTCTGGTATCGACAAGGTCGACGGGGCCTTGGGTGACATTCAGAACGGCCTCGGCCTTCTGTCCGCCGTAATCGGCAACTACCTTGGTCTGTCCAAGACCGGTAGTTTGCACCGTCGTTCCGTTGGCCACGGCGGCGATCGTGGGATCGGTGACATTCAACCGCACGCCGTCGTCCGGAGTAAGGATTACGCGGTTGCCGCCGCGCATGCCGGAGACCTGGTAGATGACTGCCTGTGTGACGTTGACCGTTTTTTCGCCCGGATCGATTTGCAGACCCGAGATGACATTGGCGGCCACCTTGACGGGCACGGCGATTTTGAGCTTGTCGTGCCACGTAATGTCGATCTGGTCTTCGCCAACGGCCTTGGCTTGCACGTCCTCGCCGCCGCTGACATCGACCACGATGCCCTTTCGCGGCACCACCTTGAGATCGGGCTGCGGGAACATCTCCTTGGAACCGGAGGTGGCCGCGCGGCCGAAAACCTGCAAGTGCGCATGCTCGCCAGCAGCCATTTCCAGCGCGGGCGGTTCGGCACGCAACTCCGTGATTTCTTCCTTCGTGACTTCCACGGGAACGATCGCTGGTTGCAGCCCCAGAATGAAAACTTTGATTTCTGTCTTTCCCGATTGTAATGCACGGACCCGGCCGATCGCTTCATCGACGCCTGCCACGGTCGGATCGGCCACTTTGAAGACGGCCGTGCCCGTACGATCGATCTTTTGACCATCGGGCGTTTCGATGAAGACGCTCACTCTCTGAGCTTGGCCGGGGGCCAGGAGCACCGATCCCGGTTCAACGACCACCGTACCGGTCACGGCCCCGGGTGTTACGACCACACGCACGCGAGTCATCTTGTCGCCCATCGTGATGCCCAAGGGCACCTCGCCCACATTCTCGGCGCGGAGTGTCCGCGTGGCTGCATCGAACCGCACCACGCCGGGGCTCTCGGGCACGGCCATCGCTTGCTGGCTGACGTCCAGCCCATTCCGCAGGACCCGGATCTGATCGCCCAGTTGCTGGACCTCGCCCAGGACCATTGTAATCGTCTTCGGCTCAACGCGAAGATCGCCCTCGATAGTGTTAGAAACCAACAGTTGGGCCGGCAGCGACGTAAAGACCTTGCCGTCCAAACCTTTGCGTTCGACGGTAATCTCGCTCATGCCAAGGCTCGAGGCGATGACCGACGAACCGGCGAGCCGAGCCACGTCGGGTTTCGACGACTTCCAGGTCAGGTTGCCCAGGTCGGTGATGTAGCCCACCGAACGGCCATCCTTATAGCCCATAACCTTCAGCGGATAGGTTTCGCCCGGCTTCAAGGTAAAACTGCCCGGCTCGACAGCAATCTTGTCGATTTCCACGTCCGGCGTGACCACAACGTCCAAGGGAACCTGAGAACTCACGTTCTGAAACTCGGCGGTGACCCGAGTCGAGCCGGGACGCAGACCGACAAACTTGCCATGTTCGGCAGCTAAGAATGCGCTGGACGGCGGTTCGGGCGTGCGGAGGATGCACTTCTTTGTGACGAAACGCGTGTAGCCGTCGCGATAGTGCACCTCCACCTTGAAATCGGTGAACGTGGCCCCCACAGCGAACCGCACCTGCTGAACCTGTTGCAGCCCCTTTAGACTGAATATCTTGACCCAATCGGGGTTTTTCTCCGGTGGCGGCGGAGGCTCATCCGTGGCAAACTCGCCTGGTCGGTAGGTCGTCGTGTGCCAGAGCACGCTCCGCCTCGCGACTTCCGCACGCATGAACTGCGTATAGCCTTCCTGCTTGGCGGTCAGCACGGGGGCATCCCACTTGACATACTCATTTTCGAAATTCTCCGGCCATTGCACGTCGGCGGCCGGCTCCTGGTGCCCGTCTTTGTCGACCAGGATCGCGTAGCGCTGGCTCTGGCCGACGGGCAGGAATTTTCCTTTCGGCTCGCGGACCAATAGCAACCGCGCCGCCGGGTCTTTGGCATCCGGCCCAGCGTCCTTGAGCGTAAAAACTATCGAGGCCGTGTTGTCGCCTACCTTGGCATCGAGCTTCACTTCGCCCTTCAGATCGGGCAGCAAGGTGAGCGTCGGCTGCAGGTTTTCCGTGGCCGGCGTCCAGACCGCTTGGGCCGGCGGGTTCCACTGGACGGCGTCGGGACGCACCTCCTGCCAGGCATCGGAGTCGCCGATCTGCTGCTCGACCTTCAGGGCCACCGTTTGCCCCGCGGCCAGCGGCGAATTACCCGTCGCGGTAATCCGCAAGGCCTTCGATTCAGCCTCGACCACCTCAACCTTGGCGGTTGCCGGGCGAGAGAGCAGTATGGGGATCGAACCGCTGATGTCAAACGGCGGTGCCGCTTTCACCCCGCTCAGGACGGGTGGATAGTAGCGCACGGCATCGGGCTGGGCGATGTAGTAACCCACGCCCGGCCCTACCAAAGCGGCCCGCTGCTTCTCCGTCTTTCCGTCGGCGTCCATCTCCACCAAGAACAACTGCAAATCCGCTTTTTGATTGACCGGCACGCGCACGCTGGCCGGATCGAAGAGGACCTTCGCTCTGGCCGGATCGCAAACTCGGAAATCCTTTTTGGCCGGATCCACTGCCGCAATGTGACTGCCGGTCATCGTGGCGTTGCCCGGAATGCCCGTGGCGAACAGGCCAGGCTTGGTGGCCAGCATCTTCAGCACCTTGTCGTTGGAACTCTTGAAGATGGCCAGCGACGGCACCAGTTCCACGTCGCCGCTGGGACCGTAGGCCGTGAGCACCGCCCGGCCCGATTCGCCGGCAATACGGAGCGTGCGATCGACGTCGATGTCCAGCTTGACGTTGGGATCCCGGTCGACCGTCTTGAAGGTAACGCGGTTCGATTCCTGGCCGTGATAATTGGCGTAGACGTTCAGCGGCCCGGCGCCGACCTTGAGCGCCCCCACCGCGCCGGCGTACTCGTCCTTGTCGTACAATTCCAGGCCCGGCACCGCTTTCTCCTGGCTGAACCACTTCAACCGCTCGGAGCGGACCTGCACGCGCCGCCCGCCGCTATAGTTGGCAAAGGCTTGCAGCCGCATCATCTGACCCAGCGGCAGATCGATAGGCCCCGCCGGCGTCAGTTCCAAACGGCACGGCGCCATCACTACCTCGACGGGGGCCTTGGCTTGCAAGTTGTTCATCCGCACGGCCAGTTCCTGCGGCGCGCTCTTGTTGGTCCGATTCACTCCGGAAAGCTCGAAAGCCCGCGCCCTGAAGCTGGCAAACGCGGGAGCGGGCATCTTCTCGGCCGTAACAAATTCCGGGGCGATCTCCGCATTCCGCGGCGGATCGCTGCCGGCGACCAGGGCATAGACCTTGGGACGCAGCGTGTTGTCGACCTCGACCGCCAGGCTGCCGGGATCGAAAAAGACATTCTGAAATTCGTCCTTGGCAACCGTCACGTCCACGGTCCCCAGGATCCTGCCCGACTGGTTGATCGTGACTTGCGTGTCGCCCACGGCCCGACCGATGAGCCGGTTGTCGGCCGTGATGTCCACGATGCCCACATTGGAGCAACTCAGGTAAACGGGGCTATGATCGGGCGAGACCCAGGCAATGTCGGCGATCTCGCCGACCGACATGCTGAGTTGCTGGTCAGGATGGACGGCGGTCGCGATGGGCCGCGGCATGGCCACGGCAAAATCGCTGCTGCCACTCAGGCCGTTGAAACTGACTGCCAGCTTGCCGCCCCCCGCACGCTGGCCCTGCAGCGCCTCGCGCCGCAAGCTGGCAACGTAGCTGGGGCTGATCTCGGTCTTGAGTTGCGACGACTCCAGCAGATTGAAACGCTTGCCCTCGGCGGTAACCGCGTCGACATGGACCTTGCCATACAGCCCAAGACCCACGGTCGTCGGATCGACACCCACGTCGATCGACTGGAAAGTGTCTTTGAGCACGTTGACCGTGGCCGCGCCCAAGACGTATTGAGTGTCTGAACTATCGTGTACCGCGCGGTAGCGGGCTTCCACGGTCGCCGAACCTGCGGCCAGGCCCTCGACCAGGCCGCCGATGGCAAAGACCTTACCGTCGTTCTTGGGGCCGGCGTCCTGCGGGACCCACTCCACGGCCTCGGTCAGGTCGACCCGCGTGCCGTCACTGTACTCGCCGAAAGCCTTCAAGCGGGCCGTCGTGCCCACGGCCAATTCGACCGTGCCGGGCATGATCACCAGCTTGTCCGGATTGGCCGGCGGCGTGGCGGAGACAACCACCTCGGTCTTGCGGCCATCGTATTGGAATTGGATCTTGGTTTGCCCGATGTTCATCAGGCGGATGGAACCGGTTGCCTGGTTGAAGCTGGCGATCCGCGGGTCGAATGAGATGCCGACGGCATCGTGCGTGATGTCCTTCTTCTTGAAAACGCCCTTTTCCCAGATCTGGCACTCCAACCGCGAGCCGACCGGGGCGGTAAACTGGCCTGGAGTGGCCACCAGTTTGGCGGGCCGCAAGAGCCACCAAGTCGGTAACGCCAAGAGCAACAGCAGCAGCAAGGCGGCCAGGGCCATGACCTTCCAATTGGTCTTTTGCTTCGGCCGGGCCTGGAGCAACCCCTCGCAGCTTGGGCAACGCGGACTCTTGCCCGGACGGCGGACGAAGAGCAAATTACATTCCGGATCAGTGCAGATGACCGAGGGGGCCGGTTCCTGGTCCAGACGTTCGTAGCCCCAGCACCAGATCAACCGCCAGTTACCCAAGACGTCGCGATAGCGGAAGAAATAGTTGTCCAGGTCGGCACGGGCCGGATTGTCGGCCATGTCCTCAAAATTCTGCACGAGGATTTTGCGGAGCGTGCGTTCCGTGGGCGTTTCGCCCCGCGACTGATCGAGCCGCTGCCGCAACTTCGCCAGATCGTCGCGCAGCAGTCCCTGGAGGTCCTGAGCGGAGGCCGGTTGGCAAATCACCTCTTCCAGCCTTCCCCCCTTATCGTCGCGGACATAAAACCCTACCGTATCCCCCTCCCACACGGGTTCGGCCACCATTCCCCCCAGCCAGCGGAAGACAATCCGGCTATTCGCCCCGGAACGGTCCAACATGGGAACCCCCGGTTCAACAGCGATAGGCCGATAATCGCGGGCGGTCTCCGACAAATCAACACGTACGAATCGAGTAGCCATAGCTGGATCTCACCAGAAACGAAGCCAAATCCCAAACCAGGAGCAAGCACACACACCCGCAAACCTTATGATAAGGTGAACTTGATGGGGCGCGAATGGGATACGGGGCAAACCACGAGCACAAAACAAACTGCCATTACTCTAGATTAAATGCCATTTGCAATTGCTTCAACTTCCCGACATGGGAAAAGCGGGAAGCAGGCAATAAATATATTTTGCGCAGTCGAAAATCACTCAACGGCGCGGTGTCCCAGGAAAACAGCGCACGACACAAAAGGCGAACGGCAGGAAGAAAACGACCCGCCGGGAGGTCGGCAAGACGGATTGGTAAACCGTCTTACGGGCATTTTCTTGGGGTGCCTGCCGCTCGCGCAAGGTCAATTACCCCCTCTTTTGCTTAAGACTGTTCCGGCAAAGACGGGTAATGGATATTCATGGCGACTTCCCACCTAGTCTTGAATCGTAACTTCCCGTCAAAATTATTCGCGCGGCAGTGGCGGCGGATTACGGCCATTACGACCTGCAAGCGGGCGGGTCTTGCGGCGGACATCCATTTCACCATAAAATGGAGTAGCTCTCAGCAATGGAGTCAACGTATGCAAATGACGCTCGACGAATACAGGTCTCGATTCCCCGACCGCCCCACCCTCGTGCCGCTGGAATACGCCGGGCAATGGCTCGCCTGGAATGAGGATTGTACTGAGATCCTGGCCCACGGCGATAGTTTGAGTGAGGTCCACGATCAAGCCGTTCAGTTCGGCTGTCTCCGTCCCGTTCTGCAAAAGATTCCCCGCGGACCCTTCGTGGGCAGTCCTTTTGTGGGCAGTGTATGAGATTCGAATACACGGCCATAATCTCCTCAGCCGCAGACACGGGTGAAGCTGTCGTCATTTTCCGACCAGAGGTCCGAATTACGATTCGTGGACCGAAAGGCTCTCGGGAGGCTCGCGCGCTCGTGGATACAGGAGCGGACAACACGATTTTTCCGTTATCGGTTGCCCACGATCTTGGGATTCCAGTGGCCAGCGCAACAGGGCCAGCCGCACATGCCTTTGGCGGGCAAGAAATCGCACTTTCCTATGCCGATGTAGAGCTGGAACTTGTTCATGCCGACGGGAGGTTGCGATGGCTCGCACACGTCTATTTCCTTGCTGGAAATATGGAGGAAGAGACGATCATCCTTGGGCATCAGGGCTTTCTCGACTACTTCACCGCCACATTCATGGGGGAACAGTGCGTGCTGGAACTGGAACCGAATTCGTACCTGCCGCAGTTGGCGTCGCCGTAAGCCGCGCATAGTTCTGTCGGGCATAATCCAGCATGGGCCGAAGGTCATACTCCAGGGTCCGGTCGAGCCGGATCGCCTGATTCAGATTCTCAGTGGCGGCTTCCCACTGGTCTGCCTCGCCGACCTTCAGCCCGCGCTCGTGACAAGCTTCGGCCATCAGGCAACAGGTCAGCCCACAGAGACGGTAGGTTTGGGCACTATACTTGTACAAGCCCAGAGCCCGGTTGAGGTCCGCAACAGCTTCTGGAAACGCATGCCGGTTTGCCAGGTCGAATCCCCGCTCCGCGTAGGCCTGGGCCAACAACCGGTTAAGTTGCCAGGTACGGCCCTCGTCCAGGGACAGCGCCTTCTTGAAGGCGTCGATTGCTTCGTCCCACCGTTGTGATTTGAGCCGATCGGCCCCCAGTTCCTGGTATGCCTGGGCCATTTGCTGGTCGATCGTGACCAATTGCTGTTTAGGAACACGTTGGCCCGATTCGATCAATTTCTTGTGCATCTCGCTGGTTGCCAGCAAGCTCTTGACGGCTTTCTCCCATTGCCGTGCGTCAAGATAGTCGCGAGCTTGGCTTTGATAGATTTCGGCGTACAAGTTCGGCGCCTCCCGCTCAATTTCCGGATCGAGCCGCGGGCGGCTCCGCTCCAGTCGCACAGCCTCGGCCAGGTCGGCAAGCGCCGATGCAAAACTCTTTTCCTTGCAATAGGCATCGGCACGCTGAAAGTAGGCCAGGGCAAAATCAGGATCCAAGTCGATTGCTTTGGTGGTGTCCGCAATGGCCTGGTAGTAATCGCCCCTCATCGCATGCGCTCGACCTCGCTGGTAGCAGGCTGCCGTAAAATCCGGGGCCAAACGGAGCGCATCATCGAGGTCTCTAATCGCCAGATCCGGCTGATTGGTCTCTAAGAACGCAAAACCACGCCCAAACAACGCGTAAACATTCTTGCGTTCTAGGCCGAGGATACTGGTGAACTCGCGACGGGCTTCGTCAAACTGCTTTTGGTTCAATAATGCAAATGCCGGCGACAGCTTCGGATCGGCTGGAATGGGCCACGGCATGCCCTGGCGAATGCGAGGATTCGTTGTGATGTTGATTGCCAGGTCATTTTTCCGCCTGTATTCCTTGTCGCGGTCGACATAGGTCTTGACCAGCCGCTCAGCTTCGTCAAAGGCCTTGTTTGCCTCCAGCGGCTTCTTGGCCTCGGTGAGATTGAAACCCCGGCGGAAGTATACCTCCGCGACCTGCGCCGTCAATTTCTTGTCGAGGCAGATTGCCTCGTTGAGGTACTTGCCTGCCGTATCGGAGGCCTGATCTCGCGAAAACAAGAGCGCCGTCCCAATCGCGAGGAAAGCGTCACCACATTTTGCATTCAATTGAATCGCCTGACGAGCATCGTCAGCGGCGTCATCATATTTTCCCGCGGCCAGATGGGTCTGTGCGAGCAGGCACCAGGCTTGGTACGAATCGCGTGCATTGAGAAGCGCCTTGTTCAGGTCCACGATGGCTTGCTCGGGAAGTCCCTTCTTCAGATACGTGGCGCCCCTGCCGCACAAAGCATCGACACTTTCCGCATCGAATTCCAGGATCTTGCCATAGTCGGCGATAGCCAGGTCGGTCTCGCCCAGTCGCTCGTGCGCGTTTGCACTGCAAAAAATCGCCTTTGTGTGCCGGGGATTGGCCTTGACCGCCTTGTCGAACTCGGCGACGGCATCATGTAGCTTGGATTCGCCCAGGCCGTCAGCGGCTTGTGCCAGGAATTGGCATCCCTGGCGGTATTCGATTTCGCCAGCCGGTTCCGTCGACGCCTTATTACAACCCAGACAAGCCGCCAGCCCCAGCAGGCAACCTATCCGAATCCAAGTCGATGAACGCCGACGATGCGCAAGCGCGACCATGATCTGCTCCCCGATGAAAGAAGAAGGCAACCCCTTCAGAGTAACGTGTGACCCCCAGTTGTTTCAAGCCCCTCGCGCGGGTTCTTGCGTTCTTTGGCGATTATCCGTTGCACGAATTCCGGTAGTAACGATTGTAGGTCAACGCCGTGCGCGCGTGGCGGGGAAACGTACGCAGATTGTAGGGCGTGACAAGGTCGCCCGAACGTCTAGCCGCCCGGCTTCCGCCGATAGGGCTTCCCCGCCCGGTAATCCGCCAGGCGCGACCGGATCTCGCCGATAAGTTTCTCTTCGCCGTCGGCTTTGGCCAGATCCAGGGCAATCTGGGCATTCTCGATAGCGGCGGCAAACTTGCCCGTCTCGGCCTCCGCGGCAGCCAGCGCGTTGAAGGCCGACGCGTCCTTGCCCCGCGAAAGCTCGACCATCTTCTCGGCGATCGCGACCGCCTCCTTGCCGTCGCGCACGCGGGCGTCGCAGGAGGCCGCCAGCAACTCGGCAAGACGGCAACCGTAGGCCACATTCTTGGGCTCCTCGGCCAGCGCCAACCGCCAGCACTCCAGCGCCTCGCGGTCCTTGCCCTGCTTCAGCAGGACCGCTGCCAGCCCGTCGTTGGCCCGCGCCGAGCGCTTGTTCACCGCCAGCACTGCGCGATATTTCACCATAGCCTCTGCATCCCGCCCTAGGGCCTCCAGCGACTGCCCATAGGAATACAAAGTGTCCTCGTCCTCCGGACTGATCGCGCGGGCCTGTTCGAATTGGGCGAGAGCTTCTTCGTGCCGATTTTCGGCAGCCAACGCCAGTCCGAAATTGAAGTGGCCGACATTGGTCGGGTACATCTCGTCCCGCGCCCAGAGGGTTTGGCTGTCGCGCCAATAGCCCGTCTGCCGCCAGGCGGCGACGGCAAACGCGGCAACAACTCCCGCCGCCGCCAGCGCCAATATGGCGAAACTAACCCATCGTACCACCGCGCCGGCACGTGCGGCGCAGAACTTCACCAGGTCCGTAAGAGCCCAAACCAGCCCAAGCGCGAAGCCGATCTGCGGCAGATACGTGTAGCGATCGGCCAAGGCCTGCCCGCCCACCTGCAACAGCCCGATGACCGGTACGAGCATGCCCAGATACCAGAGCCAACCCACAAGCAAGTAGGGCGCCCGCCGCCTCAAAGCAAACGCGACTGCCGATATTGCCGCCAGAACGGCAGTGGCTGCCGCAATCGTCCAGCCCGAATGCCCCTCGCCGGGATGCGGGTAGAGAATCGCCAGATTGTGCGGCCAGAAAAAACAGCCGATGTAACTTACGTAGGCCACCAGGGCATTGCTGATGCGGGCCCAGCAGGAAATGCTCCCCAGCGAGCGGATGGCTTCTACCTGGGTATGAATGGTCAGCGCCGAAACAGCCACGGCAAACAGCACCAGCGGCATCTTCTCGCTGAGCAATCGCCGGGGAACTCGCCACGCCTCCTCGTCAAATAGCGTGGGCTGTACTTCGCCGCCCCCGCCTTCAATATTATTCGGGCAACAAACTTGATCAACACCAACCCGAAGCGTAAGCGAGGAATCCTCGCTTAGTGAGGAATCCTCGCTTACGCTTCGGGTTGATTTGACGATCTTCCCTGCCGGCCCAATACCTTGCAAGCGTCGCAACGGCCAGTAGTCCAGCAACAGCAAGACTCCCGGCAAGGTCACCAGCATCGGCTTGGCCAGCAATCCCAGGGCGTAAAGCCCGCAAACGGTTGCATAGCGGCCGCACGCCGCGGGGGCGCGAACGTAACGCGCGTAGGCCCCCAGCGTGAGAACGAAAAACAGCCCGCTCAGCACGTCCTTCCGCTCCGAGATCCAGGCCACCGACTCCACGCGCAGCGGGTGGACGGCAAATAGGGCTGCGACCAGGGCACTGGACCAGAGGCGGCCGGTCATCTGCCGCAGCAGCAGGAAGAGCAGCACCGCCGTAACGGCGTGCAAGGCGGCGTTCATCGCATGGTGCCCGCCCGCCCTCAACCCGAACAACTGGCAATCGAGCATGTGCGAAAAGGTCGTCAGCGGATGATACGTGTACGAATGCCAGTGATAAACATAGTAGAGCACTCCGTCCCAGGTGAAGCCGTGCTTGAGATGATCGGCATCGTAGACATACTGGTCGTCGTCGAAGTTGACGAAATCGTAGCGTCCCGTCTGGCAGAAGACCAAGGCTACGGCCAGGCACAGCAGCCCGCAGATTGTGACGACCACGCCGCGGCCTTCATGCGGCAGGCTCTGGTCAGGATTCTTCCACATTTGGCGTCACTTATAATATGCCCGATACCACTCGATGAACCTGGCAATCCCATCTTTCAAGGGCGTTGCGGGCCGAAAACCGGTGTCGCGCACCAGGTCGTCGACGTCGGCGTAGGTCTCGGGCACGTCGCCGGGCTGCATGGGCAGG
>CAZTPX010000099.1:29889-35243 GCA_964615095.1 uncultured Planctomycetaceae bacterium | reverse complement strand
ACGCGCACGCCAGACCCAAGGCCACAAAACGAAAAGTCTTCACAACAGCTCCTCCCAGATTCGATATGATGCCATTTGGCTGTAAGAGCACCGATGCTGACTGCAAGCGGATGACGCTGCCTAACTCTCTCGAAGCAAACCGCTCCGACCGCAACTGACGACCGAAAGTGGCTGCCGTTTGCAAAGGCAAGTGGGTTACCGCATTCCCGTAGTCTACACTGCCTCTTTGGCTTTTACACGGTTTTTTCGGAACTTTATAGGAATTCAGTGAACAACCTGTGGAAGGTCTGAGGAAGCTCTGTGGAAGCTCTGTGGTAGGTTGGCATACGAACATGCGAAACTACGCTCGTAAGGGTGGGCTGCGTACCGCCAAAAGGATTAGAGCAGCAGTTGATCGCGTGATAGTAGCTCAATTCGCTGCGAAACCCCAGCGTATCGCCGGCACCACCACGGCCGGGCAAGCACTTCCTACTTCCCCGCGAACATTGCGGCCCGGCGAAGCCTTTCGGCGTTCCGTTTGGCGACTCGACCAAGCGGCCCAGCATGCATTTCCGGCGGCGGTCGGGTCCACTGCCCTGTTTATGTCACCGACCCGCAGATCGTGGCAGGGCGGTGACGGGGCGTTGCGGGGGCCATTCGCCCAATACATCGCGAGAATGATGGCCAGCTTTCTGCCGGGGTTGTTTTTGGACCCGGTCTATGAACTGCCACGAGACAATCTGGGCTCAGTCATAATTTCCCGTCGGCATCCCGTCGTTCCGTGCAGCCAGATTATCAAGCGTTGTCCCATCGATTTCGGTGCGGAGGAAGTGAATGGAACCATCGGCGAAACAGAAGCTCGCGCCCCCTGGGTGATTGCTACCGAAGGCTTGCAGGCCAATTCCGTTAATACACCAGTTTGGATCGGAATTGATCCACCACATGGCGTCGCTTACCAGGATGGTTTCCTGGCCGACTGAAATTGAAATATCGACGGAACCGTGCATTCCTGCCCAAATGGCCCCGTTATGGCTGGGGTTGAGTCCGCTGAGCGTGCATTCGCCAACGATCAGTGTTCGGGAGGAGCCATCGGTAATCTTGCCGATCGAGATGTTGCTATTCATGTAGATCACGCCGTTCTCGGTCATCGCGGTCGGGTAGTCGAAGGCCAACATCGTGATATTCCCCATTACGCCGCGATAGTTCGACTTTCCGTGAAGGTCTTTCTGGTCGTTCAGAACGTTGCCGAGATCCGATGGACACGCGAAAAGGGACATCGGCCGCTGGGTGTCGGCGGTCGCGGGAGCCAACATTACGCCGTTGCCGAATTGCCGCGATTCGACCCCCAAAGCCTTGTACGCACTTCCTTCTTCAAGATAAGGCAAAACGTAGCTGGACCAAGACCAATGCGGATACCAATAGTTTTGCGCAGTCGCCAAATAGCCCGCCGGAAAGTACTCATGGCTGGAATGAAAGCCCTGTAGGGCTATTCCGAGTTGATGCAAATGATTCTGACAAGTCGCACGCCTCCCTGCCTCCCGCGCGGACTGGATTGCCGGCAACAGCAATCCGATCAGCACCCCGATGATGGCAACTACGATCAAGAGCTCTACGATCGTAAAACCGTGCAGCGAACGTTTCATCTGGATTCTTCTCCAAGACTAGCGAACTCGCGGATCCCTCGACGCAGTCAGAGGACTTTCAGGAGAAACTAGCCTGCTCTAACACCATACTACCCCATTTTGGCGGCAGTGGAAGGTCTGTGGAGGCTTTGTGGAAGCTCTGGGGAAGGTTGGCGTGCAAACGTGCGAAACTACGCTCGCACGGGTAGGCTGCGTACCGCCATAAGGATTAGGTGGCGGTCGATCGCATGGCCAGCAGCTCAATTCGCTGCAAAGCCCCCGCGTATCGCCGGCACTGCCACACACAGCCAAGCAGGCCAGTGGCCCGGACGCCACCCGCCGCTCGTTCAAGCTGCCCGCCGTGCCGCGCACGCCGTGGACGACTGCAATGTGAATGGCAGGATGGGCGGCGCGTCGGCTTGTGGTTGATCGAAAACAATCCGCGCGGTTCAACACCTGGGACCGCTTCGACGCCACGAATCCACCGGCGACAAGAGCAGTGGCATCGAGCTTCGGCGCCTCAACGACGGAGTACGTCTCCCCATCCAGCCTCAGTTGCTGCCCCCCCCTATCCATCACGAAACAAGTCTTCGATCAACTCAGGCACGGGTCCAGAGCAGGCGGGGGGCTTAGGACCGGCCGAAGAATAACCTGGCGAAAACCCGTAGGACGGATTGCTAATCCGTCCGCGATTTCAAGACGGATTAGCAATCCGTCCTACGGCCAAACACGGAAGTTATTTATCGTCCGGACCTTAGGCAGCATTCGCCTTTACGGCCTGGGGGTGTTCGGTCGCATCTTCTCCAGCCGTGCGCGGAGTTCTTCCTGTTGGTTCATCTGCGTGGCCGGATCGGCAGCCGGATCGACGGGAATTGGCGAGCCCAGTAGCCACTCAAGCTGTTTTGCTGCCGCCCGTCGCGTAGCCGGATCTGGTCGTCCGAGGAGAATCAGCCACACCGACGGATCGAAAACCATGGCCTGGGCCACCTGCTCGGGTGTCTCCTCTACCGGGCGCGCCAGTGAGTCGATAATCTTGCGGATACGGATCGTCTGCTCGAAATCAAGCTCTTCCAGATTCAACTGCTGCAGGTACTCCAGCGCGGCGGGACCGGCAGCACGCAACTCGGAATCGGCAAACTCGCGTTGCTCGTAGCCGTTGTGGCCAAGCTGCTTGACCAGCGCGGGCCACCGGGCCCGGTCGGGCCACTTCGTCTTTCCCGCCATCTTGAGCAACTTGGCCTCTAATGCCACGCCAAAGTTGTCTAGTTCCCAGTCGGAACGGAACTGCATCAACAATGGCAGCAAATGCCGACGGCATACCTCGGAGTGCGACAGCACAAGCTGCCAGATCGTTGCCGCCCGGTATACCTGACGGCCATCCTTTCCCACGGCCAGCGTCAGGGGCTCGCCCGGAGCCTGTACAAACTCCACCGGAACAACTCGTGCATTGTCGGCTGGCAGGCAGGAACAGGCGAAATAGCCCGCAGAATCGATCTCCAGCCTGACAACTTGCTGCGCACAGGTGCATTCGTAGTCCACACATCGCGATTTGCCCGATGCCCCGCTGTCTAGGTCTTCGCGCAGGGTGCCTTGGTCCATTTCCATACCACCGCCATACGTCGGCCAACTTCCGAGATTCGTGAGTCGCCCATGCACAACAGCCAGCCGTAAGCAGGACAGTTGCTGTTGCAGCACCAGTCGCTGCGGCGTCTCGGTCGGCACGGGCTTGGCCGGCATCACCATGTTCACGTTGCTGATAGCGGAACGCCGAACTGGTGTCATTTCAATCTGCGATCGCTTCCCGCCGCGGATCACTTCCAGACTGATCTTCTGCCCCTGCGAAGCCTGGATTGCCACGACAAGGTCGCGTCGCCGAGCCACCTTGCGGCCGCCAACCGTCAGGACCACGTCGTGCGGCACGAGGCCGGCCTTCTGGGCAGGGCTATTCGGAAACACCGTCATGATCAAGATTCCCTCACGCCGGGGCAGTTTGAGGCTGGCGCGAAGATCGGGCGGAACCATAGAGTTGGTAACTCCGGCCATAAATGGATTGGTGTTATTCCTGGCCGGCAGGGCCGGTTTGTCGCCAACACGAGCACTGCCCGCCACGGGAGCAGTGGCCTCATTTGCCCATACGGCGGTTATCTCTTCGCCCGGCAAAGCCAAGATGCCGGCGGACAAAACTAAGTGCCATGTCATCCCCCGTATGCTCATCGATTTGCCTCCGGACGAGTCTTTGTCGGACTGACTCCGTTTCCCGCAGAGAACCACTTGAAACGTCCTTGCACTTTCCCTTCGATCAAGGCTTTTTCGTAAGCCCCACTGGGGCGATCAGCCGTACCTATTCTACTATTCCGTGGTTCTCTGAACCATGCCCGGGTAGCATAGACGATCCTTGCCGAAGCCACGAATCCATCGGCAATAACGTCCCAGCCGCTGAGTACGTCAGACGCCACCCCATCGATTGCCGCGACCGCGGCCGATGGTGCCATGGCCGCATGATGATCATCCTGCCAATTGGCTGCCTCGGCTGAAAAGTCAGGCGGGAGCGTCGAGTTGTCAAATTGCCTGCCAGTCAAGAAAAAACGCGAGTTCTCGGACTTTTTGACGCCTGCTGTGCCGTTTCGACGCGGATAGGGTGACCGCCGCAGGTTTAGCGGGCTGACGGCGTTCCAAAAAATGGGTGGTTTCGGGACACAGAAAAACGTATGGCTTTTTGACAAAGTCAGGTTGCCGAACAAAAGACCGGCTGCCGCAGCAGATCCAAGCACGAGAAAGCCTGCCGCGGCAGCCTATTGATTCCAGGTCGGCCGTTGCCTCAGTACCGTCAAACTCCGAACCGGGCAAGAACCTTGTCCAGGGCTGCAACTGCGGAGTCGGTCGTCTTGTTTTGGACCGTGGAACTCCAAAAACTTTCGATCGCCGCGAGCGCTGGCCACGTCCGCGCGGATTGCGCGTTGTCGGCCGGCGCGACGGTCCGGTCGAAGACCGATCGATAGGACTTGAAAACCGCATCGCTCGCGACACTCGATATGGGTGGTGCCGTTGTCGGCATATCGGTCTGAAAACACTTGCTCGACGAGGCCGCAACGACCGACACTTGCCGCATGGCATCATATACTGCAGGTGCCGAAGGTAAGAACACGGCCACTGGTGATTCGGCTGGCGCGCTGGCTGAAATAACTGGCGGAGAGGATGCGGATGCGCCGGAGGATCCCGAGGTAGCCGCGGCAAATCCTGTGGTCGAGAGACTCGATGCGGCTTGGCTCGGATCGAAAATGAAGGTTCCACCCGCGCCGATGGTCAGGCTCGTGCCGGTCGGAAGGGCACCGACGACGTTGATCAACAGTGTACCTGCGGCGACGATTGTGCCGCCCATATAGGTGTTCGTGCCGGAGAGGGTCACCCTACCCGAACCGACTTTGATCAGGCCACCGCCACCGCTATAGTTCATGCCACCAGCCGGGATCGGGTTCCCGTTGGTGGAGTCGATGGTCAGGCTGGCAGTGGTGTCGCTTGGACTGATAATCTCGATGTTTCCCACGCTTGCTGGCGCGACCGGCGGGACCGCATCGGTAGTCGTGCCGGTTGTGTAGACATTCAGATTGCCGTCGTTGTCGAGCGTCAGAGTCAAGCCTTCTAAGGTCCAGACGGCCGGGGGCACGTTCAGCGTCGTGTTGATCTCGATGTTCCTCGTCGCCAGGCCGTCTGTGCCCGTGGCAGGCAGCGTCAAGACCGCCGCATTGCCCGCCA
>CAZTPX010000099.1:0-29789 GCA_964615095.1 uncultured Planctomycetaceae bacterium | reverse complement strand
CCAGGCCGTCTGTGCCCGTGGCAGGCAGCGTCAAGACCGCCGCATTGCCCGCCAGGTCGCGGATGCCCCCGCCGCCGTTCCCCAGCGCGGCGGTTGAGGCGTAGTCCAAATCGGCTGTGTCCTCGCCTGCTGCCACGGTATAGGTGAAGGTGAGCGTCGCCGTGCCGCTGCCGCTGTCGTAGTATACGACCGCCCCGTCGTTGAGCGTCAGTTGCGGCGTGCCGCTCACGTTGACCGGCTCGCTGAAGGCGACCGTAACCGACACCGTCCCGCCGGCCTTGTAACGCGAGTTGGCGGCCGCGGTGGTCGACACCGCGTTGACCGTCGGTGGAGTGGTATCGATCACGATTCTCTTCGCCGCCAGGCCGTCTGTGCCCGTGGCAGGCAGCGTCAAGACCGCCGCATTGCCCGCCAGATCCTTGATCGTACCACCGTTGAGCGCCAGCGCCGTGGTTGAGGCGTAGTTCAGGGCGGCTGTGTTCTGGCCCGCCACCACGGTATAGGTGAAGGTGAGCGTCGCCGTGCCGCTGCCGCTGCTGTAATTGACGACCGCCCCGTCGTTGAGCGTGAGTTGCGGCGTGCCGGTTACATTGACCGCTGCGCTGAAGGTGATCGTGATCGCAACCGTCCCGCCGGCCTTGTAACGCGAGTTGGCGGCCGCGGTGGTCGACACCGCGATCGGCGCCTGCGGCGTTTTGACCACGAGGTCCTTTGTCGCCAGGCTATCCGTGCCGGTGGCGGGCAGCGTCAACATGGCCGCATTGCCCGCCAGATCCTGGATGCTCGCGCCATTCAGTGTCAGCGCGGCGGTCGAGGCATAGTCCAGGGCCGCCGTGCTCTGGCCTGCCGCCACGACGTACGTGAAGTTCAGCGCGGCTGTGCCGCTGCCGCCGGCGTAGGTAGCCACTCCCCCGTTGTCGAGCAGCAGTTGAGGATTGCCGGTCACGTTCACCGCCTGGCTGAAGGCCACCGAGACCGAGACGGTTCCGCCCACCGCATATTGCGAGTTGGCGGCAGCCGTCGTGGACACACCGCTCACGTTCGCAGGAACCGCCCCTGTTCCAAAGAGGTAGACCTTCCCCTGGGCGCTGTTGGCTTGGTCGGCGCCGACCACCAGTGCGTTGTCGTTGATGGCTACAGCGCAGCCGAAACTGTCATTCGCCACGCCATCGGAAGCGGTAAGCTTGGCAGTCTGGGTCCAAGCGGCTCCGGTCCCGGTAAAGAGGTAGGCGGCCCCGGGACCGACCTCAAAATTCCGGACCGTGGCGTTGTCCGCTCCGACGAGCACCGTGTTGCCGTCGATCGAGACGGCCACGCCGAAGTCGTCGCCCGCTGCGCCATCTGAGGCGGTAAGCTTGGCGGACTGGGTCCAAGCGGCGCCGCTCCCGGTGAACACGTAGGCCGCGCCATTGCCTGCGGGAGCAGCCACCGAGTTTGCTTGCGGCGACCCAATCACCGCCGTGTTGCCGCTGATCGAAACCGAGATGCCGAAGAGGTTGTTCGTCATGCCATCGGACGCGGTGAGCTTGGCGGTTTGGGCCCAAGCGGCGCCGCTCCCGGTAAACACGTAGGCCGCGCCTTGCTGGCTGTTGCTGCCTACCGTAGCGTCCGGCGATCCGACCAGGATCGTGTCGCCGTTGATGCTAACCGCGCTGCCGAACTCGTCACCCGATACACCATCGGACGCATCGAGCTTGGCGGACTCGGTCATGTCCACCCAGCCGGAGCCAGGCTCCACGAACACGTAGGCCGTCCCCGGCTCGTTCGTTCCGACCCAGCCCCATTCCGCTCCGACCACGACGGTGTTGCCGCTGACGGAAACCGAACTCCCGAATTGAGAACTAACATACTCGTCGGAGATCTTGAGTTTGGCGGTCTGCGTCATGTTCGTCCAGCCGGAGGCAGGCTCAACGAACACAAAGGCCACTCCCTCATTTAGGATGCCGTCCTCGCTGGCCATCGGCGATCCAACCACTATCGTGTTGCCGCTGATCGAGACCGAGGCGCCGAATTCGGGGTTCGAGTCCGGGTTCTGGTTGTCGTCGGCCGTGAGCTTGGCAATCTGGGTCAGGTTCGCCCAGCCCGAGGTAGACTCATTGAACACGTAAACCGCTCCTGTTTGGTTGAGCTGGGAGCCGAGCCAGGCGTGCGGCGATCCGACCACTACCGTCGTGCCGCTGATCGCAACCGAACTTCCGAAGTACTGCTGCGTTGCGCCGTCAGACGCGGTGAACTCGGCTTGCTGCACGAACGGATCAATCGTGATCACGCCCTGCGCCCCGGCCGTGTCGACGCGGATCAACAAGTCTTGCCGGTCCCCATCAGCCCGCACTTCCAGCGCGGCCGGTAACGTCTTGCCCGCGGCGTCGTAAGCCGTTAGCTCCGTGTAGCCCAGCGCGGCCGAGCCATCCGGCCGGAAGAGCGTCAGCCCGTCGCCGGAGGCGTTTACCGTGCTCTTCAGGTTGCCGTCCAAAGCCAACTCAACCGTCAGCGAGCCTGTGGCCTCGGACTGTGGCAGGGGAGGGACGGTAAAGCCCTGCTCCAATCCGCTCGGACCGTTGACGTACCACTCGTCGATCGTCCCATAGTTGGAGTCGACCCGGTTGCCGTTGGCTAACGTCTTAGCTTTCCCCACCGGCTGCATCGTCCCGCCATAAGCGAGCCCC
Organism: uncultured Planctomycetaceae bacterium; assembly: GCA_964615095.1. Classification (GTDB taxonomy): domain Bacteria; phylum Planctomycetota; class Planctomycetia; order Pirellulales; family Thermoguttaceae; genus JANXQG01. The sequence continues at coordinate 27,123 of CAZTPX010000099.1, read as the reverse complement.
ACGAGGGACATATCCCAGGTGTCCGACCCGGCGAAAACATGCAAGGCCCCCGACTGCACGTTGGCGGTGAAACCGTTGGCCGGGTTGGCCAAACTCACACCCGCCGCAGCGGATGCCGCATGATAAGCAGACTGGTCCTGGCCAATAGCCGATGAGACAGCGGACTGCGCCACGACGGGCAGGTTGGCCAATGTTTGCTGCTGAACCGCGCCACTGGTCTGGACACCACCGCCGACAGCGGTGTGTGCGAGGCCACCGGAGAGTAAAGTCCTCATTTCGAGTGCTTCGCAAACCAGTCGGCGGTGATAGGAGGAGAATCCGATCGCGTTCTGTCGCAGTTTGCCGGTGCGACGGTCGGATCGCTTGGCCCATTTCGGAAGACGAAGACGTCGACGCATGACAATGCTGCCTACTGCCAAGGTTACAGTGGTTGTTATTTCGCCGGACTCAGGTGTCCCGCCATTGTTCGGTGGCGTGTCCTTAAGAAGGACAGCGAGGAATAACTGTCGAGCGGTTAACTGAACGGGGGATCAAGCCGCACCCTGCCTTGAGGCGGTCTCGCATCCACAGCAGAGTTCAGTACCCAGATTGTAATTGTCGTTCCGTGTCTTGTCAATCAAGGGGGTACGGATTTCGGCTCTTCCGTTGCTGAGTTCTCACGTTTTGTCCAAAGAATCATTCCTTTGCCGACGATTTGCTGCTTATTCGCACCCGCCCCCAACTTTTCTAGCCACAGCCCTCCAAGACCGCCATCTCGGTAATCAAATCGCCGCATCACCGTGAAAATCGAGATTTCCAACAATGAAGGCACAGATACCTACGGGGGAGCCATCAATCGCCACTCCGCGCCGATGCAATGTAGCGTCTTCAACGCGCCATGCCGACCTAGAGGCCGCGTCCAATCCGAACCATTTCGCGACTGCTTGCCTGCGGCGGTGGGGCACTCGAATGGCACTAGCTTAAGGAACGCGACTACAATCGGTCGTGGGCGCGTCGGCGTGCCATCACAAGCTGTTGTATGTTAGCCGAAGGCTCCTCGCTTAAGCTAGTACCATTCGTGGGGCACTCCGCCACACGCAAGGAAATGGGCTGTTATCCCCAACGAGTGATAGTGCAGACCAACTCTAGCCTGGCAAATTGGCGTCTGAGTGGCTGAGTTTTTCTTGACATCTGCCGTCGCGTCACCAGTCCTCGGCCGTTGTTCCAGTCCACCGCCCGCAGTGGCACAGAGCACGCCAAAGCGGTGCCGGCTATCGGCCCAATCCTCCTCCAAGACGATCTCATCGGCGGCCAGGATCTCGCGCAAATCATCTTCCATCGTCGGGTCGTCGATGGCCATCGCCGGCGCGTGACTCACCGACGTGCCGTAGCCCGCCGACGATCTTGATGCTCGCCTGGGGGCAGATGACCGAGCAGTATGCCTGGTAGCGTCGATCCGTGGCACGCCTGGGCTGTCCTGCGTCTCGACCTGGAGGATCTTGGCCGGTTGGCCGCATACGCGACCCCCGTCAGTCCTGCGGAACCAGCCGAATTCTTCGCAGAATTCCCGACATGGCTCGTTACTTTCTTGATCGAATCCGTGGCAACACTTAACGTAACCGAGCAACCGAACGCCGGCCGCCCCCATTGATTTTGCAACGATCTTCAGTACCATCAGGTTATGTATGCAAACCATGGGGATACTGTTATGTCCGGAAAAGCCGTCCTTCGTTTTGGTGACCAGCAAATTGAACTTCCCGTCATTGTGGGGGTTGAGGGCAATAGGGCCGTGGATATTTCCAAGCTTCGCGATGCCACCGGACTGACCACCTATGACCCGTCGTTGTCCAATACGGCCGTCTGCAAGAGTTCCATTACTTTCATCGATGGGCAGAAGGGCCTGCTTCGCTATCGCGGCATTCCCATCGAACAGTTCACCGAACACCCCGACTTCATCGAGACTGCCTGGCTGCTGATCTTCGGCCGACTGCCTAAGAAGGACGAATTGGATCGGTTCCGCAGGCGGCTGACGCAGAACGAACTGTTGCACGAGGCGATGACGCACCAGTTCCAGCACATTCCGGCTAACGCCCCGCCGATGGCGTTGTTATCCGCAATGTTGAGTAACATGGCATGCTTTTATCCGCAGATCCTTGCATCGGGCGACGACGCGTCCTTCGAGGAATTGGCTGCCCAATTGATCAGCAAGGTGCGAACGATCGCCGCCTTCTCCTATCGCCGTTCGCTGGGATTGCCGTTCAATTATCCGGATCCCGAGCTGCGCTACTGTGCAAACTTCCTGCACATGATGTTCTCGAACCCCTTGCAACAGTATGAGATTACGCCGGAGGTCGAGGACGCCCTGAACCTGCTCTTCATTTTGCACGCCGACCACGAGCAGAATTGCAGCACCTTGACGACCCGCGTCGTCGGCTCATCGCGGGCGAATCTCTTTGCCTCGTGCGCCGCGGCAGTCTGCGCCTTGTGGGGACCCCAGCACGGCGGGGCCAACGTCGAAGTAATGGAAATGCTCGAGTGCATCCACAACGGCGGCATGTCGCCCGAGGACTGCGTCAAGGCGGCTAAAGACAAGACCCATCCCTTCCCGTTGTTCGGCTTCGGTCACCGCGTCTACCAAAGCTACGACCCGCGGGCCAGGATCATAAAGGCTGCCTGCGAGAGGATCCTGAGCCGGACGAATGCCAAGGACCCATTGCTGGATATAGCGCGGAAACTGGACGATTTGACCATGGCCGATCGCTATTTTGCCGATCATGACCTCTATCCAAAAATCGAATTGTATAGCGGCGTCCTTCTCCGTTTGTTGGGGATTCCCACGAACATGATCACCGTTTGCTTCGCCATCGGCCGCTTGTCCGGCTGGATTGCCCAATGGAAAGAGCAGCACGACGACCCGACAGGCAAGATTCTTCGCCCGCGGCAAGTGTATGTCGGAAACACGGTGCAGGATTACGTGCCGATCGAGAAGCGGTAGGCTGGAATGAACAGAGAATCCGATTCCAACACCGTGTGAGCGAGGGCAGTTCGTGGATGCCATTGGTCGAGAAGGCTTACGCAGCCTGGAACGAGACGGGCAAGGACTGCCGAAGACTACCCGCCAAGCTCAAATAGTTCTCCGGAAAAAGGCACTGAAGGGCAAGCTTCGGCGAACCGCGTGCCAATCCTAGTCGTGGCAGGGACGCACGCCAGAACGGGTCCGGCTGCGTAGGAATTGATTCCGCCGGGGCTCGACGGCGACAATTGGCGACAACTCCATGTGTAAGCAATGCGTGGAAGGTGCCTGGGGGCCAATTCTCAGTTTAGCCACCAGCCATGCCATGCCGATAGATGAAATAGGTCATGTCTTACTGAGGCGTCAAGGGGCTGGAGAAATCCGGCCCCGTGGCGTTTCTTGGCAGCATCAGGCCCTCAAAGTCAGAGTCTGTGTCGTGGCCGAGGTCGCCACATCGAACGCCGCCCGGCCCGACGCGCAAGTCCAGTGGCCCGTGGCCGTGGTGGTCGATGGAGTGCGGTATCCAGTGGATGAGTAAGGCAAGGCAGATCATCGCGTGCTGCGGCCCGCGGCAGTGCCTTGACGGGCCAGCGGTAGCAACGATCCGAGGCCCGGAGCAATCAGCGGCAGTCGGCGCGACCGAGTGTTGACGCCATCTACGCGAAGGCCGGGACGCGCGGAGCAGATCAGTGGGTGGGGAAACCTGCCCCCGACGGCCATAGGCAGCCGCCGCCATCGATCCGCACTCACGCGGCCACCAGCAGCGCCTGCTCACGCCGAACGTGGCCAACGAGCCCATGCGCCGCTCGTCACGGCCGCAGTGGCCCCAGGCCCAGCCGAGGAGCCAAACGAGGCGCTGGCAGCGGTCGATGGGGAGCGGCCTGGGTATGGAGGCCAGGATAGCAGGACCGCAGGCGACACGCAACGCGTAAGGCGCGATGCCGGCCCCACGGCGGTTGGCGGAAAGCCTGTTGAGCTAGGTCGCGGCCTGGGTGCGAATCATTAGCAAGAATGTAAACTCAGCAAGCCGGACAGCCGATACACAAATATGGTGGGGGCGGCTTATCGGAGGTGTAGTGGTTTATTCCATTGACCGACGGTAAGCGCCCCTTTTTTGTCTGACACCGGCAGTCGTATCCTTTCGGCAATCGAAAACGCTGAAAGGCACCCCACGGTGGTATCGTCACGATGCCGGGGACTGGCAGAACTTCGGTCGCGCGGCCTCGCTGGAATGGTCCAGGTAGTTGGGCATTATCGCTTCGTGGGTCCGTGGCATCCGTGCGGCAAACGAACTATAATCCATCCATTTGGTAGGAATGCCGCCAGGCCTCGCTCACCCAAGATCGCGGGAGTTGACACTATGCGCTACATGAACTCGGTCCTGTCGTTGATAGTGACCGCACTGCTCTCAGGGACCACACCGGCCGCCGAGCCGCCGCCGGCCAGAATTTCCAATCCGTTCTACGCTATGGATACGGCCTTCCAACGCCCAGGGCTGTCGAGCGATCAGCAACTCGATCTCGTCCACGAACTCGGGTATGCGGGCATCGCCTGGCATTAGGGGCAAGCCCGTTGGTGGCATTTGCAGTTTGAGTAACGTATAATTGAACCTGGGTTCCAGATTTAACCTGTGAGGCGTTTACGCTAATGAAAGTCGCGCATTTTGAGCAGATTCCCAACGACGTGGTGAAGCAGGAGGGGGCCAACGGTTGCCGTATGCGATGTCTGATCGGCCCTGACGACGGCGCTCCCAGCTTCTCGATGCGGCAGTTCGAGGTCGCTCCCGGCGGCAACACACCCAGGCATTTCCACGGCTACGAGCACGAGGTGTTCGTCCTGGAAGGCGCGGGCGTTGTCTTGGATAGCCAGGGCGAACACCGACTTTCTCCGGGCGTAGCGGTCTATGTCGCCCCCGACGAGATGCACCAGTTCCGCAATACGGGCAGCGGCCCGTTGAAATTCCTTTGTCTCATTCCGCACCCACTGCGCGACATGACGGCGCCGTGTCCCGCGGCCTGCGGTTGTGCGTAGAGTAACAGGCACACGGAGTGTGTCTGCTACCGCTTAGCGGAGCGAAAGGCGACAATACGACAGCTTTGATTCGCCGGTCCTTACTCGAACGCCTTGGGCACCGGCGGAAGCCGGCGGGTCAAACCAGTCGGCACGGTCCGGCCCGCCGTGGATACGTCAAACGGCTTGAACCCCAGCGCTAGCGCGGGCGAATTCTCCTTGAGCCGGAAATCATCTTTCTCCGCCGCCACAAACAGCGGATCGGCCACGATCGAGTGCTGGTCCTGGTTGAATTTCTTCTGCCACTGCAGGAAACCGAAATCGGCAAAGAAACGGACCGGCTTGCCGGAGTTCCAGTAGACGTTGTAATCGAGCTTGAAGTGGCTGTCCCACCAGTTGTTGCCCAGCACGAGATTGTTGTTGTTCCAGTAGACGATGTTGTGCTCCAGGAAGAACGAGGTGTGCGGCTCTGGCCGCGTGCGCTGCCATTGGGCCTCGTCGCCGAAGGCAAAGATGTTGTTCTGGATGTGGTTCTCCTTGCCGTAGTGCTGATGGAAGCCGCCGGAGCCGGCGCGGTAGACGAGGTTGTTCTCCATGACAATGTCGCTGGATCCCTCGTCGGTATAAAGGCCGTAGCCGCCGTAACCGCGGGCGTAACAGCGGATGTCGTGGAAGCGGTTGTCGTGGACGCGGGTGCCCGGCGACACGCCCAACGTATAGATGCCGCCCATGTCGGAGAGCACGCCTTGGCCCAATGTGTGGACATGGTTGAAACCGATATCGTTGTGATGGGTCGTGCTGGGACCGTAACCCCAGGTCCAACCGACGGAGATGCCCGTGTAGTAAAAGTCGTAGATATCGTTGTGTTCGACAACGTTGTGTGGGGAATGAGCGATCCACACACCGACCGCGGCCGCGTGCATCCGCCCACCGTGGGCAATCAGGCACTGCCGCACCGTGTGATGCGCCGGGATCTTCTCCGGATCGTTCTCCGTGACCCAGCCGTACAAAGGCCCCGAACCCGCGTGGCCGATCTTCACGCCACCCGCCGCCATGTCTACCATCTCGCACTTCTCGACGCGGTTGTCGCGACAGCCCGCGCCAAAAGCCATGGCATAGCCGCCCACGTGCCGTACGGCGCAGCCGTCAATCAGCAAGTTGCGGCCACCAATGACCGAGATCGCACCGTCGAGGTTCACCTCCGCCTGCCCGCAGGCCTGGCCCGCCAGCGGCATAACCCAGTTGGCATGGGCGAAGGTCAGGCCGCGAAACTGAACGTATTGGACCCAGCGGCCGGCCTTCAGGTCGCCCTCGACGACCAGCAGTCGCTCCAGCCGCGGGGCGATGACCACCGTCGTCTCGGGCCGTTCGCCCGGTATCGGTACATAGGTCAACTCACCCGAGGGCCGGTCGAGGTACCATTGGCCCGGTTCGCCCAAGGCTTCGCGCACATTGTCAACCAGAAATCGCTCATCCTTGGGGAACGAGCCGAGATCGTCCCCTGTCGCGCCAGCCGTGGCAAAGGTGACGACATGTGCCGCGGGGTCGAGCGCGGCGATGTGCAGCCGCATGCCGGTCCAGCCGCGAAAGACCTGCACTTCCAGGTCGCCGCGGTTGGCCCAATCGCCGCACAAGTCGTCGCCCGCGTAGGCCAATTGCGTGTGCCATTTACGGCCTGCTTTCTCCACCGGCGGGAGTTCCCGGGCGATCTTGTAGTAGCCGTGACGGGGCAGACGCGGCCGGAACCGCCGCTGATCGTCCGCGAAGAGTTGCGTGAACGACCACTTGCCGCTCTTGACGTCTTCTAGGTTCGCGTGCCAGCGGCCGTCGGCGCTCTGCCGCCAGCCTTCGATTTTCACGCCGCCGCTGAGCACAGGCTGGTCATGGCCGTAGGCCTGGTAAATTACCGGGACTTGCGCCGTGCCGGAGTCTTCGGGGCCTAGGCAGATCGGCTGGGCGAGGAAGTAGGTCCCGCCACGAATGGCCACGACGACCGGCCGAGCGCGGCCGGCCTGCGCCTTGAGCGTGCGGACAAGTTGCCCGGCACGCTGGATAGTTGCTAGGGGGCCGTCGGTCTTGGCGGGGTTAGGCTCCACAGCCGTCCCCGACCACGCGTCGTTGCCTTGAGGCGAGACATACAGATCGGCCTTCAAGTCCGCCGCGGCAACGGGGCCGGTTGAGAGAAGCCATGCTGCAAGCGTCGTCGCTACGCCAATTTTCCAAACCACCGTATTCATTTCGCTCTTTCCAAGGGTCGTGTGTGCTTGGCACGCTCACGTCACAAAGATGAATCCAAGCAAGCCCTAATGTAATTGCGTGATCGATTGGATGCAAGCATAGCCCCCCCCGAGCTCGTCCCGGTAAGTACCTCTCCAGAAACAACTCCGCGTTTTGGCCGCATCTGCCCTCACCCCCTGCCCTCTCCCGCGTACGGGAGAGGGGAGTTGCTTCTGGACAGGTACTAAGTGAATGCGCTGAAAAGCCAATAGCAAAATGGAGAAATGGCCTCAGCTCACTTGGCTGGGGGCATCCACTTCACTCCCCGCGTGCGACGGTTCCCAGACGTTCCTCGACCCTATCGTCGCCATTCGGGAGGATTGGGGGCGACGACTTCGGGGCCAGCCGGATCCCGATTAGGATCATTGGCATTCCACGGATCGCCAATGGGAGGCAGACGGCGCATCGTCTTGTCGTCCTCAGGCGGCGGAGCAATTGGGCGAACACCGCTGGCCGGAAAATCGCGAAAGGCCATAATCGGCGCTGGGGCGGCAGTGGGACCCGGCGGGGGCGGCGGGTTCTGATTCGAGGGGACGTATTGATATTGCCACGGCGGATTCTGCGGGCCTGCGTTCTGCCACGCCGAGGTTTGTGGCGGAACCACGGCGCCCGATGCGACGGCTTGCCCTGGGGTCAGATTCGTTTGCTGCGAGGGAGCTTGTACTGGGTACGAAGGGGGACTCGGTATTTGAAGCTGCACGCGATTCTCGGCGGGGTATTGCAGTTGTGGCTGGATCGGGGGGGCGGCGTATGTCGGGGCCAACGGGGCGGGCTGCAATGGCGCGGCAGGCGGTGGCGGAAGCGTATCGCGGTCGGCAGCGATTACGTGTGGAATTGGTCCCAGCAAAGGCGCCATGCGTGCCATGTCCGGGTTGCTCGCACGGCGCTCTTGCGACAACCGTTCCACCCACTGCCCGGCCATAGTCATTGCCGGATTGATTCGCTGGGCAATGACGAATTCCTGCAAAGCCGCAGCCTTCATTCCCCGCTTGTTGAGCAGAAAACCCAAGTCGTAGTGGGCCGTTGCCTCGTCATAGACGGCGCGCAGTTGTTGGAATGCCTCCTGGGGCCGTTGGTCCTCGACCAAAATCGCCGCCAGATTGTTGCGATAACGTGGCTCGCGAGGATGCAAATCTACGGCCTGCCGGCCCGCCTCGATCGCTTCGCGAACCATACCCTGCCGCACATAGTGGATTGCCAGGTTGTTATAGACCGACGGATCCTTAGGGTGTTTCTGCTTGGCATGCTGGTAGAACTTGATGGCCTCCTGCGGTTGATTCATCGCGTCTTTGAGCATGGCATAGCCCAGTAATACCCGAATGTCGTCGGGGGCCAGTTTCATTGCCTGCTGGTACTGATCTTCTGCCTCCGTGTACTTGCCGCTCTCGATGTACAAATTCGCTACGGAAATGTAGAGTTCAACACCCACTTTGGCGGGCGTTTTCAGGGAGATGGGATCGTCGGCCGGAGTAGCGGGGGCAGGAGGCGTGGAATGGCTGAATGGCCACCAACTTGATGATGAATTACTCTGCGCAGTAGCGTCTTCCGCCATCGTCAAACCGATGGTCATGCAAGTGAGAACAAGGGGCAGGAGTGCCCATCGCCTGGATCTCACGTTCCCCAAAACTCTCCTCCGTGAGAGAAACACCTTGTTAGTTCCATCGACTTCCGCAGCCGCCTTTGTATATGAACTTCCGGCAAGTACCGCAAGAGCGACTCGGAAACAACTTCGTGTAGGCTTTGAAAAGACTCTAACCAAACCGGCAACTTACGCCGTATTAGGACCCGCCTGGACTCTTATTGTTCACAGTTCCTAAGAGCTTGGGCGGAATGGCGGCTTTCTCGGCACTACGACCCACGGAATCGATGCGGTCTGCCGGCCATCCCTCATCCGTGCGGGTCGATTCGAACACGGGAACACTCACGGCATAGGGCATTTGCGAGACAAGACGCTGTACGGCTTGCATGCGCACGGCCGTTTCCTGCGGCGTATTGGCTCGATGCACAAAAACCTGCCGGTGCGGTTCGGGGACCTCGTTCATGATCCATTGCACCCGCAACCGGCCGTCCTCGGTCAATTCGCTTCCGCCGGACAGAAAGTGATAGTCGGACAATAGGTTCTGACGTTCCCAGCCATCGCAAATCTGGATGGCATTCGTTTGGCGGACTGCCGCTCGATCGGGATGGACAAATGGTTCCGGCCAACAATTCCGCCGTTTGAAATCGCGAGGGATAGTGGAGAGGAAATCAGCAATTTCCCCACCCACAAGAGGCGCGACATAGCCCAGAACAATGATCGCCAGTGAAAGGCGAATGACGTAACGACCGAACATAGCGCTCCTCCGTGAAGACAACTTGCTCTCAGTCGGATATCGGCAAGAGAAGAGATGCGATTATGCCTTGTTTTGGCCAACCGCATGAAATTGCCAAAATTTCCTGATATTCCGTAATCTCTGCAATATAGGCAATTGGGCTGCATGCCATAAATCCCACAAAGCAGCGGGTGCCCGTACGATCCCGAAGCAGAACAGCGGCGCAATCATCAGTCCCCAGTAGCGATTGAATTCCTGGCCGACGAAGGAGAAGGCCACGACGTACAGGCAAGCCGTTAAAGTGATCCGTTCCGCCCAAGCCGTTTGCCGAGCGGCAAAGCCGATCATCGATAGAGCGAAAAAAATCACTGTTACCCAGACTGGCAGGAGTACCAGGCAGGGATTCATTTGCGTAACGGCGATAATGAATGTCAACCCGCCAAACCGTACCCAGCCATGTGGGTGGGCTTCGGCCGCAGCCGTAATCAAGTGGCTCACCGTCCAGCAGTGCAATGCGTAAAAGACCATCCAGCCAATTAATCCGACAACATACACGGTCGACTCCTTCGGTCGCCGTTGCCACAGGGCCAGAGCCAGACCGAGCACGCAATAGGGTAAGGCCAACTCGCGGAAGAACAGCGCAGCCAGGGCCGCGGTCGCCCCCAGAAAACGAAGTTCCACTCCATACGCGCAGAGCGACAGCGCGATCATGATCCCGGCCCAGACCTCGGTAAGCACGAAGACGTCGCCTTGAAAACAGGGCAACATCGGCCCAATGAGGAGGGCCGCCAGGGGCATGGCCAGTCGATAGACGTTGGGTTGTTCGCGGGCTGCCGCCTCGAAGGCCATCAACAACATCGCAATGCATGCGGCAATCAGGATGAGGCGACCGACCAACGGATCGGGCAGTTTGCCAATCAGCCACATGGGCAGCGGGGTCCGCCAATTGAAGACGCTGGCTGTCGGGTAGCCTTGGGTCACAAGTTCCTCGGCGGCAACGTGGTAGTAGTTCTCGCCCGCGTGGATCCGTTTGATCTCGGTCATGTAGAGGAAAACATCGCCCGACTTGGCGTTTTCCGCGCGGACATCGCAAAGTGGGGGGGGCGTGGGCGACTTCCACATTCCGGCGCCAAGCAGGGCCAATAGGGCGATCAGCACGCCGCGGGCCTGCCAGGGCGAGAGCCGGGCAAAATTACTCGTAATGGTTGTACTGGCCATACCGAAGTCTAGCTGTAGACCGGAACAAGCCTGCGCAGTTCCGGCATCCTTGTGGTCTGTTGACCGTTTTCGCCAAAGTGTGAGGCACGATCGACCCCACGGAAGTCTAGCTTATTGCAAAGAATCAAGTAGAATTCTCCCCATGACATGGTATCAAATGGTTATTTTGTTTGGCGTGGCGATCCTGGGAGGGGCGGTCAACTCCGTGGCTGGCGGCGGTACGCTCCTGACGTTTCCCGCCTTGCTCATGGCCGGCCAGTCGCCTATTCTTGCCAATGCCACCAATACGGTGGCCCTATGGCCGGGCGCACTGAGCAGCTATTGGGGTTACCGCTCCGAGCTAGGATACCACCGTCGCGAAGTCCTGTTCCTATCCGTCCCCAGTTTCTTGGGTGGCGTGTTGGGCGCGGTGCTGCTGGTGCGCACGGATGAGACGATCTTCGCCATGCTGGTGCCCTACTTGATCCTCTTGGCCACTGGCCTGTTTATCGTGCAGGAACCGCTTACACGCTGGCAGCGGCGGCGTGCAGGGCGGCCGGCCGAAGCAGTACTCGCCGGCGGGGAATCCGCCACGGGGGCGGCATTCGGACATGCGGCCACGCCGTTGCGTTGGATGGCCGTGCTCGTTTCGCAATTTCTCATCGGCGTTTACGGCGGCTACTTCGGCGCGGGCATCGGCATTCTCATGTTGGCGGCCTACGGCATCCTGGGGTTCTCGAACATCCATCAAGCCAACGCCATCAAGAATCTCAACGGGATGTTCATCAACGGCATCGCCGCAGCCATATTCATCTACAAGGGGCTGATTGTCTGGCCTATCGCCGTGCTCATGGCGGTAGGGGCCATTTTCGGCGGTTATGCCGGGGCCGGGACCGCCCGCCGGCTGGGCCAGAAGAACGTCCGCCGCCTCGTGATTCTCATTGGACTTGTCCTAGCTGCAAAAATGTTGCTGAAGTGGTGAGGGGACATGCAACTTTCCGCTTCCGGTCGTCTTCTGGATCGCTAGCCCGCCGGCGTGCTGCGTGCCATGGCCCCAGCTATCGCTGCCTATTTATGCACGCGCGCGGCACCGACCTGCCCTATCTGGCCTCGCGCATCGATGCCAAGCAGTTTGAAGTCGTCGTCGACCGGGTCTTACGGCGATGGCTTACCTGGAGACCGGCCACGCCAAAGGTTAGGTCCTCCTTGCCCTGTGACCCCAAGCAGGGATAGAATTCGACGAGAATTCGTGCAATCAACGGGCTGTGCATGGTGGTACATCGGGGGGCGAACGTTCGAGGAATGAAGCATGTGGATCGTACGACTGGCCTTGCGTCGCACGTACACCTTCGTGGTGATGGCACTGCTGATCCTGGCGGTCAGCCTGGTGGCCGTCAACCGCATGTCCACGGATATCTTCCCCGAGATCAACATCCCGGTCGTCAGCGTCGTGTGGCAGTACACCGGCATGCCGGCCGACGAGATCGAGCAGCGCATTATCCTGATCAATGAGCGCGTGTTGACCACCTCGGTCAACGACATCGAGCACATCGAAAGCCAGTCGCTCTTTGGCGTGGGCGTCATCCGCATTTACTTTTACCCCGGCGCCAGGATCGAGGCTGCGGTCGCCCAGGTGACGGCCACGAGCCAGGCGATCCTGAAGGTCATGCCGCCCGGCATCGATCCGCCGTACATCGTGCAGTACAGCGCCACGAGCGTGCCGATCGTGCAGATCGCCGTCAGCAGCGACACGCTCACCGAGCAGCAGATCTTCGACTACGCGGCGAACTTCATCATCCAGCGGCTGGGAGTCGTGCAAGGGGCGCGTGTGCCGCAGCCCTGGGGCGGCAAGTGGCCGCAGGTGATGGTCGATCTCGACCCCAATCAGCTTTACGCCCGCGGCCTCTCGCCCCAGGACGTGCAAAGCGCGATCAACAGCCAGAACCTCATCGTCCCCTCCGGGACGGCCAAGATCGGCGATACGGAATACTACATCAAGCTCAACAGCAGCCCGCGCTTGATCGCCGACTTCAACAACATGCCGGTCAAGTCGGTCAACGGCGTGCCAATCTACGTCAAGGACGTGGCCAACGTCCATATGGGCTATGCCGTGCAGACCAACGTCGTCCGCCGCGACGGCCGCCGTGCCGTGCTCATGACCATCCTCAAGGGCGAAGGGGCGTCGAGTCTGGACGTGGTGCAGCGCGTCCGCGAGGCCCTGCCCGCCATCCAGGCGCAGATGCCGCCGGAGCTGAAGATGGAATTGCTCTTCGACCAGTCGGTCTTCGTCCGCGCGGCGATCGACGGCGTCATCAAGGAGGGGGCGATCGCGGCGGGGCTGACGGCGCTGATGATCCTCGTCTTCCTCGGCTCCTGGCGGAGCACGCTGATCGTGGCCGTCTCCATTCCGCTGTCGATCCTCGCGTCGATCATCGTGCTCTGGGCGCTGGGACAATCGCTCAACATCATGACGCTCGGCGGCCTGGCGCTGGCCGTCGGCGTGCTGGTGGACGACGCCACCGTGGAACTGGAGAACACGCATCGTAATTTCGGGGCCGACAAACCGATCCGCCAGGCGATCCTCGACAGCGCATCGCAGATCGCTACGCCGGCGATAGTCTCCACCCTGGCCATCTGCATCGTCTTCGTGCCGGTATTGTTCCTCACCGGGCCGGCAGCCTCGCTCTTCTACCCGCTGGCCCTGGCGGTGGTATTCGCCATTCTGACTTCCTACCTGCTTTCGCGGACGCTCGTGCCGACCATGATGCTCTACATGCTGCCGGTGGAGGTGCCGCTCTACACCGACCCCGAACGCGCGACAACGGGCGGCGGCCCGATTTGGCAGTTTCATCGACGCTTCGATCGCCTCTTCGAGCGCCTCCGCTTGGCCTATGAGGGCCTGCTCGCCGTTGCGCTCGATCGCCCGTTTCTCACGCTCGTGCTGATGCTCGGCTTCGCCGCCGGTTCGCTGGCGCTGGCGCCGTGGCTCGGCGAAGATTTCTTTCCGGCCGTCGACGCCGGCCAGTTCCGGCTGCACATTCGCGCGCCGTCGGCCACGCGCGTCGAACAGACCGAGCGCGTCTTCGGCAAGGTCGAAGACGTGATCCGAGAGGTTGTGCCCGCAGGCGAGCGGGAAATGATCCTCGACAATTTCGGCTTGACGCCCTCGTTCACGACGCGGGCCTACGTCGACAACGGCACCGTCACCGATGGCGACGGCGAGATCCTCGTCGCGCTCAAGCCGGACCACGGTCCGACCGCATCCTATGTCGCGCGGCTGCGGGAAGAACTGCCCAAGCGGTTCCCGGACTGCACGTTCTACTTCGAACCGGCCGACATCACCAGCCAGATCCTGGACTTCGGCCTGCCGGCCCCGATCGACGTGCAGGTGGTGGGCGTCCGCCGCGAGGAGAACCTCGCGGTGGCCAAGAAGCTCTGTCGCGCGCTTGCCGAGATTCCCGGCATCGCCGACGTCCACATCCACCAGATCAGCGACTACGCGGCGCTTCGCATCGACGTGGACCGCATCCTGGCGTCGGAGCTGGGCCTGACGCAGCAGAGCGTGACCTTCAGCGTCTTGGTCTCGCTCAGCGGCACGACCCAGGTGGCGCCCAACTACTGGGTCAACCCCCAGAACCGCATCAACTACGTCCTGGCCGTGCAGACGCCGCCGGACCGGGTCGCCACCGTGAGTGCCTTGATGAGCACGCCGATCATCAATGGCATCGCTGCCGCGTCGCAGTCGCCGGCGCCCTCGACACACCTGGCTCCGATCATTCCCGGCACGCCCGGACCCGGCCTGCCGGGACAGCCGATCGCCGGCGTGTCGTCGCAGCAACAGCCGCAGCTTTTGAGCAACATCTCGCATTTGCATCGCGGCGTCTCCGAGGCGGTCGTGAGCCACTACAACGTGCAGCCGGTGTTCGAGGTCTATGCCGACGTCCAAGGCCGCGACCTCGGGGCGGTATCGGGCGACGTGCGGCGCGTGGTCGACGCGCTCGGACCCGATCTCCCCCGCGGCAGCACCTTCTCTGTCCGCGGGCAGGTTCAGAGCATGAACAGCTCGTACCGCGGGCTGGCGTTCGGCATGCTCTTCGCCGTGCTGCTGGTCTACTTCCTGATGGTCGTGAACTTCCAATCGTGGCTCGATCCTTTCATTGTTCTCACCGCGCTGCCGGGGGCGATTGCGGGCATCGTCTGGATGCTCTATCTCACGCAAACGACCGTCAGTGTGCCGGCGCTGATGGGCACAATCATGTGCATCGGCGTCGCCACATCCAACAGCATCCTGCTGATCACATTCGCCAACGAACAGCGAGCGGAGATTCCCGACGCGAAGAGCGCGGCCCTCTCGGCGGGCGGAATCCGGCTGCGGCCGGTGTTGATGACGGCCCTGGCGATGATCATCGGCATGTTGCCGATGTCGCTGGGCCTGGGCGAGGGCGGCGAGCAAAACGCGCCGCTGGGCCGCGCGGTCATCGGCGGGTTGCTCTTGGCCACCGTCTTTACCCTGCTCTTCGTGCCCGTCATGTACAGCCTGCTCCGCCGACCCGCGTTACCGGGTGCCGGGCCGCCCCACCCTGAAGAGGCCGGCGACGTGCCAACGTTCGGCGCGGGCGGGGGCGGCGAAAACGTCATTCACCCTGCGGAGGACCGGCGATGAACCAGCAGCCTGCGGACGAAAGACCTGCGCCTCCGGCGCCAAACGACGCTGCGCGGCGCGACACGGCGCACGCGCTGCCGGCCGCCGGCCATTCGAGCGGCGACTCGCACAAAGGCCGCCACCGTTCCGGACGACTGGGGCTGGGCGTCGGCGCCTTGGCCGCGGTCGCCCTCGCCGGCGCGTTCGTAGCGGCGACGCTGCCGCGACTGCGGCAGGAGCGGGACCTCCGCGCGGCAGCCGCCCGGCTGGCGGAAGAGCCGCCGCGCGTCTCCGTGGCCGCCGCCCGCCGCGCTCCGCCGACCTACGAGCTGACTTTGCCGGCGAACGCGCAGCCATTCTGCGGCAACCCTCTCTACGCCCGCGTCAACGGTTATCTAACGCGCTGGTTGGTGGACATCGGCGACCGCGTGAAAGAAGGCCAGCTCGTCGCCGAGATCAGCACGCCGGACGTCGACGACCAGCTCGCGCAGGCCCGCGCCAACCTCGTCCTGGCCCAGGCCAATCTCCACGTGGCCGAGGCCAACCTCGAACTGGCCAAGATCACGCTCGATCGGGACGTCAAAGCGGGCGTAGGCACGGCCACCGCGCTGCAAACCATCGACCAGGACCGGGCGCAAGTCAAGACGACGGCCGCGCAGGTCGAATCGGCAAAGGCGAACATCGAGGCCAATCGGGCGACCGTGCGGCAGTACGCAGACCTGCAGGCGTTCCAAAAGATCATCGCCCCCTTTCCCGGCGTCATTACGGCGCGGACGGTCGATCCGGGAGCACTGGTCACGGCGGACAATCCCAGCGAATCGCGGCCCTTGTTCTATCTGATGCAGACCGACCCCTTGCGGATCTATGTCAACGTGCCCCAGGTCTACTCCACGACCATTGCCGTCGGCCAGGACACCGACATCTACCGGGAGGAAGACCCGCGTCACCTGTTTTCGGCCAAGGTCACGCGCACGGCCAAAGCCCTGGACCCCAACACGCGGACGCTCTTGACCGAGATCGACTTGCCCAACCCCCGCGACGAGTTGCGGCCGGGCATGTATTTACAAGTGAAGTTCAACGTGGCCCGCTCCGCGAACGTGGTGCTGGTGCCCAGCGCGGCGTTGGTGTGGCGGCCCGACACGACGGTGGTTGCCGTGCTGGACGGCGACCACAAGGTCCGCTATCACAAGGTACAGACAGGCCGCGATCTCGGTTTGGAGGTGGAAATCCTGTCGGGACTGGAGGGTGGCGAAACGGTCGTCGTTCATCCTGGCGACGCCCTGGCGGAGGGACAGCAAGTCGAGACCGTGGGCGGAAAAGTAGACGCGGAAAGGTAAGGATGAAGGCGGGGGGAAACGTGATTGCAAATTGCAAACTGATTATTGCAAATTTCAAATTGAAGAGCCCCAATCCTAGATTTGTAATTTGCAATTTCCCCCGATCCTTCCACCGTCATCCTTTCCCCGGTCCTAAACGGTTGTAACGAAAGGACCCTTGCCATGCTTGCCAGATCGCGAATGCGAGTTGTCGTCCTCCTGCTGGCCGCGGCCCTCGCGCCGCTTTTCGCGGCGCGGCCCGCCGCGGCGCAGTCCCGGCTTCGGCGTCAGCGGCTAGTTGTCTTGCAGCAACAAAACACCCTGCAGCAGCAGCAGATCGCGGTACAGACGGCGGTACAGCAAACGACCGTCTTGGTCCAATCCGCTTCCCAGCAGGTCGGTATCCTTCGAGCCGGCTCCGCCACGAACCTGATAGCCCTCCAGCAGCAGCAGAGCGCCTTGCAAAACGCCCTGCAACAGACCAGCGCCTTGCTGCAGGCCAATTACAACCGCAACAGTTCTCTCGCCGAGTTCGCCTTGCGGCAGCAAAACACCCTGCAGGTAGCTCTCCAGCAGACAACTACTTTGCAGGGCGCGCTGCTGGCGCAGAACGGCCAGTTGACCCGCGGTCAATTGCAACTGCTGTCGGAGGAACAGACCAGTCTGACCGGGCTGCTGACGTCCCAGTCTCCTTCCGTGCAGACAAGCGCGACCCGCAGATAATCGCGAGGCAGCAGGGAGCAGGGGAGAAGGAGAGCGAGTACGCAGTACCCAGTACGCAGTTATCAGCCGCGGAAGTCTTGCTACTGACCACTGGGTACTGAGTACTGAGTACTCCCCTCCAGCCGTCACGCCTCGCTCGTCCCGCTGCTGCCGTTGAACCCGGTATACGGCGGGAGAAAGAAAAGCAATTGCAAAATGAAAAATGCAAATTGAAGATTGCAAATTGGAAAATGGGGGGCTTCACGGGTCAATGTCTCATCACCTAGAATCGCGTGATACTATGGATCGGCGGGATGGTCATGGAGCCATCGGCAATCAGTGATGGCCCTTTTTCCCAACGTCTCTCAACTTGGCGCCAACCCCTCACCTGCCATCCGGCTGCAATCGGGTCACGTCCCTCAGCGCCGACTCATTGCCGACCACGCGCATCGTCTTCTCGCCCGCCTTGAACGGCGGGTCCAACTCGATGCGTACACGCAGCGGTCGGGGCAGGAGCTTGCCCAGACTGTCGAAATATCGAAAATAGGTCGAATGATACGGCGCGTTGGCATCCACCCACGTAACCAGCGTCTCCCATTCGCTCTTGCTCAACGTCACGTCCTTACGATGGGCATCGCCGTGAAGCAGCGTGAGGATCAGACGGCTGCGGTGCGAGCCGAATTGCCGGGGCTGGGTGATCTCCGTGCCGCTCACATGGCTCGATAGCGAGAGCAGGCCGTCGGGTCGGTAAATCCGCCGCTCCAAGGCCTGAAACGCGGCCGACTCGCTCTTGTCGCGACGGGGAATATCGGGAAAGACCTCGGGATATCCGTCACCCAAGGGCGTCGGCTGGTCGCGCGCGATGCCAAACAACGAGCGGTAGGACTGCATGAAGCCGTAGGAGTCGTGGGAGGCGGTCAGGTCCAGCCCGGCCTTGGGCTCCTTCGCGCCGTGGCAGCCGACGCAGCGCCGCTCCATGATCGGCTGGATCATGGTCTCGTAGTCGAGAATCGCACGATCGCCCCAGGGCGGCGGCACGGGTTGGGAAGGCTCGCGGCCGAAGGCCAGGTGCATGCCGCCGCGAGGCGCGTAGCTCTTCGTCTCGTGGCAACCCACGCAGCCCCGCGCTTCACCCGGCTTGAACTCGATGTGCGTGCGCATGCGACGGATCTCCATCATGTTCTCGTCGAGCGCCTGGAAGTAGAGGCCGATGCCCGTGGGCACCTTGAAATAGGCCGAGCCATCTTTTTCGACCGGCACGGTGCCCACGACCCGAACGGGCGACCATGTCCAGTAGCCAAAATTCTCCACGCGGTTTTGCGTGCCGGGGGTCCAGCGCAAGGGGCCGCACGGATCGTCCTTCTGGAACCACCACTGCAGGGCCTCGGAGATGCGTAGGAAGCGAACCGTTCCCGCGGCCACGCCCGGCATATCGCGGTTTACGTCGTCCAGGGTGCAGACGGCGTAGTCTTGTTCCGGAACGACCTTCGACGCCAGCACGGGCGGGTGGGGCCGACGGCGTATCGGCATGGGGTCCAGGGCGTCCATGTCCGGCTGGCGATGAATGAGTTCCTTGTTGCCCCACACGTCGATGTAGTAGATCGCGTAGTAACTCTTCTCGGGCGCGGGATACGCATAGGCCACAAGGAAACTCTTTTCGGACAGCGGCCAGGGTGTGCGGTACAATCCACCACGGTCGGGCACGCCCCCTTCGGGCACCGTGGGCGAGGTGCCCAGCCCGCCTTCCAACGGGCTGCACCGCGGCGTGACATAGTGCATGGCGGCCGGGTTGTTCGCCCCTGCGGCGGCATCGACCAGGGCCACGGCGCCCTCGGCCGGGGCGTGGTGCCCGGTGGCGATCACCGCCAGCCACCGGCTGCCCGGAATGGCCCGCGGCTCGCGCACCGACTGTGGACTGGCAAAGTGCATTTTGTACAGACCGTCGTTCATCGTGCCGTCGGGATGGATCGTCCACAGCGAATGTGGCGAGGCCCAGAAGCGTTCCTGGTAATCCCATCGCATGTAGCCGATCCGGCCGTCATTGAGGCAATGGGGATAGCGGTCGACATCCTTGTTGTAGGTCAGCCGCTCAACGCGCCGCCCGTCGGCGGACACGCGAAACAGGTTCGGGAGTCCGAAGTCGGTGTAGGCCAAGGGGGCCGCTCCGCATTGCGAAGCTCCGCAGCCGCGGTCGGAAGAAAAGACCACATCGCCATCGGGTAGGTAGGCCGGTTCGCGATCGCAAAAGAGCGGGTCACCGGTCAGTTGCCGCAACCGCTGGCCGTCCAGGGCGATTTCGTACAGGTGCGTGGGTTCGCTGCCGTTCTCCCAGAAAACGCCGTCTCGCATGCCGACCACGTGCGTCATTCCGCGATCGGAGGCCGTGTTGTCGGGCCGCCAGGGCACGTGCCCCCAGCAGCCTTGATACTTCGGATCATCCCAATGGGGCTGGACGACGTAGGCGAACACCAGCCGATCGGCGTCCCACCACAGATCCATGGCCTCGATGTGCCCGGGACCCAGGCGGCCGGCGACGAGCGGATGCACGGCGGCGTCGGGCGTCAGGCCCGACTGGACCAGAATATCGCCGCCAGGCCGGCGTTCCTTGGGGCGATCATGGTTCTGCACGAGGCAATCGGGGTGATTGCCCGGTTGCCTGGCAGGCACGGTGAAGAACACCACCTGCTGGAAGTCCAGATCGGGGCTGGCCATCACTACGTCGCCGACGCCGCGGCGAACGGACAGCCAAAGTTTCTGCTGGCCTCCAAGATCGGTCGGTGAATGCTTGCAGTATTCGGCCAGCCTGTCGTAAGCCATCCGCAGCGCGGCCAGGGCGGCTGCCGCCTGCCGGCGTTGCGGCGAGGCGCCGGAGCGATCGATATATGCCGCCAGCCCTTCCGCCCGCCGCAGATGATCTTGAGCCGAAACGAGGAGGCCCTGCGTGCTTTGAAATGCGTTTTGGGCGCTGGCCTGAAGCGTATAATCGTCTTTCAGCGACTGCTCGATCGGGGCTGCGGCCGCCGCCGAACCGACCGCGCCGAAGAGCGCTAGAACAACCACACCGACCTTCCATATCCAACGTGCCGTTATCATGACTAGTCTCCTCTGTTACGGTCTATGGTAACAGGGATTCGGATTTGAGGAAACCCTGTGAAATCGGCCGACGCAGAAGTGTGGACCATTAGAAAGCGGTTTGACACGGTTTGGCGATCTCACTATAAATGAGGGGCGAGCGGTTGGTCCGCGCGGCGCGTCCGCCAAAGGGAAGGGAAATGCTTGGGGAGGCGATACACGGCTTCCCGTTCTTATTCTTGATCGCCACGCGAACTCGAGACCGAAAAACGAGGATTAAGCTCACGGTGAGACACGAGGAGATACAAAATGATGACGATTAGACGATGCGGATTCCGCTTGTTATTGGTTTGCTCCGTCTTGGCTGCGTCCGATGGCGTCTTTCCCACCGTTGTTCGTGCCGTGCCCCGCATGGCTGCCGATTTGACGCCGGAGGCCGTCGGAAAGGCGATCGACGCGGCCGAGGACGGCGACATCGTCCAACTCCCTGCCGGCACGGCCGTCTGGTCGAAGAGGGGCTGGCACACCGGCCATTCGCCCAAAGTGAAGGCCATCACCATCCAGGGTGCAGGAATCGACAAGACGATCATTACCGTGGATAAAAGCAGGTCCGGCACTACGTATTTCGAGTTGGAGGGCGTGGAAGGCAAGCCGTTCCGCGTGACGGGCATTACCCTCGACGGATCATTGCACCCCGACGAAGCGAGCTGGGGCGCGCTGATGAGCATCAACGGCACGTGCAAGAACTTCCGCATCGATCACTGCAAGTTCAAGAATTCCGATGTGATGCTGATGATCAACGGCGGGGGCGACGGCGGCACCTACGGGTTGGTCGACCACTGCTACTTTGACGGGCAGCTTTCGCACGGCGGCTGCCTGCAGCCGATCTGTTATTCAGGCCCCGGCGCGCCCAACTATCGCAAGCCGCTCACCCTGGGCACCGCCCAGGCGATGTACTTCGAGGACAACGCGGTCAATCTCAGGGGGGCCGTGGCGAAGGGCGACAACCCGTTTATTGTGGCCATCAACGCCGCCCGCGTCGTCATCCGCCACAACACAATCGTCAATGCGGAAATCGAAATCTACGGTCCTGGGCAGAGAAAGTACGGCTGCCAGACCTCCGAAATCTACGACAACCAGTTTGCCACGATCGACGGGGGCAGGCCGGGGGGCTTCATCTTCATCGCCGCCGGCGCGGCCATCGTCTTCAACAACACCGTCACCGGCGCGACCTACGACTGCCGCGTCATCCAACTGACGAACCACCGGGCGTTCATGGAAATGCCCCCTTGGGGCAAGGCCGACGGCAAAAACCCTCTCGACGGCAACCAGATCCCCGCCGGCCGGCTCGGCGCAGGCTATCCGTGCTTCGGACAGGTTGGTTGGGCAACCAAGATCGACGGCGTCTTCAAGCCGACACCGTGCTATGCGTGGAACAACACGTTCAATGGGGCGCCGCTCCGCATGGAAACGAGCCGCGGTGCGGATGCAAACCATGCGGCGACGATCAAGGAAGGACGGGATTTCTTCAACCGGAAGGCGCCCGCCGAATACTATACGCCGTACGTCTATCCGCATCCGCTGCAACACGGCTGGGAGGCGCTGATGAAGTCCGCCGCCGGTATCGCCGGCGCCAAGCCAAAGGTCCACCGTGGGTTGCCTTATGCCGAGCCGGGCAGTGAGTTACAGACGTTGGACGTCTATGCTCCAGCCGAAGGTAGGAATCTACCGGTCGTCGTGTGGATCCATGGCGGCGGCTGGCACCGAGGCGACAAATCCGAAATGGACAAGAAACCGCAGGCGATGCTGGACAAGGGATTCGTGTTCGTCTCCGTCAACTACCGCTTGTTTCCGGCCGTGACGATCAAACAAATTGCCGCGGACGTCGCGAAGGCCATCTGCTGGACCAGGGATCATATCCGGGAGTACGGCGGCGACCCGCGTACAATCATCGTCATGGGCCATTCCGCCGGGGCGCAATTGGCCGCGCTGGTTTGCATCGACGACAGGTATTTGAAGGCCGAAGGGATCCCCCTGTCCGCGATTAAGGCCTGCCTTCCAGTCGACGGCGACAGCTACGACGTGCCGATGCAGCTCAAGGCGGTCGAGGAGGGGCCGGCGGCCAGCTATACACTCGATTTCGGCGACCCGACGAAACTGAAGAAACTGCCGACGATCACGATCCTCGCCAAAGGGAAGCGGGCGGCCAGCATCAGGATCAAGTTCGGTGACGAGGCACTGCAGAAGGATCTATCGGCGGTGACCCATGTCGCCAAGGGCAAGAACATCCCGCCCTTCCTGGTGCTTCACGTTGCAGACCATCCGGAAACTACGGCGCAGTCGCAACGGCTGGTCAGGGCGCTGGTGGAAGCGGGCGTTCCTGCAAGGGCGTATCCGGCCGCCGGGAAGAACCACACCACGATCAATGCAGACTTGGGCTTGCCAGACGACGGGCCGACCCGGGAGATGCTGCGGTTCTTGGGATCTATACTGAACGGACAACAATCCACGGGCGGCTCGCCATAGACGTTGCGCCCGGCCGGCCCGCCACCGGACCGCAGGGTCAGGCCCTAAATCTATGCTGTTCGCGGGCGAAAATGTTATGTTCTTCAACATGACCATCGTAACCCGAAGCGTAAACGAGGTAACGGGTTAGATTCCTCGCTTACGCTTCGGGTTTCGATCATTTTCGCCCGCGAGCAGTATAAGTTCTGCCCAAATCTCCGTTCCTCCAAGTAAGGTATGTGGGGAGGGGGGGACGATTCCCCGTAAGGGACCGCCTTAAAGCGATGGTTCCCCCGAATTCTCTCTGCCGGCACTTGACAAGCGCAACCGCCGCAATGAAACTCGAAGGCATTATAAAAGAAATGTTTGGCACGATCCAATCAAGGAGTACGTTATGTTGACTGCCGTAGTCCGCTGGGGCGTCATGATCATCGCGACTGGGTGGGCCGTGGCCGAAGTCGCCGACGAACCGGCCGCAAAACCTGCCGGGAAGATCCGCCTGCTGATTCTCAGTGGAGCCAACAACCACGATTGGAAATCGACCACGCCGCTGTTGCGGAAGATGTACGAGCAAAGCGGCCGATTCACGGTCAGCGTGACCGAGGATGTCCCGTCTCTGAAGGCCGCCGACTTCGCCCGCTACGACGCCCTGGTCTGCAACTACACGACCTATCCCAACATGGCGGGCCATCGTTGGCCGGCCGAAACGGAAAAGGCCTTCCTCGATTACATCGCTGCCGGGCATGGGCTCGTGCTCTTCCATGCCGCCAGCACGGCGTGGAACGACTGGCCCGAGTTCGGCGAGCTCATCGGCTTGACCTGGCAGAAAAACGCTAGCGCCCACGGCGACTACCACTCCTTCACGGTGACCATCGTCGATCGCGAGCATCCGGTGACCCGGGGCATGAAGAACTTCCAGCACGTCAAGGACGAACTCTACCATCGCCAGTTGAAGCACGCGACGGCCCACGTGCTGGCCACCGCCTATTCCGCCAAATCCAAGCGTGGTACCGGCAACGACGAGCCGATGGTTGTCGTTACCGAGCATGGCCGCGGCCGCGTGTTTCACAACGCGATGGGACACGATGTCGCCGCGATGCGTGGAGTTCCCTGGCAGACGCTCATGTTGCGCGGGACCGAGTGGGCCGCCACCGGTCGCGTTACGATTCCCATCCCTGCGGATTGGCCTGAACCCCAGCCCGCGGCAAAATGAAAGAAACCTAACGGCAAAGGAGACCTGTCATGCAATTATCTACTTTGACCCGGCGAGAAGTGTTGAAGCGAGCGGCAGCGACGGCCGCCGCGCTGTGCGTGCCGACGATCGTGCCCCGCTCGATCTTCGGCCAGAACGCCCCCAGCAACCGCGTACACCTGGCCGCCGTGGGAACGGGAGGCCGCGGGACGGACGACTGTCGGGGGAGCTTCTTGCCCCTGGAGGACGTCCGCTTCGTGGCGGCCGTCGATTGCCGCAAGAGCCGTCGCGAAGGGTTCGCCAGGATGGCCAACGATCACTATCGGGCGAACGTCTGCACGCCATATCGCGACTTCCGCGACGTGCTGGCGCGCAAGGACGTCGACGGCCTGGTGATCAGCACGCCGGACCACTGGCACGTGCCGCTGGCCGTCTATGCCGCTCGGGCGGGAAAAGACATCTACGTCGAGAAGCCACTGGGCGTGGCGCTGGCTTGGGCCTGGAAGCTTCGCGAGGAGGTGGCTAGGCACAGGGTGGTCTTCCAGTACGGCACGCAGCAGCGCGGCGACCAACGGCAGTTCCGTCGCGCGTGCGAACTGGTGCGCAACGGCTACCTGGGCGAGATCCAGCACGTCGACGTGTGGTCGCCCGACATGTCGCAGCAGTTCGGCGCGGCCTCGGTGCCGCCGTACGGCTCGAACAAGCCGATCGCCGTTCCCGCCGACCTGGACTATGAAATGTGGATCGGTCCGGCCCCCATGAAACCTTACACGGCCGACCGCGCGACGAATTTCGGGGCCTACCACATTTATGACTATGCCTTGGGGTTCATCGCCGGCTGGGGCGCCCATCCGTTGGATATCGCCCAATGGGGCCTCGGTACGGACGACACCGGCCCGATCCGATACCAGGGAACCGGCAAGATTCCGCCCAAGGGCAGCCTTTGGGACAGCATCGAGTCGTGGGACGTGCAGTGCGAGTATGCCAACGGCGTGAAGATGCACTTCATGGGTCACCGCGTCGCCGAGCCGATCGTCAAAACCTATCACCCCGCGTGGTGCGACCACGGCACGACCTTCTTTGGAACCAAGGGCTGGATCAACGTCAACCGCGCGGCGCTCTATGCCAGTGACAAGGCACTGCAGAAGGCCCAAATCAAGCCGGACGAGAAGCACCTTACTGACGCCGCCTCGCAGGCCCAGGACTTTGTCGCCTGCATGAAGAGCCGGCGGCCCACGGTCAATCCACTGGAGTCGGCCATCCGTTCCGACACCATCAGCCATCTGAGCGATCTGTGCATCCGCCTCGGGCGACCGCTCCAGTGGGACCCGCAAAAAGAGCAGATCCTCAACGACGCGGAAGCGGCACGGCTCCTGAACCGGCCGCTTCGCGAGCCCTGGAAGCTGGGTTGACGTTTTGGCTTCCTGCAATCCAATTGCGCGACAACGTCCAGGCAACGATGTGGCTCAGAGGCTATCCGGAAAGTTCTCGCAACATGTCCCCTCTCCCTCCGGGAGAGGGGAGACTTCTCGGATAGCCTCTCAGTTCCCTGGGGAAATTCCGTTTCCAGGTGACGGATGAATTCTGGGCAAACCACCGGCATCCGGACCATCCTCCACCCGTGGCTCGTAGAGGAAGACGCCGTGCGAGTAGACGTGCGCGTCGGCGTCGTTGGTGATTTGCGCCTGTTCGAGCCAGGCATTCCAATAGGCGTACAGCTCTTCCTCCGTCATCGTTTTCAGATCGAGATCCTCTTCGCTCAGGAATTCATCGCGCATGCTGTTCACAGGGACTCCGGAGATGCTTCAAACGGAAGAACGACGGCCGCGCGCTCGATCATCATGCGGTGCATCTCAGGCAGCGAAAGTCCTTCGATTTCCTTCGACAGCTTCGGCCAAACAGCGGCCCAGGCCGCCGCGGCCCGAAGATAGCGTTCAAGCCGTCGCTCGTTGGCGTGGATCATGGCGCGTCGTTCGGCGTCGAGCGCTGCTTCCAGCGCGTCGATCCCAGCGGTGACGGATGCCAACGCCGGCCGCTGTTCGATTAGCGAGGCAACCAGCGCCGGGTGCTGCGAAGCAAGGTCCAAAATGTCGCGCGCACTTCGCGCTGTCAGGAGTTGCTCTTCCGGATTCGTCAAGAGTCGCGCCAGTTCGCCAATCACCGCGTAATCCTTCTCGCGGTTTGTCTTCTTGAGCTCAATCAGGTTGCGGGCATCCACGAAGGGCAGGTCGCATGCTTCCTGCCGGCGCCAAAGCTCATCGATTGCCTGGGGCGTAAGTCGCGGTGGACGGGTGACAAAATCGGTGCGGATTCGCAGAGGCCCGTCGCGAAATTCCAGGTGCGCGCTCCATCCGCCACGCATCCAACGGAGATCCAGCGGCGCGCCAAAGCGGTACACGGCTCGCCGCGCGGCGAGCACGGCGAGCACACCCTCCAATGCAGATTCCTTCTCGCGCAGAATCCAGTCGCCATCTTTGCTCATGACCGCAAGCCGGTGAAGAACGACTGCTTGCCCGCTGCTCAATACGGCGTTGAGCCCGGATGCGTTGAACTCGCGGGTGAGATCGACGTAGATGTTCATTTTGGTTCTATTTTAACTTCTATCGGACAGTTGGAAAAGATGTTAGAATACCGGTTGCGTTTTTGCACCGCCCTCACTCCAGCCCTCTTCCAGAGGGGGAGGCGATTGTTATGCTCGCCAAACTCAAAACGTTCACGCTTGTTGGTATCGAGGCCCTGCCCGTCGAAGTGGAAGTAGACGTCTCACCCTCCGGCCTGCCTAAACAGGTGCTCGTCGGCCTGCCCGAGGCCGCAGTTAAGGAAAGCACGCATCGCGTCGAGCGGGCGATGGTCAACTCGGGCTTTCAACGTCCGCAGAGCCGCATCGTGATCAACCTCGCCCCGGC
>CAZTPX010000098.1:0-35744 GCA_964615095.1 uncultured Planctomycetaceae bacterium | reverse complement strand
CGTGGATTCGCTCCTGCCCATCCCGGTAGTCACGGAAGCCCGCGTTTCTGACCGACGCGGCGATGTAGGACATCCAGCCGAAGCCGTGCATCTTTTCAAGAGATTGGCGGTGGGCTGGGTCCCTGACTTGCTGGATGACCTTCTCCAACTCGGCGTCGAAGAGAGCATTGTATTGGGCAGGGTCGAAGGTGAAGTAGGTTTCCTGGGGTTGCGCCAGCCATTGCCAAAACGTCTGCATAAGGTATGTATGACTGGCGGGGGCATTCCCGTCCCGAAAACGGGGAATTCCCGGGCAAGAAACCTGGAAGTCGGTTCCATTGGGCGGGGGTTCCTGGCGGAATCGCGGTCGGCGTTCTCTTACAGATGGGACTCCTCTTTTTCCCGTTGCGGCGTCGCCTCTCCCGAGGGCGGTGGTTGCCGGGAAGTGCCCGAATCGGTGATAATTCTCTGCATCCTTTCTAACTATGCCCAAAGAGATGCCATCCTTCCCGGCAAGTGCGTGGACGACGACGTCATTGCCGATGCGTTCGGCATCGAGGTGTCAGGGACGAAGGACCCGACCCAGCGCGATGCCTGCGGTTGTGTCGTCAGCCGGGACATCGGCATGTACGAATCATGCCTGTTCGGGTGCAAGTGCTGCTACGCCACCAAGAGCTTCGACCAGGCTCGGCTGAATTCTGAGTCCCACGATCCGAACTCCCCATCGCTGCTCGGCTGGCACGAGGCACCCGGGTGAGCCAACGGCGCCACCCCCGAACGCCCTCATTCACCCGCAACCGAGCCTTCAACCGGCACTACCCTACCACCGCGTTCCATCACCACCCGCTCCTCGACCGCCCGCCCAGGCTTGAACGTGACCGTCACCCGCTCACCGACCATGACCTTCTCGCCCGTCCTTGGGTTGCGAGCCTGCCGCGGCTTCCGCTTCCTTACCTCGAAGACGCCGAAGTTGCGGAGTTCGACACGACCCTCCGCGGCAAGGACGTCGATAATGGCGTCGAGAGTCTTCTGGACGATCTCCTTGGTTTCAATCTGCGGGAGGTCAAGTTCCTCGGCAATGGACTGGACGATGTTCTTCTTGGTCATGGCATGGTTGTCGCGGCAATACGAGAGGACATAGCAGCTTCGACGACCGGCACCAGCCGGACAGCCGAGGTCAAGGGAACGCCCTGGTCGGGGCGGCGCATGCGATGTAATCGGACGGCTATTTCGCCATGTCCTTGAGCGTCTTCAGCGCCCGCACCTTGACCTTGTTGTAGGCGGGCTTGGCGGGGCGGTTCATCAGTTCGCCGGGCTTGAACGGGTTGGGCACGCCCTTCTCGGCCTTGCGGGCGGGAACCTTCTTCTTCTCGATCTTCACCAAGCCAGGGATCGTGACCGCGCCGGCGCCCTTGCTGCCGAGGCTCTTCTGGATCTCGGCGCCCAGGGCTTCCAGGACAGCGGCGACCTGCGTCTTGGGCAGCTCCGTGGCGGCGGCGATGTTGGCGAGCAGTTCGGTCTTGGTCAGGGGCTTCGTGGGGGTGGCGGCTTTGGCCATGGTTCGTTTCCTCCGTGTGAGATTGTGCAATAAATAAGTGTCCAAGTCTGTAAACTGGAAGGCGATGATTAGAACTTCCTGGCTGGAAAATACAAGCCCGCCCTCAGGTTTGGTCCTGTGGTTGCCGACGGGCGTCAAGATCCTGGAGGTCGGTTCCATCGGGCGAGTTGCCGCATCCTGACCCAGCCGCACCGCCTCGATCTGGTTGAACACCACGCCAATCTTGCACGCGGGCGAGACCGCGTCGGTCTCGGTGACGATCTTCGGGCTCCGCAGTTCGATGATGACGCGATTCTTGTCGCTCAGGACGTGCAACTTCCCATCGGCGAGCTGAACCCGCGGAATCAAGACGCCGCACCCGCCGCATGGCCTTCCCCGAAATTACCTCGGCTATCGAAAACGTCTCCACGGTCTCATCGGCTCCGCTAGTCCAGGCTTGCTGCAATCGCTTCGAGTCGATCAACCTGCTCGGCAAGCCTCGTTTGCAACTCGATCTCTGAGCTGGAGCAGTTGTAGTATTCATAATGGAATGCGAGCAGGTGCAGGTCCACCGCCGCTGTACGCAGGGTTTGTATAACGCATGGTCGAAACTTGGCACCTATCCTCGTGACGACGCCCGGAGCATTGCGGCGGCCAACCGCCGGGCGACCTCGTCCGCGCCGAGTTCCCACTTGACCGCGAGCCGGTCGGCAAGGCTCGGCGAGTATTGGTAGACGTCCTCAGACGAGACCTCGCGCCAGACGGGAAGAATGACGTTGCTCCGCTCGATCAGTTCCCGCGTGAAGATCGAGTCGAACTCCCGCTTGGTCCAGCCATCGTTGGACAGGAAGTTCTTCGTGATTATCAGGATGCACCGCTTGCACTCCTTCAGCCCTTTCTCCACACTCCCCCGCAGGCCGTCGCCGACCTTGAGCGAGAACTCGTCGTACCAGACCGGGCACCGCATGCCGAGAAGGGCTACGGCAAGCGGATTCGCAATGTCCTCCTTGTCGCGCGAGTCGTGGCAGACGAAGCCCAAGGGCTTCTCGAGCTTGTTCCTTTCGTCCCTGTACCGGTGGTCCCTGATGACCAGGGATAACCCAAGACCCCTTGCCTGTTCTTCGAGTCCGAGGCGTTCCTCGTCGGCGAGCGCGGCTTCCACGTATAGGAAGGCTCGATGCGTGAACACCAGTTCGCCATCCGTCGTCATTCGCTCCGCGGTGAACCCAGAGCTGATGATCGTCCCGCTCCTTAGGTCGAGCGCCCGCTGGAAGTCCCCGATAACGTGGTGGCATAAGTCCACGGTAAAGGAGCACGACGGCACGTAGAAGGCGATGAATTGGCAGCAAGCAGTGAAGTCCATTAGGAGGCGAACCACGACTTCCGCCGACTCATCCCCTCGGGCGCACGTGAGCGACTGGAACTTTGACAGGCAGTTCCCCAGGTCGGTCTCGGCATATTGCTTTAGAGTCGCCATCGTCCTCCCAAGTCCGTTTTCAAAGTCAATCCAGTCTCTTCGGGTACTTGCTCTTGACCTGTCCCTGTTCGGCAGGCCCCTAATGCCCAGGTAGGCGTTCGTATCATGAGGTCCAGACTTGGTGTTCCTTCCAATTAACTGGCATACCCATGCTCAGCAGTGCGTCAGGCGCGGCCGGCGGGTTGACAATGTGTGCCGTGACGCGGTCACGCCAACTGACCGCAAACGTTCTGATGGCCGGGCAAGTCCTCATAAGATAGTACAGGAGAAGGAGCGTGGCGAAGAGCCGATCATTGGACGGCAAGTGCGGTGGCTGCCACGCCTGTCCTCTTGGCACGGACGGTTTGATCGCCCAAAGTCGATCCCACAACCGCGAGTGATGCGCACACAGGTTGCGGACGTAGACTAGGTGATGAAAGATTGCGATGAGGTCCGTGGGTTGGACGCTATACCGCTGGGCGATAATGCGCTGATCCTTTCGCACCATCCCCTTGTACATTTTTGAAAGGGCACCGAACGAGATCACCTCCGTGGCGATCCAAATGGGGAGGTCCGGATAGTCCGCGTACGTCTCGCGGAAGTGTTCGATGAACGATTCCTTGGAACGATCGGCTTCTCCGCGAAGCTGCTCAATCCATTCGCCGTGATCAAAGGTGTGGAAGAACTCTCCCGGATCGACGTGGCCGAATGCGCCGTGTTCTTGTCCGAAGTGGTAGGCAATGGCCGTCCGGAAATCGACTTCGAGAACTTCCAGCGCCTCGGTAACAAGGTCGCGCAGCGCAAGGTCGAACTCATAGGACGCTCGCACCTGCTCGAACGTCACGCCTTCCCGGAAAGTATGATGCTGCTTCTCAAAGGCGAGGCAGTAGCCGCTGAAGCGGTAGTAGTTGATGTGAGCAAGAAACGCCTGTGCCGCAATGCCGTCATTGACGACGAGACTGTCGGTAGCGGTTACAAAAGATACCACTTTCGCGGGCAGGAGGGGGCCAGTAGGTAATCACAGCGGCTTCACCCAATCCCATGAGCCGACTGTGATTACCTACTGGCCCCCTCCGAAAAAGTGGCTCCCAACTCGCCGCGAAACTGGCCCCCAATTTCGCCGCCTCCGATACGAGACCGCGGGAGACCAGTTGCCGCATCTGATTGGCGTATGCGAGCCATGGCTTTTGATACCGCGGACGCACGGGAGGCTGAGTACTCATGCCAGCACCTCCCGAAGGGTGAGCGCATAAAATAAGCCGTCCTTGATGCACGTCACCCCAGTAAAGGGGGAGAGGTGCGACGGCTGTGTTATCAATAGTATATGGAGGGTCGAAGAATAATGCAAGCGTTGTATCGGCAAATTCTTGGCACGAGTTGAGTTTTCTCTTGGAAATATCGCCCGCGACGAATATATCGCCGGAATCAGGGGTGGGAAATCCAGCGGCACTCTAGGACTGTCGGCACGGCGTATGCGAAAATCCCAAAAATATCGTCTCCCTCGTTTGGACTGTGAAATCTGCTGACGCCCGGTCTGTTGGCGGAGCTTCCCTTCTACGTCGGCGATGCGGAGGACGGAGTTTCGTTTGGTCATGGTACAAACCCAGCCGTCTAGTCCTCGACTTCACGTTCCAAGAGCTTGATCTCGTCCGACGTAAGGTTGAGCAGATGGTAGCGGTAGCCTTGATCCACGGCTGACATGCGACGACCGGCAAAGGGGCGGTCGAGCGGGTCTTTCGGTCCCTTGCCTTCCAGGGCGACGATGAACTGCTCTTTTCCTTCCCGGAAGTCGCCAAGCACGGCGTCGGCGAACTTGCCGTCCACCTGGACGTGCTTTTCCCGGGACATGGTGTGTCGATCGGGATTGTCGGCGGGACGAGCGTAATCCAGCACGCCGCAGAATACGTCGTTCAGAAAGTCGCCCAGGATTTCCTGTTCCTTGAAGCGGTCGGCCTTGCCGCACGACAGCATGTCGGCCCACTTGCCCAGGATGGCCCGGTAATTTTCCACGGGCCGCGGCAACTGGAATACCTTCAGGTGCGGGCGCAGGGCATCAGGTCGGAACAGCGGTTTGGCTTCGACGGGCAAGGTATCCTCCCACGGACGAACGACTCCGCCGACAGGGCAGAGTGGAGCGACGTTTTATTCTAATCGATTGTAGGGGGATTGTCAGCGGGCCAGCCTATCAGTCGTGGCCAACGGCATCTCAACGTGGGCAGATTCGGCAGGTCGTGAGTACGATAACAGTGGGCGGCATCCTCGTGCGGCAGCAGGACGACCGCCGCGGGAGGGCACGGCGGTGGCAGTCGGGCTCGTCGCGCCGCTGAGGATGTCGTTGGGACGCAGCCTGATCGGATCGGACGGGATGGTTAGCCAAGAAATTACTGAGCAGGGAACGGGCGACACGGATTCGGCTACCCTTCCAGTCGGGTTCCCATTGCTGCCATCCCGCCGCTCCTCGGTTGCTTCAATCGGCTTTCCTCGACCGACTTCGGCGAGGCCCCTGGCACCGTGCGGCTATTGCAGCAGGTCGTGGGCCCGATATCAGCGGGCGGCTTCCTCGTGCGAAGGCAGGACGACCACTGTTTCCAGGACGGCGGTCAGGCTCGCCATGTCGACGGGACGCAACCTGGGGGGGCGGGAGAGGGCGCTTAGCCAAAAAGTTGGCTAAGCAGGGGGCGGGCGGCACGGTTTCGGCTTCCTTTCAGAGCGTCCACGAAGAGTGGGATGCCAAGGGACAATGAACCCGCTCGCCGAGATCCTGTTCTATTCCTTCCCCGGCAGCCACAGATTGAACGCCTCCCAGATTTCAGGGTGCATGTCCGCCAGCACCTTGACGACCCACCGCCACTTGGTACCCCGGATCGCTTTCAACGCGCGATCTCGATAGACGCAGGTCTCGACCGCCACGACCTTCGCCTCGTCCACGCTCCAGTCCTCCTTGACCGGAGTGTCTGAAAGCCTCCAGATGGGACAGCCGCTAATGCCTTCCAACTGCGCCGGCAATACCGGGTCGTCGCCAAGGCAGAGCGCCAGATGGAACCGCTCGTCGAACGTCTTCGGCAGAGTGTCCTTTTCGGGGTAAGGGTGCGTGACGTACCGCAACCAGCGCCATTTCGCACTCCGCTTCGCCGAGTCCGCGTGTGCCCATGAGCACGGAAATCCTGCGATAAGATAAGCGCCGGTCGTAAGATCGTCGGTGATCGAGATGCTCGCCCGGTTCAGGAATCTCTTGGTCGTCAGCCCGTCGACGACATGGCGGTCAAGCTCCCAAAGCCCGATGTCCCACAGGTCGTCTCGCTCGTGGCCGACAATCACTCGGCGGGGTTTTTCCGGGTCTCGCACGGTCTGCGTGGCGTGATAATGCCCGTCCAACGGCACAAGGTCCTCGGAATCGCCGTTGTCGATGAGAAGGTGAAGGTCAGGATATGCTTCCTTTGCCTTGTCATAGTCCTCGATCGCATGAGCGGCTGTCACGACGAAGTAATGATCGGAAAACTGCACCAAGGTGCCGGTGGCGTGTTGATGAAGCCCTCCATTGTAGTAGGCAGCGATCGATACGACATGCCGCTGGACGAGCGGGATCATCGCGTCCTGCATGCGGTCGTAGAGTGCCTTGACGTGTTCAGGGATGGTGGGCTCCATCATCGGGTCTTCTATGGCAATAGGTTCACCGGTCACCAAGCGTAGACTTTTGCCTCTTGGACTTCAGCTTGCTTGGTCGAGATCTTCCAGAAAGAAAGCAATATGGACTGACTTGAAATCCGACTGCCCCGGCTGAGGGTCAAGAGCAACTTCATCAACTGCATCACGAGCTGCGGCGCCGAGCAAGAGCCTCAGTTCCTGGCGGAATTCAATCCGGCGTAACGAGAAGTCTGTTGCCTGCGCATCTGCACCCCAAGATTGAGCAATTTCCGGTTTGGTGAAGAGTGCCAGGTAGGACTTGCTCCCAGAATACACGACCATTATGGCTTGGTCTTGGTCTAGGCCTTTCCCAAGGACGTAGCACGGTAGCTCGAAGGGGACTTCGATCGTGCCGCGATTCGCCTTTGCCACCCACCGAACCCCTGCCGCATCGGCGATCATCTCCGCCCAAGGCATTCCGCCGAGCCGCATCATGTCCAAGGCGAACAACAGGCAGCAAAAACCGATGCCGAACGCCAAGCCGTCCACTTGACGGAAAGAAAGATGCGACTTCCCCTCGATCAGGAAAGGCGAGTGGAATCCGTGGTTGATTATGGGCACGCACACCACACCGGTGCCCGCAATGATGAGATCGGGATACGGCGGCGCGCCAAGGGGGCAGGCGATGGAAGCAAGCAGGCCAATGACTTGATCTGGGGCAAGCACATCGCCGCCCCTCCTCTGCCGAACATAGCGCGCGACGATGGTTCCGTGCATCTGGTTTCGGGTCGGCGGCCAGGACTGAGGGATTTCGATGGTTTCCTTCGGTCGAGCAAAGTACGGATCTTGGTATGTCCACGGCACGGCGGCGCGAGGCAAAGACTTGACGGCGGCAACCTGCTGGCAAGCCTTGGCGAGGCTCTGACCCTCGGTTCCCTCCAGGTAGAGCGTGTGCTTCGCCTCGATGTAGGCGTAGACTGCCTCCAGGGGAATAGATTCTCGGCGCTCAAACCCCTCCTGTTCGACCATGCGGAGCGTCGGGAAGTTGTCCCGGTCATAGATGATGATATCGTCACCGTGGGCATCGCCGTCCCGCGTTACGACGAACCCTCGACAAATCCCGTATCGCTGGGGCAATACCTGCCGAAGGACTCGGCAGAGCGTGATTTCGAACTCAACGCCGAGCTCAAAGCTGAACTCGGCGGCGATGTCCGCAAAACGGTTGGCAAACCGCTCGGCGACCTTCCGCAAGTAATCGTCGTACATCAGGGGGGTTGTCATCGTTCGCTCGTGCAAGGGTTTCTGCCTTGCCTGCTGGTCGCCACCGCCGCACCCCCTACTTGTAGCTGCCCGCAGCCCCTGCGTCAATTAGGGGCAGGGAATTACGACTTCGGGAATTTGCCGGAAGCTGTTCGACAGCCGGGACTTGCGGAGGTGCGTGACAGTAAGGGAGTACCGAGCCACATTTTGCTAGATCCAGGCGTAGGTCAGGTCCTTCTCATACACCACGAAGTCGCCGCACAGCTTGATCGCGTATGCGGCGGCTACCGCAAGGGCGTATTCAAAGAAAATGCGTTGGTTCTCAACAAGAGGGCGTTCGGCCTCCATGCCAGCTACGGACGACACGTAATAGATCGAAGAGACATCGTGGGCCTTGTCCTGCCCAATTTCCTCGGTTCGAAGATAAATGTAGTGTGGTAGGGCGATGGCGAACGTGTCCCTAGCGCGAGCACGCTTGACGACGCTAATCACCAATTGTTGAAACAGCTCGGAAGCATACGAGCAGAGAAGATGGAAATTGGGCGGGCAGTGCCGAGCATCGCACCAGTCATGGAAGCCCTGGATATCGGCGGGCACCTTTACGAACGGATGAAGCGGTTGTTCCAGCCGCCGATCTTCGTGCTCAGCCCAAGCACACCATGCGGTGTAGCTTTCTTGCATCAGATCTTCTTCGGGCCAAAGCCGCTTGAACTCCGCCCACGTCGTCTGGTCCAAACCAGGAAATGTCCGCGCCACGGGAGGGCAGCGTTCAAGTCCGGTGCTGTTCCCGCGAGGCCGTTTCCCATCCAACCATTCGGACTGCCGGCCCATAGGAGGGGCAGGCTTGACATACGCTATGCCATCGAGATCGTACACGAAGTCGACCACCGGGGGCCGATCGTCCGGTTGCTGGGTTTGGCCGCAGATAATGGATTTCATGTACCGCTCAACATGGTCGTTCCAAGCCTTCCTGAGCGCCTCAAACGACGTAAAAGATGCGGCAGTGGAATTGATCGTCGTCAGGCCAAATGGCGCAAAAAGAAAACTGTCGAACATGTCGCTGTAGTAGTAAATGCCTGCTGCGATGACGTAGTCAATCTTGGATGTTTCATTCCGGGCGCACTTCACCACGACAGACTCGAACTCGCGCATGTCGAGCGCCGTATAGCCGTTATTGACGGCGAGCAGGACGCGGGGAGCAGCCGGATGATGTTGCTGGGTCGTGTGAAGCTGGCGTGCAGCCTTTCTGACGAGCGTCTTGATCGGTCCCTCCATGACGTTGTAATAGATCCTCCGCTCCCGTTCGTCTAACGCATCTGGGTCGAGCACGATCACCGGTCGCGTGGGCTGTCTCCTGCGAAACAACTCCGCGATCTTGTGCTGCCTGCTCTGTTTGGCAATGCCTTCTTCCTCGACAAGCTTGAGTTCGACGACCGCTTCATTCAGTATGTAATCGGCATTAGGCTCGGAGCATCGGCTGTCGTCGACGGCGGCTCGTCGCCCGCCAGCATCGGCGAGAATGCTGTCGAAGTCGGATTCGCGGAGTTTGTTGATCTTGAGATGGTCCATCGGCATGCTTCCGGCCAGTCTTAAACCAAGTGAACCCGGAGGGATTTGGGTTTGAGGATATGAAACAAGTTGGCAGCTCGCGGCGATTGTGGGCGTCTAAGGCGTGAAACTTCTGGATGCGTGCAGGTATCCAGGACAATTCCTCGTGTTCGGCCCGCTGCCGGTCAGTCCTGGGTGCCGTACTCGTCGTCGATCTCCCTCGCCAACTCCCGCATCTCCCCAATGCGGCTGGAGAGGTGTTCGACGAAAATGCGTGCGGTCAAGGGATCGCCATCACCAGATTCAAGGAACCGTTCAAGGCTGGCAATTGCGTGGTCTAAAGTGGCATAATGGTAGCCCAGACGTTCGGTCAAGGCTGGATTCCGTTCGATGGCGGCAGCCCGAAAATCGGCAAAAGCATCTTTGATCGTTACGAGACTGGCTGCGCCAGCGAAGTCGCCGCCAGTTACGCCTTCGGAAACCTTGTTGCAGTAATAGTCCAACGTCGGTGGAAAGAACTGAACCAGCTTCTTCACACGAAACCGGGCTTTGTGAGTTTCCCGCTCCTTCTTGAGGGCATCGGTCACTTTCCGCAGAATGTCACCTATTGCTTGACGTTGCCCCGCAATCAGCTTCGACAGATCCACCTGCCTGGATTCGTAACCGCCATCCGCCTTGAATGTCAGAAGGTCGAATCCTTGGATGCTCATGCTGATCTGCGTGATGTGGCTGTATGCCGTGGGCTTTTTGTGGTCCTGTTTCGTCGGATGCCCAATACTGGCATTACGAATCTCTCGAAGCTCGGCTAGATTCGGGCAGGTGGACTTATCTTTGGGAATGTCGAGCGCCTCGCACAGGTTCCTCACCGCGTCCTGTTGCAGAAATGTGGCTTGAAGGACTTCGTAGATGACGAGGTAGCCCAATGCTACGTCCTTGCCAAATTTTGATCTCCCGAACGCCATGATCGCCTGCTCGGAGTCCTCAATCGCATCAAGCGAGCTGCAAACTTGCGAGAACTTGCCCTTGTCCCGGCGCAGTTCGTAGTGCTTGCGCGCATCGTTGATAAGGTCGCGTATTTTCCGCATTCGATCAAGCACATGCGGCTGTTGATTCGCCATTTGAAGATCCTCCCTAGTCAAAGACAACCGACAGGGGGTGGAGGTTCGAATTGGAATCGCGATGGCATCGGACGGCAAGCGTGGCCCATGCTTCCGTGTCGATGGCCTTCAGGAATCGAGCCACTTTGGCCACTATCTATTGACCACTCTATACCCTCAGCCCCTTGGCTGGATACGGTACTTTCCCGGCGCAAGTGATTCGCAAGCCTGGCCGAAATGGCTGACCAAACTGGCTGAAATCTGACGGCCGGCGACAGCTTCGCGGCAAATCGATTCTAGCTCATTGGCGGGAAGGCGCAAAGGGTTTGCCATCGCACCGGGCGGTAGCTCCTCGCCATTATGGTGGGAACAACGACCTGCCTATGATCGGCCGCAGCAAGATTTCTCCCGATCTCCGAACGGCTTTTGCCAATTAAAAGTCGTCCATTAGGGACGGCGAGGCGGAAGCAAGAGTTACAGTCCCGTAATCTCCGAATCTCGACTGAAGAAGCCTTGGGGCTTGGTTCCATCAGAAGGGGCTACCCAGGGACATCGGTCGGCGTTCGTCGTGGCCCGGGGGCGTCGTTGGCTGCCATCGGCCTGATGCGTGAGCGCGGAATTTCGTCCGAGGGGACTCCCAGGGAGATCGCGGTCGGCGGGCTTGACGGGAAGGACGGGCGGCTGGCGGTTCTGTCCCAAAGGGCTGAGAGCGGTCTTGGTTTGGGGGGGATTGCCGTGCTTAGCCCAAAAAACCCGTGGACTTTTGGACTCGGGGTTCGGAGCAGGGAGATCCAGTATGGCGAAGGTCGGACTCCGAAAACGCAGGCTCCCCAGCGACCGCGGGGCGGATGGCGAAGGGCCTTCGCGGTCTCGGCGATCGCCCCGAAGCGGGTGACGGAGGTGGCCTGCCGGCGGTCCTGGGGATGCGTTGTCCAGGGGACCTGAGGTGGACAGACGGCGGCGAGCGGAGTCGCTGCGCCGGGCAGGCGGCCAAAAAAGGGTTAGACGCTTGGACTGTCCTTGCACAGAAGGGGGGTGGAGGCTCGGGGCTTCGTGCAAGGGGGCCGCAATCGGTATTGGCGATGGCCAGGGGAGCTCAGGGCGGAGTGCCTGGAGGTGGGCGGCGAGGCGTGGGTTCGGGGTTCCTTCAGATGGGAATACCGAGGAGATTGCGGCCGGACTTTGGTCTGATGGGAGTTTGCAAATGGACGGCGGCTGCCAGGGCGAGAACGAGAGGATGGTAGGCTGTCGATCAACATACAGAGGGCGTTTCAGAATACCCCCATTCTGGTTTATTGATGTCGTGCCGGTGTAACTCACGTGTAACACTCGACGGGCCTTTTTCAGACAGGCAGCCTCGCCGCAGCCGTCTTGTCTCGACGAAATCGGCCACGGCCCGAGGGTGACTCAAAGCCATCGGACCGGTCGGTGTTGCGTCGGCGTTTCCCTGCCATTTTGCCGAAATTTCTGGGCGATTCTGTTACACCGTTGTTACACGAACGGCATTGCACCAAAGAAAAAGAACTCACATCGGTTTGACGCAAGTCCTTATCTGGTAAAGGTGCGGGAAACAGGACTTGAACCTGCACGACCTTGCGGCCACTAGGCCCTCAACCTAGCGCGTCTGCCAATTCCGCCATTCCCGCAGAAGCAGTATCCTTTTCAGTTTATCGCCCGAAACCGTCACGTCAAGGTGGGGGGCGGGAAAACCGTAATTGAGGAGCACAACGCCGCTGGCGGCGAGTAATACGAAACTGCAGTCTTCCGGCGTCACGGTGATCGTACCGGTCGCGTCGAGATTGCTTGGTGTTCCAACTCGGGCCGTTGCTCAGGGACGGCAAGTAATACTGCCTGAACGATCCGGAAAGCTCGCCGCCGTCGTTGACGTCGAACAACTGGAGCGACTGGCCCGCCTGCCACTGGAATCCGCCCACGAGTTGGACATCGAGATCGCCCGCCAGGACCAACTGCCCGGTAACGCTGATCTAGTCGTACTGGCTTCCCGCCGCGGGGCCGCCCAAGAGTATCACGGTGTTCATCGAGCTCGACAAATATTGGAGGAGACTGATCAGTCAAGGAGCAAGCGAGGGCAATGTCCCGGGATACATGCACAGTCGTCGGCTGGAAAGTCGCACGCCACTTTGTTACCATAGGAGGACCATTGTCGCTCCGAGATACCAACCAAAAGTTGCCGTAATGTGGAAGAACCCGTTTCTGCCGAGTATCGTGCCGTCGATCCCGCTGGCCGCATTCATCGCGCTATGCTGCGCGACAGCAGTCGTAACGCCCCAGGGCCAAGCGGCGGAACTCGTCGGCGGACAGGCCGTCCGCTTGGCTGTCAACAACTTGATCACCACTTTCGCGGGGCGGTACCCCCAGGGCCGGCATTACCTGGCGAGGCTCGATCACATCGAAAGCCAGATCCTGGCGGCGACCGGCCCGAAGCTGAAGGAACTTCAGCAGCAGTTCGAGACCTTGCGACGCGAAGCCTTGCTTGCCAACCCCCTGCTGAGCGGCCAGCCGCTGTTGTTCGTCGTGCGGGCGCAGTACGTGCCCGATCATCACAACACGGCGACAATGTTCCAAACGGGTGAGATCAACACCGGCAGCTTCCGCGGCGGCGGTGCGCTGAAAATGATGCTCGTGGTCCCGCCCGGGCCTGACGCCAAGGCAGCCGCCATAGCTGCGACCACCATCTACGAAACGCCCAAGGGCGTCGTACGCGATCCCGATATCAGCTTCGACGGCAAGACGATCCTCTTCTCGATGCGCGTGGATGCCAGCGACGATTATCATCTCTACGAGATCAACGTCGACGGCACGCGCCTGAAGCAACTGACCTTCAGCCCAGGCGTCAGCGATATCGATCCGATTTACCTGCCCAACGGGCAAATCCTCTTCACGTCGACCCGCGAGCCCAAGTACTGCATGTGCAATCGGCACATCATGGGCAACCTTTTTACGATGGAGGCCGACGGGGCCAACATCCAGCAGATCGGCCACAGCACGCTGCACGAAGGACACGCCTCGCTGCTACCCGACGGCCGCGTGATTTACGACCGCTGGGAGTATGTCGATCGCAACTTCGGCAATGCGCAGGGCCTGTGGACGACCAACCCGGACGGCACTAGCCACGTGGTGTATTACGGCAACAGCACCGAGTCGCCGGGGGCGAAACTCGAAGCCCGCCCCATCCCCGGCACGGAGCAGGTGATCTGCACCTTCTCTTCCTGCCACGACCGGCCTTGGGGAGCGCTGGCCATTCTGGACAGGCGACTGGGCGTGGACGGCCGCGCGCCGGTGCTGCGGACTTGGCCCGCTTCCGCCATCGACCTGGTCGACCACGGGGGTTACGACACGTTTGGCGGCGTTCGTCCCAAGTACCAGAACCCCTATCCGCTCTCCGCCCATTACTTTCTTTGCTCGCGGATGACCGGCGGGCAGCATGTACGCATGGTCGGCGAGCAGATGGGGATCTACCTGCTGGACGTCTTCGGCAACGAGATCCTGGTGCATGTGGAAGGCCCCGGGTGCTACAACGCCCGACCGCTGGCTGCGCGGGCCAGGCCCCCGGTCATCCCCTCGCGTGTTGATCTGAGCAAGAGCGAAGGCTACTTCTACGTATCGGACGTGTATGTTGGCACAGGCATGGAGCAGGTCCAGCGGGGTACGATCAGGCAACTCCGCGTTGTCGAGTCGCCCGAAAAACGCTTCTGGACTGGCCCGGCTTGGGACGGCGGCACCGGGCAGCAGGCCCCGGGCATGGCCTGGAACGACTTCAACAACAAGGCCATCCTGGGCACGGCGCCCGTGGAGGCCGACGGCAGCGCATACTTTGCCGTTCCGGCAGACAAGTTCGTCTACTTCCAACTCTTGGACGAGAAGGGCATGCTCGTGCAGTCGATGCGCAGCGGCACGACCGCGCGGCCGGGCGAGCATGCCGGCTGCGTCGGCTGCCACGAGTATCGGCTCGGCGCCGCCGCCAACACCGCGCCGCTGGCCATGCGGCGGGGGCCGAGCAGGCTGACGCCTTGGTACGGCCCGCCGCGGAATTTCGGCTACCTCGCCGAGGTCCAGCCGGTCTTGGACCGGAATTGCGTGTCGTGCCACGATTACGGCAAGGACGCGGGCAAGACGCTCAACCTGGCCGGGGATCTCAACTCGTGCTTCAACACTTCCTACGTGGAACTGCGAAAGAAGAATTATGTTCAAGTCGTGGGGGCCGGCCCGGCCCGCGTGCTGATGC
The DNA here is from genome assembly GCA_964615095.1 of uncultured Planctomycetaceae bacterium. Lineage (GTDB taxonomy): Bacteria > Planctomycetota > Planctomycetia > Pirellulales > Thermoguttaceae > JANXQG01. Next base: position 20,997 of record CAZTPX010000098.1, on the reverse strand, counting down.
CCATGACCTGGGGTTCGCACCTCAGCCGCCTGACGGAGATCCTTCTCAAAGGGCACGGCAAGGCGGAGATCGACCGCCAGGTGAAACTCAGTCGCGAGGACTTCGACCGGATCGTCACCTGGATCGACATCAACGCCCCGTATTACCCCGAGTATGCCGCGGGCACGTATCGCGACAATCCCTGCGGACGCTGCCCGTTGGACGACAACCAGGTGCGGACGCTCGCCAGCCTAACCGGCGTGAATGTCGCCGGCGAGATGTGGCAAGCGAACTTCACGCGCCCGGAACTCAGCCCCTGCCTGGCGCGGATTCCGGACAGAAACGGTCCGCGCTACAAGCAGGCGCTGGCCATCCTGGATGCGGGCAAGCAGGCCCTGGCGAAGCATCCGCGTCCCGACATGCCCGGCTTCAAGCTCGAAAACCCACTTGAGATCGAGCAGCAGCACAAGTTCGACGCGCTCCAACAAGCCGAGGCCCGGACGCGGGCGGCCATCGTTGCCGGGCAGAAGCAACGGGACTAAGTTCCTGTTGCGGGTGGTGGCGAATGCGCAGGCGTAGGGTGGGCCGAGTAACACGAGTCCTACCAGATTCCGGCTCGAATTTGCTGGGACTCGTGTTACTCGGCCCACCCTACGAGCTTGTCCGCCCTACGAGCGTATCCGCAACGAAACTATTTAGATCGTCGTTCCTCGCCCCCCTTTCTTTTAGACCCCGGCCGCGTTATATTAAGGGGACTATTCGTGAAGTAAGGAGAAGCAGTGACCCCGGATGAACAACTAGACCGTCTCGATGCGGAATTGGATCGGCTGAGAACCGAACACCCGGGCGCGCGCGGGATTCTGCGCCTGACGAACAATTGCCTGCGCCCATGTTCCAAGTGGAAGTGGCAGCAGCACGGCTGGACTCTTAGTGACGGGGAGTCGTGTGGAATCATGAATGGAGACGACAAAGAGCAGCGGACCGCGCTCTTGTCGATCCTGAAAGGGCACATGATTCACAAGATCGAGTTCGTTCCCGACGTCGATGTTCTGGAGGTTATCGCGGACGTCTGACGTTCTTTCCGCGGATCGCGTCTTGCTGCTGGCGGCCACGCCGTGTTAGGCGGACTCGCTACTTCTTCGACTCCTTTAGAATCAAACGAAGAATCTCTGCGCTCTCGCGGAAAAATTAAACAGTCTCAGCGCGCCCGTCTGGGGATCCGCACACCGATTCGTTAAAATCCCCGCACTAGAGCACTCAAAAATTCGGGCGGCCGCCGATGGTTGTTGCAAATTTCGCGCCGGCAAGACCCGAATTTCATCATCCAACGTGATGGAAAGTTCGGCGCGCTGACGAGGGCCGCGTTGGGTTTATAGGAAATTTCGGTCGGACCCTATTTTTCAATTTCTTCTGCAGAGGTCAAAGGCTCCAACCTTCGCGGTAAGGCGGGTTGATAAGCCTGTTGGCGGCGTCCGAGTTGGTACACTTCAGGTTCGCCGGATCCCAGTTGAGTTTGTGCCCGCCCAGGCGAACGCAGATCGTGCCCAGCAGCACGGCTTCGGTAAGCGGGCCGGCGAAGTCGAAATTTGATCGCGTCGTGCCATTTCCTTTGCAGGCCGCGATCCATTCGTTGTGATGGCCAATGGACCGGGGTAACGACTTGGGGGGGCGATTGTACTCCTGCATGCGCTTCTCGGGGATCAGCCGGGGACTGTGGCCACCCCAGCCTTCGACCAGCATCTTGCCCTTGTCGCCCACAAGCAGGATGCCGTCCTCGCGGTCCAACTCCCGGCCGTCGTCCAGCTCATCGGGACGCGGCGGCAACAAGCCGCCGTCATACCAGTGCAACTTGACGGGCGGCAGGCCGGCACGCGCGGGGAACTCGTAATGCACGCAGCAAGCCAGGGGCAGTGTCTCGGCGAACACGGCGGTGGAACTGGCATAGACGCACTCCGGCGCCCCAAGCTTCAGCGCCGCGAAGACCGGGGCAATGTTGTGAATCCCCATGTCGCCCAGGCCGCCCGAACCGAAATCCCACCAGCCACGCCAGCGGAACGGAGCGTAGGCCGGATGGTAGGGCCGCCAGGGCGCCGGCCCGAGCCACAGGTCCCAGTCGAGTGAGGCGGGCACCGGCGGCTGCTCTGTGGGTCGCTCGATCCCTTGCGCCCAGTACAGCGGCATCTTGCCACTGTGCGTCGGCCGGTCCGACCAGACGTGTGCCTCCCGCACCGGGCCAATTGCGCCGTCTGCGAGCCATTCGGCCATCAGCCGGTTGCCCTCGAAAGCCATGCCCTGGTTTCCCATCTGCGTGGCCACTTTGTGCTCGCGGGCGGCCTTGGCCAGGGCGCGGGCCTCATAGACCGTGCGCGTGAGCGGTTTCTCGCAGTAGACGTGCTTTCCCCGCCGGATAGCCGCCATCGAAACCAACGCGTGCAGATGGTCGGGAGTGCCCACGACGACGGCGTCGACCGCCTTCTCCTTGTCCAGCAGTTCGCGGAAGTCTCTGTATTTCGCGGCGCGTGGAAACTTGTCGAACGTGTGTGCCGCGTAGTCCCAGTCGACATCGGCCAGGGCCACGATATTCTGGTCTTTGACCTGTTCGAGGTCCCAGCCGCCTTGGCCGCCGATGCCCACACCGGCGATGTTCAGTTTTTCGCTCGGTGGCGTATGGCCGGGACCGCCCAGGACATGGCGCGGCACTAAATTCATCGTGGCCGCGGTAGCGCTGATCGCGAGCATCTGGCGACGAGTGATCTGGGTGGGTTTCATCGCTGAATCTCCTTGGAGGGAATGGAAACCTCCTCCATTGTGACGCCTTTGCGGCCACGATCAAGGGGCAGCGTTTTTTGATGGTTAATCCTGGCCTACTGGCAAATCGCCGCGGCGGAGTATATCCTGGATGCCAGGCATATCGGAATTTCACGTTGTCAAAACTTACGCCGGACAACCGGCAACGGAGGGAATGATGAAACTGAAGCGGACTTGGGTGATCGGGCTGGCGGCGATGCTGGCGTGGGGCAATCTGGCAGTCTCTCAGGAGCGACCGAAGCGGCCGGCTGCACCGAAGCTCCCGGCGGGTGTCAAGTTCCTGCCGGATCTTCAGTATGTCGAGGGCGGCCACGAGCGAAACCGCCTGGACCTCTACCTGCCCGAGAAGGCCGAGGGCCGCTCGCCGTTGGTCGTGTGGATTCACGGCGGGGCCTGGTGGGCCGGCAGCAAGGACGGCTGCCCCGCGGTCTATCTGACCGCAAAGGGCTACGCCGTGGCCAGCATCAACTACCGCTTGAGCCAGCATGCCGTCTTCCCGGCCCAGATCGAAAACTGCAAGGCGGCCATCCGCTGGCTGCGGGCCAATGCGGCCAAGTACCATATCGACCCCAACCACATCGGTGTCTGGGGTTCCTCGGCCGGCGGCCACCTGGTGGCGATGCTCGGCACCACGGGCAGCGTGAAGGAGTTGGAGGGCACGGGCGGGAACCTAGACCAGTCCAGCCGCGTGCAGTGCGTTGTCGATTGGTTCGGTCCCACAGACATGGCGACGATGGGCCGGCAGGCGGACAAACCTACTACGCCGGTGGCGAAGCTCATCGGCGGCCCCGTGCAGGATAACCGGGAGAAGGCCCGCAAGGCCAGCCCCATGACCTACGTCGGTAAGGATTCCGCGCCGTTCCTTATCATGCATGGCGACCAGGATAACACGGTTCCCTTGAATCAGAGTGAAGTGCTGGCCGAGGCCCTGAAGAAGGCCGGTGTCGAGACCAAACTCGTGGTCGTCCAAGGCAACGGGCACGGCGGGCCGGGTTTCAACAGCCCGGAGAACCGGAAGCTCATCGAGGACTTCTTCGCGAAACACCTGCGTACGGAGAAGCCGTAAAACCGGATTACAACCAAAAACCATGCGTTACAACCTTCTATTGTCGTCCTTCGTGCTCCTGATCCTGGCAACCGGCGTTGCCTCGGCCCAAGATGTCCCGGCTCCGTTGTCGGCCCAGCAGAAGCGGGCCAAGTATCTCGAACTCCAACAGGCGATCCAGCGGTCCTTCGCGCAGAGACAATACGACCAGGCTGAAAAGCAGTGTATTGAGCTAACTGAACTGGCCCCCAAGGACCCCGGTGCGCAGTACAATCTGGCTTGCGCCCGGGCGCGACTTGGAAAGATCGACCAATCGCTCGAGGCACTGGAAAAGGCCGTGGCCCTGGGTTTCGACGACGGCCGGCACATTCGTTCCGATTCGGACCTCGAATCCCTGCGCAAGGACCCGCGACTGGAGCCTGTCATTCACCGCGCCCTGGCCCTGGAGGCCGAGCATGCCAAGGGCACCTACGAGAAGCCTGCCGATATGGAAGGGGTAAAGACGGTCGAGCGCCAACCCGAGGGCGGCCTACGCTATCACTTGCGGATGCCGTTGAAGGCTTCGAAGGCCGAGCCGGCTCGGCTGGTCGTTTGGCTGCACCCCTCGGGCGGCTCGGCCAACGGCGCAGCCGAATCGCTCACCCGGCGACTGAACCGCAACGGATACGCCCTGCTGGTGCCCAATCAGAAACCCTGGATGGGCTGGAGCGAGCAGGAAATGGAGCGGCTCATGAACAAGTCGCTGACCGATGCCGGGCAAGTCGAGGGAATCGACCCTCGCAAACCAATTTTGATGGGGTTTTCCGCGGGCGGGCAGGCCGCCCTGATTCTGTGGTCTTCCAACGCGGCCAAGTTGGGCGGCCTGATCGTCGACGCGGCCTATCCGATCCGGCTTGAAGCCGATCGCAAGAGCGGCCGCGTGGGGCAGGCGATGCTCAGCCCGCCCGACAGTCCGGCGGTCAAGTCGGTGCCGATCTTCGTGCTGGTGGGCGAGGCAGACCAGGGCGGCCGCGGACTGGACATCTGGCGCAAGGTCGAGCCCCAGTGGCGGAAAGCGGGCGTGCCCTTGACAATCCACAGCGTGCCCGGCAAGGGGCACCAGTGGCTGGTCGGCCCCCAAGAAGCCGACGCCCTGGAGGCCTGGTTGAAAGAGATCAAGCAGCCGTAAGAGCGTTCGGATGAAATGAGTAGGTTGGAGTCCCGGCTTTAGCCGGAAGGCCTGAAAACACCGCCTAAAGGCGGGACTCCAACAATCGGGTATCATCGCAATTTCTTCCGGACGCTCCAAGAACAGAGGAGAGAGTAAATATGAAGACCAGGCCGCACATGAGTTTGGCAGCGGTGATGACGGGACGGTTCGTGACGTTTGGGGCTGCGCTGCTGGTTGTGCTGATCTTGCGCGCGAACGTTTTCGCGGCAACTCCGGTCGACATTTATCAGGACATGGAGAACGGCAACAGTGGCGACACTCTTACGGCAAGCATCATGAACGGCTCGAGCCATGGCGGCGGGACGTGGCGTGCCACACACGGCAGCATGTGGGTTTCAACCACCCATCACAGGGACCTGCCGGGACCCGTCGTGGTCGGCGGCGTAACCTACAACGGCAGGGGCGGCGCCCGCACCTGGATGTTCAACGACCGCGATACCAACACCTATGTTAGCTGCGTACTTTCAGGCTCTTATGCGACAACAACCATGGCCTGCTACTACACGCCGGGAATCACAAACGTCTGTTACACCTTTGATGACACCTTCCGCTTGGCGGGTTACCCGGCCTGGGCCGTAATGCAGACTCACAACCACGATGGAGCAGGTCCGTGGTTCTTCGCCCACGCCAGTCTTGCGGGGAATGGCTATAGCACGCGCGGCATCAAGTGGACGCGCGGACACACGTACTGGATTAATTTGCATCACGACGCCTTTACGGGAACCTGTTTTGTGGCGGCTTTCGATCCCGATCGCGGCTTTGCCCAGCTAGGGCCCACTATCACTGCTCCCGCCGTCCTTGGAGCGCCCATGAATGGCGCGGCCGATTTCGGCCGGGCCGATAATCATGGAACGGATACCCACAATAACGGTCACAGTTACATCGGCCATATCTGCATCGACTATAGCAACGGGGCCTTTCCGCTTCTTCCCAGCGGCGTCAGCGACACCACGCCGCCGGGCGCGCCGCCCGTCGTGCGAGATGGAACCGGGGCCGACCAATCGATCGCGCTTTCCAGCACGCAGTTGTCGGCCAACTGGGATCCGGCCAGCGATGCGGAGAGCGGGATCAAAGGTTACCGCTATGCCATCGGCACGACGCCGGGCGGCGAGGACGTCGTTCCTTGGACCCCGCTTTCCAATGTGCTGGGAGTCACGAAAACCGGGTTGAGCCTGACTCAAGGGCCAACCTATTACTTCAGCGTCAAGGCCGTGAACGGCGTGGGGTTGGTGGGCAGCGCCACAACGTCCAAGGGACAGAAACTGGGGACCGACACGACCCCGCCCAGCGCCCCGGCGGCAGTGCGCGACGGTGGAATGTACAGGACCTTGGGAACCGATTGCGACGCCACCACTTCGACCACGGAGTTGGCGTGCAATTTCGACCCTGCCACCGACGTCGAGAGCGGAATCAGGGGCTACGAGTACGCCATCGGCACGACGCCGGGCGGCGCGGATACCGTGAATTGGACTTCGGGTCTTGCCAGCAACGCCTACTTGATGTATGTCCGCTCGCAAAACTTGCGATTGACGCCGGGGCGAAGATATTACTTCAGCATCCGGGCCATCAACAATGCGGGCCTGACAGGTCCCGCCAAGAGCTCCGACGGGCAGGTCGTTGTCGACAAATCCGACACGACACCGCCCAGCGCGCCGCCGGCCGTGCGCGACGGGACGGGAGCAGGCACTTCCACAACCACGTCAACGACGCAGTTGTCGGCCAACTGGGACATGAGCAGCGATCCTGAGAGCGGCATCAGCGGCTATCAATACGCCATCGGCACGAGCGCCGGCGGCACGCAGATCGTGCATTGGACGAACCTCGGCTATGTATCGCACGTGACGCGGACCGGATTGTCGCTAGCAGTCGGGCAGACCTATTATTTCAGCGTGAGGGCCAAGAATGGAAACGGTTTGATAGGCAGCGCATCCAACTCCAAGGGACAGACGGTCGTGAGAGGCGGGGAGTGATGAAACAGGGGTCGAACGGTCTGGTTTCGTTCCGTAAGTGGGATCTGCCGGTCGTCGCGTAGCGACGCTATGATGGTAGCCGTGGGTCTCAACCCACGGACAGCGCACACGCCCAAGGATATTGTGTCGCGTAGCGACGCTTGAGATTTCAGCCGTCGCTACGTGACGGAGGAAATACGTGCGCGTTGCAAACCGTGGGTTGAAACCCACGGCTACCATCGGCGGTCGCTACGCGACCAATTTTGCCCGACGGCAATTGGAACGAAAATGGGATAAACCGCGTGGCCACAGCCATCTCGATTTTCCGAAGGCCACTCCCATCCAAGGTACAATTCCCCGCTGCTCGCCCTGTCATCGCTTCGGCTGCACCCAGGCCTGGAAGGCGTCCGCCTGGTAGATCGAGTGGGCCAACAACTCATAGCCGGCGGTCAAGGGATGGCTGGCGTCGGCGTACAGCTTGCTGGGCAATTCCCGCGGCGCTACATAAGGAACGCCCGTGTCCCCTAACCATTTTTCCACGCCCGCGTGGATCGCCGCGTACCCGGCGACGCTCTTGGCGGCGATCATGTGCCCGTTGAAGGGCGTGACGACCACCAGCACGTCGTTGCCCCGCTCGCGGAGGAGGGCGACAGTCCGCTGAAAGGCGGCCCATTGTAGCGACGATTCCAGGCTGACCCACTCGAACGGCATCCTGAGAGCGCCGCGATCCGTCCAGGGCTTGTGCGCCGGGCTGCCCTCGCCGCGCTGGGCGTCGTCTTCTTGGCCCGAGGGGATCTGCAGCCTAATTTGGGCCAGCGGGTTCTTGTGGGCGTTGGGATAGTATTCGGGCCGATTCGGATCGCTTTCCAACGTCCATTGCGGAATGCTCTGTTGCTGGAAATAGACGTCCTGCACGTGATCGACCCAGCCCAAGAAGGCGACGTTCCGCCCGACCAGGGCGGCGAGCCGTTCGTTGACGTCGGCCCGGTAACCGGGGATGCGGGGGAAGAACTGCGGCACGAGCGACAAATGGTTGCTGCTGTTTGCCCTCTTCTGCATGTCGGCCTCGGGATTGCTGAGCCAGAGAAGATTGCAGACGACAATCACCTTACGGCCGCGGAGCGACGTGCCGTAGTCTCGGACCAGTCCCTCTAACGCCAGCGGATACAAGCCGTTGACTCCGGCATTGATGAACCGATCGGGCTGGCCGGCCTGCCGGTCAAGGAAATGCGTAAGCGTGCCGTCGGACTTCACGTATTGGCCCCACACCACCGAGTCGCCCAGGACCACGATCGACTTCGTGTCGCCGATCTTTTGCAAGCGCCAGTCGAAAAGCCAGTAGTCGTTGTTGAGTTGGTAGGGGATGCGGTAATCGATGCCGGTGTCGAAGCGTTCGATGCCTTTCCATAGGCGTGGCGTGGCGACCATGACTAGCGCGACGATCGCCACTGCGGCCGCCCACTGGCGGAGCGTGAGCCGCATCTCGCTGATGATGGGCAGTCCCTCGCGGGGCGTTGCTTCCGGATCGTGTGCCATGGTTGATGATCTCAGAACTGAAAGTAAATGAATGTTCCCCCGCCCGACGAGCAGGCGCACATGTACAGGATCATAAGAACTGCAGTGGCAATGCGGACCGGCGGATGCTTCAGCACGTCGCGCCACTTCGACTCATACAAATAGGCGTAGAGCCAGATCAGAGCCACCATCAGCAGCATCAGGGCCGGCACCTGTGGATCGCGCCAGGGCGTGGTGAAGATCCGCCGGACGATCAGCATCGCATTGCCCAGCGAAGTGGCCCTGAAGAAGATCCAGGCGAAACAGACGAAAAGGAACACGCCCGCTTGCTTTGCCAGCTTGGGCACGCGCTGGCAGTAGAACGTCGACCGTTCCAGTTCGCGCGTGATCATCACGCCCAGGCCGTGCAGCAGGCCCCAGATGAGAAAGGTCCAGGAGGCCCCGTGCCAGATGCCGGAGACGGCAAAGGTGATGAGCAGATTGCGGTAGGTCAGGAGTTTGCCGCAGCGGTTTCCGCCCAAGGGGATATAGACGTAGTCGCGGAACCAGGATGAGAGGCTGATGTGCCAGCGGGTCCAGAACTCGCCGATGCCGGTGGCCAGGTAGGGATTGCGGAAATTCAGGACCAGGTTGAAGCCCATGAACTTGGCCACGCCGCGGGCCATGTCGGTATAGCCGCTGAAATCGCAATAGATCTGCCAGGCAAAGGCAAAGGTCGCCATGAGCAGCGCGGGGCTCTCGAAGTTGGCCGGATGGTCGTAGACGCGATCGACGTAATGGGAGAGATAGTTCGAGAGCGCCAGTTTCTTGAACAGGCCCACGAGGAAGAGCGAGGCGCCGTCGGTGAAATTCTGCAGGCGGATCTCGGGGAACTTCTGATATTGCGGCAGCAAGTGTTTGGCTCGCTCGATAGGGCCTGCCATCAACTGCGGGAAGAAACAGACGAAGGTCGCGAAGCGGAGGAAGTTCCTTTCTCGCGGCACGTTGCCTAGGTAGAAATCGATCGTGTAGCTGAGCGACTGAAATGTGAAAAAGCTGATTCCCACCGGCAGCAAATAAGTGAAGCCGTAGGGCATGAGTGTCTCCGGACCAGCGAGTTTGAGGGCGGGAAACACGTGGGCATGATGATGCACCCAGGCGAGCAGGGTGTTGAGATTCTCGACCAGGAAGCCGGCGTACTTGAAGAACAACAACAGCGCCAGGTTGTTGAACACGCTGATGACCAGCCAGATTCTCCGGCTGCTGAAAAGCGCCCCCAGGGCCATCAGCAGCACGAGCACGCTCAGGCCGATCGCCGCAGGCCGCAAGGTGGCTGGTCCAATCGCGGCCAATGCGCCGATGCCGATGGCCGCGAGGGTCGATCCAAGGAAGGCGTACTTCAGTAGGCGATCGTCGAAACGCAACCGCGTGAGACGGCCCGCCACATCGACATTTGCTCCTTCACGCGGACAACGCTCCATGAGCGTCACGAGGAAGTAGTCCAGCACGGTGGAATAGAAGACCAACGACAAGTAATAGGGATTCCACCAGCCATAAAAGAAGTAGGACGCGGCCATCAGCCAGGCGATCCACAGGCCGGTCTTCCGCAAGAGGAAAAAAACCGGCAAAACGATCGCCAGGAAAATCAGGAAAGGCCAGGTGTGGAAAAGCATTTTAGACGGGCGGAAACAATTCTCTTGAAACTCTAATGGTGGGCCTGCGCCCGCCGACCCGCAAGCGGGTACCCCAGGCCTGGTCCCGCCCTACTTATGCGGCGGCTCCTGTGGGGCGCGGCGCACGCAGCGGAAACCGATCATGTCGCTGTGGAAACAGGCATCCTGCGAACCGGGGCTCTGACCCACGCGGATGGTCGAACGGCAGTCGTCGGCGCGGGAGTTCCAGGCCCCGCCGCGAAGTACGCGCCGCGGGCCGTCTTCCGGACCGTGGGGATTACTGGCAGTGCTCTCGTGGAGATAACCCTTACCATACACGTCGTTGCACCATTCGGCCACGTTGCCGTACATGTCGAAAAGGCCCCAGGCATTGGGCTGTTTCTGGCCCACCGGGTGCGTCTGCTTGTCGGCGTTATCGGCAAACCAGGCGTATTGCGAGAGTTGGCGGCTGTCGGAACCGAAATGATAGTCGCCATTTGTGCCCGCACGACAGGCATATTCCCATTCGGCCTCGGTCGGCAGGCGGTAGCCGTTGGCGGCGAAGTTGCAGGCGAAGGTCTCTTCGTCATAGCACGGATCGAGTCCTTCCTGTTTCGAACGATGGTTGCAATAGAGCACGGCATCATTCCAACGGACCATCTCGACCGGACGGTCGGGACCCTTGAAATGCGAACCGTTGATGGGGTCAAACGCCGCGTAGTGCGCCTGCGTCATCTCGCAGCGGTCCATCAGGAGGGCATCGATCTCGACCTCGTGGATGGGCGATTCGTCTTCCCGGTCGCTGCCCATTTTAAACCGTCCGGCCGGGATAAGCACCATCTCGATGCCGCTCTTGGTCGCGACGATCTCGGGCGCGGGGCTACCCGTGGCCGGTTCATCGGCATTGCGGCAGGAGATGCCGGAAAGAAGCAAGGCAACGAGCAAAATGCAAAAAGCTGCGTTGTTGGCGGGAATCCTTGCCCACTTCATTTCGCCACCGGAAACCAGTCCGGCTCCTTGTTCGACTTGCCGTCGGCGGTGATCGCCACCCAGCGGTTGGTCTTGGCGGCGTCGGCCACGCAGATATTCCAGCCTACGGCCTTGATACCCACGACCTCCGGCGCCATGCCCAGGGCCGATTCCTTGGTTGGTCCGCGGGAAAAGGCCACGTAGCGGCTGTCCGGCGACCAATCAATGTGATAGATGTGGACGGGGTTCTCGCTGGTGGCCACAGTACGGGCGTGCGTCACTTTCGGCTTGCCGTCCACGACCTCAAAATCGGCGACGCGAAGAACTGTGTCGTCGGCGCCCCAGGCGATCTTCTTGCCGTCGGGGCTGATGTCCGGACGACAACCGGGGATATTGAGGTTAAAGACGCCCTGGCCGTGGGCCTCGATGGCCAAGATGGCGTGCCCATGACCCATTCCCGCGTGGACCGTGGAGACAAACCAGTTGCCGTCCAGAGTGCAGCAGACATTGTAGAGGTGGTAAAGATCATGGTTGATGTGTTGCTCGGTTTTGCCCGTAGCCAGGTCGAAGATGAACAGGCCCTTGGTGGCGAAGTCCTTATACTGAATTTCGTCGACTTCGTCCTTGAGGTAGACGATGGCTTTGCCGTCCGGCGTCCAGCAGGGGTCGCGGCCGGCCTCGGCCACTCGCGTGCGGCCAGTGCCGTCGATATTCGAGAAATAGACATTGCGGCGTTTCGCTTTGCCCTTGCCTTCCTCGAACTCGAAAGTGATCTGCTTGCCGTCGGGCGAGACGTGCGGATAGTTCTCGTTGTCGCCAGGCCGGGTGAGGACGACCGGATTCGAGCCGTCGGCATTCCTTGTCACCAGCACCCAATGGTTGTCGCGGTAGCTTTCATGCACGATGCGGTAGGGGTAGTTTTTCAACTCGTCCCGGAGAGTTTGGTCCTCGGGCGATGCCGCAAACGCGGTTCCCGCCAGGGCCAGGAGCGATGCGGCAATCATGTACACTGCGAGCCAATATGGTTTCATGGTTTTTGCCTTTTCTTGTTACATTGCGCCGACAAATTCAGCCGATCTCAAGATACCCTCGCGCGCTAGGGATTGCAAGCCGACTGCCCTTATTCTTGCGGCAAGATTCTATGGCAAGCCCGTGGCACGGGCTTCCAGCCCGTGGAATGCGACACGGGCAGGATGCCCGTGCCACAGTGGCGCAACTCATTCGGCCAGGCCGAGCGACTCGAATTGCCACTGGTCCGCTGGCTGGCGGAGCGACATATTCGGCAGCACGGCGAAACCGCAGCCGGGACATTGCAACGATGCGATCTCCATACGGCCCTGCGAAATCCGCGGACTGATGCGGCCCTGCTGCTGGTGATACAGATCGGCATGGGCGGTCAAAGCGGCCCGCCGCTCGACTTCGGGCAGATAGTCCAGGCCGGGGTAGTAGTGGTGCCCGTTGCGTTCGACGTGCGCCAGCCCGAGCGTCGCCGCCAGGGCCAGGTCGGCCTGGAGCGGCACCACACCCAGGCAGTTCAGGTCCTCGCCAGTCATGAGGTAATCGTGCGCCTGCCCGCGGCGGTTGGCCGCCCAGATCAGTCCCGCGTTCAAGAGGCTCTTGACCGTGCCCTTGCAGCTCTTGCTGGTCACGCCGCGATAGCCGAACTGCTTTGCCCGGGCGAAGCCGTCCAGCGTGGCGTCGGATTCGTCGATGATCACCGGCCGCCAGTCGCACAAGCTGCGAATGGCGTTGGCGTGTTGCGGGGCCAAGGCGACTTGCCGGGCCAGGGGCTGTTCGAGGGCCAGGACATTCCCGACGAACGTGCCCAACTGCGGCGTGGCGAGGAGGGCTGTAACAAGTTCTTCCAGCTCTTGCACGTTCTGGAACAGCTCGTTGGCATCGAGCGTCGCCAAGTAGTCGCCGCCCAGGTGCTTCTGACAGATCTCGGCGACCCGCAGGATGCGATACCGCGTGTGGTTCACATCGGGCGAGATCTTGATTTTGAAACAGCGCACACCCGACTGCACGATGTGTTCCTCTAGCGATTGGGGAAAACCATCGTTAAGCCGCTGACCCGCCGGGATGTCGTCGGTGGCGATCGGGTCGGCAAAACCGACCGTGTGCCGCACGACAATCAACCGGGCGGGCATGGGAGGCAGCCAATCGGCCGGTTGCAGTCCGCGCAGTTCTTCGTGAATCTCGCCAGGGCGGATCTGGTAGAGATTAGTGTGGACCGCTTGGGCGAAAGAAAGGCCGGCGTGCCTGGCCAGCGCGTCCATCACGGCCCGTTCCACGAGGCTCACGCCGAAGCTGGTCAGGAGCGGGTTCAGGGCCGCGTCGCCGGCCGCTTCCTCGTGGCAACTCGCGTAGGCCCGGCGCCAGGCACTGAAGAAGTCCGTTTTCGCCGAAGCTGCCTGCAAGAACATGCGCCGCGCCCGGTCGATCGCGGCAAGCATGTCGGCGATCTGCTGCCGGTAGGGTCGATTGGGCGTCTTGTCGAACCAGCCCGGCGGAAGGCTGTCGCCCGCGTAACCGGTCTGCCGTCGACCGCCGATCTCCACGGTTGCCTCCAGCATTGCCTGGGGACAGCGCGTCAGGCAGGCGATGCCGAAACGAAAGGGCAATCGCGTGGCCGAATTGAGCAAACCAAGCCGCGTCTGGCAAAGAGTGAAGTCCATAGCATCCCAGGTGACAGAGAGTGTCAAGAGTATAAGATAATCCAAGCGGCAGGCGTCGTCTACTAGCCCCCGGCTATGTGCAACGGAATTGCGGCGGAGTAGAATCGGGTCGTCCAGGCGGGCTGCGGCGGTGGCTGACACTGACCCGAAGCGCCAGCGAGGGCGCTAAGTCGTTCCCTCGCTGGCGCTTCGGGTTGGTGTGGATTGTGCCAATCTCGACCGCGAGCAGTATACACGGCCAATGAGGACGAAAGGTACCCTACGAAATGGAAGGCGGAACCCTCATGAACTCCACGTCAAATCTTCCCTTTTCAGAACCTCTTCCAGAAGTGCAGCCGGTTTTTTCGGCAGGCCCTGAATTCCGGCCGGCGTACGTTTACCGAGCAGGATTACCGGACAGGTTCTCCATGCTGACCGGGGCGATTTCCCTTCTCTTGGGCTTGCTGCTGAGCGGCATTTCGTCGGCCGTCGAGTGCAATCTGCTGGCCAATGGCGGGTTTGAGACAGCCGGCCGGCTTTCCCGGCAGCGATTGCAATCTTTGCCCAGTGAAGGCGTCCGTTATGAGACCAACGCCCCCTGGCTGCCGGTCCGCTGGACGTGGTCTGCCAGCGGCCCAGCTCCGGAACTGCGGCTGGTGTCGCAGGCGCACTCAGGCCAGCGGGCGCTCCGCATCCAGTCGCCCCAGGGCGGGAATCTCATGCTGAACATGAGCCTGATCGAGGTGGTGCCTCGCGCCACCTACCGCTTCGGTGTGTGGGCCCGCGGCACTGGCCAAGGCGCGATGGTGATCTACGGCAGCGCGTTCGAGGGCAGGCAGGAATTGGCACGCTTGGATCTTGCCTTCACGCCGTCGTGGACGGAGGCCCGCAAGGCGGTGACGATCCCCGGCCACATTCGCACGGTCTCTGTGGAGCTGGCCGCATGGGATGCGTGCGACGTCACCTGGGACGATGCCTTCTTCTCCACGGATTTGCCCCGCCGCTACGATCCCGACGCCGTGTTGACCGGCAAACCTGTGGCCGACGAGGACACCATTGCCTTGGTGGACTTCGACAGCCCGGCCGCGTATCGCCTGGAGGGCGGCGCGAAGCTCACTGCCGAGGGCGGCGGACGCTTCGGCAAGGGGCTGCGGCTGGAACGTGTACTGGCATCTTCGGCCGTGATTCCGCTCGCGCTGAAACGCATGCCCAACGAAGGAACGCTGGAATTCTGGTTTGCGCCGGACGAGGTCCCAGAGCACATTCACTGTTACTCGCTGCTGATGGGCGGAGACTTGGATCTGATGAAGTTGCAGGCCGACACGAGTTCCGCGTTGCGACTTTCCTGGCGGACGTCCGCCAGTCTCTACGACCCGCAACCGAGCATTGCCGCCAGCCAATCGCAATCCCGCGACTGGTTCCGCGCAGGGCAATGGCAGCATGTCGCCTGGCAGTGGGATCGGCAGGCCGTCAGGTACTATGTCAACGGCGTGCTGGTCGATTACAGCACGGACCGTCCCTTGCCGTTCTTCCAGACACCGTCATCGATCAAGCTGGGATCCCAGCACTCGGTCTATGCCTGGTCGGGACTGATCGACGAGGTGCGGCTCTCCCGCGTCCAGCGCTATGGGCCGCTGATTCCCGTAGGCGCCAAGTGGTCCGATTTCGTGCTCGCCCCACAGCCCAAAGCGGCAGAGAAGCGGGCCGCCACGTTGCCGCCGCCGAATTTCACGCTCGAACGAAAGAAATTGCTGAGCAAGCTGCCAACAGCGCTTGTCGGCACGCTGACATGGGACGCCTCGAAATTGATGCCGCTGCTGAGCGGCGATGCCGACTTTCAAATCCAACGCGATGCGCCGATTGCGGGCACGACCACGGCTCTTATTGGCCGTGAAAACAGGCCGATTCGCGACCCGGACAACGACGGCGGCTACTGGAAACTCAGCGACGTGAAGCCTGGCCGCTACTATGTCGGCGTATGGTACGAATCCGGGAAGGCGGGCGCCGAAGCGCCGCAGAACCGCTTCGGGGCCTTATGCATCTATCTCAACGGCCGGCTCTTGCAGTTGTCGACCACGTCAGACCCGCTGCAAGTCGCGCCGGGCGTCTATTTCGCCGAGGCGCAGACGGGTGAACCGGCCGAGATCCGCGCGGGTGACGAGATCGCCGTCCTGCCCGAATCGATCCGCCGCATGCGCGTGGCGCGGCTCACGCTCTACACGGCGGAACCGGCACGCGGCCACGGCTGGGTGCCGGAGAATTACGGGGCCACCTGGTTCAGTCGCGACACGGCCCTGCGTCTGAACTTGGATGCGACGTTCGGCGGACGGGCAGTTGACGGCTTCCGCCAGGTGGAGGATTTGGCTTCACCGGCCGACCTGAAGAAGGCGACGGACGGCGTCCGCGCGGTGGTGACTTGCCACATCAGCAATCCCCTCTCTGTGCCGCTGACCGTTGCCTATTCGGCGGAGGTGAGGGCCTACTTCCGGCGGCGCGTGGGCGAGGATCACGCCACGTTGACCTTGCAGCCGCACCAGCGGCTGACGCGTGAGATTCCCTTTACGGTCGTCCCCGATTCCCGCCGCTACACGATCGATGCAAAGGCCCGTGCCATCCACCCGGCGGAGTTGGACTGGCCAGCGACCGACAGCATCCATTTCTTTCCCGGTGTCACACAAGATCTGCCTTGGCCCAATCCAATGGAGGCCAAGGAGGGACGCAGCGTGGAGTTTTCGGGAGTGTTGCCGGGTGAGCGGACTACTGTTTCCCTGGATGGAACGTGGCAGACGGCGACGACGACCGCGTTATCTCCGCCGGTCCCGCCCCTGGCGAAACTCGACTGGCAGCCGCGGCAAGTCCCCTTCGCCACATGGAACTATCCCACCGAGTCGCTCAGTCCGCGGCCCCATGGACTGTACCTCCGCCGCGCGTTCAGGCTGCCGGGCGGTACGGGCGGAAGATGCTACCGCTTGAATATCGCTCGGGCAATGGATGAGGCGACGATCTATGTCAACGGGCAGAAAGTCGGCAACATCCGCGGCGGCGAGACGCCGCGGACCTGCGACATTTCAGCGGCCGCGCGGCCCGGCGACAATGAGGTGCTGATCGTCGTTCGCGACCTCTTGGCCATCATGGACCCCGACTATGTCAATCGGGCGTCGCCCACGATGAGCGTCTCCTATCTGGATGCGCCTGGCGGCGACAGCATGGGCGGATTTGGACTCGGAAAGGTCTCTTTGGAGACCACTCCGCCCGTGGCGGCCCATGATCTGCTGGTCATGCCGTCCGTGCGAAAACACGAGTTAACGGCCCGATGGGTCGTGGCCAACCACCAACCGGGCGCTGTCAAAGCTCGCGTCGTGGCCCGGGTTCTGGACGCCGACCAACCCGTCCTGGAGCTAGGCCGCCAGGAGGTAGCGCTGGAGCCCGGCCAGGCCGTGCCGCTCACTTTCGCCCGCGAATGGCCCAATCCGGTACTGTGGGGACCCGGTAATGCCAAGCTCTATACGCTCGCCGTGGAGACGCTGGACGCGGTAACTGGCAAACGGCTGGACCTGCTCCGTGAGCGGTTTGGCTTCCGCGAGTGCTGGGTCGAGGGGGACAGATTGTACCTCAACGGCGCACCGGTGCGACTGAAAGGTTCCACGTGCCAGGGCGGCGGGGGTGTGAACATCGGCGATATCCAATGGTCTCGCGGCGCTGCATACCCCGACTTCATGGACGAATTCGGCCACCTGGTAAGTTTCCCTTTGGCTGCGATCTTCAATTCGTCCAGCCGGCACAACGTGGATCGCGACCAATTCTGGGACAGTGCCAGGCAGAACGTCTTGGCCGGCGCGGCGCGTTACGGCAACCATCCCTCAATCATCGCCTGGGACCTTTCCAATGAATGGCTCTCGTTCTTGGACTACGGCGGCGGGGATCCCAAGAAGGGGGCACGGCGATTCCAGACGCTGGCCCAGGCACTGAAGCAATTTGACCCCTCGCGCTGGAGTTTCTTCGACGGCGATGAAGACCTCCATGGTTTGTACGACGTCTTCTCGATGCACTACATGCTCGAATCGGCCAACCCCCATCCCATCTCGGGCTTTGGTTTCCGCGGCCATTCGAATTATTTTCCCGACGGCGCTTTTTACCGCCCCTTGGACCAGTCGTTCCAGATGGGGCAAGAGATCCCGGTCAACGTCTACCGCCGGGCGGTCTGGCGCTATGGCGAAAAGGTGCTGATGGACACCGAAAACCTCTGGAAAGTCAGCGCCTACATGCCGCCCGGTCTATCGAAGTTCGTGGGCGAGGACGACGTGCTGGGACCGGGGATCGACTCGGGCCGCGGCTCGGTCGCCTGGATGTGGAAGCAGAACCTCGACGGCCACCGCGATCTGGGTGTTTCGGCGGTTTGCAACTATACGCCCGTGGCGGGCGTGGCTCGTCGCGGGCACAGCCTGCAATGCTTCATCATGCCGGACCACACGCATCACGCGTTTTCCGGCGACACGGTCCGCCGCAGTTACTCGCTGCACAACGACCTCTTCGTTCCCAGCGATTTCGTGTTCGTGTGGGACCTGCTCGATCCATCTGGTCGGACTGTCGCGCACGGGCAGGAGCGGCGGCGCATGGAAAGCGGTGGTCTCGACCGGGCGGCGTTCTCGCTGATCGCTCCTGCCGTGGACCAGCGGACACGTTTTACGTTGCGGATGCGACTGCTTGCCGACGGTTGCTTCGCTTACGGCGAACGACGCGACCTGGACGTTTGGCCGAAAGTGCAAACCTCCGCCACGCCATTTGCCCGCAGTATCGTGCTGTTCGACCCGGCCGGCGCTACCGCCAAGGTTTTCCAGAAGGCGGGTTTCGCTTTTACGACGATCAACGAGCTGAGTGGCGCCGGTGGCGACCCAACTGCGACCGTACTGGTGATCGGCGAGGATGCTTTGCAGGCCGATACGGCCGTTTCTGCCGGAAAACTGGGCGAGTATGTTGCCGGCGGTGGCCGTATTGTGGTGTTGGCGCAAGGGCGGGTACTGAGCGGTTTGCCCGTGAAAACTGCCTTGGAACCGCGCGAGTGGGTCAGCATGCCCTTCGTACGCGCCCCGCAACATCCTGTGCTCGCGGGTGTCACGTCCTGGGACTTGCACTTCTGGAGTCCCGACCACGTGAGTGCGCGGGGCGCTTATTCCAAGCCCGACGGCGGGGCCTTGGTCACGCTCGTCGATAGCGGCGGGGAAAACGGCCTGGAATGGGTGCAGATGATGGAGTGCTACCGAGGCCTCGGCTTCTACCTGTTGAGCCAGTTCCCTGTTGCCGGCCGTTACGAGGCGGAACCTATGGCCGGCGAATTACTACAGCGCTTGATGGCCTACGCTGCCGGCGGAAAACCGTTTCGGATTCCCGAAAGCCGGCTGCTGGTGTCAGCGCAGCCGGGTTCCGCGGTCGTGACGAAGTTGCGCAACGCCGGCGTATCGCTGGCCGTGGTCGGCGCGGATGCACCGCTCGGCGAGGCGTCGATTCTGCTTGTCGACGCCGGGCAACTTCCGGCCAGCTTCCAACCGCCCGTGCGCTGGTCCGATGCCCTGCGCTCTGGGGCCACGTTGATCCTCCACGGCGCTCGCCCGGAACATGGCGACTGGCTTTCGGCCCTAACGGGCAAGCCGGTCTCCTTGACGGCACAGCCCTTGGGCATGTGGGAGGGGCGGGCCTATCGCAACGGTTACACGTCGCTCACGCCCGGGTTGAGCCAGGTCGATTTGTACTGGAAGCGCTACGACGGCTCGGAGGGAGCCGGTTCGCAGGCCGATGACCCGTCGCTGAAGATCGAAGACCCCATCCACTGGTCGGCCTCGGCGGAGCGCGCGGTGGAACACATTTTTCCCGGCGGCCTGGTCGAGATCCCTGTCGGCCGGGGCCGAGTGGTGCTGGATCAACTGCGTTGGGAGACGCCGAATCCGGCCTTGGAGCGGCTGTCGGGCCGCGTCGTCTCGGCCCTGATGACAGGGCTGGGCGTTGCCATCGAACCTTACACGCCCGCCAGGGCCTTGCCCCGAGAAATCGCCTACAAGCCGCTGGACCTGAGCGCGCTGGCCAACCGCGGTTTTATTGACGAGAAGGGCGACGACGGCCAGGGGGGCTGGTCTGACCAAGGCCCGGACTGCGACCTGCGGAGCTTTCCTACGGGGCGGCAGAACTTCAGCGGCGTACCGTTTGTGATCGGCGCGGAACCGCGCTGCTGCATCGTGCTGAAGTCCGACGCGCGGCCGTTCCCCGAGCGCTTGCCGGCGGAGGTCAGCGTTCCCATAGGCTGCCACGTCGAGGGGCTCTGTTTCCTGCACGCCGCCACTTACGCGGGAAACGGCCAGCCGGCCGGCCTGTACCGTGTCGAGTATGCCGACGGCAGCATGCATGAGATCCCGCTGGTGGCCGACGAAAACATCCGCGACTGGGTCTCTCCACCCGGCCTTTTGCCGCGGGAGAAGGGAACGCAAAGCCACATCGCCTGGACGGGCAGCACGAAGCTCTTTCCGGTGATCAGTGTATTCCAGATGCTCTGGGTGAATCCGCGGCCTGAAGCGGCGGTGAAATCGGTCTGCTTTACCAATCCCAAGCGCTCCGCCTGCCCAATCCTGATCGCCCTGACCGCGGTCGTACCCGACGAAAGAGCGGTGCAGGACCGCAAGGCGGCCCGGGCTCGGGCGAAACAACTGCTGGACCAGGGCGTGGCCGCCTTTGACGCCGGCAAGGACGTTACTGCCCGCGAGTTACTGCAAAAGGCGATCGTGGAGGACCCGTCGCGCGAGGCCGCCTATCGGGCCTTGGGATCGGTCTACGAGAGACTGAAAGACGAGGCCGGCGTTTTGGCCACCTACCGTGCCTGGATCAAGGCCGGTGCCAGCACGCCGCTCCCCTACAATCGTCTCGGCGAGATCCTGGAGAAGCAAAAGGACCACCGCGGCGCCTTGGATGCCTACATCCGCTCGTTACAGGTCGAGTGGAACCAACCGCCGGTCATCGAGGCCCGCAAGCGGCTGGAGAAGATCCTGGCCAAGTGAGTCGCACAGTGCAGACTGGTTTGCGGCGCGTTTGGAGTGCGGTACGGGTAGACCAGCATCAGATCCCGCGTCAATTGGTCTTCAACTCGACGCTCAGGATAGGTCGATACTTCGAGCAGGAAGAGGTCGTCGTGGGCCTCGCCCTCCAGGCGGACCTCCAGCAGCCCGTCCGGCATTTGGCTTGGCTGCACGAC
>CAZTPX010000097.1:20324-35872 GCA_964615095.1 uncultured Planctomycetaceae bacterium | reverse complement strand
CCGAGCGGATCGTGGCCAAGAGCCGCTACTACGACATCGCCCGCGAGTTCGCCCGCCTGGTCTCGCAGAATGGCTACGCCGAGGGCAAGCCGCATTTTACCGTGATGACCGGCGGCGGCCCGGGGATCATGGAAGCCGCCAATCGCGGCGCGGACGACATCGGCGCCAAGTCGGTGGGGTTGAACATCGCTCTGCCCATGGAGCAGGCGCCGAACACTTTTATTTCGCCGGAGCTTTGCTTCCAGTTCCGCTATTTTGCCATTCGCAAGTTTCACTTCGTGCTGCGGGCGATGGCCCTGGTCGTCTTTCCCGGTGGATTTGGCACGATCGACGAGTTATTCGAAGTGCTCACGTTGCGTCAAACGGGCCGCATGCAGCACATCCCAGTGATCCTGGTTGGCCGGGAGTATTGGGACCGGGTCGTGGACTTCGCCTTTCTTGCCGACGAGGGCGTGATCGTTGACGAGGACCTGAAACTTTTCGAGTTTGCCGACACCGCCGAGACGGCCTGGAAGATCATCCGCGAGTTCCACGGATTATAAGGAATCTTATCTCGCGTGTCGTCGTGAGGACTGACAATCTCGTTACGGTAAGGAATGGCAAAAATCTGGAAAATGGAACCCAAACGGTGGCTTTAGAACGTTTTCCCCTCAAAATCCGGTGCAGAATTGGTGAAACCATATGCGCATCCGAGGTTTACGGCGTGGAAGAAGATAACATAATTGGTCGAGGCAATTCGGTGATTGCCACCACCCCTCTATCCTCGGGTTCGGAACCGCAACATGACGAGTCTTACATTCTCCGCCGACGAGAACTTGGTGGATCAGGCACAAGCCTATGCGGCAGCACACGGAACGACGTTGAATCAACTGTTTCAAGACTACTTGCAGCGAATCGCTCGCCGCATCGATCCGAGCGAAGCGGCCGACGAATTCGCGCGTTTGGCCAGATTACATCCAGTACAGTCCGAAGAGGGGTGGCAATTTGACCGCGAAGAAGTCCATCGGCGGAGCGGCGCACCGTGAGCGGCGTTCTTCTTGACACGAATATCCTCATCTACTCGGTGGACCACCGCGATGCGGCGAAACAATTGCTGGCCGTGGATCTTGTTACGGCTTGTATTCGTGACGGTAGCGGCGTTGTCTCGCCCCAGGTCTTACAAGAGTTCGCGGCTGTGTCGATCGGTAAGCTTCATCGGGATTTGGGTGTTGTCTCGCGGCAACTTCTCCTGCTGGAATCGCTGAGGATCGTCCA
Organism: uncultured Planctomycetaceae bacterium; assembly: GCA_964615095.1. Taxonomy (GTDB): domain Bacteria; phylum Planctomycetota; class Planctomycetia; order Pirellulales; family Thermoguttaceae; genus JANXQG01. Next base: position 34,618 of record CAZTPX010000097.1, on the reverse strand, counting down.
GGTTACGCCAGGCTTGATCCGGTGTGGACTTGAGTTGTGTGGCCAATATCAGATGAACTTCTGGGACGCCACAATTTTGGCGGCGGCCGAACATGCGTCGTGCGATCGGCTTTGGTCCGAAGATTTTGTGACCGGTGCAACCTACGGTGCCGTACGAATCGAGAATCCTCTCGTGAAGCCGTAACTTTTTGGCAATCACGATCTGTATTCTCGGCCTTTTCACACGGCACATCTCCCGCTATGATAAGGGATTCTAACTATCCCATTTCCTCCGCGTCGAGTGATGATTCCCATGAAAAGCGATGAATTGCGGGAAAAGTACCTGTCGTTCTTCGAGTCTAAAGGTTGTGTGCGTCGCCCCAGCGACGTGCTGGTGCCCCGCTGGGACCCTTCGGTGCTGTTCACGCCGGCCGGAATGAACCAGTTCAAGGACCACTTCCTTGGCCGCTGCAAACTCGACTTCACACGGGCCACGACCTGCCAGAAATGCCTCCGCACGGGCGATATCGATAACGTGGGCCGCACGGCCTACCACCATACATTCTTCGAAATGCTGGGCAACTTCAGCTTCGGCGACTACTTCAAGCGCGAAGCGATCCATTGGGCATGGGAATTCCTCACGAGCAAAAAGTGGCTGGGCGTCGATCCCGACCGGCTGTCGGCCACGATCTATTTGAACGACGACGAAGCGGCAGGTATCTGGCTCAACGAGATCAAGCTCCCGACCGACCGCCTCAAGCGACTGGACGAGGACGAGAACTTCTGGCCGGCCAGCGCCCCCAGCCAAGGGCCCGACGGCGTCTGCGGGCCGTGCAGCGAAATCTACGTCACTACGCCCCGCGGATCGGTCGAGGTCTGGAACCTGGTCTTCACGCAGTTCAACCGCGTCGGCACGCCGCCCAATAACCTTCGCCCGCTACCCAGCAAGAACATCGATACGGGCATGGGCTTTGAACGCATGGCCTCCGTGCTGCAAGGCGTGGAAACCAATTACCACATCGACATCCTCCGCCCGCTGGTCGAGGCGGCCGGCGCGGTCTGCGGCGTGAAATATGAGCCGGAAAGTGATAACGAGATGGACCGCGAGCGGGGCCGCCGCCTCCGCCGCGTCGCCGACCACGTGCGGGCCTGCTCGTTCGCCATCCACGAAAACGTCTATCCCGACAACGAAAAGCAGGGCTACGTGGTCCGCAAGCTGATCCGCCGGGCCGTGCTGGACGGCTATCAGATGGGTATCCACCAGGCGTTTCTCCACCAACTGCCCAAGGTCGTGGCCGACCTGATGAAAGCCCCTTACCCCGAGTTGCAGGAGACTGTCGAGCGCGTGGCCCAAGGCCTGCGGAACGAGGAATCGCAATTTTTTGAAGTGATCAACGCCAAGATGCCACGCGTGGAACGGCTCTTCGAAGCAACGCAGAAGGCAAAGTCCAAGATCGTCTCCGGCCGCGAGACTTTTGATCTCTTACAGACCCACGGCTTTCCCTCTGAATTAACCGAGACCCTGGCCTTGGAACGCGGCCTGGAAATTGATTGGGACGGCTTCAACAAGGAGAAGGTAAGACACGAAGGCGCCTCCGGCGCCGGGCAGCGGAAAGAGCTGTTCAAGCAAGGGCCGCTCGATAAGATCCGCGAGACGCTGCAATCCAGCGAGTTTGTCGGCTACGAGTCTGAATCGGCCGACGCGCTGGTGATGGGACTGTTGGTCAATAACGAGCTGGCCTACAAGCTGGACGAGTTGGACAGCAAACTGCCCGCGGTGATCGTGTTGGACCGTACGCCGTTTTACGGCGAGATGGGCGGCCAGGTGGGCGACACCGGCTGGATCACAAGCATCAACAAGGGCCGCTTCGAAGTCACCGATACGCGGATCGAGGACGATTTCGTCCTGCACGTCGGCCATCTTCGTGAGGGCCGGATCGAGTACAAGGACCAAGTGACGGCGGCCGTCGATGCACCGCGGCGGCAGGCCATTCGCCGCGCGCACTCGGCCACGCACCTGCTGCAATACGCCCTGCGCAAGACGATTGGCACGCAGACGCACCAGAAAGGATCCAAGGTCGAGGCCGATCTGTTCCGCTTCGACTTCAACTACGACCAGGCCCTCTCGCCGGAACAACTCACCGAGATCGAGGCCGAGGTGAACGCCCGGGCGATCGAGGCCGTGCCCGTACAGTGGACGCTGATGCCCAAGGAAGAGGCCCAGAAGCTCGGCGCGATGATGCTCTTCGGCGAGAAGTATCCGGACATCGTTCGCGTGGTCTCGATGGGCGAGTACAGCAAAGAACTGTGCGGTGGCACGCACCTGGCCAACACGGCGCAGACGGGCCTGGTGAAGATCGTCGGCGAGGAAAGCATCGCCAAGGGCATCCGCCGGATCACAGCGCTGACGGGCCTGGCGGCGGTCCAGCGCGTGCAGCGCGACGAGGCCCTGCTGCGGCGGATTGCGCTGACGATCCGCGCGGCGGCCGAGGACCTGCCGGAGCGGGTCGAGAAACTGGCGAAGGAGGTGCGGGAGTTGCAGAAGAAAGCCACGGCTGCGCCCAAGGCCGACGGAGCGGGGATCGATCAACTGGTAGCCAACGCCGTGGAGGTGCAGGGCGTGAGGATCGTGGCCGCCGAGGTGCCCGGCGGCACGCCGCAATCGTTACGCGATCTTATCGATCAGTTGCGCCGCAAGGTGGCCCCTGTGGCGGTGCTCTTAGGCACGAAGCAGGAGGAGGGCAAGGTGATGCTCATTGCGGGTCTCAGCCGCGACTTAGTCGATCGTGGACTGGACAGCGTGCAGTGGATCCGCGCCGCGGCCGCGCTGGTCGGCGGCAAGGGCGGCGGCCGGCCCGACATGGCCCAGGCCGGCGGCAAGCTGGCGGAAAAGCTGGGCGAAGCCCTCGACTTGGGCCGGAAGGAACTGCAGAAGCGGCTGGCTACGTAGCACGGAATTTATTCTGTGCCAAGGGGTCGGAACAAGCCGTAGGCCGGAACAAGCGCAGCGCAGTTCCAGCTTGGTTTGTTGTCGCTGGCGCCTGCTATAATGGTCTGAAAGGAGGAACAATCATGACTACGTTACTTCAACAGGCATTTGCAATGGCGGCTGCACTGCCACCGCCGGAACAGGAGGTCCTGGCCAGTCGCCTCCTCGCCGAATTGGCGGAAGAGGATGATTTTGACCGGGCCATCGCGGCTTCGGGGGAAAAACTTGCGGACCTCGCTCGGCAAGCTATCGCCGATCACCGTGCGGGGCGCACGCAGAAACTGGATACGGACGCTCTATGAATTCCTTCACAACGAGGGGTTTCCGTGAGGCATTCGCAGAGCTTCCCGCCTCGGTTCAGCGTCAGGCCCGGGAAGCATATCGGTTGTTTCGCCAAGATCCGGCTCATCCAGGACTCCATTTCAAGCAAGTCCATGCGAATCCTCCCACGTATTCGGCACGTGTCGGAATCAGCTACCGAGCGGTTGGCGTTCTGGATGGCGATGCGGCGATTTCGTTCTGGATCGGCAAACACGCCGACAACGACAAGCTTCTGGCTCGTCTGTGACAACCCGCCGGAACAAGCGCAGTGCAGTTCCGGCACATGTCTCTTGCCGCTGGCGCACGAGCATTGGCGTACCGACACCGCGCAGAGACGCCAACGTGCCGATTGGTCGTGCAAGCGCGGCCGAAGAATTAGACATTTGGGCCACCAGGAGCAGATTTCGAATGAAGCCCACTTGGTTACTCTCTCATTCGATCTCGGTCAGGATCAAATTGGGATCGCGGGGATAGAGCAATTGGCTCTTACAATCCACCAGCAGATCAAGTTCTTCAAGGACGATTGCTCCGATCAAGGCATCGTCCCTCGTGGGTTCAACCACGGCGGAAAATACTCCGTCACGGCCGAGCAACTGGAGCCAGACATTGTCGACGATTTGCCGTTTCTCGCGACGATTGTCGGCAAACCGGACCATCGTCTCGCTATGGACTTTCAATTGAAGTTCGTCCACCACGCGTTGCGGCAGGACGAGTTTGGCGGCCCCACTATCAACAACGCCCGAGACCACGAGGTGCTTGACTTCATCCAGCACATTTTCGCTATCCCCAAGAAGTACCACGTCGCGGTTGTTGGCAATCACCAAGTCGACGGAAAATCGGCCCATTTCTGATTTTTCCAGCATGATACCCTCCTTGCGGAAGCGATGGAAGGAGTGGGGGGAAGTTCGCTGCCACTCCGGCGAATTATAATCCCGGTCAGCGAGCAGCGTCAAGTTGCCACGTTGTCACGTCAGGAGAATTGCAAAGTCCTTCGTAGCACGGAATTTATTCCGTGGCCTTCCCCTTCTTAGGGCAAGACGGAATGAATTCCGTGCTACGGAGGGCTGTCCTGCCAGACTTTGCAATTCTCCTTGCTGTCACGTCGCCGCCCGCCCTGCTTGCAGGAGCTTCAAGGGTTCAGTGCGCCCGGTGGTGATGGCCGGCCAGAGGGCCGCGAGCAAGCACAGACCTAGCGTGGCGGCAAAGCCAATCGTCAGCTTGGCCCAGGGAATGATCAGCGGCACGATCTGTCCGCCGCGGATATTTGTGTAACGCGTGATGCCCGTACCACAATAGCCGGCCGTGACGCCGAGGCCAAGGCTCAACAGGCAAGCAACGATGCCGACGAGGATCGCTTCCGCAAGGATCATGCGGAAGAGCCCGAAACGCGTCACGCCGATCGCGCGCAGCACTCCCATGTCCCATCGGCGGGCACGGACCGATGAAAGCACGGTGTTGACGACGCCCAGGGAGGCCACGGCAAGCGTTATCAACGGCAAGAGACTCAGGGTCCAGATGATGCCGTCGGCGCGTGCGCTGATTATTTTGCGAACCGTTTCGACCGATTGCACGTTCACGCTCGCTGTGTAACCGCGCCGGCGACCGCCTCCGAAGCCCATCTCACCCATCGGGCCGCGGCCGCGTTGCCGCGCTTTCGCAAAGTTGATGTCGAAGTTTCGCTGGGCAATCGTTTGCAGCGATTCCTTGATCTCGTCTTCGGTCGCCGTGCCATCCAGATTCATCCAGAAGTACGTCGTCCGATCGATGGCAAAGTCGCGCCGCACCTCGACCAGCGGAGCGAACATCAACGCCGCCGATCGGCCGCGACGCAGGCCCTTGCTCATCCAGTGCCAGCCGGTCATCGACACCACGCCGGCAATTTCGTACTCCACGCGCTCCTGCGGCGATTCGGGTGGAATCACGGCGAACTTGCCACCCACTCCCAGGCCGCTTTCGCGTTGAAAGTGATCGGGAACCAGGCAGTAGCGCCCCCGCTTAAGTTTTTCCAGGGCCTCCCGGCGCGATCCTTCGACGAATTGGAAGTCGAACATGGGCTTCTCGCCCCCCAGCGCCATCTCGGGATCGACGCCCACCATGACACAGTTGTCCTGGCGCGAGGAAGACTCGCGTATGCCGGCCCCGGTGACGTCCTCGGCAAACTTCATTTGCTCGATGGCTAACGGCACACATTGATCGGCCACGACTCCTTTCAAGTGTCGGACGGATTCGATCTCGGAATCCGGCACGCCCACGGGCGTCAGGCCGACCAGCAGGTCGGGCACCCAATCGCCGGGCATGAACGGTTCGAGCATGGAATAGCCCCAGGTTTGCATGGCGACGAACAGACCCAGTCCGATAGTAAGCGCCGCCGTGGTCCCCACCGTCCGCCAGAGATTGCTCGTAAGCTGAGTGGCCAGCAACCGCGAGTTGAACCCCACTAGCCGGGCGATAACAGGCCCCAAGAGCTTTTCGGTAAACGCGATGGTTAGCGGCGCCAACAGCACGAACCCAATACCCATCGCGGGGCAACCCAAGATCGCCGAGACGGCATAACGCGCGGTGTCCGGCATCGGAATGCAAAACACGACGAGCGGGTTTACGGAGATCAGGAGCAGGCCGACTGCGGTGGCGCCCCAAGCGAATCGCGACGACCGCACACGCGGCCGGAGCGCCATGGCCTCCAGCGGACTGACGCGCGTGGCCCGCCAGGCGGGAAGGACGGAAGCCGCCAGCGATCCGCCAAGTGCGCAGATGCCGGAGAGCACGATGCACCAGAAGCCCAGCGACGCTCCCATCGGGAAAAAGGACGGTCGGAAATGGTTCACGATTTCCAGCAGTCCCCAACCGGCCAGCAGACCGCCTCCCCAACCGATCAGCCCCAGCAACAGACTTTCCATGGCAATCATGGCGCCGACTTGCGTCTTCGTGAGCGAAATTGCGCGGAGCATGGCGAACTGTCGGATGCGCTCGTCCACGCCCATACTGAGCGTGGTGAAAATGATGAACAACGCCGCCATGAGTGAAATGCCGGTAGCCGACAATGCCTGTCCGCGAACACTCTCCGACGTCGAACTCTGCTGGAGTTCGGCCCCCACGTCTTCCTGGGCTTGGATCTGCGCCGGCGGATATGTTTGGGCAAGCTGCTCGGCCCAATGTGCCCGAAACTCGCCGATCTTAATGCCTTTGGCCAGGACGACACCCGCAAAGTCGATCTTCGCCGGGGCGCCTGCGACGTTCTCGGCCAGCGTCCACGGCACGTACAGCCCGGCAACAGCCGGTCCATGCGTCAGGGGCGCACCGCGCGACGGCGGCAGGCCAATCATGAAGCTCTCCCTGGGCACGCTCTTTCGCTGCTCGACGATTCCGACGATCTTCAGCGTGAACTCGTCTTCGACCCGGTTGGCGGAGACGATCACGTCGTCTCCTGGCCTAACGCCCAACTGCTGCGCCAAACCCTTGCCGATAACCGCTTCGCGGAGTTGCGGGTGCGAGGCGTCGATCCACTTGCCTTGCACCAGCGGATAGGGCGGCTCGGCCGCGTTGGTGCCGACCAAGGTCGGCGTTTCGACGGGACGCGGCGTCATCCGACGGAACGCGTTCTCCGGCGTGAGGGGCGGCCCGTTTTCCGGTCTGAGGGCAGACGAGTTTTCTGACTCGTCGGAACCGGCCGTTTTCTTTGCTGCCTTGATCCTCACGCGGGATTGAAACACCGGATCCACCGCGGCGACGGCCGGGTCTTGCCGCAGCGAGTCGACCACCTCCCGCGACAGCGGCGGCAAGGGAGAATCCTCGGGGCCCACGGGCAGGACGACCAGTTCGTACCTACCCAAGTACTTCTCGGTCAATTCCCGAAAACTCTGCACGAGCGAATCGTAGCCGCTTACCACCCAGACCACGACGCATGCGGCAGCGATCGTGGAAAGGATCGTCAACAACAATCGCCCGGGCCGTCGCCGAATGTCGGCCATGACCAGCTTGCCAACAACCGCAAACTCGCCTCTAGTCATAACTACTTCCGCGCTTTGGGAGTCAGGGGGTTGCCAGTGATTTGGGGGCGGCAGCGACGTTTACGACATCTTGGTAATGGGCCGCCAGCGTTTGCGCGTCCTTGAATTCACCGATGCCGAACTGCGTGAGGATATGCCCGTCTTTCATCACCACCACGCGCTGTGCCCAGGCGGCCACGGCCGGTTCGTGGGTGACAACCACGATCGTCCGATGTTGTTCCTCGGACAACTTGCGCAGTAACCGGCAGATCTTCTGTCCGCTGACAGAATCGAGACTGCCCGTCGGTTCGTCGGCCAGGACCAAAGCCGGATCGTTGACCAGCGCACGGGCGATTGCCACGCGCTGCTGCTCGCCGCCGCTAAGCGCGTCGGGCCGATGATGCCGCCGCGAGGCCAGCCCCAAGCGATCAAGCAGGGTTTCGACCCGCTCGTCAATCCGCGCATTGTGCCCGTCGGCCAGGATGGGGAGGGTGATGTTGTCGTCGGCGGTCAGCGAAGGGATCAAATTGAATGCCTGAAAGACAAGGCCGATCTTGCGACGGCGGAACCGCGTCAGTTGTCCGTCCGACATGGTCGACAGGTCGGCGCCGTCGATGACCACGCGGCCTTCATCCGGGTTGGCGAGCCCCGCCATGACGTGCAGCAGCGTGCTCTTGCCCGAGCCGCTGGCGCCCATGACGGCGACGAATTCCCCTTCTTCGATCTGCAGGGAAACATCCTTGATGGCCTCGACCACCGACTCGCCCTGACGAAAACGCTTGGTCGCGCCTTCCACACGAACGGGAATCTTGCCGGTTGGTTGCTCTGTCGACACGAAAGAAACTCCTGGGAAGGGCTATTTATTGTTCCATGCTCGGCTTGGGGCTGGCTGCTGCTTTGGACTTGTCTTCCACCGGCTTCAAGTCGATCGTGGCCAGTTCCGTGGTTTCGCTCCCGATATGGACGCTTGCGGCGGGTTTCTTCGGGTCTCCATAGCGTTGCTGAAGGCGATCCGGCCCTGGTTCGTCCTCGCCTTGTCCCTTGTCCCGCGGCCCCGGCCAGATTACGGTCACGGCGAAGTCACCAACAGGTGCTCCATCGCGGGTCACGAACGTGGTCAGGTGGTAGGAGCCGTCGGCCTCGACGATGGCGCGCGGACGCACCTGGGATGGATCCAGCTTCTCCGCGCCCGCGACCGGATACAGAATGACCTGCGCATCGACTGCGGGTTTCCCGGCGACGAGCAACTTGCCGCCGACCGGATGAACTGCCGGCCGGTCGCTGTGTTTCGTTCCGCAGCCGCAAAGCATCAGGCACAAACCGGAAGCAAGAAGTGTTCGTGGTATCGTCATGGAGTTTCTTCCTTCTGCTGTGGGACATCCGACAAACGGCTCAGAATTCACTATTGCCAAGTGACTCGGCAGCTTCAACGTCCGGGGAGTCCACGCCGCCGCTCCGTGCGGTGATGATGGCGCCGAGTACGGACGGCGCCAGGTTCTCGCCCAGGAAGTGTACGGCGCCGTCGCAGAAAACGGCGTTGGCGCCGCCGCGATGGAAGCTGTAGATGCCCTGCGAGTTGTTCATATTGATCGTGTTGTTGCCGTTCGCCGTCACGCCATCGTCTGCATAGGTCCAGACCGAGAAGACCTGGTAAGACGCCCAGCAGCCCCACCACGCGGGGTTCGATTGCGTGTACGTGTTCCCGTTGATCGTGGTCGTGGCGCTATTCGGAGAGGAACTCGAACTCGTGGTCAATTGCATCGCGCCCTTGATGTACCAGTTGGGGCGTCCTGCCTGCTCCGTAATCAGCAACGTGGAACTCAGTCCGTCGGTGATTTCGGACAATGCCTTGAAGCGGTTGTCGGCCATGGCCGTCTCGGTATTCTTCGAGTAGGCCGTATTGGTCGCCGAGTCGGCGAACCACCAGGCTTGGACGGCATTGGGACCGAAGTAATCGCCCGCGATCCCGGTCCCAGAAGAATTCCCGTTGTTATCAGAAATCGTCATGCTACGGTTCGGCTGAGTCGCTGGACAGTTGTAGACGGCAATCGACTTGTTAACGGCGGCCTGGTTCGCCGGATCGAAGAAGTTGCCATCGTAGCTATAGAGACGCTCAATATTCTTCAATTCCAGGTAGGGAAGGATCACCGCTCCCCAGCCGCAATATCCCTTATTGGCTACCACCGGCGTCCAAGCAGGCCCATAACGGCGCGGAGGAAGCCCTTTGTATGCATTCTCAAAGTTGAGCATCGCCAGGCCGATCTGGTGGAGATTGTTCCCACACGACGAACGCCGCCCCGCGTCTCGCGCTTGCTGCACCGCCGGCAGCAGCAGGCCCGCCAAGATCGCGACAATCACGATCACCACCATCATTTCGATTAACGTAAAAGCGTGCCGCGACCGTCGACCGCCGATCTCCCGCACTATAAGAGCCTGCTGGTTGATTCGCGAACCTCGACAATTCATGGCAATTCTCCCAAGAACGTGTGTTAATGTGAAAGCCCACCGCGACTACCGACGAACCCCCATGCCGCCAGCGACAGTTGCCCAGATGGCAACTCTCCCCGGCATGCGCCTCTGAGCGATCGTAGGTGTTGGCTAGCAGTATTCGTACCAATTGCGAGAAATGTGCCAGCACTAAAGCGAACGCATAGAAAAGCCTATAGCGAGCTGCGCGGCTTGCGACGGTGTTTGGTCGCTGTGCCGAGGAATCCGCCACGCATGTCGAAAATCTGGACATGGGCCTCAGATTCTAATACTGCCTGGGCACGGCCTATCGTCTACAGTCCGGCGACGTGGTCTATGTGCCGGACGACCGCTAAGCCCTGATTCAGTTCCTTCGGGGGGGTGGGGCTGTAGCGGATATATTGATCTTTCCGAACAAAAGTACCGAATCAAAGAAGAAGACTGGAACGATTATCCCGAATAATGTGGCACTCGCACGGAGTTGTGGCCATGCATACTGTCTTCCCACCGGGCATCGGTAGATGGGGAACGATCCTCGCCCTGGGCCTTGCAGCCTGGGCCTTCGCCGCAGGCGGGCAGGCGCTTGCCGACGACCCTTGTGGCTGCAATGACGGCTGCAACCCGCCCGGTTTCTGGACCGGCAGCGAGGCATTTCCCCGCAATCCGTGGTATGTCAGTGCGGATGCGATGGCCATGCAGCGGTTGTTTACGGGAATGGGCCCCGTCGCCTCGCTGGGCGTGAGTCCGACCGCCGCCTGGGCCTTGACGCAAAACGATCTCGACCAGCCCTTCCAGAGCGGTGCCCAACTGCTGATAGGCCATACCTTTGACGACTCGCCCTACCAGGTCGAGGTGTCGTATTTCTGGCTTTCTCCCTGGAACACGACCGCCCAGGCGATTTCGCCGCAAGGCAATCTGTTTTCGCCGTTTACGAACTGGGGTTCGCCGACAGCAAATCCCGAAGTCGATGACAACAGTTCGGTCTCAATCCACCAGATATCACGCCTGGAAGGCGGCGAGTTCAATGTGAAGACTGCCATACCCCTGCCGGCCGGAGACCCCACGATTGTCTTGATGTTCGGCGTGCGGCATGTCGCTATTCGCGAGGAATTCGACTACGCGTCCGTGCCGACAGGCAATATCAATCCGGTCTCCGTGCGCGCCCACACGAACAACGACCTTTGGGGCCCTCAAATCGGCGGGGTCATTGAGTACGGTCATCAGGACGTCTGGATCCATGTCGACGGCAGGGCGGCGATTTGCGACAACGAGAGCAATCTGAATCTGGCTGCCAATGTCAATGGGATAGAATCGGACCACGCCCGAGTGTACCAAACCAACACGGCTTCCGTTGCCGACATCAATGCGGCCATCATGTGGCGGCCGACCTCCGCGCTGACGGCCAAGATCGGCTATCGGGCACTTTGGGTCGATCAAATCGCCTTAGCGGGGAGAAACTACGCCCCCGACCTTAACATTCTTACCACTGCCGCCGCCGAACCGCAGATGAACACCCGCGGCACACTCATCTACCACGGCCCCTTCGCCGGCATGCAACTGAACTGGTAGTTTAGCCACGACCCACAGATTGAAGCGACGCGGTAACCGGCAAGAGCAGCGGCCTTCTGCTGGTCTTACCCTTTGACTCATGGATTTTCCTTGAATTCCGCCTAAAGGCGGACTCCAGCGCATCCTAAAAGCGGCTGAGCCAACCAGAATTCTCTTGACATCACAGGTAGGGTAATTAGCCTAACTCCTACCCTCGGTAACCGCACCCAATAGGTTGTGGACTCCCAGGCGGTGCGGCAAGACAGGAATGTCGAGCGCACGACAGGCCTATTCTCTGATTTCGTGTCCCGGCGGCGACGGCACGCTGCTCCACTTCTACGGCAAGGGAGATTGCTATGTCAGGACGCAATTTTTGGTTTCCGTGCGTGGTATCTTCTGTGTTTTTGGCGGCGGTCGCAGCCGAGAATGCCTTTGGCCAGCGGCTTCAGTATGTCGCGTCTGACCTGGGTTCGTTCCTGGCGGGAGGCACGAGTTCCGCCGCGGGTATTAACAACCTTGGGCACGTTGTGGGAGTTGCCGATAGCAGTGGTTACGGTAATGCCTTCCTCTACAGCGGCGGTTCCTTGCAGGACCTCGGCACACTGGGTGGCGAGGCAAGTTCGGCCACCAGCATCAACAATGCCGGGCAGGTAGTGGGTGAGGCTTTGACCAGCAGTGGCGCCGCTCAGGCCTTCCTCTACAGCGGCGGAACGATGCAAAACCTCGGCACGCTCCTGGGCGCAGCCGCCAGTTGTGCCACGGGCATCAACAACCTCGAGCAGGTCGCGGTATGCGACGGCCCACAAGCGTTCCTCTACAGCAGCGGTTCGATGCAGAGCCTGGGCACGCTCTCGACGCCCTACAACATTATGAGTGTAGCCAACGGCATCAATGATAAGGGACAGGTGGCGGGGGCAGCTTATAACAGCGCCAGCGGGTATGGCTCACAAGCCTTCCTGTTCGGCAGCGGTTCCCTGCAAGGCCTCGGCACGCTTCCAACCCAACCCGCCAGTGTCGCCACTGCCGTCAACAATCTCGGACAGGTGGTGGGATACGGCGATACCGACGGCTATGCGCCTCACGCGTTCCTTTATAGCGGCGGTTCCATGCAGAACCTCGGGGCCGGAGAAGCCACTGCCATCAACAACCTTGGGCAAGTAGTGGGCGAGGAATTGACTGCCAGCGGTGCGTACCACGCGTTCCTGTATAGCGGTGGCACGATGCAGGACTTGAACAGCTTGATCCCTGCCAATTTCGGATTGACGCTGGTGGAGGCCACCGGCATCAATGATTCAGGCCAAATCTGTGGTTACGGGATCAATGCAAGTGGACAGAGCCAGGCATTCATCCTATCGCGCACCGGTTCGTTGCAGGTTCCTTGGGGCGTCAACGGCGGCGGAAGTTGGAGTACGCCGAGCAACTGGGCGGTTTCCAATGTCCCCGGCGGAGTCGCGGTCCCCGGTTTGACCACCACAGCCATGCTCGCCCTGGGCGTTGCCGGTGGAACCGCACAGGATTCGGCCCTCTTCGGCACGGTCCTGACGAGCGGCACGGCCACGGTGACCTTGGACGCCAGCCGGACCCTCAGCGGCCTCAGCTTTAGCCCCTCGGCCGGTGCAAGTTATGTGATCAGCCCATCGGGCGCAAGCACGTTGACTCTGGCGAGCACTGCCGGGACGGCCGGGACGGCCACGATCAGCGACACGGGCAGCAACACGATCAACGCGCCGATCGCGCTGGGGAGCAACCTCGGCGTGGGCGTCGCGAGCGGCGGCTCGTTGACCGTCGCCGGGGGCATAAGCGGCAGTTTTTCCTTGAGCGTCAGCGGTGGCGGCGCATTGATCCTCAGCGGCTCGAACACATATACCGGCACGACAACAATCAGCGGCGGAAACCTGCAAATCGGCAGCGGCGGCACGGTAGGCAGCGTTGCCGGAAACATCGTTGACGACGGCGCGCTGGTCTTCGATCGCTCGGACAACCCCACCTTCGCGGGCGTCATCAGCGGTTCGGGTTCCCTCGTGCAAGCGGGGTCCGGTTTGTTGGTGCTCGATGCGGCCAACACCTACACCGGCGGCACGACGATCAGCGCCGGAAGCCTGCAAATCGGCAGCGGTGGCACGGTAGGCAGCGTTGCCGGCAACATCGTTGATAAGGGCGCGCTGGTCTTCGACTGTTTGGACAACAGCACGTTCGCCGGCGTCATCAGCGGCTCGGGTTCCTTGACGCAAGCCGGCCCAGGCATGTTGGTACTCAGTGGCTCCAATACTTTCACCGGCACAACAATGATCAGCGCCGGAACGCTCGTCTTGGCCAACTCCAACGCCCTGGAAAACAGCACCGCCGCAGTCAACGCGGCTAATAGCCTCGCCTTCGCGTCCACTGGCACGTTCAATCTTGGCGGCCTGTCCGGCAGCGGCAGTCTGGCCTTGAGCAACACCGCGGGCAGTGCAATTGCCCTGGTCATTGGAGGCAACAACGCGAATACAACCTATGCCGGAGCGATCGGCGGTCCGGGATCGCTGGCCAAGAACGGCACGGGCAGTTTCACGCTGGCCGCCGCCAACACTTACGCCGGCACGACCACGATCAACGCCGGAACGCTTGTCCTGGCCAACGCGGACGCGCTCCAATACAGTACGGCCGTGGTCGCCCCGGTCGCGAACGGTTTGACCTTCGCACCGGGCATTGGCACGTTCAATCTGGGCGGCCTGTCCGGCAGCGGCGGCATCGCCTTGAACGATACGACGAGTATTCCAATTACGTTGCAACTGGCAGGCAGTGCGAGTACGACCTATAGTGGCACGCTCAGCGGCCCGGGCGGCCTGACGCAGATCGGCCCGGGGACATTGGTCCTGACTGCCTCGAATAGCTACAGCGGCGCTACCACGATCTCGGCCGGCACGCTCCAGGTGGGCAACGGTGGGGCCACCGGTTCACTCCCGGCCAACAGTTCGATCGCCGATAACGGGACGCTCGTTTTCAACCGCGGCAACACGGTGACT
>CAZTPX010000097.1:0-20224 GCA_964615095.1 uncultured Planctomycetaceae bacterium | reverse complement strand
TCGGGCAGCCTGACGCAGTTGGGTCCAGGAAAGCTGGTGCTGACCGCTTCGAACGGCTACACCGGCGGCACCACGATCAGCGCCGGAACCCTGCAAATCGACAACGGCGGGAGCACTGGCTCGCTCTCAACCAGCAGTTCGATCGCCGATAACGGGACGCTCGTTTTCAACCGCGGCAACACGGTGACCCAAGGCACGGACTTCAGCACCGCCGGAATCAGCGGCACGGGTTCCCTCGTGCAAGCGGGGGTGGGCTTGCTCGCGCTCAATGCAGCCAACACCTACACCGGCGGTACGACAATCTCAGCCGGCACGCTCCAGGTCGGCAACGGCGGTGCGATTGGCAGCATTGCGGGCAATGTGCTCGACAACGCCTTGCTGGCGTTCAGTCGTTCCGACACAATGACTTTCGGCGACACGATAAGCGGCTCGGGTAACCTGACGCAGATCGGCCCGGGGACATTGGTCCTGACTGCCTCGAATAGCTATAGCGGCGCTACGACGATCTCGGCCGGCACGCTCCAGGTGGGCAACGGTGGGGCCACCGGTTCGCTCCCGGCCAGCAGTTCGATCGCCGATAACGGGACGCTCGTTTTCAACCGCGGCAACACGGTGACTCAAGGCGCGGACTTCAGCGCGGCCGGAATCAGCGGTACGGGTTCCCTCGTGCAAGCGGGGGCCGGATTGCTGGTGCTCAATGCGGCCAATACCTATAGCGGCGGCACGACGATCTCGGCCGGCACGCTCCAGGTGGACAACGGCGGTGCGACCGGAAGCATCGCGGGTAACGTGCTCGACAACGCCTCGCTGGCGTTCGGCCGTTCCGACACGTTGACTTTCGGCGGCGCGATCAGCGGCTCGGGCAGCCTGACGCAGTTGGGTCCAGGAAAGCTGGTGCTGACCGCTTCGAACGACTACACCGGCGGCACCACGATCAGCGCCGGAACGCTGCAAATCGACAACGGCGGGAGCACGGGCAGCATCGCGGGCAACATCGTGAACAACGCCGTTCTGGTCTTTGACCGTGCGGACAACTACACTTTTCCCGGGAACATTGCCGGCGCCGGTAGCCTGATCATGAACGGCCCGGGTACGCTGCTCTTGACGGGCACGGTTTCCTCCACCAACATCACGGTCAATCAGGGGCAGATTAGCGCCGGTCCCGGCAGCCTAAGTGTGACTGGCAGTCTCACGGTCACGGCGGGACAACGTTTTATGTACACCGGCAGTAATCTCTATATCAACAATCTGTCGAACAGCGGCACGTTCATTGGCGGGGCGCAGATCAGCGGCAATTTCGTGAACTCGTCCTCCGGCTCCGTGCGGATCGGACCCGGGCAGACGTTCTGGCTGCAGAGTTCCACCGGGACGAACAGTAACGCCGGCACGATCGAAGTCTTTGGCAACGGGGCATCGCAGGCCCAGTTCGAGTCGGCCGCACCGTTCATCAACGCGGGCACGATTGCCGCCCAGAACGCAACTCTCTACTTCGACGGCGGGCTCACCAACCAGGCGACCGTCGCCTTTACCGGCGGCGCAAGCAACGTGTTCGGCAACGTCACGAACAACCCCAGCGGCACGATCGTCCTTAGCGGCGGCGCGGCCGTGACGTTTTACAACAATGTGGTCCAGAATGGCACGTTCGACGTCAGTACGGTAGGCGGGACCAGCAGCGCGGTCTTCCTGGGCGCCGTGAGCGGCAGCGGCACAATTACCGGTAACGGCGAGGTGTTGTTCATGGGCGACCCCGTTCTGAGCGGAGATCATACGATTTCCGCCGCTATGATGTTGGGCGAGAACTTGACAGTCAGCCCGCCTGCCGGGGGTGCGATGACGCTGTCGGGGGATATCAGCGGCACCGGCTCACTGATCGACAGCGGCGATGGTCAGTTGATTCTCAGCGGCTCGAATTCGTACACCGGCGGCACGGCGGTCGACGCCGGCACCTTATATGTGACGAATCCCGCGGCCCTGCCCACGGGAACGGCCCTGACGGTGGGCGCGGGCGGGACGATGGTCTTCGATCCGGCGGCGGCCGCGGCCCCAATGGCGGCATCGTGCGACGCCGTCAACGCAGTGCCGGAGCCTTCCACGCTGGCCTTGCTCGGTGCGGGTGTCCTGACGCTGCTGGGCTACGCTCGGCGAGTGCGACGAAGCGTGACGGGTTAGGCTATCGTCTCATTTTCGGGTTTATAGCGGTGTAGGCCGTGAGCAAACCGCAACGCAGTTCCTGCATACGCGTTCGTATTACAAACCTGTCCTACAGAATTCCGCAACCAAGCCGACGGCAAGGATAGGTCAGAAAAAAGTGCTTCCAGCGGCGTCTTTCCGCCCCGGCCGCCGAGACCAACCCGCCGTTTCGGGTCAGGCAGTTGTGCGACTTGGTCACAAAAAGGGGCCTCTTGGAGTTTCGGAGGCAATTCTGTCCGTCCATGTGTGTGTTCTGCTTTCGCTAAAGGTGTTGCTCGAACGGGGAAACTGCGGGAATATGATCGCTTGACACTCTAGCGATAGTTTCGGCACGGCCAAAGGCCGTATCCAATTTTGTGCCATTCTGTACCATTTTTAGCTACTTTATGCCATTCTGTGTCATTTTGTGCCATTTTTTCGCTAAGCGTGTGCATGTGTACAGTATATCGGAGTAGGGCACATGGCGCTTTCTTGCGGCTATTTAAGTGCAGAGTCAGAAAAATAATTAATTGCTGTCACGGCAAGTGCGGCCATTCGCGACCGTTGCCCGGGTGTAGGGTGGGTCGAGGCGCAAGACCCACGCGCCACAGTTTCCGCGCAGCCGCCGGCGCAGACGCCGACTTGGGCAAGTCGGCGCCGCGCGTAATGCATGGCCCCCGGTTCGCTACGCCGGGGGCCGGTCCGAATTTTCAAAGAACAAATGCGCACACAGAGTATTCCGGCCTGGCCTGAATCTTTTTCAGCGCGCTTTATACCCATATAATACGCAGCGAATCTCGCCACCATTTGCGCGGCTTGAAGCCGGGCCTGCATTTCTCTAGGCCGTGAGCAAGAGGGGGCCACCTGGCCATGCGTGTACGAAATGATGGACCAGCAATATTACCGCGGCGCGAAAATGGATCACATACTAACCCGAAGCGCAAGCAAGGGCCCTCGCTTGCGCTTCGGGTTAGTGTGAAATGTTTGCAGGGTAATAGACCGCACGTCGGACCATGCATCCTACAAAGAAAGTGAGATTGCCACAGAGAGCACAGAGGTCACCGAGAGATCGTGGTTCGGTTCATGTCGATTCCCTAGCCTGTTCCTATCTTCCCTTCCTCTGTGAACTCTGTGCCCTCTGTGGCAACTCTTGGATTATTTTCTCCACTGCCAATGCCGGACCTGTCCCCCGCGGCGGAGCGGCGTTCACTGACCGTACCGAGGAGTGGATTGAGC
Source organism: uncultured Planctomycetaceae bacterium (assembly GCA_964615095.1). Classification (GTDB taxonomy): domain Bacteria; phylum Planctomycetota; class Planctomycetia; order Pirellulales; family Thermoguttaceae; genus JANXQG01. The sequence continues at coordinate 16,819 of CAZTPX010000097.1, read as the reverse complement.
AACGCCGGAGCGGTCGCTTGCAAGACGAAGACCTCGATTTGCCGCGGCGGACGGTATCGCTGGAGGAGATTGACGAGGCGGTTGCGCGCCATTACCGGATCGATGCCCGGTTGTTCTCCGCGCACGGCCGGAGCGTCGGCTGTGCCAAGTCGGTCGCCGTGGAGTTGGCGGCGCAACTGGCCGACCTGAGCGGCCGCGCGGTCGGCGAGCACTACGGGATGTGTGCCAACGGAGTCGGAGCGAATCGCCGGCGCTTGGCGACGCGGCCCGAAGTATTGCAGGTTGTCGAGAGCCTCGGCCGAAAGCTGCGGAAGCGAAAATGAAAGTAGTAAGTTCCGGTCTGACCCCGACGCGGACCCCGACGCGGACCCCGACGCGGAAATGACGAAAGGCTGAACGGGTCCCAGGGAAGACTTGGAAGTGCCACGGACGCCGGCTAAAGCCGGGACTACGAACGACATCGCATTTCTCCTGTGGCCGTGATCGAGTGTCTTGCCGGTGACGAGCCTTTAGGGTACGTTTAATACTATCCTCTCCGTGCAAGTAACCGCGACGAGCATCCCATGCCGGCCACGTTCGACAATTTGGGCATTACTTTCCAGTACCCCGATAATTGGCAACTGGATGAGGAAGAGATGCGCGCGGGCCAAAGCGCGGTCACCGTCTTCAGTCCGGGCGGGGCCTTCTGGTCGGTGGCCTTGCATGGGGCGTCGGTCGATCCGGCCCGCATGGCCCAGGCCGCCCTGGACGCCATGCGCAAGGAATACGACGACCTGGAGGCCGAACCGGTCAACGAAACGATCGCCGGCCACGCTTTAGTGGGCTTCGACCTGAATTTTTTCTACCTGGACCTCACCAATACGGCCGCCATCCGCAGCCTGCGGATCGCAGGCACGACCTACACCATTTTCTTCCAGGCCGAGGACCGCGAATACAGCGAGATCGGCATGGTCTTCGCCGCCATGACGCTGAGCCTGTTGCAAGGCATTGACAAGAAGAACTGAGCCGCGCGCGGAGATGCGTTTGTTGGAGTCCCGGCTTTAGCCGGTAGCTTGGTATAAATTCCGGCTAAAGCCGGGACTCCAACATGCCATCTCTATCCGCGTAAACTATATCAGCCCCCAACCCTCCCCATGCCCAAGAAACGCCTGTTCACTCCCGGTCCTGTTGAAGTCCCACAAGCTGCCTTGTTGGCCATGGCTCGGCAAGTTCGCCACCATCGCACGCCCGAGTTCCGGGCCACCATGCGCGAAGTGCTGGAAGGACTGAAATATGCCTTCCAGACCGCCAACGACGTGCTCATCCTCGCCAGTTCCGGCAGCGGCGGCATGGAGGCGGCCGTCGTGAATACCGTGCCCGGGCGCCATGAACGTGCAGTGGGCGGCAAGGCCCTGGTGCTGCATTCCGGCAAGTTCGCCGAGCGGTGGCGGTTGATCGCCGAGCGGTTCGGCATCGAGGTCGTGCGCTACGATCTGCCCTGGGGCGAGGCCTTCGAGGCGGCCGAGGTCGAGCGATTGCTCAAGCAACATCCGGACGTGGCGGCCGTTTTCTCGACCCTGCAGGAAACGAGCACCGGCGTGGGTCACGACATCGAGGCCATCGGCCGCGTGGTCCGCAACAGCCCGGCCCTGCTGGTCGTCGACGGCATCAGCGGCGCGGGGGCGATGGAGTGCCGCACCGACGCCTGGGGCATCGACGTGCTCGTGGTCGGTGCCCAGAAGGCCCTGATGACGCCGCCGGGGCTGGCGTTCCTGGCGATCAGTCCCAAGGCCTGGCGGCAGATTGAATCGGTCGGGGCACCCGGTACTCCGGGTCGGCCGGCCTTCTATTTCGATCTGCCGGCCTATCGCAAGGCGGCTGAAACGGGCGAAACCCCTTACACCCCCGCCATCCCGCTGATCGAAGCCCTGGCCGAAAGCCTGCGGCAGATCCGCGATACGGGCATCGAGAACCTCTGGGCACGCGCGAAACGGCTCTCGCAGACCACGCTGGCCGGGATTGCCGCCTTGGGGCTGAAACTGGTTGCCAAGCGGCCGGCCGAAGGCCTCTCGGCCGTCTATCTACCCGAGGATATCGACGCCAAACAGTTCCTGACGCGTTTGGAAGAGCGGTTCGGCATCAAGCTGGGCGGCGGCCAAGGGCCGCTCAAGGGCCGGATATTCCGCATCGCCCACATGGGCCTTGTCGACGAGGTCGATATCCTTGGCTGCCTGGCGGCCATCGAGTTGGTGCTGGCCGAAATGGGGAAGGACGTGGTTTTTGGCTCCGCCGTGGCCGCGGCACAACGGGTTTTGGCCGTGGGGCTTAAATCTTAGATTTCAGATTTCAGATTTCAAATCTCAGAATCCCATGCCTTAGTACAAAATTACCCGCATGCCCCTTGACAAGATTTCGAGAATGCTGTCTACTGTATTAGTCAGCTAATACACAGGACAGCAGTATGTTCTTCACCATCGATCCCTCCAACGGATTGGCAATCTACGAGCAGGTTGTCCGCCAGGTCGTCTTTGCGATCGCCGCCGGATCGCTGCGAAGCGGTGAGATGGTGCCCTCGGTGCGCGAGCTGGCCCGCGAGTTGGCGATCAACCCCAACACGGTAGCCCGGGCCTACCGCCAACTTCAGGACGATGGCATCCTGCAAAACGTCCGTGGCACCGGGCTGACGGTGGCCGAAGGGGCTTGTAAGCGTTGCCAGACCCAACGGCTGGAACTGCTCCGTAGCCGCATCCGGCAGGTCCTCGTGGAGGGAAAACAGAGCCAGCTCGAACTCGCCCAGTTGCGTAAGCTGGTGGAAAGCGAGCTGGCGGCTATCGATCAAGATGAGGTGCAAGCATGACCCCAGTCATCGAATTTCAGGGAGTTTCCAAGCGATTTGGCAAAGAGGTCGCCCTCGACCGCCTCACGTTGGAAGTACACGCCGGCTCGGTTTTTGCTCTGCTGGGCGAGAACGGGGCGGGCAAGACCACCGCCATCCGCATCCTTCTGGGCCTGGCCGAGCCTGACAGCGGCCAAAGCTTCGCGCTGGGACTGGCCAGTTCCCGGGATGGCCTAGCTATTCGCCGCCGCGTGGGCTACGTGCCCGAGCGGCTGACGTTCTACGAGTGGATGACGGTCGAGGAGGTTGGCTGGTTCACGGCCGGGTTCTATGGCGAGCACTTCATGCCGGAATACTGCCGGTTGACCGCCCAGTTCGATCTGCCCGGCCGTAAGGCGATCAAGTTGCTTTCGAAGGGCATGCGGGCCAAGGTGGCCCTTGCGCTGGCCATGGCCCACGACCCGGACCTGTTGGTCTTGGACGAGCCGACCTCGGGTCTCGACCCGCTGGTGCGGCGTGAGTTTCTGGAGAGCATGGTCGACCGGGCGGCCACGGGAAAGACCGTCTTCCTCTCCAGCCATCAAATTGCCGAAGTGGAGCGCGTGGCCGACGTCGTGGCCATCCTGCACCAGGGCCGGCTGTTGGTCGTGGAGCGGCTCGATGAGCTCAAGGCCCATGTCCGCGAGTTGACCTTCACCATGCGCAATGGCGCTGCCGCGCCCCCGGAATTGCCCGGCGAGGTGCTCGCCTGCCGCCAGCGGGCACGGCAGTGGCAGGCAGTGGTACGGTTGGCCAACGAGGATTGTTTGCACGCGTTGCAGGCCGGCGGCTGCCTGGAGGCCCTTGAGATACGGACTCCCAGCTTGGAAGAGATTTTCGTGGCCTATATCCAACATGGCCGCGAGGCCCGTAGCGGGCATCTCGCTCCAGCGGAGGCACAACCATGAACGCCACCAGCTTTGGGCGGATTCTGTGGAAGGAGTATCGCAGCCAGCGAGCATACTGGATCGCCATGGCCGCGTTGACGGTCATCATGGAACTGGCCTGGCTGGCCAGCCCTTGGGTCCCCGGCAGCATACGGGTTGAAGTGCTTTTCGAAGTGGCCTTGGTATGCGCGGCGTTCTACGCCTTGGGGTCGGCGGCAATGCTTTTCGCCACAGAACGTGAGAATGAAACCTACGGCTTCTTACACGCCATGCCGGTTACGACACGGGCGGTTTTGCTCGGCAAGACTGTTTTCGCGTTGGGTAGCGCGGCGGCCATGTACTTGGTGGCATGGATGTTGGCGTTTACGTTGGTCCGCGGGATGCCCGCTCCGCTTGTCCACCAGCGGATGTGGATTCTTTGCGGTCTAGGGGGCGTCGAACTGCTGGCCTGGGGCATTTTCTTCTCGCTGTTGTTGAAACGCACGCTCGTTGCCGCCATTCTTGCGGGGACCATTGGATCGATCGGTCCAGTTTGTTTTTTTGCCACCGGCTTCTCTACGGATACGATCCCCGTCCGATTGGCGGTCTTGGCGGTCGTAGTCGTGGCCATCATTGCCCTGGCGGCTCGCTGGTTCCGCGAGAGGCTATGGCCATCCGTGTGGCCGCGCCGAACAAGTTTTGCAAACGACCGTTCCATGTGTTCCGAGGGTGCCGTACTCATCACGCTCCGCGTGATGCATTCCATCACGCGGAGCGTGATGAGTACGTTTCGCAAGCCGGCCGTCGTTGCTACGCCGACCTTTGGCGAGAAGCGGACGATGGCAACCTCTGATCCGAGACCACGAATTGCCGTCATGCTTGGCCGGCTCCTCTGGCAGGAGGTGCGGCAGTCAACCGCGGTCAAGGTAGCGATGATCGTCTGGTTGCTGCCCGCCGTTTTCATCTTTTGGGCGACATGGATTGACGGCGAGCCCGTTCGAAAGACCGACGCTTGGCCACATCTCCTCGCCGTGCCCGGGTTCTGGGCCATTCTCAGTTCTTCGCTGCTGTTTCTATCCGATCAGACTCGCTGCCGTTTTCGCTTCCTGGCCGAGCAGGGAATTCCGCCACGACTGGTTTGGCTGAGCCGGCAGATCGGTGGTTTGCTCGTCGTGCTGGCGGGCCTGCTGCTGGTGCTGCCGCCCACGCTCGCCCAAATCGAAACGCTAGGAATGGACAAGGGGGCCATTGTAGGTCTGTTGGGGTTCGTGGTCTTGGCATACTCCTGCGGACAGCTTTGCTCGATGGTATTCCGCAGCGGGATTATTGCCGTGGTGTGCGCTATGATCCTGACGGCCCTCGTCTGCGGTTGGGCGGCCCTCATGTACGTGCTCGGCATGAGTTGGTCATGGTCGGTGGCCCCGATGCCGCTGGCATTCCTGACCGCCACCTGGCTGCACGCGCCGGATTGGCTCGTTGAGCGAAGGACCTGGCGGGCGCGGCTTCGCCTGTCCTTGGTGGTTGCGTTACCTGCGCTGGCGATCCTGGCGGCGGTTCCCTTGGTGCGGGTCTATGAGATCCCGGCGGTCGAGCTTGGCTTCGATCCAAAGGAATTGACGTGGCCGGTCCCGCCTGGGGAAGAGGAGACGCTGGCGATCTACGCCCGCGCAATCGGATATCGCGAGGAAGCGATGCGTCAGGCAGAGACACCGGCTGAAGACCGAGCGCGGCGAGAGGCCGAATCGCACGCGGTGGCGTTGGCGCTGGAGGCCAGCCGCCGGCCGTTGCCGGAATTCTATCTGGCCCCGCGCGCCGCGGCGGAGCCGAGCGGGGAGATTTGGCTTTGCAAGTTGGTCCTAGCCAGCGGGAAGGCATTGGAGGCTGAAGGAAAACTCGATGCGGCCCTGGATCGGTATGTGGCCGCGGAGCGCATCGCGCTCCACGCATCGCGGTACCGCCCTTTGAGCAATCCTTATGGCGAAGTGGACTTCGTCGGCATGGAACGTTCATTGGGGATTCACGTCTGCGAGCAGCTTATACACTGGGCAACGCAAAGCGGGCAGAAATCCGACCGCCTGATCAAAGCGTTGCGGACTTTCGAGGAGCAATGGAACATGAAAGCTTCGTATTGCGACGGCATCAGGTGCAACTATTTCCTGAACATTCGCCTCTTGGAGGGCGATCGCGAGGCGCTGCAGCAACACGGCAATTCTGACGTGAATCTCTATGCTTCGGTCGCGCGTTGGGTTCCCTGGGAGCGGGTACGGGCCGTGCGGCTCTTGAACAAGTTGACGGCTGCGAAACTCGCGCGTTGCCGGGAAATCGAGGCGGCGTTGGCGGCCGAAGACTGCTGGCCGCCAGGGATGAACGTCGAAATCCCATCGTTGTTGTCGAGAGGCTTGTCGAAGGATTTTACATATAACGTCGTGGCGCTGCATCTTCTCGATATATATCCCAACAATTGGTCAAGGTGCGAAACGTATCGCCGCGCCGCGCGGCTCGTCCTGGCGATTGAGGCATGGAAACTCGATCACGGCCGGCTGCCTCAGTCGTTGGATGACCTCCAGGGCAAATACCTAAGCCAGATCCCCGTTGCCGTATTTTCGGAGGAAGAATTCCGCTACGAACCCAAGGGAGTTTCCTACTGCGTGGAAATGGATCCGTGCAGTACTTCGGAGACGACGGAAACGATTGCGCCTAACCAGCCGTTTCTCGGTTGGGGTCCACGGCGCATCGGGGGCAAGTGGCCCGGTTTCGATACCGGTGACAGCCCGCTTCCGCCAGAAAGCGTACACTTGGGATCCGAGTGGACGTTGTTCCCGATTCCATGAGCGGGAGCAGTGTCCCGCGTTACCAGAAACCGCTACACGTCGACAACCGCCTCGGCGATCGGCTCCAACCCCATTGCATTCCCGCAATGCTGCTTTTCGGCCCGATCCCCACGTTTCTTGAAGCGGTCCATCGGCAGAACCGTAATGGCTGCTCCCGTCAGGGCCGTGACAACCAGGGCGGCAGAAGAGCCGATCAGCCACACGTGATTCCAATTGGTCATCCCTACGAGCATGGTGGCGGCGGAGACGATTGCACCGGCCAGGAGGCTTCCCAACAACACGCCGGCGCCTAGCGCAAACGGCAGGGCCGCCTGGGCCGTCCGCCGAAAGCGGCTCCTTTCGAACATGTTATCAATGGTAATGCTGGCCGTCGTTTGCATGATGCAATTCCCGGCCTGCATGGGCAGCGTGAGATAGATCGCCCAACCGATGTCGAACCGGCCGCCGCAGGCGAAGCCGAAATACACGCAGACCCACGCCAGCGGACCGAGTAGGAGACAATACCTTGCCCGCAATGAGGCAAAAGGCACCAGCAAGAGCAGGAGGAATTCGGGGAACTGGGCCAATAGCGGCTGCGTGGCGCAGGGATAGGGGAACTTGAATTCCGTCAGGAACTGGTTGCCGTAGGCATCATACAACCGCCCCAAGATGGCCGTAGCGCCAAGCAGGATGAGCACGAAGGCGAACTCCTTGCGGGGGAAAGCCATTCGATCCCGGGACAGCGCGTGAACGGTGCGCAGCCCGTTTCCGGAAGCCGCAGATCCCCCCGGCAACGGTAGAGCCAGCAGCGCGTAGGCCGCGGCCACCAGGAGCGCGCCGCAGCCCAGCCAGAAGGGCTGCGTCGACACGGGAGTCACGGTCAGCAGCGATGCCCCGCCACAGACGAAACCCAAGGTCCCCGCCGACCGCAAACGATAGTACGAGAGGCCGGTTCCCGCAATGCACTGCTGAATGAAAGTGGCCGCCGACGCGCTGCCGGCGCTGCTCACGGCCGTAAAACAGCCGAAGCAAACACAGATCGCCGCGACAAGGCCAAAGGGCGCGCCGATCGAGACGCTGGCTGCCGCGGCGGAAGCGGCTGCGGCATACGTGCCCGCCAGCGCGGCAAGCAGTCCGGTCACAACAGCCGCACAGGTGAAGAGGGCGGCCAACACATGCCGGCAGGCAAAGGCCCGCAGGCGATGAACCAGGCCGATCGCCGCCAGGTTGCCGATGGCCCCCGCCGCGGCGACCATCGACACCTGACCCGGCGTCAATCCCAGTCCGCCCGCGGCCGGAGGTCTGGCCAGGAACGTAAACGCCGCCGTGAGGATAGCGCCCTGCGGAAAAAACATCAGAAAGAAAAGGCCGCTGAGAGTGAAACCCAGGCGGCGAGGCGAAGCATCCATGCAGCGATTGTTCTATCCTGGTGCGGGGCAAGGAGTTGTCGACAAAGTCAGCCGTTTCTCAAGGCTGTAGCCAGATTTTATTGTAATCGCTTTTGCGGGAATTCGCAAAGCCAAACGATCTGGTCTTCCCAACATGCTCCCAGCAAATCGATAAGTGTCAGGTTTGCCAACGCACAGTTATTGATTCGTTGGTCCTTAATCGAGATTTGCCGACCATCACGTCCTCACAAAGGCCTTGATGGTTGCGGAGGTAACGCCGCCATCATGCGGCCGAATGGTATAGGCCCCCACCACCGCCGGCACGATAAAAGTCTCCGCGTAATGCACGACGAAAGGCTCGAAAGCCCCGCGGGGACTCTCCACAATCGCCTCCTCGCCAGCCACCAGGTTCAGCACGTTGACTCCGCCTTGCGTGTCGTGCGGCACGGTCTTTGTGAACCAGTGCCGCCGCGTTTCAATGAATTCACGCTCGTCGAGACCGGTGCGTTCTTCGCGCCAACCGTCGCCGCCGGCCAACGGGACGCAGCGGTTGATCAGGTTTTCTCGGACCCAGCGCGTGGTGCGGTCCCACTGGATATTGGCCACCCCGCGGCGAATGTTGATGGGGCGGGGCTTGCCGTCCAATCCAAGCCGCCCCCAGTCCCAGAGTTTGAAGGTAAAGATGTACGGCGTGGCGCTGATCTCCAACACCATCGCGTTGCGGCCGGAACAATGCACCGTGCCGGCCGGAATCAGGAAGTGGTCGTGCGCCTGGGCGTGCCAGCGGTTGGCGCAGGCCTCAGCATCGAATGGCGGTCCTCCATCCTGAGCGGCCGCCAGGTCGCGAATCATGCCGCCCGGCTCAACGCCCTCGCGCAGGCCAAGGTACACGCAAGCGTCCGCGCCGGCGTCCAGCAGGTAATAGCTCTCGTCTTGCGTATAGTGCATGCCGAAGGTCTGCTGAATGTACTCCGTAAGCGGATGTACCTGGAACGACAAGTTGCCGCCGCCCATCGTGTCCAGGAAGTCGAAGCGAATGGGGAATTCGTCGCCGAACCGCGCATGCACCGCCTCGCCCAACAAGGCCCGCGGTTGGTCGAACACCAGGTCCAGCGAGGGGATCTCCAGTCGCGCGTCGCCCAGCCCCAGGAGCAGGCTGTTCTCCTCGGGCACACAATCGAAGCACCAGCCGTAGTTGACTGCCGAGCGGTCAAGATCGCAGACTTCCTTCATCCATTGACCGCCCCAAGGGGCCGGGTCGAAAAACGGCACGAGGCGAAAGGGCCGCGTTGCCGCGTGTCGCAGTCCGCGCCGCACGGATGCGCCCTCGGCCAGTTTCGGCTGCCGCCGATCGTTGCTATCGAGCAGGAAATCCCATTTCGAGATCAGCGGGCGTTTCCAGCGATCGCACACCCGCCAATCGACGAAGAATGCCCGTTTGTATTGCAGCCCCGCGGAGAGCGTTGGATCGGTCACCCCTAGATTGCTCGCCTCGTCGCGGCGGAAGCGGTTCTGGGCCTCCCAGCGGGCCAGATCGGCATAGACCAGCACGTCGGCATCGGCCACCAGAAGCGCACCGCAGCCGACGACCAGCACAAGGCCCTCAGCCACGTCTTGCGCTTGCCGCCGCAACCCCGCAACGGCCGCCGGGTCGAAGAACTGCGGGAGCGTCAAACCGCTTAGCCAGCCGAATAGGGGGTCGTCTCCGCCCAAAAACGGCTCGACAAGCCGGTCGATCTTGGCGGCCGGCCACATAGCATCGGCCGCATGCAAGACCAGCGCCGGATCGAGCCTGGCTCGAAGTTCGTCGAGGATCTGCGGTTCATCGACGCCCCCGTAGCATTCGATTGCCAGCACCGTTCTCTGCTGACCGCGCTCGGCCACGGCACGTCGCAAACGCGCGGCGATGGCATCCCACCCCTGTACGCAGGAACGCTCGCCGCCCGGCACGGCGACGCACGGGAATCGGTCGTAGTTGGCTCGCTTCATGTCTTGATAGTATTCTCCACGCTGGCAGGTAACGTCAAGGGGCACCGATCGAATTAGAGAATCCTTGACTTTCTGCGGGGATTGATGCTACACTCGTCCTGTGCCCGCAGTTCGGCTGCCGGCGCACGTGCGGCGCTATCCGATCGTCGCCCATTTGCCGAAACGGTCTCCTGGCATGAAAAAGGACTTGATGATGAACGATCGCCCTTCTCTCGACAGACGCGGCTTTTTGCGAGTGACGGCCGCTGCCGCCGGCAGCCTGGTCATCGCCCCTGCGTTCGCCACTGAACTGCTCAGCGCCGTGCCCCGCAGCCGTACCAACCGGCTGGCGACCGGCGCGAACGTCTGCCAGTGGTTCCGCTTTCCGCCGCGCGGCAACGCCAGCGAGCATTTCCGCAACTATATCTCCGCGGCCGAGGCGGGGTACATGGCCCAGATCGGCCTGAAACACGTGCGCCTGTGCGTCGCCCCCAGCGTAATCATGGACCGGATCTCGGGCAAGATCATCGAGGACCGCGGCCGGCAACTGGAAGCCGCTATCGCGCGGTTCCACGATGCGGGCCTGCTGGTGATGGTCGACATCCACAACGAGGACCGCGCGGCGGAACTCGATCCGGCCTGGCAGGAGGCCTTTGTGCGGTTCTGGAGCGCGCTGGCCGCGCGGCTCTCCCGCTTCGATCCCGAACTGACCATCCTGGAGATCATCAACGAGCCGGTATTCGATCGTCGCGAGGAGCAGTGGAACGCGCTCAACGCCCGCCTGGCTGCCGCCATCCGGCACAATGCGCCGCAGCATACCATTGTGGCCTCGGGTCCAAACTGGGGCGGCATCGACGGGCTGAAGAAGCTCAAGCTGTTGCCGGACAAGAATGTGATCTATTCCTTCCATTGTTACGACCCATTCACTTTCACGCACCAGGGCGCGACCTGGACTTCCCCGGAAGTCCGGCCCTTGCACGGCGTGCCGTATCCGTCCAGTCCCGAGGCGGTGCAGCCGCTGTTGGCCGGGCTGGAATCCTCGCCCGCCTCGAAAAGGATGGTCGAGTGGTATGGCAAGGAGCGTTGGAACAAGGAGAAGCTGGCCGCCCGTTTCCGCCAGGGCATCGAGTGGGGCGCGAAGAACGGGGTGCCGCTGTACTGTGGCGAGTTCGGCGTCTTTCCCACGCGCAGCAAGCCGGAGCACCGCGCCAACTGGTTTCGCGACTTCGGCCAGGTCTTGGCCGAGAACCGCATCGGCTGGGCCGTCTGGGGTTGGGATGAGGGTTTTGGTCTCAATCGCAAGATGTCCGGCGGCAAGCCTGTGGTTGACGCCGTGGTCGCGCGGGCACTGGGGCTCAAGACGTAGGTCGGAACAAGCGCAGCGCAGTTCCGGCAAGGAAAATCCCTACTCTTTCACAAAAACCATTAACTCGTCTTTCCCGGCCGGCAGTTCTTTTTGGTCGATGCGGCGATAACCGTAGTAGGTAATCCGCCGCGCGATTTCCGGCAGATTTTGAATGTCGATGTTGCCCTCGTTCCAAAGCACGACCACGTTGGCGATTCGCTCGCTGACGGCCGGCGGCAACGGGACCAGCAGGCAGTCGCGAGGCCAAAAGATACCCACCATGTGGCCCTGGGAATAATACGTTTCCAAGGTCAAATGGTCGAGGTTGCCGGCCAAGGCCGGCTTGGGGCCAGCATGGTCGTAGATCCAACGCCCAACGGCCGCGTGCTGCCGCATATAGGCGGCTGCCGGCATGGGACCATCCAATAAGCTGCCAGCCACAAACACCGCGATCAGGCATGCGATTAGAAAGTTCGAGACTCGTGGCGAGAGATTTTCTCGCTGCTCGCATAGCCGCCGCACAAAGCCAATCGTATATTCCAAGCCCAGGGCCATCCAGGGAACGCCAATAATCACTATGGGCATGAAGTAACGCAGGTCGAGGCCCAAGGTCGAATAACGAATCCGTGAGATCAATATCAGAAGCAGATTCATGCACAATAAAACCAAGTGCTCCGGCCGCAGCAAGATCCGCCACCCGCAAACAAGCCCCACAAGCAACAAGAAACCGCCCGCCCAGGTACATCCTCTCACCAGCCGCTCCAGGAGTTTGAACGTCAGAGTCCAGTTCGGTATGGCCCGCTCGGGCGGAACGCAGGGCAGCACGAAAATGGAGGCAAACGGCGCGGGCTTGGCCGCCGATTTCCCTGCCGCCGCGCGGGCTTCCATCAATTGCCGGATTGCTTGTACGTCTGGGTTCCGCGCCGGCACGTCGTCGGACTGCGGAGCGGGCAGGCGCATGCCGGTCGCCGCATTCCACCAAGCGACGGCCGCGTCGAGATGCGTTACGCGGAACAACTCCCAGCGCGGACTCTCGCGGAGCCACGTGAAATTCACCGCGGCCACCGTGGCTGGGATCACAGCGAGGCAGAGCAAGGTCCCCATCGCCAGTCGCAGGCGGTGGGGCGCAGACCAGCGGCGTGCGACCCAACCTAGCAGCGGAATCAACAGCAGCCAACCCTCGGTGCGCGTATGGACGGTGAGTGTCAGAGCCAGGCCGGCAGCCAGGAAGAAGCCGATGCGCAGTTCGGCCACCGCCCGCCAGAGAAAGTAGATGGTCAAGACGAGCAGGAACCAGAATGTCGAATCGCGGATGATCAGTGGAGAAATGGCGATCAACTTCCCGTGCAGCGCGTAGATGCAACAGGCAATCACCGCCAAGCGGTCATCGAACATGCGTCGCAGCCAGCCCCACAGGGGCACTACGGCCAACGATGCCACCAGGACGCCAAAGTATTTTCCCGCGACCTCCCAATCCATGCCGAGATGGCGGAGCGGAATGAGGATCAGCGGATAGACGTTCAGGCCGAACTCGGCAAAACCCTGCTGAAAATCACCCCGTTCCAGGCAGATGCTGGCATAGCGATAGTGCAGGCTGTCGCCCCAGAGAATGCTCCAGTTCCAGGCCGCGATCGCCCGCGGGATCAGGCATGTGGCCAGCAGCCATACGACGATCCACGGCCGGCTTGGCAACGTGGGACCAGCGGCCGGACCGCGGGGAAAATCGCCTCTCGGACTCGCTAGCAGTGAGTTCCAAACGTCCATGAAGCGTTTTTTCGTAGGGTGGACTTGATAGTTTGCGCGGGAGGAAATGAGCCGTTGGAGTCCCGCCTTTAGGCGGCTGTTCCGGGCGGATTCCGGCTAAAGCCGGGACTCCAACGGTTCATTTCTGCCCGCCTGCAGTATACTCCGCCCGGGCGGACTAAAGTCCACCCTACGAACTCCCTTCATGGTATCGCAATCTCTCGCAACGCCACAAGATGAGAATCTTCGGCAAACTGCGCAGACGGCCGAGTTTCAGACTCGTCTGGACCCTGCGCCGCAGCTTTGATACGATCCACCTCGTCCGGGGCATGGCCTTGGCAGCCGGGAGTTGGTTATATGATGCAAAAGGAAAACAGTTGGAATCTGCCGCGGTTGGATCCCTTTCCCGCCGCGGCCGAAATCCTCACGCCGCTGTGGATCAACCGCATGGTTTGGGCGCTGCTCGTGCTGGGCATCGTCGTCCGTGCGGTCCGCTACTTTCTGGCCTTTCCGCTCTGGCCCGACGAATCCTACTTGGCCGAGAACTTCCTCGACCGCGGATTCCTGGGGTTGACGCAACCCTTGGACTACATTCAGATTGCGCCAATTCTTTACCTCTGGCTGCAGCACGCGGTCCTCAAACTGCTGGGATTTTCCGAACTTACGCTGAGATTCTACGCCTTCGCCTGCGGCATCGGCAGTCTCTTCCTCTTTCGCTACCTGGCCAGCCGCTTGCTCCAGGGCACGGCCTACCTGCTGGCCTTCGGCGTTTTTGCCGTCGCCTACCCGCTGATCCGCTACTCGGCTGAGGCAAAGCCCTACGGCGGTGATATGTTCGTCGCACTCGTGCTCCTCACCTTGACGGTCCAGTGGTGCCGGCAGCCCAGTAATCGCCGTTGGTGGCTGGCGTTGACGTTGGCCATGCCGCTGGCCCTCACGTTATCGTATCCGGCGGTGTTTGTGGCGGGCGGGACCGCCGCAACCATGGCCGCGGTGCTCTGGCGGCGGGGCGGACTCCGCGACTGGCTGCTCTGGGGCGTCACCTGCCTGGTGATAGTGGCCGGATTTGTCGCCGTGCAGCTTGGTTCCGCCCAAGCGCAGATGGCCCGCTCGGGCGAACAGCAGCGGAAGGCCTTTGCCGCGGCCTTTCCGCCGTTCGATTCAGCCGCGAAGTTAGCCCTCTTCGTCCTTGCCAGCAACACCAGCGAGTCCATGGCCTACCCCATCGGCGGCGACCATGGGGCCAGCACGCTTACGACCTTATTCTGCCTGGGCGCGCTTGTGATTCTCGTCCGCAGCCGGCGATATTCGTTCGCCCTGTTGTGTACGGCCCCGCTCGCGTTATGCTTTGTGGCGGCCGCTTTGCACCGTTATCCCTACGGCAACCACGCGCGTTTCGCGCTCTTCATGGCGCCGATCTTCTGCCTGCTCACCGGGCTGGGCGCCGCGGCCTTCCTAGCATTGCTGAAAAGTCGTCGCTGGTCGACCGCCGGCCCCGTCAAGGCGGCGCTGGCGGTCCTGGTGGTTATCGCCGTGGGCAGTGTGGTCCGCGATTTCTTCAAGCCCTACAAAGAGCCGTGCTGGGGGCGCAACCGCGATTTTGCCCGCTGGTTCTGGTGCGATAAGGCCCAGGGCGCCGAGCTTGCTTGCTACGTCAACGACATGCAAGGGAAAAAGGCCACCAGCGACCTGGCCTCGATCTACTACTGCAACGAACGGATCTACTCGGGCCGCCTGGCGAAACATCAGTCGTTGCGGCTCGACCTGGTTTCGAAGGACCACCCGCTGCGCGTGGCCCGCTTTCGCCCCGTATCGGCAACCGCGGCTGACGACGCCGAGTTCCTCGGCTGGCTGGAGTCGAAAAGGAGCGAATATCGGCTCGTCGGCCGCGAGAACTTCCCCATGAGCTTCTGGGTGCAACGGGATCTGAAGTGCATTGAATTCGTGGAACTCTATGAATTCGTGCCCAACGAACCTCGCGTGGCGGACCGACCGCCCGTGAAGCGATAGCCGCTGAACCAACTCGCTTGTTACCAGCCACTTGCCGGAACTGCGCAGGCTTGTTCCGGCCTACGCCTACGCCTGTTCCGGCCTACAGTTTCACCCGCCATCCTACCGCGGCACGATGCGCTGCGTCGCCTGCAACGTCACCGGCCCGAGCAGCCCCGACTCGTGCAACGGAGCGCCTTTCTTGTAGAGACGCCAGGAGGTGAACGACTGCCGGCCCGTGGGACTCGGCTTGCCTTCCAGCACCCACTTCGGCCAGGCTTTCAGTGTGCCATCGCCATTGCGTTCGGAGTCCTCGGGCAGGTTCTCGTCGCCGATCATGCGGTTGATCCAGAGATTCGTGACCTCGATCTCCAGAGCGTTCTCGCCGGCCTTGGCGAACTGCCCGATCTCGACGCGATAGGGGGCCTTCCAGAGTACGCCCAGGTCATTCCCGTTGAGTTTCACGCGGGCCATGATCGCCACGCGCCCCAGGTCAAGGTACAGGCCGCGGTCCTTACCCAGCATCTCGGCGGGAACCGTGATGGTCTTGGCATAGGTCGCCGTACCGGAGAAATACTTCACCGCGTCGCTGGCATGCAGGTTCCAGGCGACGAGCACGTCGACGGTCTGATCGGGCACGGCGGAAGCTGCCGGGAATTTCAATTGCCACGGACCCGCCACGGTTTGGGCGACCGGCAGATCCTGCACGGCGGCGGAAAGCTTGCGACCGGAGGCCGTGGTCAACTCGAAACGCCCGTTCTGCCAGGCTTCCAAAACGACGCCGTCATCGGCAGTGCCGCTGAGCGTGGCTTGGCGGGCCGCGTTGGCCATCGTCTCGGACACCAGGCTGATCGTATCGGGATCCTCGCCGCTGGCCTTGTGCGGCTTGCCGTCAATGGTGTACTGAACCGTAAGCGTCTTGACGATACCGAACGCGGGATCGCCATCGGCCGCCATGCGGGCAACCTCGAACGACGTCTCGCCCGCATCCAAGAGCTTCTGCACCGCGGTCTTGACGTCGCGGGTCCGCGCGGCATCGCCGGACACGCCGTACATCGCGCTTTGCACGACATACGTGCCCTTGAGCACGGGGGCCTTCGTTGCCGCGGGAGGCACGGGTGGGAACGCTTGGCCATCGTGTGTCATGGACACCACCGGGTCGGCGCTGCCCTCGGCCGGCCGGAAGACGACGAACACCGATTCCGACGCGTCCAGGTAGAGCGGCACGCGGGTCACGCCATCCTTCTCCTGCCAGGCGGCCGCTAGTTGCACAAACCCGCTTTCCGGCCACCAGAACTCGGGCCGCTTCTTTTCGACGCGGAAACTGCACGTGCCGTTGACCGAGAAATCGCGCTTGTTGGCCACGAAGTACAGCTCCGTGCCTTCGGCCAACGTGCGGTGGATATAGCGGAGCTTACCGGCCAGGTTGCCGTCGGCGGCAAAATCGACAGGCACTTTCATACGGGCCAGGACCTGCTCGGGCGTCTCGCCGCAGACGACGCGGCCCTTCCCCAGCACGTGCTCCTTGATCTTCGCGCCGTCGCAGTCGCCCCAGAGCCGATCGGCCAGCCTCTTGACCTCTTCATCGCAGGCGGGAAAGTTCTCCAAGCCCGGCGATTTCTGCGGCCGCGGCCCGACGACCGTAGCACCAGCCTCGACCAGTTCCACGATCTTGGCCAGCAACTGCGGCGTCATGGTTTGCGAATCGGGCAGCGCCAGCAGACGGTAGCTCATACCGTCGGGCAAGACGATGCGGCCGCGACCCGGAGTACCGGATGCCCCGACCGACATCCGCGTCAGGACCACCTCGGGCGAGCAGCCGTCGAAGTCGTAGGCCGGGCGGTCGGGCGGATTGC
>CAZTPX010000096.1:0-36411 GCA_964615095.1 uncultured Planctomycetaceae bacterium | reverse complement strand
AAGAACCGGGGCAAGTAAGCATATCTATCGAAGGACCGTTTTTCGAGTTTGATGACGATGATTTGCCAGACGGCCCAGACACCGAGCCCGATTGCGGCATAGATTGAAAGGACACAACGATGGCTTGGTCTCGAAAATGTGCATGGTGCGATACGGTAATCACCGACAAGAATGCCTACGGCTGCCCCTGCTGCGGCTCGTATGTCTGCAAAGAATGCTGGGGGCCGGATGGCAAGGAGTGCATCTACTGCTATGAGCGGCATGAGTACCTGGATGACGAATCGTGCCAAGAGGACGAGGATTGCGATTGCGACGACTGCGACGATGAGGATTGCGATTGCGACGATGAAGACGACTGGGACGATGAAGACGACAGGTAGAAAAAGGCCCTTCGCCCGAAGGGCGAAGGGCCTTTCAATCAACGGGCCGATTGTGCCTGCACAAAGCCGGAATGGCAATCGGCTTCAAATGGGCCTCGGGAATCCGAGTGTCAAAAGCAACAATTGAAAAATCATTTTCAAAAAAATACTGGAAGGGACTCCTGGCCTACCCGTTCGGCAGCCATTTCGCCGGTTCTTTTCTTGGGACTCCGGTGGCGGGCCAAGGCGATTGAGAGAAGTGGCTGGGAAATGAGAAGTTGCGAATCACTACGAACCAGATTCCAACTCCTTCAGCCGCCGCTCAAATATGCCACGATAACGACTCGGCTCGAAATCGGGATACTTATTCTTAACGTACTCAAATTCCTGCCAGAACATCGCCTCATCAAACCGCTCAAAGTCCAGCGACGAGAACAATGCGACATCATGCAGCCAGTCGGCAACGTCGCCTGCGAATCGTACTTGGCGGAAACGCTGTCGCCAATGAAACGGGTTGAGAACATGCCAGCCCTGAAACCATCGGTGGCAAGCAAGCGGGCGAATATCAAGTAGGGCCGAATACAGTAGGTAACGGTAGGCGTTTTTTCGGTTGTCATCCATCGACTGATCCCCGCACTGCAATCTACAATCCCCTATTCTTGTCGAACCACTCCCGGCGATTCCATTGGGCGGGCCTTGCCCCAAGCGGCCCGAACTGAATTCTGGGATCGTCGCTCTGGACTAAGGCCAAGAGGCGGCGACCGAACAGGAGGTAATCACGGGAATGCCATTCGATTATATCCAGAACCCCCTGTGCAACGTGGGGATTTGCCGCCTTGAGCAGATCGTAGCGGAGAAAGCAGAGGACGAGGCCAGCCTCGGAATCAATGTCCAGGCATCGGAACGCATCATTCAGCGCGTCAAGATTGCCCGTCCAATCGTCATAGCCAAAATTCTCCTTGAACTGGAAGGTAATGCTCACTTGGCGGTAGAAGGCGGGTAGCTCTTGGCAGTCGATGGTCTGGATGCGGTAGCCACGTTCACCGAGCCAAGCCAAATCTCCTTCCAGAATGTCCGTCTGGAAATAAAGCGTGACCGCCCCGTTCTGCATCAAATGCCAATCGAGCCTGTCCATGTCGTTTTCGGAGAATGAAGCCATGACTACTTGCTCCAAGCTGGACGCCGATTCTCTGGCCCTGTCCAGCCCCAATCGTTCAGAATCTCGATGAAATGTTCTCGGTCATAGGGTAACTCCTCGCCGCAGAACATCGAGTAGCCATAGCCCTCGGTGGCGATCTGATCGCCCAGCCTACGAAATGTCTCTGCCGCCGCTTCTGTGGCAACGAGCATCGGGCCGAAGTCCTTGACCAGAAGATCGGCCTGAACCTGCTCGCCGTGTTTCAAAGTCAGGACGTAGGGGACCACGATCTGCTCTCGCGTCTCAACATCGACCAGCGTTCGAGGTTCACCCCCGCTGAACACTTGCCCGACGACGACGCATACCACGCCTGCAATGGCGAGAGCCAAGGGTATCGGCCAGCAACGCTCTTGATAGTAAGAGTCGTCTTGAAATACGGCCCGCGTCGTCAATTCCATGCCGAGGCAGGAGGCAAACGTGACGACTGGGACCAGAAAGCCGCGACCAGAAAAAACGAGATGAACCATTCTTAGATTCTCCTTTTCCAAGCAGGCGGGCAAATGCGACACCGGCCCGATCCCAGCAAGATTCTACCCCAATCGGGCAGGATCAACAACCTGATTAGATTTGGCATGGTTCATTCCTTCTTCAGGAACACGACCATCGTTCCGCACACGCATCCTGCCGCCAGCCCTCCTATGGCATAAGCGGGAAACCAAATCGGCTCGGGGCCTCGCACTCAAATGCCCATCATCATCAGCGAGGCACCTACGGAGCTTGCGGCCACAAAGAGCCACGTCGCGAAGGACCGATTCCATGTCGGCTGGTAGACGGCCCAAAGCAGCCCGACGCCAAGCAGAATTGGGAAAATATAGAACCAGCCGAAGATTGCCAAGAACGGCGATGCAAGGACGGCCAAGGGGCCGCTGACGATTCCAAAGAGGACGGCAGCCCCCGCCAGAAGCCCGACGAAAGAAATCGAAATAATCTTGAGGATCGTCAATGCCACTTCCGTTGCCATCACCAGGGCTTGTTCGGCCAAATCCAGGCCAGATACTCCATAAATACCAGGATAACCCAAAGTGGCGCGACCAGAAGATGTCGCCACCCAGAAACCGAACGGGCCAGACCGAAAAGTGCGAAGGCCGTGATAAAGGTGGTGATGACCTGGAACTCGATGGGCTGTCGTGGCCGCCCAAATCGCGGGGCAGCCAATGCGGGCAAGATGAAGCTCATCACCATTGCCCAAAGAAACGCGGCAAGGATCAATCTAGGTCGTGATCGCCGCCCGTTCTTGATTTCGCAGTCAGATTGGTCCTTATGGCATTTTGTCTCGTCACCACCCCATCGAATGCGGGACTGGGCAGAATACGCCCCACTCCCCTCATCTTCGGCCCGTTGAAGAGTCGCAAGAATCTTTGCCCGCACATTCTCCAGTCGCAGACCGAGGTTTATTCCAAGGTCGGCGCGTGAAAAAGTCTCAAGAATCTCCACCCGCACATTCTCTAGTCGCAGACCAAGGTTCATTAGTATCTGGGCAGCAACACCCATGTCCTCTCGCAATAACCCCAGCAAGATATGCTCGGTGCCGACGTAATCGTGGCCCAGGTTGCGAGCCTCTTCTATCGCGTACTCGATCACTTTCTTGGCACGGGGCGTCTGCGGGAGTTTGCCCATCGTCACCATATCGGGACCGCTTTGCAAGAGCTTTTCCACTTCAAGGCGTATCTTACGGAGATCGACATCGAGATTCTTCAGCACGTTCGCGGCCACGCCGCTACCCTCTCTTACGAGTCCAAGCAGAATGTGTTCGGTGCCGATGTATTCGTGATTGAACCGCTGTGCCTCTTGATTTGTGAGTTGCATGACCTTTCGGGCACGATCAGTGAAGCGTTCGTACATGCCATTCACCTTTCCTGTAAGGCTCGACAGGCTTCCAGCACCGCCTCCCACAAGTGCGGCGAAACATCGTGGGGATGCCCCGCCACGATCTCCTTCAACTTTTCGTCGGGACTGCTGCCCTGGATGATGGAGATGGCGGCGGCCACGACGGCGGGCGAGCGGCTCATGCCCGCCCCGCAATAAACCAGCGTCGGAATTTGCTTCATCAGCAAGGACACGACCGTTTGGATCGCCACGTCGAGAACGCGCAGATCGTCTGGTTCCCCGTCCGTAAGCGGGAAATGGCAATAGATCATGCTGCGGGGCAGTTTGGGCGACGGCTCTTCGGCCGCAAGGTTGACGACGGCCACGACACCAGCCGCCAGCAGGCGTTCAGGATCGCGGCCATCGCCTGCGTTGCCAATCCAGAGTTGGTTTGGAAGGATTTCACGCATGGGTCATGTCGCATCCGTCGTGCCAGCGTTCAGTTGCTTCACGATGCCCCTGCCGCCGTTGGCGAGTATCGCCTTGAAGAACGGTATGGATTTCATTGGCGGGCATTCCATCACGGCCCGTTGAAACTGCTCGGGCGGCGCGTACCCGTGCGAGTCGATGTAGTGTAGGATGAGCGACGGGGCCACGTAGATGAACCCCGAGGCGGGAACGAAGAGATTACTCGCTCCGATGCAGACCGTGTTGTTCTTGAACTCAAAGGCGGTGGGGCCGCCAGTGAAGCGGCAGAATTGACATTCGTGCCGTCCCATAAACATCCCAGGCTGCCAGACATTGACGAGAAGTTCAACGAGTTTCACCATGAATTGCTCGTCCACATCACCCTTGGGATAGGGGAACTCCGCATCGAGCCAGCCAACGGCCAGCAGCTTCCCGTCAACATCGAACGGAAAGTAATGGCACGGCGACAGGTCAGCGTAGTGGGTCATGTTATTTTGCTGCTGTGAAGCCCCATTGCTTAAGAATGGCGAATCAGCCCTTCAAGGTCGGCTTTGGAAGTGAAGCGGCGAGAACCTTGCGAAGATCATCTGTCGCCACCAGTGCCGCATCCCGACGCGATTCCTCATGCCGTTGTGTTCGTACAATGGCACGAAGTCTGCCAACCAGCGGCTCAATGTGTGGGTGAAAGTTGGAGCCCACCAAAGCCTTCGAGGTCGCAAACAACAGAGCATAAACGTCTATTACCGTGGATTCATGGTCAAATAGCCGATCCAGCGAATCAAGCACGTTTTCAAGAAGGGCCTTTTCGTCTTGTGTCATTGTTCAACCTTTATTATGGAAGCATAAGGTGCTGCCCATGTCGTCTTCCCGAATCTGCTTCACGACGTATTATCCCACTTCGGGGCCGTCCCTGCAAGAAGAGGGGCGACGGAGGCAGCCTACCCCGCCCGTTCCTCAAGCCACGCCGCCAGCTTGTCCAGATCAACGCGATTGAAGCCGACCTTGTTCTCGTCGCGCCACGCCTTGTAGAGAACGAAGAGCCCCTTGTTCAATTCCTCGCGATCATGGACGGCAAGGTACTTGTCGAACGCCTTGGCAAGACGGTCGTACCAGCCTTCGGGAAACTTTGCCTTGATTTGAGAATCGTATTCGTCGGCGTCATGGACTTCATGGCCGACGACGGTTTGCTTGATCCGCTTCCCCTTGCCGTAGATGACCTGGAATTCCTGTCCGCCGAATTGAAGCGATTTCGTCTTGGCCGCGATCTCCGTGGGCAGTCCCTTCTTCTCAGGTTCCTTTTCGGCCTTCTTCGCCTGGGCCTTGGCCTTGAAGATCGCGTAGAGCAAGGCGGTGGAGTAGCCGAGCAATCGAGCGTCGTCTTCGGGATACCCCATGTGCCGAGCGGCCTGATGGGCGAAAAGGCCGAAGAGCGGGAAACGGTTGAGGGTCGTGGGCTTGGGCATGGTGGGCCTCCTATGGAATTATAGGAGGCGAGCAAATCGCTCTTTGTCACCGCCAAGACGTGGGGTACAATCGCGGAATCGTCGCCCATCCGTCGAAAATACTATGTCAGAACGAGTCAACCAGCATTTCGTGCCGCAGTTCTACTTCAAGAACTTCAGCGGGGGCAATCCCAAAATCCACTTGCTGCTCAAGCGAGCCGACAGAATTATTCTCAATGCAGCGATAAAAGGCCAATGCGCAGAGAATCGACTGTACGGCGATTCTGAGGTTGAAGGATTTCTTTCCGAGCTTGAAGGGAGGTACAGCCGTGCCATCAAGGATGCTATCCACACAGCCTGGAATCCGTCCGATCCACGGCTGGACTATGAGTGCCTGCATGATCTTATGCAGGGGGCACTCGTCCAAAGGCTCCGCACGATGCGTGAAGTTGAAAAATTCGCATCTATGAGCGAATCTTTCGCCCTTGAAGGCTTCAAGGAACATCTCAAGACCGCGCCCAACGTCGAGAGACGTGACGACATGATTGCGGCGATTGAGAAGGGGCAGTTTCGCGTCACGTTCAGTCCTACGCAAATCGTGTTAGAACTCTTGCTAATGGCACTCGATGCCGTTACGCTCATTATGGACCTGGGCATTCGGCTTCTGCGCAATCACACAGAACTCCCGTTTCTCTTTGGCGATGCCCCTGTTGTTTTCTACAACAGCTACTACAGGAATGTCGCCTCCCGAGGCGTCTTGGGGCTTCAATCCCCAGGACTTCAGATCATCTTTCCGCTGGATTCGCACACTCTACTCTTGCTTATGGACGACAACGTGTATTCTGGCAGCTACAAAGCCCACACCACTGTCGATGTTACGGAGCGATGCGACGTTTCTCAGTTGAATGCCTTGCAACTGCACTACAGCCTTAATACAGTTTACTTTGGCGACGAGAAGGACGCGGCCTACGTCGAAGACTTGTGGCGGGCACACAAACCACGCACGGCCCAGCCCGCGTCATCCTTCGAGGTCCGCACAGACGTTGTTGTTGATAATGAACCCGTCGAAAAGGTGTTTCACAGTTTCGATCCACACTTGAACTTCCTCCTAAGTCTCTCTTTCGTGCAATGCGATCCCATAGATGAAGCCGAGTACACCCCCTCGCGTCGAAGGCCAGAAATCGCAGCAGAGCATAAGCGTCTAGCAGAAAAGCGACAAGAAGAAATACGACAACTGCGTAGGCTCAAGAAGCAGGCGACGGATGAGGAATGATTGTCAGGAGAAAGGAGCGTGCGAGCTACCTAACCCCACAGATCGACAACATAATACTCGCCGTGAGCCTGGAAGGGACGGGCATCGTCAGCAAATAGAAACCAGCCATCGGGTCTAGCTACCAAGTATCGGCTGGCTGCCCCGACATCGGTTTTCAACAATTCACCGCGAAGCCGTTCTCGCACAGCCGAGGGAACACCTACTCCCGCACAAGCCGCAATGATCTCCATCACCCGATTCTCATTGCCCACCTGATCTCTTAGCCAGCGGTTCGGTAAGCGTCCCGTCAGCTTATAGGCAGTCTGAAACCCCTTGGGCGTCACCATGAACGCTTCGTGCGCGGTGTCCATTGGGTCCGAGCCAAGCACTTCCAAGAGATCGCAGTCAAAAAGCTCGCGCACCGCTCGATACCACTGAACTTCCGACTCTGTGTTCCCTCGTTCCGCAAACTCACGGCCATTCGCTCGTACCGATAGACCGCGATTTGTCGTCGTGCAACTGAGTTGCCCCCACGAATCGTTTGCAGCTTCGATAAGGAGCATACGAGCATTGGGAGAAAGCGTGAACCCAATGCTCTGCTCCGTTGCGGCGGCTTCCTGTACGGCAGCCTTTACTTCCTCCACGGTAGGATCAGGCGTCGTCTTGCCAGTCTCTACGGCTTCCACCAAACTGCATAGATCGGCAAAGAATCTGGTCTTCGGAAGGTCTTCTGCAAGCAAGGGGTGAAGTGCGAGCCCTTTCTTCGGAATCTCCAGCGCAAAATCCTTGATGTTCTCGGAACAGAAGTAGAGTTCTTCGTCCTTCGGAAGAGCCGCCAGCACCGATTCAATTATGCTCGCGTCCTGGTCGGCCTTCTTCTCGGACGGAGGCATACGCCCTGACATCAGGCGGCGTTTTGCCTTGAGCATTATTTCCACGTCGTATGGAACAAGCACAACCGCCTCGGAATGGAGCCAGTCGTTTACGGCCTTGATGCGGTCTGGGAACACCGTCTTCTTCTTTGCCGCTTCGGCATCAATGTGGGGAGCGAGAGATTGCTTTAGGTCGTCAATCTCATTCCATTGTTTCTGCTTCTTGGTGCAGGCTTCGGCAACGTCCTTTTTGAACTGTTCAATCGAGGCCGCGAATGCGTTTTCGAGTTCCCGACAAAACTTGTCGAATTCCAGCACGACGACCTCGGGGACTACGACTCGGATTTTCCCGTCCTGGGCGAGCTTCTTCAATTCCTCAAAGCACTCAATCGTGCATCCTGGCTGCCCCTGTGTAACGATGCGGTTGAAAATGCAGGAATCCAGACAGACGTAGATCATTTTCGCGGCCCTCGGTAAGTCTCGCGGCAGCGATACTGCCGCAAGCGATGCTCGAAGCAAATCGCTAGGCCCTAATCTACAGCCCCCCAAGCGAGCCGTCAATTATCCCGCCGCCATCCTCCTCCACCCGCACCCCAAGTGGATCAGCCCCACCACCAACATCGACCCGAAGACCAAATTGATCTGGACGCCGCCATTCACGGCGGCGAAGAAGGCCGCCCGCCCAAGATCAGCAAGCCACCGATCCGTTCTCATTTCCAGGCGACGACAAGGCGGACGAGGATCGTGGTCAGGGCGGCGATCAAGGCGATGGGATAAACGCTGTCCGGCATTTCTTGTGGGGGCCGTCGCGCGTGCTTGTTGTTCGGCTCTGCGGTCCAGCGGAGGACGGCGACCCCAGACACGTCCACAGTTTTAGTGCCAAAAGTGCCAAGACGCATTGTAAGGCCCTGCTACTCCCATTACGGGGAATATGCCTTGCTCTGCATTGGGCATGACTCGTCGCAACGTAGTCCAGGGCTACGGCGACGTTTGATTCCTCTAACGGGAAGAGTTCATTGAGACATTTTGGGCATAAATTGTCCCAACGTAGTCCAGGCTACGGCGACGTTTGATTCCGCTAATGGGGGATGTGCCACATGATAGTTTGGCACTAAATGTGGCACTAAATCCTGTGAAAATGGGGTAAAAAACAGGGATTTGGGGGCTGTTTTTTGAGAGGCGAGAATGCCTGAAATGCGTTGCCTGGAAAGGCTTTAGATGCGATCCCCTGGATTATCCAATTGAGCTACGGGGACATGCCATCACTTGCCCTTATGCAGCAAGGAGTTACAATTGCTGGTAAGGGCATTGGCATTAAATTTGGCATTAAACGAGGCGATTCCAAACCCGGTATCTGCACAATCGTTCACGATCGAAAAACGGTCGGCCGCGAGTTTCATGGGTTTCTGATCGCCTCCTAATAATGCCACGTCCAAAGTATAGCCAGTCAGGGAGGGGCTTTCAATGGCCACCAAACGCAAAGCAAAGAACGCTGACCACGGCCGCCAAGCCGGTGGCCACAACCGCGGCTACTGGTATAGGTCTGGCCGCGGCTGGTTCGTCACCGAGAACGCACAACCGGCCCCTCTGCTGGCTGAAAACGGCGAGCATATCAAAGATCGCCACACCCCCACCGATGAGTTGGATCGTGCCTACGCGCGTCACGTCCTCGGCCAGCAGGAGAAAGCCAAGCGGTTGGCCACCGGGGACACGACCCCGTTGCTCCGCATCGTCCAGGTCTACCTCCAGCACTGCAAGGCGAACAACCGCGAATCGACGTTCAATAAGCGCGGCGAGTACCTGTTCGACTTCTGCTATGGGCTGCCGGCGCGATTCTGGGACTACGACACGGGGCGCAAGGTCCCCAAGCCGGAAAAGAAGGACTACATCCACGAGGGCTACGGCAGAAAGCCCGTGGGCGAATTGACGCCCATGGACGTTCAGCAATGGCTGGATAAACATCCGACCTGGGGCAAGGGGACGCGCCGGATTGCAGTCCAGGGCCTTAAACGGGCACTGAATTATGCGGTCTCGATGCAGGTCACTCCCCGTAATCCGATCAAGGGTTTCAAGATCAGTTTGGGCGGCAAACGGATCACCTTCTTCACGCCGGAGGTCGAAGCCCAATTGCTGAGCGGTGCCTTTGCGGCGCTGCGGACGGCCATCACGGTTTGCATCCGCACCGGCGCCCGGTATGGGAGCGAATTCGTCCCGTTGACCGCCGCCCACGTGGAAGAGACTCCCAAGGGCATGCTGTGGAGGTTTTCGCCGGATGAAAGCAAGACCCACAAGCCCCGTACGATCTACGTTGCGCCCGAGATCGCGGAATTGGTGCGTCCCTTGATGAAGCGCTACGCGCACGGACCGCTGTTTCGCAACCAGCGCGGTGCGCCCTGGACGATCGACGCGCTGCGGCGGGCCTTTCTCCGGCTGAAGAACCGGCTGGCAAAGAAGAAAGTCCGCCTGGACGACGATGCCTGCATGTATACCTGCCGGCACACGTTCGCCAAGCGGACTTTGGGTGGTTATTGGACCGGAAAGCCGTGCACCATCGAGCAATTGTCAGGGCTCATGGGGAACACCCGCCAGGTTTGCTGGGAACATTACGCAAAATGGTGTGACAACTATACCGATCCGCTTTGGGACGCGGTTGCGACTAACTCGGGCTCTTGAGCAAGTCCCATCCAAAACCGCAGACCTCTTCGGCGCTCTCGACGGCTTTCCTCTTGCCTGGCCGCTTCGTAGGCACCCGCCGCGGTTGCTCACCCGCTGGGGCAACGGTGTGCCGGGCGATGAACTCGTCCACCCATTCCGGCTTGAACTTCAGCCGCCCGCGTTTGCCGTGCTGGAAGTAGCGGATCTCACCGCGGGCAACGACCTTGCGGACGCCGCTGACGGTGCAGCCGAGCTGTTGCGCTACTTCTTCGATGTCCAACATTGGAACTACTTGAGCTTTAGCTTTCCGGTCGAATAACCAACTCCGGCGATTCCTACGTTCTCAACTTCCACGTCCAGGGCGGCGATCCAGCCAAGTTCCGCCGGCCGCACTCGGGCCGAGGCGAGGCCCCATCGCTTGGCCAATTGGCCAGGAGAGCTGGCGTCGGCGCGTGTTTTCGGGCGGGGCATGATCGACCTCGGCCGAATTGGAGTATCCAAGCCAGTGTACCGACCAGGACGGAAATCTGGCCAATTGGTTCTGAAAGTTCCGGAACCTTGACTAGCGGCTGCCAAACGGGCCGCACGACACAAACCGACCACTACACACTCCACGCGGCCTTACCGTCAGGTAGAATAGGTGTTGCCGCAATCTTGCAGCAAATCGCGGCCACTACACGGAGTCGTCGAGAAGATGGTTGAGCATTACAGTATTCCAAAGGCAAAGGCGTTGCGCGACTTACGAATCTTGAAGGCGTCGCTCCAGGAATCCGAACGACGCGGCATCAAGCCCGACCCCGAGGAGCTTTGGAAATTCAGTCATGTCGCCGTGCTCACGGAGGGTTACCACGGGATGCCGACAACATGGAACGAAACTGATCCGGAATCTCCCGCGTATCCCATTGCCATTCAGGTCCGCATCCAGGTCGAGGCGGTTATTGCTGAACTGGAAGGGAAACGGCCGCCGCAAATGCCAAAGTCTTTTCCCCCGAAAGACGAGTCCGGTCAGATCGCAGAAGCCGCGCTGCATCAACTCTTTGCGCTGAGAAGGTCGTTGGTGGAATGCGGCAAACTAGAAGTCAACCTGAGTCCCGCAGAGCTTAGTCAGTACAAATACGTCGTGGTGAGACTCCAAATGGCCGACTACGACGTCGAAGTTCTAACTTGGAACCATAAGGATCCGCAATCGCCCGACTACCCGTTGCCTTTTCGAATCCTCATGTGGGTCAACGCGGCCATCAAAGATGTCCTTGGATTGCCGGTAGAGGCCAAACCCCAAGTTATGGGCGCGGAACCGGGGGCAAAGGCTGAGACTCCCAAGGGCAAAGCCGCGGAATTCCCCGAGCTTCGACGTGAATTGAAAAGGAAGATTGATGTCAACGCCCCACTTCTTAGCCACGGTCGCTATAAGGAATACCGACTCGCGATCCTGGGGATTATCTTTGATGACAGAGATCCTGAGTCGCACAGGATCATCCTTGAATTGCTCGAACGGACAAACGGGTTGGCTCCGTATTTTCTCGCGGTCAGGAAAGCTATTGGGCTAGTTGACCAATCGAAGGGCGTCGGCACTGGGCGCCGCGCGACAATCGACGAATTGCTGCAAGCGCTGAAGGACGCCAAACATAGCGGCCGAACAAGCAATTCGCGATTTGGACTCGCTCTGTTACTGCTGAAGACCCTTGACGTGCAAGACGATCCGCCAAAGGGGTGAACAGGGTGATCACCGCCGTTCGTCCATCTGGGCACGGCTGATGCCAGCCGGAAATGCGGGTCTCTACCGCCATTTCTTATCCCGCCGATCCATTCTTGAGCTCCCCACGGGTGATGCTGGGAATCGTGGCGGCCGTCGACCCTCCAAGCATACTTCTCCTCTTCGCCGGCCCCGCCGATCGTGGTTCCGGAACTTCCAGAATCAAAATGACAGATCAGCGACACGGGGGTCTAATCACGATGTGCAGGGTCCGCAACGCAGCGTTCGGCGCGAACGTCGGCACTGTGGTCGGACAAATCCAGGGTGATACGGTTCTGCGGAACGACAAGACCCGCCCTGGCGACCGGGATCATCAAGGGCAAGGAAGAAAGCTCGGTCTCGCTTAACCTGGCACTGCGGGACCGGCATTTCACCAATCATAGGAGACAAACCAATGAGCACGGACGGCTTGACGCTACTGGCCGACATCGTCGAAAAGCCAGTCGAATGGATATGGGACGGTCGTATTCCGATTGGCGAACTTACCATCATCGAAGGCGACCCCGGCACGAACAAATCGAGTTTATGCGGTGCCCTGGCTGCCTGTCTCACCAAGGGCATCGCCATGCCCGCATCGAAGGGACGGCCGCGCAAGGGCGGCGCGTTGTTTCTCATCGGTGAAGACAGCATCGCCAAGACGGTCCGCCCGCGGCTTCTGGCAGCGGGCGCCGACCTGAACAAG
Source organism: uncultured Planctomycetaceae bacterium (assembly GCA_964615095.1). Taxonomy (GTDB): domain Bacteria; phylum Planctomycetota; class Planctomycetia; order Pirellulales; family Thermoguttaceae; genus JANXQG01. The sequence continues at coordinate 23,924 of CAZTPX010000096.1, read as the reverse complement.
ATCGCCGTGCTCGGCGACGTGGCCATCCCAGGCGACATCGAAAAGATCGAAAAGGCGATTCGCGAAAGCGGTGCCAAGGTCGTGGTGATCGACACCATTACCGATTTCGTGAGCAGCTATCTGCTCAGCAACCAAGCGGTGCGAAAGGCATTGCGACCCCTACGTGAACTGGCAGAACGGATGCAGGTCGCGGTGGTGTTGCTCCGGCACTTCAACAAAAAAAGCAGCGGAAAGTCGCTGCTCCGCGGCGGCGGCAGTGTCGCCATCACGGGAATGGCGCGGAGCCAGTTGAAGCTCTACAAGCACCCGTCGGACGAGCACCTGCGGGTGCTGGTGCAAGACAAATCGAACCTGGGGCCGCTGTCGCCCTCGCTGCTTTTTGAGGTGGTGTCGGCCGACGACGGGCAATTCCGGCTGGAGTGCCGCGGCGAAACCAAGCTGACGATCGCCGACCTGGAAAGCAGCAAGGGGGCACCCAAGCTGGAGGCGGCCACGAAGTTCCTGCTGGAGAAGTTGGCGGACGGACCCAAAGAGTTCAACTGGATCGTCGAGCAGTCGAAGGGCCTTTGCTCCCTGCGCACGCTGCACGAAGCCAAAGCCAATTTGGGACTCGTCACCGATCGCAAGGGCAGGCGGAAAGACCAGATCACCTCGTGGGCGCTTCCTACGATCGATGAGCCGAAGAAACGCCAGGCAAAGCCCAAGCCCAAGGCGAAGAAGCAGGCGGACAAGACGCCGCGGGCGAAGAAGCCGGCGAGCAAGAAGCAGGCGGACAAGACGCCTGCTAATAAGAATCCGGCGAGCAAGTCGCCGCGCCCGAAGTCCACGAAGGTCTATGTGCCCAAACCTTCGAAGTACGACATTTTCGAGTAGGCAGCCGTCAAGGGCCAGTCAACAACTGGCGTAATGAGGAAACGAAGTAACTCCTTGCAGACAATCGTCTGCAAGGAGTTACTTGGAGTGCGACCTGGCGTCCGCCATCGGGCGAGGCGGCGCCGGGTTATTCCGCTGGATTACGGTGGCCATCCGTCCACAATTCGGGCGACGTGGGGATGGCCTTCAACAACTACTATTTTCATCGCCAGCCGTTCACGAGGCGCGGCTGGGGGCAAGCGATTGTAGCCCCGACAAGGAGACGATAATGTCCGAAATGAATACGGTGACGTATCAAGAGCTGTTCGATTACTTGAAAGAACGGATTGATGCCGAGGACGATCTGTGGGAGGAGGACATGCCTCCGGCGGCCTGGACCATCGATTTCGAGTTCACGAAGGAGTTTGCGGAGAAGCACGGTCTTTATTGGGGCGAGCTTTCCCAAACGCTCGAAGACCGGAGCTACTGTTCCGACGCCGACCTGCTGTACTTCGGGGTTTACCACATCCCTGGCCATGAGATCATCGGGCAAGAGTCCTTCAAGACTCCTCGTGAGATCGCGGTCGAAAAGGGACTGTACTGCCATCCCCAAGTGAACGGCAAGCCCGTATCGCCACACGAGGCATTCGAGGCGCAGGAGGCGGGGCTGCCGCATGAGTGGGACGTGCCGTGTGCAAAAGACGCTCCCTACGCCACACCGGACATCGCGCGAGCGAGGAGCTACATGTGACGGCCGTGACTGAGCACACGGCTACCATGCCAGCATGTCCGGGTCAAGACTGAGCCCACAATCTAGCGCAAATGGCAGGCCGTCCCTTCCACGATGCGGGCGACGTGGGGGCGGCCTGCAATGACTACTATTTTGATCGCCAGCCGCTCACAGGGGCGCGGCTGAAAACAAGCGATAATAGCCCTCACCACAAAACGGTGCGGTCGCCGAATCGACCGCGAGGATATTGAACATGGACATAGAGAAGTTTACGGATGAAGCGAGCGCAAAGCTCGACAAGATGGACGAACAGTTGAACGAACTGGAAACCGGGCATTTGCGATTGCTGGCTCAACTCGACCAGGCTGCGGAACAATCGAAGGAGGAGGAGCAGGAAGACGAAGAGATCGAAAAGCCCGCATACGAGCAGGAAGACGAAGAACTCGAAGAGCCGTCATGCCCGTGCTGCGGCGCGATTCAAGACATGACGGGCAACCTTAGCCGCCACGAATGCACCGAGTGCGGTACGATCTTGATGGCAGTGTGGCAAAAGATTGCACCTCCGAACGATTGATTGCTGGCCGACGACCGTTTGGAGGAAGGTGTCTGCAAGGAGTTAGCAGCGATGCAACCGGCGTTTGCCAGCGGGCGAGGCAGCGACGAGTTGCGTAACAAAGGCTGGGTTGGCCACGACCAACCCAGCCTTTTCTTTGCGCTCATTGCCGACGTTGGAAGAAATTGGAACCGGCTGTTGCACAGCGGCGGCGGATCTGCTAAATTAAGAAGTGCCTCGTGATTACGGGCACAACTTTTTCCTTTTGACTTTCTTTTGACCACACGGCGGTTGTTCTGCCATCTCGGTCGTATTCCTACTTCATTGCCGGTGCGGTGCTTCGCGCTGGCATCACCACCGCCGCAAGCAATGCGGCCAAACCAATCGGAGGAAATCCATGTCCACATCGTATAGCTTGAAAGACGTAGCCGCCATGCTGCGCCTGCCTGCCTACAAAATCGAATATCGGCTTGCTCACGGTCGTGTGCCCGAGCCTGCCCAACGTATCGGCAACCGTCGCGTGTTCATGCCCGAAGACGTGCAACGGCTTGCCGAGCACTTTGGCGTAAAGTTGCCGGGCGCAGAAGCCACGGCGCAGCCCGCAGCAGAAATTGCGGGCGTATAGAAAAGCAGCAAGGCCGGTCACGGTGACCGGCCTTACCAGATGATCCATTTCTTAGCCGCCGAGCAGCAATCGGCGGCGAGCAACAAATAGCATCAAGGAGATGCAACTATGACTTCCAATATAGCAAATCAAAACGACCACGTCCAGACGCCCTACACGATCGAGTACGTGCTCAAGCACCTCGCAACTTACGAGGAAGTATTCACTGCTGCGTACGGGCTGTTGACGCCCTCGCACTTCTGCAAGGCCGGCGAATCCATTTATCGAATAGTCTGGGAACACATAATCAGCTACCACGACGAATTCGGCAAGCTGCCAGACTATGAGGTGCTCTCGGCGCGTGTCCAGTCGGAACCGCCGGTGCCTGGCATGCTGGCCCTGTCAGAGATCGATCAGCAAAACAGGGACGACCTCATACGCTGGATCTACAATCGAGCGCCTGAGCTGCCGCTGCCGCCCGAAGACGCCGCGCATCCACGACAAGATGATGTGCCACAAGCAAAAGCCTGGCTTAAATCGCTGCTGATGGATCGTGCAGTCTGGGATCGGTTGAAACAACCGGGGGTGGTGATGGCGCGTGCCTGGACGGAGGCCTCGCGGATAAAGAGTGAGATTGAAGCGCGATTCGAAATACAACAAGACACCGACGTATCGCTCGAAGCGCTGACCTTGGGAACCTACTCGCACAACTGGCTGATAAAGAACGTCCTGGTCGAGGGCTCGCCGATGATCGTGGGCGGGCCGAAGAAGGCGTTGAAGACGAGCGTCCTGCTCGATCTGGCGGTGAGCGTAGGCATCGGCGAGAGCGCCATGTTCCTCAATCACCATCGCTTCAGGGTCGAAAAGCGGGTGGCGGTCGGCATGTATAGCGGTGAAAGTAATGCCCCGACCGTGGCCACTACCGTCCGCAATATCTTGGCATCGAAGAATCGCAAGCCTGGTGAAGCCGCGGTCTACCTCCAGTTCGCAACGCCCAAGCTCAGTGACGATGGCGATATTGCTGCGGTGACCGCCTTTATCAAAAAGCGGAATTTGCGGGTCATCATTTTCGACCCCGCGTATACGAGCTTGCTCAAGGGCAACTCCAAGGCCAGCGCGTCGAACGTCTTCGACATGGGGGCGGTGCTCAGCAAGATCAGCGAGGCGTGCCTGGCCGAAGGAGCCACGCCGGTGTTCGCCCACCACACGGTCAAAAACGCTGGCAAGCAAACCGGTCGCAACGGTGCCACCTACAAGACGTATGAACCGGCCGAGCTTGGGGATCTGGCGTTCGCAGGGTTCGGAGAGTTTGCCCGGCAATGGCTCCTGTTGGCGCGTAGAGCCGAGTATGAGCCGGGCACAGGCAAACATGAACTTTGGCTCACGACGGGTGGCTCTGCCGGTTTCAATGGCTGCTACGCGCTCGACGTTGACGAGGGCGTCATGGCCGAGGACTTCAGCGGTAAAAAGTGGGAAGTTCAAGTGCAGACCCAGGGAGAGGCAGCCAAAAGCCAAGTGACGGCCAAGGTTGACGCTAAAGCTCTCCGAGAGCAGGAGGATCGGCAGAAGGTCTTGAACGCGCTCTCCGAGCGTGGCGGCAAGCAAGGCATCACCGTGAATAAGCTGATGCCGTACACCGGGATGCGTCGGTCTGCTGTCGAGCGCCACCTGGCAGCACTCTTTGCATCGAGGAACGCCGAGATCTGCGGAGAATTCAAGGGCGGCGACCTTTGGAGGAGTTCGGTCTGGAACCAGGGGTAAGATTGTCCCGGTTAATCTCGGACAACCTCCTGTCTGTGTTTGTCCCACCTATATTTATATAGGTGGGACGAACAGACAGACACAAAACGGATCGTCGAATCCAAGGGAAGTTGCTGGGACAATCTTAACCGATTTCTCCAACGGCAGACCTCGAACCAAGAGGTTCTTGTCGTGGCCGGCACAATCCCGAAGAACAAGGTCACGAGCCGGGCACTGTCTGACTACGCGCTCCCAGTTCCCTCTTTATCCCTGCCCGGCCGGTATACGCTGCCGATACCATCTATACCGTACTCCGGCCCACCTCGTCGGTACGCGCTACCGCCGCCTTTACCGCGGCCAAGCATCCCCTGCCCACGCCACGATCGACAGGACCGTGCAGGCTGGCTGGGCTGTGGGCGTGGTCCTGGGGGCAGCGAGTAGGGCTACGGGACGCGCATAGGCCAGCAGGGATCGCGTAGGGCAGCGGGGTATCGCGCAGCATCGGGCCAGCACCAACCATCGCCAACTCCTTGCAGACGGAAATTTTGCAAGGAGTTACCCGCCTTCTCGACCCCGGCTCGCCATTCGGTGACTGTCCACGGTTGGCAGTCGAGCCATCGATCGCCATGCTTTTGGGCCTCGACCGGGCTGCTGAACTGAGCCGCTTCGTGCGCATCGGGGTTATCGCTGCCGCCGGCGCGAACGCCATTGGACTTCTCCGATTCTGGCCTTGCGCTCCCGCCCTGCCTCCATTACCGTGACGGTAACGACGACACTTTGTTCGTCGCGGCAGACGCGCACGGTGGAGCCTGTGCCAACTGCGAACTCTCATAACCGGCAGCACAGCGCTGCCAGCCAACTAATCCAGCCCAAAGGGGCGAACTCCTATGAACACCATCCAACAACAATTCCTACGCAAGATCGAAGAAATATCGGACCTACTGAAATACGAACAACCTACAATCGGCCTGATTATCAAGGGCGTCTGGACTGCCAGTTTACGCTGGTCCGGCGGCCAGCCCTTTGAAGAGGCTGAGGACTTTGCCTACGGTCGTTTCTCCTGGCGGGTGAAGGACAACCTGGCTCCAGACGCCCGCCTCGACGAGGCCCTCCGATTGCTGGCCAGCAGCGTCCCCTTGGGCATGCTCGCATTTCGCGACCTTGAGGCCCAGCTCGACGATCCGGCCGAGCACGACGCTGCGGAAACCTTCATAGATTGCCTTGCTTCGCTGGGCTTCGACCTACGGCTCTACATGCCGCGAGCGGTTGCTGTTTGAGCGCGGTGCCGCTTGTTGCCCGCGGCAAGATCCCTACCGCAGACCCCGAACGGCCTGTTCGGCTCGGTTCGTGTCCGCCGCTTGGAGCCATAGTTTGGCCGTCGTGTGCGGCGTGACGCTGTGGCGAATCGTTCAGCATTGGTTTCACCCGCGGGCCTCGTTTGCCGTCCGAAAGGCGATCGTACAGTCGCCTTCGCCGTCATCTTCGCCCGCAATCAAAACGCCGATGAAAACCGCGGCGAACCCGCCCATTGTGAAGTTCCCTGGCGGTGCAGATGAGAGATCGGGCGGGTTTCGTGGTTGGACCTTTCATGTGAGTGCCGGTGAAGTGCTTGCTAGCAATGCTGTCAGCCAGGCCGCCCTCCAGAAGCTCACGGAGGGCAACACCCCACCTTTGGTGAGCAAAACCTCCAGTTGGAGGTTGTGCTGACAAACGCTCCGATGTTCCGTCGACGATGCCGATCGGGCTGTGGAAATCGCCTTGTATCGACGCAGTCAAGCATGACGAACCATTACGGTGCGCGTCGCGCAGTCGCCGCCCTGCGACGCCCCCGTGGGGCAGCCCGTACCACCTTTACACCGAACAGATCGAAGCAGGGACCAGGGCTAAGCTGCCTGATTGCTTTGAGCACTGCGTCACGCGTCAGGCGACGCGTGGTCACGGCGTTCCAGGGACCGTCGCTGCGAAATGCCAGAGTGCCTCGCTCGCCTATGAGAAGGAGCGTATGCGGGCGACACAGGTCGGCGAAACCTTTCACCGCCGTTGCCCAGGCCAGATTCCCCGAATAGGCAAAGCCCCAGGCCTTCAGAAGCTTGACGCCCTCATCCAAGTCGTCGGCTGGAATCAGGAGGTGCAAGTGGGCATCGGGCGCTGTGATCCGCTTCACAGGCAGCGCGGCCAGATGCAGCCGGTGCTTCCTAATGGGTGTTTCCTCAGGCGGGGCAGCGTAGATGCAGCGAAATCGCTTGCCCTGACGGGCCAACGCGCGCAGCGTGGCGGCAAGTTCAATCCACGGATCACCCTTGACCCTATTCCGACGAGGCTCGGCAAGATCGAGGAGACCGCGACAGGTTGCAGGGCTTTGCTGCTTAGCTGCCTGCCGCAGATACCGGTGAAACTCGCTTTGGCTGACCGACGCTTCACGTTGCCAGCGGGCTGATTGTATCCTGGATATGCCAAGGGATGCAAGTGTCAACGGCTTTGACTTGGCGAACTCCTGGGACTTGTGATCGCCGCCCACGAGCGACAACGCTGTCAGGAGTTTGCCTAATTTGCGTTCCGCGAGAAGCCTGACTTCCGCGGCAAGCACCATCAGCTTGCGGTTTGACGCGGCTTTCGCACCAAACTGGATCACCCCAGCTTGGGTCCGTATCCCTTTGATCTGCTCGATGTCCTCGCATGTTGCCAGGGATTTTCGCGCCTTCAGGAGTACCTGTGAATCTCTCGTCGGGGTCGCCATAGGATCGTTCGGGAAATTGGGTAGGATAGCACGACAAGTCATTCTAACATCGGCGAAGCCGGATGCAACCGGTCGGCAATCGAACTTCGCTATCGATCTCCGCGTCTGGCCGTAGGACGCTTCGGCGGGCACAAGACTGTCATTGCATCTTGATCTTCGCCGCGGGAGAACTTTGGCCGCTGTTTGCGGCTTTCGCTGCACAATTAAGCGTGTTCTTGATCAAAGTAACATCGTGCGCACGTGGTCGTTCGAGTGTCCGCCGGAACAATCTTCTGAGTCTACGACCAATTCTGTTACCCATCTTTAGGCTGGCTTGGTAACACAATCCTAGCGAAACATGGCGCTCAGGGCAATAAATCGTGGCGTCGTCACCGATTAAGTCCTGTGATTCCACAAATTGTTCGATTTTTGGGTTCGATCCCCTTGCGGGAGCTTGTACGGGTGATTAAGCTTGGGAAGTTGCGTTCCGTTGGATCATGTTGCCTTCGAGTGAGCAGAGGGTGTGCTATGGGTTCAATTGTTCTCAAGGTGCTCGCGCAGGGTGTTAGGGCCTTGTTTGCCCGTGGCACTGGATTGCGCTGGGATGCAGACGCTCTCGCGTGGCTCGGCCCTCTTTCGAGCAGTTACTTCCCGCTCCGTTCTTTCGCAGGAGGTAGGCCATGATCGCCACGGCGGACAGGCTTACGGCGAGCCATTCCGGCATCGCCATGATTGCCAAGGTCCAGCGGGCGCTGGAAAGGGCGACCACCATCGAGGAAATCCGCAACGTGGAGAACCTCGCCCAGCGAGCCCGCGAGTACGCCAAGGCGGCGGGGATGGGGCGAGATTCCGTCAATGCTGCCGCACGTTATGCCCTGGACGCCCGCCGAAAGGCTGGGGCGACGCTAAACACGATGCGCGAGCGGGGCGAGTTGGCCGAACGCGGAAAAAAACAAATATACCAGCGTGGTATATTAACACTCAAAGACCTCGACTTGACCGCAAACCAATCCTCACGATATCAAAAAGAAGCCAGCGTGCCTCAGAGCCTTTATGAGAAATGGGTGCGGGAGGTGATAGCCAGCGACGACCGGATGCTCACGGCCGCCGGCCTGCGTGCGCTGGCGCGGCAGGAGGATGAATCGCCGGTCTCGCTGGCCGCAGCGGAAAGGCGAGTAGGGCGGTTGCTTACGAAGTTGTGGAACCGGATGAGCGCTAAAGACAGGGCATGCCTGCCGGACTTGCTGGCCTCCCTGTCCCGCCAGTTGAGGCGACTAACCATCAGTGATTGCGAGAAACTAACCCTGCGTGCTCCTAAACGGTGTAAGTCGCAGGTGCCCAAAAGGGACGACCGCAAGCGGAAAACTCTAGCCAGCCAAGCAAAGAGCGATTGTTTCGAACACGGTGTTTTGAAAGGACCTAAGAAATGTGGCAGAGGTTAAGCACATTGAATCCGCAATCGTCGCGAGGAACGGGCCATAGCGTGCATAAGACGGTATCTGCGTCCTGCAAGCGGAGGAACTTGCGCCGCGTGGCTCTAATCTCGCTGTTCGCGGCGATTTGCCTGGCTTCACTTGCTGTTGTCGGTCGCGCAGCCGACCTGGCCGCCGAAGGCCAAGCGGTCAAGGCGATCGTTGCCGCCGAGGGAAAACTTCGCCGCAATTCGGCGGGCCACGTGGTGTCTGTCTTTGCGAACTCCAAGCGGATTACCGATGCCCAAATGCCGTACGTTGCGCAGTTCGCGCAGCTCGAAGAGCTTGGCCTCCCGGGCTCCTCCATTACGGACGAGGGGTTGAAATACCTTGTGGCGCTTCCCAAGCTCACGTCGCTTTCCCTGGGCAACACTTTGGTCACGGACCGAGGAATGGCCACAATAGGAAAGATCAAAACCTTGAAGTACCTCGCCGTACGGGAGCCAAACGTGACTACCGCGGGACTTAAAGAGCTTGTTCAGCTTCCAGATATCGAACGCTTTGTAGCACCCCATCGACTCGATGACGAAGGGGTGGCGATAATCGTCAAGTGGCGCAAGTTGCGTCACTTGACGCTTGACGGACCAGTCTCCAAGCGCGCGCTTGATTCCATTGCCACATTGCCGAAGCTCGTTGATCTTCAAATTTGGTCCGGCGTCGGCGACCGCGATCTCGAGTCGCTCCGCGCTTCCAAGAGTCTCCAAACGCTGGGGACGCTTTGCAATATCTCTACGACCGGGATGCGCTACCTGGGCGAGACCACAAGTCTCCGCGAACTTGACTTAGATTTTCTCCCGATTACCGACGACGGCGTGCGACAATTGACCGGCATGTCGAACCTCCGGAAATTATTGCTTCGTGGCACGAAGATCACAGACAAATGCGGTGCCTTTCTTGCCGCGCTGAAGGGCCTTGAGTCGCTGGATCTATCCGAAACGCGAATCGCCGACGACGGCGTACGCCAACTCAAGCCCCTGGCCGTGCTCGCCTACTTGGCGCTGAATTCCGCGAACGTGACGGATGCAGGAACCGTGTGCCTCGACGGAATGCTGGCGCTCGAATCGCTGCACCTGAACCGCACGCAGGTGGGCGACGCCACCGCGGAGAGGATCGGCCGGCTCCAGAAACTCGAATGGTTGGAGCTTTCAAGCACGCGGATATCGGACGCCGGCCTCGAGTCGCTCGCCAAGGCGCAATCGCTGAAACTCCTATCCCTCGTCAACACAAGCGTAACCGGCCAAGGCGTTCTCAAGCTCACGAAGCTAAAGAACCTGGAAACCCTCGACGTGAGTATGACCAAGGTCACGTACAAGGTACGACGCAGGTTCCCGAGCAAGACGATGGTGAACGTTGACATGCCGGACATTCGGCGGCGTCCGTACGGGCAAGGCGAGGCGAAGGAATATCCCTAACAAAGACAAGAGCCACCAGGAGAACAATCATGTCGTTATTCTCGAAAGCAAAACGCAAGCGTGGTTCCGCCGGTTCCCTCCAACCGGCGCACCGGCGGCATGCCCGACGTCGGCTATTGATCGAGCAGCTCGAATCGCGAAGGTTGCTGACAATCGACCTGCACGGAACCGTTTGCGTGACAGGACTGCCCTCGTCTTTTTTGGCCGACACGACCCAGAATGTGCCTGTCCAATCCGCGCTTGTCGTCGCGATCAACGCCAGCACCAATGTCATTATTGACCAAACGACGACCAACTCGAAGGGCGCTTATGAATTTCCTACCCTGAACATAAACAACGGCCAGATCCTTCAGGTGAAGGTCGAAGGAATTTGCAAGGACGCCGACGGGCACGTGCTTTATGAAATACAGAACCCCGACAAGACTGAGAAGTACGAACAAATTCAGGCGAAGCTTGCGACGAAGACCAACAATGTCCTGGGAAACATTACAATCAACGCGGGAAGCACCGTCCCGGCCGAGTCGGCGCGGGGCTACGCCTTCGCCATCTACTCGGTTGTGAAGGTCTACGAGGACTATGCGATCAAGATGCTGATCCCGCCGCCGACCGTGATTATAAACTATGCTGGGAAGACAATGCCATTCGGGAAGTCCACGAATGCCGGACGCCCGAATATCCTGCAAAGCGTACTTACATTCTACGCCGACGATCTGACACCGTTCGCGGAGACCATCGGGCACGAATTTGGCCATGCCGTCGCATTTGGGCAAAAGTTCGCCAACGGCAAGTCCCGCCACGGGCACTGTTATGGCGTCAACCTTCGGACACAGAACGCGCCAAAGAACTACACGCTGACAGAGGACGACAGGCAAGTGGCATTGACGGAAGGCTGGGCAACGTACTTCGCATTGCAGGCAGCCTATAAGCAGGATCTCAAGTATCTCAACATCAAGGACCTCAACTGGCTCAGCCAGGGTAGCTTGGGCGGCGGCGCGAGCATGGCCGACCCGAAGAATTACTACGGCACCGGCAAGGGCGAGGACGACGAGGGTTCGGTTACGGATATTCTTTGGACCTTGGCGGAACAGAAAAATGAGGTCTTTTCCGGGCCGCAGGAGGTCATCAACTCCTTGAGGATGGACACTACCTCCGGGGCGTCGAACGGGCCCCAGACGCTCATGGAGTACTGGAAACAGATATTCCCCGGGACAGGCACGCCCGAAGCGGTGAAACAGTCCGTTTCGCTTGGGACGGTCTTCGCCAACAACGGCGTCTCCGCGCAAAACACGGGCTTCAAGGACGGAGCGTTCGCTTTCACCGTGCGCGACCTGTACAGCGGCAATCCGAGCTATATCAAGGGCCAAGGGACGTTGGACCATGTCCAACTTTTGGTTTTCAACGGCGACTGGAAGCAGGTCTACGATGATTCTCCGGTAATCAATCTCGATCCCGGCAAGAAGTACAAGGCTGATGGAACGCTTCTCGGTACGCTGAAACAAGTTGTCAACGATAGGACGATCGACTACCAACTGATATTATCGCCGGCCGAGTTGCAGACGATTGCCGCGCAAGGCGGCGTGCATTACGTGATTTCCGCATGCGAAGGCGCCAACATCCCAGCGAATTGCATGTACTGGAGCGCGTCGCAAGACTTTTCGCTGGGCAAGCCGTTCAAGCTGAGGACGTTCAACGGCGGCGGCGGAACATTCAACAGCTTCACTTTGTCCTACGATATCCTACCGCCGGGAGACACCTGGACGGGCGCTGGCACGGTGACCATCCCCGCCTTCACTGTCTATGTCTACGGCAGTAGCGATGCCAACCTGAACGACGCGGTGGTCGAAGGCCAGCAGGTGGCATCCTACTACGTGAGCGACTCACAAGACCTTACGGGCACGGCGGACGATTACACGCGTACACTATCCCTGCCGGCCAGCGCGATCAACGCCGATCTGTTGGAGGAAGTGGCACCGGGCGGTGACCGTTTCCTCGTCGGACAAGTCGTGTTCGACGGCGATCCGACGGGCGAGTTGTCGGTTCCCTTCCGCTTCCAGGGCGGGACCTTTGAGACCACGGACAGCGCGGGCCATAGTATCGCCTGGGTCTACGGCGGCGCGTCGCTCGATCAGGACTGGCCGCAAACCTCCGGCTTCACCGACAACGTGACCATCGCTTCGGCGGGCACTGGCGTCACTGTCGATGGCACGATCTCCGATGATGACGGCGATGCGCCCCTGCAGTTCGCGCAAACCTTCTTGGGCAATTGTACTTCGGTCTACGTTTACGCCTACGACAACGACAGCACGATCGACGGGTCCGGCATCACCAATGCCAATACCTCGTTCTACGTGTCGGGCCGCGACGGCGACGACGTGGTTTATGGTGGGGCGGGTTCCAATACGCTGCTCTTGGGCAACGGCACAGACGTTATCAGCGACCAAAACGGCGGATATGGCACGATCCAAGTGGGCGACGGCAACGACACGATCGACCTGGACAGCGGCCCCTGGACGGTGACGGCGGGCAATGGAAATGACGTTTTTACCCTTGGTTCGGGGAACGTGTATCTTACCGCGGGAGGGGGAAACGACGGTATCCAAGGCTCGGGAGGAAACTACTCCTTGCACCTGGGAGGCGGAGATAATTCCGTCCAGTGTAGCGATGGCATGGACAGCGTTACGGCCACGGACGGAAACAACGTCGTAGACCTCGCCAATACGTGCAACAGCTCGGCGACCTTGGGCAACGGGGACAACGTGGTGGTCCTCACAGACTGCCTCGACTTCTCCCTCTCCGCGGGCGGGGGCGATAACGACATCGACTTCAGCGGCGCGGGCGTGCAGGATATAACCCTGGGCGGCGGTAGCAACACGCTCTGTCAAACAGCGCCCGACTACCAAAGCGGCGACGCGCCCTCGATCACCGTCGACGCTCCTGGCGGTGAGAACGCCTTCTTCCTGGATGCCGGGAGCACGTGCGCCTGGAGCATTTCCGCGAACTCCGGCGGCAACGATCTGATCTTGACGGACTTCCCCGCCAGCGGCAGCACCACGACGACAGGGTCGGTCATCGGCCTGCCCTCGGGAGGCTCGATCAACTACACTGGCGCGATGAACTCGATGACCTGTCTGGTAAACGGGGCGAGCAACACGCTGGTCCTGGACAACGGCGGCACGGTCGTCTACGGGCTGGACGAGATTCCGGACGGCACCAACGTGACGATCGCCAACGACACTTGCCTTGACGCTTACGGCCAGGCGCTCGACCTGGGCACTGTGACCCTCGTCAACGGCACGATAATCGACAGCCAGGGCGGCGGCTTGGTCAACACCACGTCGTGCAACGTGCAGAACGGCTGGATCTCCGCGAATTTGACGGGTGGCCCGCTGACCATGAGCGGCGACGGTTACGTGGGGCTTACGGGAACCAACAGCTTCAGCAGCACAACCATCGGCAGCACATCCGCAGACATCGGCACGTTGGCCGTCGGCACTGGTTCGCTCGGAAGCGGGCCGATCACGTTCTACGGTCCGGGCACGCTGCAAGCGCTCGCCGATCTGACGATTACTCAAGCGATCGTCACCTCGACCCAGGTAACGATCGATACGAACGGATGGACCGTCACGTTGACTGGGGGCGCGAGCGGTCCGAACGACCTGGTGAAGATCGGCGGCGGCACGCTCGACCTCAGCGGAGTAGACAACAGCGGTCTTGACGGAAACTTGGTCGTGCAGGGCGGGTTCGTGGCCGCCAACAGTCTGGATAGCCTCGGCAACGAGGAAGATTCGACGCTGATCTTTGATGGCGGCGGGCTGCAATGGACCGCGGCGTTCGATATCCCCGCCGGCAAGGTGATCGAGGTCTGTGCGGGCGGGGCCGAGTTCGATACCAACGGCTGCGACGTGACCGTCACCGCCGCGATGGGTGTCGTCAACGGCAGCGACACAAGCGGCGCAGCGGGCGGCATCACGGTCATGGACAGCCTGGGGGGCGGCGTGGTCCGCTTCAGCGGCACCAACCTCTTCCAGGGCAACGTGGAGATCGCCGGCGGCATGGCCGAGTTTGAGACGACCGATTCGCTGCCCGGAACGGCGGTAATCATGATCGACACTGGTGGTACGCTGGAAGCAGCCGGGGCGTATTCCACGGCCGCCGCCTGGCTGAATAACGACAATGCCGCGGGCCGCACCGTGATCGACACAGACTCCACGGGGACGCTGGCCTTGACCGCGGACGAAGATGGCGTGAATATGACGGGCTATGATTCACTGTCGTTGGGCGCGGTCGGCAATGTTACCTTCGACGGTACGCTCACGCCGGCATCGGACACCTATATGCTGGGTGGTGGGCCGGGCACGTTGACGCTGGCCTCCGCGCTCAGCGGCGATTATAGCGTTGTCGTCAATGGCAACGTGGACCTCGGGGCGAGCATCAACTGCACGGGCGACCTGACGGTCAACGGCCGGCTGGACGCCTGCGGCAACAACTTGGAGTTTGCCGGCCTGTGGGGCAGCGGCACAATCCAGAGCAGCCTGGCCACGGCGACGGTCACCGTCAACGGAAACGGGGAAACCAGCGAGTTCGACGGGACCCTTCAAGACGGCAGCGACGGGCAACTAGCGCTCTCCGTCGCCAACGGCTGCACGGTCGTCCTGGCGGGCACGAGCACGTTTAGCGGCAATACGGCGATTGACTCGACATCGACGCTTGACGCCGGAGCGGAGGATGCACTGAGCGCGAATTCTCTGCTGCTTGTCAATGGGACGTTTGACCTGTGCGGATTCCCGCAAGCTGCTGGCCCGCTCACCGGCAACGGCACGATCCAAAGCAGCGTCGGCCCCGCGGCCCTCACCGTAGCCGGAGGCGGAACGGCATTTTACGGCACGTTGACCGACTGCGTGGGGCCGCTCTCGGTCATCGTGACGGGCAGCGGGACTGCGATTCTCGGCGGGACCAACTTATCCACCGGCGGGCTGGACATCGAGGGTGCGGCACAATTGGCCAGCACGACGGCGCTGGGCGCCGGCAGCCTGACGGTCAACGGCACGCTCGATCTGGAAGGTTACAGCAACAGCGTCGCGGTTGCCGCGCTCTGGGGTAGCGGCACGGTGCAAAGCAGTTCCGCTCTCGCCACGCTCTGGGTAGCCGGCGATGGCGGATGGAGCAATTTCGACGGCACGCTCCAGGACGGCGACGACGGACGGCTGGCGCTGACAGTGGATGGCGGCAACACGGTGGTTCTCGCTGGCAATAACAGCTTCAGCGGCCGTACAACGGTCGCGAGCGACTCCACCATCGTCGTCGGAGCCATCGGTGGACTGAGTCAGTACTCGGGCCTTGTCGTGCAAGGAAGTGTGGATCTCGATGGATTCTCATGCACGGTGAACTGGCTCGGCAACGATAGCACCGATACTGGGATCATTACAAATAACGCGTCTGGAACCACCAGCACGTTGACGCTGAATCAAAGCGCCCAAGGTCAGGATGTAACCACCGCGTATTATGGGACTGTCGTCGATGGGCTTGGCACCGTGGCCATCGATTTGGCAGGCACCGGCACCGTGATCGTTACTGGGTCGGGCATCAGCACCTATTCCGCAGGGACCATGGTTTCAAGCGGCACGCTGGTGATTACCGCCGCGGCCGCCCAGCCGGATGGTGGGTTGACTGTGCTGGCCGGTGCAACTTTCATCTTCGACCCGAGCTACTTACTCCCAACGCAACTGCCAAACCGAGTCTCAACAGGGCCAGGCGCCGGCGGAGAGTTGGGAGACAGCGGCGGTGGGCTCGACGACACAGACGGGCCGCCTGCGATTCAGGACATTGCGCCTGTCGTCACCGCCATCCAATGCGTGAGTTTCGATGGCAAGAATCCGGTATTGACTGGCCCGAGTTTGGTGGACACGAACAGTGTCTCCTTCGAGGTGGACTTCAACAAGAGCGTAAGCACGCCGGCGACCAGTGATTTTGAGGTGACCGGCCTCCCCGGCGTCGTTTCGTCGATTAGCGGCTCCGGCTCTGAATACTTCGTTACGGTGACCTCGATCACTGGCAGTGGAAATGTCGGCTTGGCGATTGCAGCGGACAACAGTATTACGGATGATGCCGGCACACCCTTGGCTGCGATGACAACGATCGCCGTAGACCAGCAATATACGATCGACCGCCAACTTTATTGGGCCGGCAATGCTGCCACCATCGCATCCAGCACGTGGGACACAGGACAGAATTGGCGGGTCGGTAGCCCGACAGGACCATTGCAAGCGTGGTGCGATGGAAGTGACGTCTTCTTCGTTGGTGCTCCGCAAAGCGTCTCGATTACCAACGCAGTAACCGTTTCCTCGATTTCCGTACTGACTGACGGTTGGGTGTTCTCCGGTGCTCCCATCGAACTCAGTGGCGCGACCAGCCAAGTGGATGTCGCTGCGGGCACGACAACCATGCTTTGCGGCCTCGTCGGCAACCTGTCGAAGACGGGCGATGGCTGCCTCGTGCTCTCCGGCGGGATCAGTTCGTGCTCCTCGATCAGCGTCGGGGCCGGCGTGTTAGATCTGGGCAGCGGCACGACGACGGTCAGTTCGGTCGTGTTGACCTCCGGCAGCCTCCTGGGCGGCACGCTGAACGTCAGCGGCACGTTGCAACTTTATGCTGGCACCGTATCTGCCGACGTTACGGGTACGGCCGCGCTGGAGAAGCTTGGCACCGGCACTGTAGTGCTCGGCGGCAACAACACCTACTCCGGCGGGACCATCGCCCAGGCCGGCACGCTCATTGCTGCCTATTCGACCAGCTTGCCTGGAACGGTGACTGGTGCTGGGACGATCATCGTCCAGCCTACGCTCTGTTGGTCGGGTCAGGGCGATTGGACAACAGGAACCTGGGAGCTTGACGGTACGCCGACATCGTGGGTCGACGGAGCGAGCGTGGTGATCGCCGCCGGCTCCGACCTCAGCCTTTCGACCACGGTCAACGTGAGCGCGATCACCGTTCAGGGCGATGCCACGATCGAGGGCAGCGGCACGATCATTCTGCCTGCTAGCGGCTCGACGGTCAACGTGACGGCGGGCACGGCAACCATCGAAGTTGCGATCGCTGGAGGCAATCCGATCAAGACCGGGGCAGGCACCGCCGATTTTCTGGCCCCGCTGGCTTCGCCTCCGGCGGTAGATGGCGGCCAGGCGATCGGGCCGGGCGCGGTGTTCAGCGGCGACGAGTCGCTTGCCGCCCTCAATCCGGCCATGTTCGGCCTCGTCCAAAGCCTCTTCATCGTCGACCAGACGATTGATCGCGAGGACATGATCCAGATCCTGCAAAGTGCCGACGTTGGTGGTGCAGTCACGACTACTGCGCTTTCGGCCTTGGAGATGCTGACCACGCCGCAAAACGAGTCCTTCTTAGCCATGCCGAATTACGTGGCCGTGCTGGCGAGCGATGTCGTGCAAGGCAACGCCGCCAACGCGAATTACCAAGGGCAGCCTTTGGGAAATTTGGCGGCGCAACCGGACGACGCGACACGGGCCACTGCTTTGACCGATCTGGTCGACAAATGGTTCTACGGCACGGATCTTCCGGCGATTGATCCGGCTTTCGTTTCCTTGTCGGCCAGCTATAGCGCGGTGGCCGGCCCGCTGTATGGCGACAACCCTAATCCAGAATTGCAAATACCGTCATCAAGCGACGATGAACAAGGCAACTTGGGCGATTGCTATTTGATCGCGGCCCTGGGCGCAATCGCTGATAGTTCCCCGGGCGCCATCGAGAACATGATTATTTCCAACGGAGTTGAAAACGGCATCGCCAGCTACACGGTAAGGTTTTACTATCAGAACAACGGGACGGGGCCGTACATTGCGGATTACGTCACTGTCAATGGCCTCTTGCCGGCCTGGCAAACCGGGGGCCTGGTATACGACCGGCCTGGCCCCGACGGGTCCTACTGGTTGCCCATTATCGAAAAGGCTTATGCCCAGTGGAACGAGACCGGGCACGAGGGACGGGACGGAACGAATACCTACTCCGGCCTCTATTCTGGCTACATGAACCTGGTTGATCAACAAGTGTTGGGCACGGCCGCGACGACATACTCCCCTGCGGCCAGCGACTTGGCAACCAAGCAGGCCGTGATCACCGCGATTCAGAACCACGAGGCGGTGACGGCGGCGATTTTCCTCAGCGGCGACCCCGAAGTTTTCTATGACATGCAGTTGGTTTCCTGCCACGCGTACGAGATCGCTAGCTATGATGCCGACCCCAACAGCCCGACGTACGACACGTTCCAACTTGAGAATCCCTGGGGCGAACATGAGCCACTTCCGCTTTCCTGGAGCCAGTTGTGCGCCTATGGTTGGATCGCGGTGGCCGACACGTCAGGGACAGTCGCTGCGGACTCCATGACGGCCGGGGCTACCGCGGCGACCAACGCGGCGACAGATGTGGAAGCGCACGCAACGGTCTTCGCGTCGATGGGCAAGCCGAACTGCGCGGCAGGCGCCGATGTCTTGGCGAGCTTTGCCAGCAGCGAAAATTCCTCCGCCTTGGGCAACACGCAGGACATGCAAAAGCACGCCGTTGACATGCTCATGGCCGAATTTGGACGGTAGCTGTCTGTCGCGCAGCGTGGTGGTTGCGTGTCCGCACAGGCAGCGGCGGGCCAGAATTGGCGGTCCTTAAACTTCCCCCACCTGGCCCAAACTCCTTGCCGCCAGCCATTTACGCCCCGAAATCACGTGGCGCACCGCGCTGTCAATTAATTTCGTAGGGGACGCTTGCGTAGCGAGGCTTGCGAGAATAAACTAAGCGATACGTGGGCCTTCGGCTCGCGACTGATTTTGAACATTCGGAACCACGGA
This sequence comes from uncultured Planctomycetaceae bacterium, assembly GCA_964615095.1. Lineage (GTDB taxonomy): Bacteria > Planctomycetota > Planctomycetia > Pirellulales > Thermoguttaceae > JANXQG01. Next base: position 4,996 of record CAZTPX010000096.1, on the reverse strand, counting down.
TTTTCGTAATGTAAGAGTGAACACGGCCGCTTGACGGCCATGAAGATATTTTGATCGACGCGCAAGCGTCCACCTGCTTCGCCGAAAACGACTAACCTGAGCGCAAGCTCTTGAATAACAGAAGCAGCCTCTGGACCGCGCCCCGTGAGAACGGGGCGTCGGCCATGCTGTTCTGTTATGCCTCTTAGTCGGGGCTCGGCGGGCAGCATCGGACGGCGCCCTTTTTTCATTGGGAGCGCAACGTGTATTTGTTCGACTACTGCAAGAATGGTTTCGTTGAGCTATGGAAGAACGGAGGCGGCTTTGCGCTTGCCGTAGGCCTCCTTACTCTCGCCTATTTGAGTGTCTTGTTTGCTGGCATAGCTACCGGCATACCAGTTGAGCAGGCCAATAGCAGCGTTGTGGCGCTGCTGGCCTACACGCCGGCGGTGTTCTTTGTCATATGCGCTGTTGCATCCTTCGTGTTCGCGACCGTGGCCACGATCTGCCGCGTCTGCCGTTGGGTAATGCATGGCCCTCAAGACGAGGAAGACGCGTTTGCCACAGGACGGGACGGTCCCATCGCCGCTTGTGCGCAAACCGCAACTGTTTCCGGCAGCATCACGACTGGACAAATTAGGACGGACAATAAAGGAACGACTATGACATGGGTTGCTGGCTTGCTTGTTGGGGCCGGCGTGGTTATGGGTACGTGTTTCACACTACAGGCGACCTCAGATCCATCGCATTATTTCCTCTTCCTCTTCTTCGCGGGCATTTTCCCGATCGGACTTGGCCTGAGTCTATTTCTAGTCTCCATATACAACCGGCTTGTCGCGGGAAAGAACCGATGCCACATGGCGATGTCCAATGTGGATGTCCTTCTCAGACGGCGGTTTGACCTCGTTGGCAACCTTGTCGCCGTTGTCGCGCAGTATGCCACGCACGAAAACAAGACATTCAAGGAAGTGGCGGCGTACAGGTCAAGGGCGACAGCCCCATCGTCGATGGCAGCAAAGGCGGAAGAAGTCGCCAGAAGGGTCGCGCCGACTTTTGTCGCCATCGCGGAGGCGTACCCGAAACTGAAAGCAGACAAGTCATATCGCGACCTCTTCGATCAACTGCGGGAGACAGAGGATAGCATTGCGCTAGCTCGTCTCGAATTCAACAAGGCGGTCATGGAGCAGAACACGAGGATCAGCACATTTCCCGACATGCTTATCGCCAGGAAGTTCGGCTTTGTCGAGCACCCCTTCTTCTCTGCATCGGAAGGGCATGATAAGGCCATCACGATAGGTCGCCCATCGAAACCGAGCAGCCCAACGGTTAAAGAATAAGCCCGACACGTGCCTTCTTTTTGTTTGCGCGTAATGGCCGACAGGAGATCCGCATGTCTGCTTTGCCGGCCAAGTATATCCCATGACACTTTCAGAAAACGAAGGGAGAAGTGAAAGATGCGAAATGCGATTCGTCTGTTGTTTGTGATGTTGTCTGTCCTGTCCACGGCAGGTCTGACGAAGGCTGATAACGCCATTGAGACAAAGGGAGAGAAGGCGCTGGCCAAGGCGGATTATGACTTGGCGATTAGTTGTTTCGACGAGGCTATCCGACTCAACCCTCAGTCGGCCTCGGCGTACGAAGGTAGGTCCTCGGCCTACTTTAACAAGCGCGATTTCAAGCAGGCAATTGCCGACGCCACGGAAGCTGTTCGGCTTGCCCCCAGTGCCGCTGGCCCCCATATTACCCGGGGGAACGCCTACCTGTGGGCCCGCCGGGACGATGGAGATCTCGATAAGGCTATCGCGGATTACAGCGATGCTATCCGGCTCGATCCAAAGAACGCATTAGGATACTGTGGTCGCGGCACTGGCTACGCGGGGAAAGAAGAGTGGGACAAGGCGATTGCGGATTACAGCGATGCTATCAGGCTCGATCCGACGGCTGCTTATGTATACTGCCGTCGCGGCCATGCCTATAAGGCAAAGAAAGACGTGGACAAGGCGATTGCGGATTATAGCGAGGCCATTCGACTCCAGCCTGATTGCGTCGAGGCATATCTCGGCCGGGCAAGTCAATATTATGCAAAGAAGGACTACCGCAGAACACAGCTTGATTGCAGGAAGGTTCTAAAGCTCGAACCGAAGAATAACGAGGCAGGCAACCTGCTCAGAACAACAACACTTGCTTACGGCCCACTTTGGCACGATGACGAGTAGGAGGCCCCTGCGCCCGCCCGGCGAGCTAAAGAAAAGCCCGGCTAAAAGGGCCGCGCTAAGCGCGGCCACCGTCGGGCGTATTCGTTTAGCTGCTCATCTTCGGCATTTACTGCCGTGGCGACAGCGGAAACGCCGGCCTGGGATGGTCATGGACTCCAATCCGAACACTCGCGACGGTAGTCACAAAGTGCACAGCCAAAGCCTGGCCGGTAATTCCATCGGCCACGATCCAATGCTTCCAAATACTCGCGCACCACGGCGAACAGCCTCCGAAAATGGGCATCCGTGCGCGGCGGATACGGATGGAACTCCACCTTCGGCGTTTTCGTCTTGATGAGGGACCGGATTTCCAGCCCCGATTCCGCCCAGCGGTTGTGGTGCCGGAGCAAGTAGGCGTAGCTGGTAAGCTGGATTTCGTTTGCGATCTGCATTGGCTCGCTGCTCCTGGAGGCCGTTTTGAAATCGCAGATCAACGGCCCGCCCTCGTAGTCGAGGACCAAATCGACGACTCCGACCAGAGGCATGCCCAGGTCTTCGCCCGTCTCGGGGTCGATTAGCGGCGATTCCAAAGCAACCTCCACGGCCTGCACCTTTTCGTCTGCGGGGGCGTAGGCGAGGTACGCCTTTACCAGATCGCAACCTTGCTGTCGCATGGCCTGTTCCTCGTCCACCGAATCGAAGACGAACTCCTCCTCATCGAGTAGTTTGGCCCACGTGTCGAGCATCTTGCCGGTGACTTGTTCGGCGTCGAGCTGGATGCCAAGCTGCCGATGGCGGTAAAGGGCCTCCAAACCCGCATGGACAAATTTGCCAAGCAACAAAGCCGGCGATGTCGGCGTGCGGATGCCATCTCGGTAACGCAGCCGCCACGCAAGAGGACACTTGAGCCAGAGGTTCAACCGCGAGGCCGAAACGTAGGCATCGGAGCCTTCCTTGCGCTCTGCGATCGTTTCAAATCCGAGTAGACCGGTGCTCATGCGGCGTTGCCCTCCAACACCGTGTCGAGGTTGATCTCGCCGGCCTTCACGGCCTTTAGCGTGTCGATTAACGCCGAAGCGTCGAGCGTGGTCAGGGCCGCCAACGGTTTGCCGCACATCTTCTGCGCCAGCGTTTCCAGCCGCCGGATGCCGAGGCCGGGGATGCCCTTGGCGAGTTGCTTGGCGTAGCCAATTTGTTTCTCGGAAGCGGTGTTTCCGGCTTGGCCGTTGCGACTGCTGTTACCGCTTTGCGACGGCGGCGCTGCATTTCCGTAGCTGTTCGTGCAGCCATTGGAGTGACCGTTGCTGGCGGCGCGGCCATTGCCATTCGCTGCAGCATAACCGTTGCCGCTGGCGGCGTTCTCGGCCCCCTGCTCGCGAGCAAGTTCGTCTTTGACGGCCTGAGCGCAGGCGACGTAAGCGTTCTTCACCTTGGCATGGAAGCCGGCGAGGTCGTTGTCGAGCAGGTCGTGCCCGGCCTCAAAACTGACATTACACGATGCGCCGACGGACCCGTAGTTTGCGGTGCCACGCTTTTCGGACAGACCGACGTTGATTGTGAGGGGCATGTTGCCATCCTTTCTGGTTGTGGGTAGCGGTTACAAAGTTAATGTCGGTGATTTCAAGGAACCTTGAAAGGACGATCGCCGCATGGTAGTCTAAGATATCTAAGGTGCGGCGTGCCAAGCTGCGTAGGTTCTGGGTGGCGCGTCGTGCGGGAGATTGTGCCGTGATGGATTTGCACCATAACCTCTTTTATACCTATCATGGCCCGTGCTCAGACACCGACCGCGATCGGCAGCTTGAGAACAATGTCACGAAGGCGCTCATCAATACGCTACGCCTCGGCGGCGAGGCTGTGTGGCGTCCTTTTCTGGCTTGGCTCGGCATTGCCAACGCGACTGGAGCCGACTTTCTATTACAGCGTCAAGACCTTCCCTCGGGGCACGCGGCACACAAGCGGCACCGCGTGCTGCTGGGCATTTCCAAGCGGAAGTCGGTTTGGCCGCCCACTCAATGTGCGGGGCCAACCTATGAAAGCCTTCCGGACGCGTGGGTGTACGGCGACGGATTCGCCGTTCTCGTAGAGAGCAAAGTTGGCGACAACGATTTCACTCCGAAACACATGCAGGCTCACCTTTCTCGCCTCGGGTCCGCCGAACATGTGCCACCGAAGATCGTCCTGCACACTTGGCGAGACGTCCACAGCTTCTTCCACAAACTCCTGCCCAGTCTGACGGACGCTTCCTCGTGCCTGTTGGTAAGGCAGTTTGTCCAGTTCCTGGAGTACAACGAAATGAGCGGGTTCACTGGCTTTCAACGCGACCATTTTGATTACTTCCTCTTGCACGACGATGAGGATGCACGACGTTGGGTTCTCGACCAGATGAATGACTTTGCGGCCCGTGTGCAGACCGAATTACGCAAGATCGACAAGTTCTACGAACTGCCACACGTGGGTGCGCTGCCGCGTTCGCAATCGTACTGCTGGGTCGCTTTCGGTCCCGATCCCTTCGAGGAGTGCAAGAGATTTGCGCACCAAACGGTCGCCATCGGCGCGAACGGCCTGCGAATGTTCGTGAACGTAGACACTAAACCAGCCAACGACCGGCTCAAGGCTGCCATTTTTCGGCCCGAGTTTCTTACGGCACTGAAGAAGCTCCACAATCGCGCGCCCTTCGAGTTGGTTTTGCAGAAGTCTGTCCGGGAGTTTCCACGTCCGGGTACCACCACGCCGAAGATGCGTCTGCACTCGTCGCTGCTGGATGATTGCGCGGGACCCGGAAAACTGGGCGCGCGGTTAAGGTGTAGAATGGATACCCT
>CAZTPX010000095.1:0-36532 GCA_964615095.1 uncultured Planctomycetaceae bacterium | reverse complement strand
TTCGTGACCAAGTCACACCGCTGCCTGCCCCGATACGGCGGGTTGGTCGCGGCGGACAAGACGGAAGAAACGCCGCTGGAAGCACTTTTTTCTGACCTGTCCTTGCCGTCGGCTTGGTTGCGGAATCCTGTAGGACAGATTTTTAATCTGTCACGACAGGTTGAAAACCTCCCCTTTCAATCCCGCCAACTCGGCTGTGGCGGTAAAATCGCGAATGCCGGTCGTGGCTCCCAGGGCCGTAATACAACAAGCCCCGGCCGCAGCGCCCAGCAGACCCGCACTGCGAACGTCCAACCCGCGGAGCAGTCCCGTCAAAAGCCCGGCGTAAAAACAGTCGCCAGCACCTGTCGTATCCATGATCGGGCCGGGCGGGGCGACAGCGGGAATCTCAATGTACTCGCCGACCGTGGGACTAAGCAGCACGCCCTTGGAACCGAGTTTCACGCCCACCAGCCCAGCGGCCCCGCAACCGCGATACAACTCCAGGATCGCCCGTGGATCGTCCAAGCCGGTCTGATGGCTCGCCTCGTTATGGCTTGGAACGTAGACATCCAGGTGCGGCAGCATTCGCTCGAGCGGCTGCATGGAACCGCCGCTACCGGCACAGTCCAGGGCCGTCTTGCAACCCGTTTCGCGGATCGCCGCCAGGACCTCCGGCAGATCGCCCTCCAGGTTCGGCATGAGCGAGTAGTAGCCGATCAGCGTCATGCGGCTGCGGGCGAAGAGGTCGATATGGTCGAGGAAGAGCCGGCGGTCCATGAGTTTCGGCGCGCCGACGCAGTGGGCAAAGCTCCGCTCGCCGCTGGGATCGATGAGCACGACCGTCGTACTGGTCGAGGCGGTCGGGTGCTCCAGGAGGCCCGTACAATCGAGCCCCTCGGCCTCCAACCGGCCGCGGATCAGCCGTGCCCATTCGTCGCGGCCGACATAGGTGAAGGCGGCCACCTTCATGCCCAGCCGGGCCATGGCCACGCCCGAGTTGTTCACGATCCCGCCCGTGGTGACCTGGAGCGGTTCGGTAGACAGAAGTCGGCCAGCGCCGATGGCCACGTCCAGGGCAACCGGCCGGCAAAGGATGTCGGCCACGCACGATCCACAGAGAATACAGTCGGTTTCTTTTCGCATAGTGAGAGCCAGTTTACCCTGCAATGGCCCCCAGGGTCAAGGTTCCCTATCCTGAGCCGGCATTATTGCGGCAATCTTCCGCCTGAAGTATGATTTTAGTTTATATCGACATCACGACCGCTCACATTTCCCGGCGAGAGGAGTTTTTCGCAATGCAACAGGCTACTGGTGGATGGACACGAAAAGCCCGGCTGACTTGGTTTCTGGCCGGCATAGGAATGATCTTTTTCGGCCCCGTGGCCGCCCAGGGAGACGAAGGTATGTGGCTTTTTAACAACCCGCCCAAGAAAATCCTCAAGGAGAAGTACGATTTCGAGCCGGACCAGGCCTGGTTCGACCACTTGCAGCGGGCCAGCGTGCGCTTCAATTCGGGCGGCTCGGGGTCGTTCGTGTCGTCCAATGGGCTGGTGCTGACCAACCACCATGTCGGCGCCGATGCCTTGCAAAAGTTCAGCACCAAGGACAAGAACTACCTGGCCGACGGGTTTTATGCCAAGACGCAGAGCGAGGAAATCAAGTGCGTCGACCTCGAATTGAACGTGCTCATGAGCATCGAGGACGTCACCGAGCGGGTCAACGCCGCGGTTCCCAAGCACGGCACCTTGGCCGAGTCGGAAAAGGCCCGCCGCGCAATTTTGAACACGATCGAGCAAGAATCGACGGAGAAGACGGGGCTGCGGAGCGATGTGATCACCCTTTACCAGGGGGCGCAGTACCACCTTTACCGCTTCAAGAAGTACACCGACGTCCGCTTGGTCTTCGCCCCGGAGGTGGACGCGGCCTTCTTCGGCGGCGATCCAGACAACTTCGAGTACCCCCGCTATGACCTCGACATCTGCTTCTTCCGCGTCTACGAAGACAACAAGCCGGCCAAGATCGAGCACTACTTGCAGTGGGCGTCGGCCGGGGCAGCCGACGGCGAATTGATTTTCGTCTCCGGCCATCCCGGCAAGACCGATCGCCTGGACACGGTGGCCCATCTCGACTACCTGCGCGACCTCTCCTTGCCCACGATGTTGAATTGGCTGATGCGCAACGAAGTGCTGTTGCTGAACTACAGCGAGCGGGCCGACGAGAACGCGCGGCGTGCCCGGGAGGAGTTGTTCAACATCCAGAATTCGCGCAAGGCCCAGGTCGGCCGCCTGGAGGGCCTGCAAGATCCGGCGGTGATGAAGGCCAAGCAGGCGGCGGAGAAAGCCCTGCGCGACGCCGTCGACGCCATCGAATCCGAAGCCATCGAATCCGAAGCGTCGTTTCAGAAGGCCACCGGTTCGGCCTGGAACGACGTCGTCGCCGTCCTGAAGACTCTGCGCACGATCCGCAAGAACGTGCTCCTGCTGGAGGAAGGCCGCGCGTTTCGCTGCCGCCAATTTCTGATCGCCAGGACTCTCGTGCGGATGGCCGAGGAAGACGGCAAGCCCAACGCGGATCGTCTGCGCGAGTATCGCAAGTCGAACCGCGAATCGCTCGATCAGATCCTTTTCTCCGAAGCGCCGATCTACGATGACTTGGAAACGGTCAAGCTGGCCGACGCCCTGAGCATGTTCGTAACCGAGGCCGGGGCCGACAACGAATTGGTCGTGAAGGTGCTCGACGGCCGATCGCCGCGCGATCGGGCTGCCGAACTGGTCCGCGGGTCGAAATTGAGGGACGTAGCCGTGCGGCGCAAGCTCGCCCAAGGCGGCAAGGCGGCCATCGAGGCCTCGAAAGACCCGATGATCCAACTGGCCTTGCTCGTCGATGGGCCAGCGCGGAAGGTCCGCCGCACGCTGGAAGAACAGGTCGATGAGCCGCTGCGGCAGGCCTATGCCAAGATCGCCAAGGCGCGCTTCGCCGTGTCCGGCACGGAGGACTATCCGGACGCCACCTTTACGCTCCGTCTCTCTTTTGGCGTGGTGAAGGGTTATGACGAACTGGGGCAACCGCAACCCCCTTGGACGACGCTCGGCGGCGCTTACAAGCACTCGGCCGAACATCATAACCGCGAACCCTTCAATCTGCCCAAACGCTGGCTGGATGGCAAGGACCGGTTGAACCTGAACACGCCGCTGAACTTCGTGTCCACGGCCGACATCATCGGCGGCAATTCGGGCAGCCCCGTGGTCAATCGCAAGGGACAGTTCGTGGGTATCATTTTCGACGGCAACCTCGAATCGTTGGTATGGGACTTTATTTATACGGAGAAAGTGGGGCGGGCCATCGCCGTCCACAGCGCAGCCATCGAAGAGACGTTACGCAAGTTGTACGGCGCCGGCGCCCTGGCGGATGAACTGGGAAAATAAGGTGCGATCGACGAATAACTTCCGGAAGCTATTTATCGTCCGGTCCTAAGCGAATGCCGCGGCGGCAAGAGACAGATTTGCAATGAAAAAGAGAAGTCCACTCCACCTGTTGGGGCCATTGCTCGTCGTGGCGGTCTTTGCCGTCGCGGCCTGGTTGCTGTGCGACGAGTTGGCGCGGGCCAAGTTGACCCCCGCCAAGATTTACGACAGCCTCTTGGACATCCCCATTTGGCGCATCATGGTCGCATTGGGCTTGACGATCATCAATTATGGCATCCTGGTCTGTTTCGATTACCTGGCTTTTCGTTATGCCAAGGTGCCGATTTCGCTGCAAAGGGTCGCCTTCGCCGCCCTGACCAGTTATTCGTTCAGCTACAATTTCGGCGCTACCTTGGCAGGCGTTCCCCTGCGCTATCGCCTCTACTCGTCGTGGAACATCCCCTTGACGAAGATCGTCCAGTTGCTGGTGATCCTGGCCTTGACGTTCTGGTTCGGCGTGTTCTTTATTTCGGGCGTACTGTTCGTGGCGGCGCCGCTGCGAATTCCGCCCGACCAGCTTCAGTCGATCACGCAGGCCCTGTTGACAAAGATTCCTAAAGAGGCCGTCGATTGGTTTGCGTACTTGTTTTCCGATTCGCGGCCCTTCGGCGTCGTACTGCTCCTACTGGCAGGATTTTACGTGGGCACGAGCCTATTGCACCGTGGTTCCTTGAAGATCTTTCGCTGGACGCTGCCGGTGCCGCCGTTTCGGCTGACCATTTACCAGATCGGCATCGCCTCGGCGGACATGCTTGTGGCCGGCTCCGTGCTCTACACCCTCTTCCCGCCGATCCTGGGCGGTTATTTGAAGATCCTTGAAGTCTACCTGGTGGTCTACGTGCTGATCGTGCTCTCGCACGTACCGGGCGGATGGGGCGTGCTGGAAGCCGGCATGATGGCCTTGCTGGGAACGTTGCAACTGGTGCCGAATCCTGAAGCGAACATGCCGATGGTGGTTGCCGGCATCATCGTTTTTCGCGTGATCTACTTCCTCATGCCCTTGGCGTTCAGCGCAGCCCTGGTGGGCTGGCACGAATATGCCTTGCGGAAGCAGTGGATTTCGCCGATTGTCGTAAGTCCCGAAGGCGCCGCCGACAATGTGTCCACCAACGTGCCCTCATCCAACGGCAAGAGCGAAACCGGGGAGCCGAGACGTCACGTGCCGTCGGAGAAGGAATAGGCCCACCAGGAGAATTGATTTTCAGAGTGGCTAGCGCGGAGACGTTCCGAACCGAGCTGCGACTACAGCCCCGCCACGCGCTCGATCTGCTCTTCCCGGCAATCGGGGCGCAACCGCTCGGGCGGCAGAGAATCGAGATACTCCAGCCGCGGGGCCAGACCACGGCGATTGGCAACCTGGATATTGAGACCCGGCCGGGCGTTGGCCTCCAGGACCACGGGGCCAAGGTTGGCATCGACGACGAAGTCGACGCCGATATAGCCCAAATCCAGCCCGTCGGCCAGCTTCATGGCGGCTCGCAAGAGGTCTTTCCAGAAGGGAACTTCCACGCCGGCGATCGCGTAGTCAGTGTCGGGATGCCGGGCGATCGCGCGGTCCATGCAGACGCCGCCGAAGGTCCGGCCGGAGCGCAGATCGACGCCTACGCCAGCCGCGCCTTGGTGCAGATTCGCCTTGCCGCGCGAGGCCCGCGTCGGTAGTCGGACCATGGCCATCACCGGGATGCAGCGGTAGAGCACGACGCGGATGTCCGGCGTGCCGCCCACACTGATGTTGGCGAAGACGTCGTGGCGGACGATCCGCTGCTCGATGATCGCCAGATCGACCTGCCCGTGCAGCGAATACAGCCCGGAAAGAATCGCCGAGATATGATAGCGCAGATCGGCCAGCGTGTGGCGTTCCCCGCTGGAGGTCACAAACACTTGGCCATCATGCTCCGCCACCACCACGATCCCCCGCCCTGCGCTGCCCGCGGCCGGCTTGATCACAAATTCCGGCCGATTGCCGGAAAGCTCCAGAAACCGCTTCACGTCGCCATTGTTCTCGATCAGGGCATACGTCTCTGGTACGGGAATACCGGTAGCGTGGCAAATCCCCTTCGTGATGTGCTTCTCGTCGACCCGCGGGTAAAAGGCCCGGCGGTTCACCGGCAGAATGAAACTGCCGTTGCGGCGGTTGATGCCGACGATCCCCGCTTTCTTTAACTCGCTCGGCCAGGCCCAGAATCGCCATCGAGAGGGTTTCGGCATGCGGACTACCCCTTGTGACTTTCCGGCGGAGGGACCAGATCGCGGAAACGCACCAACTCCGTCAAGCGGTAGCCGGTGTAGCGTCCCATCAGCATCAAGGCCGCGACCGTGAAGAAGTGCAACTCGGGATAATGGAAGAGCAGATCGCCGAGGTCCGGCCAACGCAGCAACAAATAGATGACCAGGGCCAACGCCACAGAGTTGATCAGCAACCGCATGGCCTGGAAGATCGAGTCCTCTTCGGTGGTGACGTAGAACCGCTCGACGAGATTCGTCAGGATCACCATCGGCAAGAGCACGGTCTGGCCGCCGGGCACCCACTTGAAATAGTTCATCACCGAGATGCTCAGCACCATGAGCATCACGACCATCGTGAGGATGATTCCCAAGCGGGGAACCAGCAGGAGCTTGAGTTGGTCCAGAAACGAACGGCTGACAAAGCCCGTGGCGATGACGACGAAAAAGATGCAGATCCCGCTCCGCCAATCATTGTAGACAAAGGCCAGGGCCAGCAGCGTGGGCGAAAACGTGCCGAAGGTGCGGATGCCGATAATCGTTCTCACCAGCGCGGTGAAGAGGGCACCGATGGGCAGGATCAAGACGACTTTGATCGGCTCCTTGAGCTTGCCCGGCAGGCGGCGCAGATCGAATATCCCCCAGATCGTGCGGGTCGCCGGCGGAATGCCTTGGATCGAGTAGGAGCACGACAGGTCCGTGGAATTGGTGACGCGAATCAACTCGACGCCGTCGCGCCGCACGGGCAGGTAATTGTAGTCCAGAGCGCCCTCAAAGCCGTTCTCCGGATCGTACGGCTCCCAGCGATTGACCGCATAGACCTCCACCCAGGTCTGCGGGCGGATGTCTTCCCCCTTCTTGATTTCGAAACCCGTCACCAACCGGGCTGGAATCTTGGCGTGCCGGCAGAGGAGAGCAAAGGCCTGGGCGCGTCCCAGCGGCGATCCTGCCTGGTGCATGAGGGCCTCGTCGCCCGTAGCAGGGCCCGTTTCGCCGGCCGGCACGATATCGTGGAACACCTCGCGGAAGATCCGATCGACCAGGTCATGCGGCCCGGGGTGGCTGTCCAACAGCCGGTTGACGATCTGCCGCGCCGTGTCGCTCGTCGCCGTCATGCCCTTGGCGTTGGCCGTATAGGTTGCCCGCTCGCGGGGAGTCAGGGCCGCATCGGGCGCATTCTGCCCCTCGCCCTTGCGATCGAGCTGGAGGCGAAAGGAGATCGAACAGGTGATTTGCCCCGGGTTGCGGGCCTTCAACACGATGTCCTTTCGCGCGGCCGCCGTGTGAACGCGGGTCCGCACCAGGTCCATCTCCGGGGCGTCGATCTCCTGCTCCAGCACGCGACAGTAACGCGTCGTCTCAGGAAAGGCCGCCATCAAGCGGGCCTCCGGCATCAGGGCACTGCGGGCATGAAAGTCGGCCGTATAGGTCAACAGATAATCGCTGTCGCCGGCCCCGAGATTAAGATTGTGCCGCGCAACGAGAGAGCCGATCCCCAGGACCAAGAGAACTAGGATTGTCCATAAGGAATTCGACTTGCCGGTCACTTCGCCTGCCTCCGGGTGCGCTCGGCGGCAGTCACGGCCTTGAATCGCAGGACGATCGAATCGCCCGGCGCCTCCTGCTCGGGATAGTAAACTAGGTACAGCAGGCCGCGGCTGCGGTCCAAGCGGGCGTCAACCCGCCGGGCATCGCTCCGCGACGGTTCCAACTCCACCACGTCGCGGTCGGCCATGCTCTGCGGCAGCGGCAGGCAGAAATAATAGACCGGCGAGATTCGTTTCGCCGACTCGCCCACCGTCTTCAATAACCCCGCCGTTTGGCAATTGGGAAACATGCAGGCCACGTATTTCTCGTTGCGGGCCTCGGGCAGCCGCGACTCGGGCAGATCGATCCGCACCGTATCGTCGTCTTCCCACTTCGCCCGCACGGGCGCTTGCCGCGGGGCGCCCAAGCGGCCGGGCAGGACATGCAACTCCGGATCGCCCCAGAGGCGGAAGCTGAGTGCCACGCGAACGCCCTTGGCCATTTCCGTGTGGCCGCGGCGGGCCTTCAGCTCCTCCACGCAAAACATGTAATTCTCGGCGTCGCGAAGCGCTTCGCCCAGCGTGCCGCCGCGATAGAGCAACGAAGTCATCGCCGCGTTCAAGAGGGAACTGCCGCAGCCGCTGTGGATGGGCGTCATGCTGCCGATCACGGCCACCCCGCCCAACTCGTCCATGCGCCAGAGCACGGAATCGTCCAGCGATTCGCAACTCTGTAAAAAGAAGATGGGCATCCCCGTCAACGGCCCTTGCAGATGCCCCGGCGCCGGCTCGGCCATCACGACCCGCGGCGGCTGGCCCTGGTCTTCATGCCGGTCCGCGGCGTTTCGCCCGATAACGACCCCTTCCAGCTCGTCCTCTTCCCAGGGGTAATCCTGCGATTGCGATCTCCGTAGAATCGGGGCGTCGATCAAATCCTGATAGGAGACGTGGCCTTCATAGAGAATCAAGTTCGCCGACTGCGCGGCCGTGAGGATCTCCGGCGAGTCGGTCAGCTTGCCGTAGAACTCATCGACGTGTACATCGAAGTTCTTGAACTCGGCCGCCGTGACGCGGCTGATCGTCTCGCACATCGGCAGCGAGCGCCGCATCGCGCCGGAGTTGGCAACCATCAGCAGCCGCGGCTCAGCCTTGCCCAGCAGTCGTTCGCGCAATAACCCACGGGCGAAGAAGACCGAGGCGTCGCCCAGCGATTCCAGCGGAATCCGGCCCACGCCCAGCGTGGCCAACTGCTCCGGCTGGCAAGGCACGAATGGTTCCGTGCGGACGATGTAATGCGGCGGCGGGGACGGCACCGTCGGCAGGATGGCTGTGCCCCCGGAGACGACCGTTGCGGCGGATGTCGCCGGCTGGCAAACGACCGCGGGCGGCTCGGCGCGCTCGGTCTCCCCATTGCCCGGATCGAGTTCCACGTAGCGATAGCCGATCGAGGCGTAGTCGGCCAGGATGGTCACCGTCCGCGGTTGCAACGACTCGCGGTGGATCAACTCCTGCACGTCGGCCTCGGCCACCGCGGCCCCTTGGGCATGGGTCAATACCACCGCCGCGCCACGGGCAAGACTCAAGTACGGCGCCAGCCATGCCGTATGTCCCACGCCCGCCCGCTCATCCGGCGCCCGCGCGACCACCACGTTGTGGACCCTATCCGCCCCGAGGGCTGCGATCAGGCCATGTTGCAGGGCCGCGGGTAGCAAAATCCGCGCGGGGATTTCATAGTCCTGAACCCAGTGGGGCGATTTTTTAATATCGCTCACCGCCACCAACATCCGTGTAACCGACAGTTCCTTGAGCACTGCCGACAGCGCGGCCCCCGCTTCATCTTCTTGGCAAAGCAGCAGCGGCACGCCCAGGCTCGCCGCCAGGGCGCTGCCCAGGACCACGGCCTCCGGATCGTCGGCCGCTGCCACGACGACTTCGTGCGACTCCTTCCAGAATCGCCGCGCCACCGCCGCGCTGGCCGCACCGGGGCTGTTGCCGACGCGCAACAATTCGACTGGCCGCTTTTTCAGCGTAGAGCCAAGCTTTACACTATCCGACGTTGTCAGCACGATTGCCCGTCGGCCCGGAGTCAGCGAGAGCAGCCATTCTGCCTCCCGCGTAGGCGGGCTGGTAAGGGCCATGATGAGCGGACTACTAGAGCCTGCTTTTCCCAGTTGCGCGGCGGCCGGGGCCGCCAAGGTCATCGTCCATGCTTGGTCGTCACAGGCCAGGAGCCAAGCCGTTTCGGCCGTAGCCGCCCGTCGGTCAGGCCGCGCAACACTTTGGGGCGACCCCGCCACGGCCGCAGCCCCTCCCAGGAGAAGCAAAGCCCAGGCAACCGCGGCCGGAAGGACTGGCGTAATAAAATAACGTCTCGGGCAGTTCCTTGGGGTCAAGGCGATCCTCCGTGCGAAGTGGCGATACGACACATGCTAAAAACAGTCGTCGGAATGGGTGTAAGGCGCGGGTGGCAGGCCTTACTCCCGCGGTTACCGGGATAGATATTACCACGGCACGAAAGTAGGTCAGGCCGACCATGGGTACATGGTACCCGAGCCTGGCGGAACAGGCATGTCAGGCTGGAAAGCCTGACGTACATGAGGGTCTTACATGCCGGGGTAATATGTCTTACTGGTATTTCTGGCAGTTGGCAAGCTAACGGTCAAGGCCCGTGGGCGAGACAGGCGTTAATCTATTTTCCGCATTCCGCCTCCAGGACGCAAGGTGGAAATGTGAAAATGCGAAATGTTATGCCCTCCATCCCCGTCGTTTCGCCAGCCGGCTCAATGATAAATCGACAGACGGCAAGCCAGTGGCATTTTCATGTCGATCGCTCTATCGGGGCAACCAACGAATAACTTCCGGATTTGGGTGGCATGCCTTAAGCCTTCTAGGCTAGGCATGTTTGCCGCCGACATGCCTAGCCTAGAAGGCTTAAGGCATGCCACCCTCGCAGAAACACGGAAGTTACTTATTGTCCCGTCTACAGCACCCAGCCCGCGCGGTAGGGCTGCTTGAGGAACTGGTCGGCCTCGGGACAATTGGTCGCCTTGAGGCTGGCCGCGTCCCATTGGAGCTTCTTGCCGGTTCGCAGGGCGACATTGCACAACAAAGCCGCCTCGGTCAACGCCCCCGAATAGTCGAAATTGCAGGTGGTCGGGCTGCCGGTCTTGCAGGCCCGGATCCACTCCGCATGATGGCCGATCGAATCGGGAATCGACTTGGCCGGCCGCTGGTAATCCTTGAACTTCTCCTCAGGAAGAAGCCGGTGTCGGCCATAGTCGGCAATCAGCATCCCGTCGGTCCCGATAAACAACACGGCGTTGCCCCACTGCGGTACCTTTTTCTCCTTGACCCAGGCCGGATGCGCGCCGCCATGATACCAGGTCAGCGCTACCGGCGGCAGATCGCCGCGGGCTGGATACTCCTGGCGGGCGATGGTCCAGAGTGCGGCGCTTTCGGGGTGGACCGGCCCTTCGGCCTCGACCGTTGTGGGATGCCGGAGCTTCAAGGCCCAAAAGGCCAAGTCGCAGTAGTGGCAGAAGAAATCGCCCAGGACGCCGTTGCCGAATGCCCACCAGTAACGCCACTGGAATGGCACATAGGTCCCACTGTACGGTCGAAACGGCGCAGGTCCGAGCCAGAGGTCCCAGTCGAGCGTGCTGGGCACGGGCTGCCCCTGCTTGGGAGCATCGTTCTGTCGGCCGCCGACCGGCTTGGGCGGCCCATCGAAGTTGGCCCCCAGCCACACATGCACGTCGCGGATGGGGCCGATCGCCCCGGCCTGGACCAGTTCCACCACGCGGCGGTAATTCGACTCGGCGTGGATCTGCGTGCCCATCTGCGTGGCCAGGTTCTTTTCACGGGCGATACCGGCCAAGACCCGCGCCTCGTAGACCGTGTGCGTCAGCGGCTTCTCGCAGTAGCAGTGCTTGTGCAATCGCATGGCCATGGCGGCGGCGGGGGCATGCGTGTGGTCGGGCGTGCCCACGACTACCGCGTCGATCTGCTTGCCCATCTCGTCGAACATCTTGCGGAAGTCGCGATATCGCTTGGCCTTGCGGAAGCGCGCGACAGAGCCTTCGCAACGGCGATCGTCGACGTCGCAGAGGGCGACGATGTTTTCGCCCGCACAATTGTCGATGTCCCAGCCGCCCTGGCCTCCCGCCCCGATTCCGGCAATCGCCAGTTTCTCATTGGGCGACTTCTCCTTGGCAATCGCCGGAAAAGGGAACATGGCGGCCGCGCCGGCGGCGGCCGACGCCGCGAGCAAATCGCGGCGACGGATACGCGGAATGGATGGCATGAAACTCTCCTTACTTCCGCGGGATTTCCCGCAGGTAGATGTTCTTGAACCAGAGATAACTGCCGTGGTGTTGCAGCTCAATCTGCTCGGTCGGATAGATCGGCTTGTTGCGTTCCCAATAGTTTTCCAGCGTCACGTTGTCGACAACCAATACGTCATTGAGCCACACCCACACCTTTTCACCGATCATTTTGATGTGCAGCGTGTTCCACTGGCCGATGGGCTTATCGGCAAATTTCAGCGGGTCGTGCGGGTTCTCCGGTTTCTGGTTGTTGTAAAGTCCGCCGGAGCCGATCTTGTTGTCCCAGATCTGCACCTGAGGCGAGCCGCGGAGGTAGACGCCGCTGTCGCCGCCTTTGCCGATCTTCCAATCGACATACATCTCGAAGTCGCCGTACTTCTTGGCGGTACAGAGATTGTTCGCCTTGCCATCATAGACCAGTACGCCGTCGGCGACCTTCCAATGCTCGCGCGTGAGCTTGTCGGACGCCTCCTGCGCCTTGGCGAGCTGCTGGGGTCTCATCTTCGCCCGCGTGGGCGGATCGGCCACCAGACCCTTCCAGCCCGTCAGGTCCTTGCCGTTGAACAAGGCGACGAATCCGGGCGGCGGGCTGTTGTCGGCCGCTTGGGCGGGCAGTGCCGCCAGGGAAATCAGACCACAGCTCAGAAAGAGAGTCCAAGAAAATCTCATCGCATGACTCCTGTTGTTGGGAGGGGGAGGTATTACTAAGGCAGGCCATTAGCATAACACAGGCAGGACCGGTTTGCCAGCAATGTTTGTCAATGTGCAATCGACTGCCAATCCGGCGGACCGCCAGGCGCGGTCTATCGTTTGCGCGGGCAGAAATGAGCCGTTGGAGTTCCGGCTTCAGCCGGCTTTTGCC
Source organism: uncultured Planctomycetaceae bacterium (assembly GCA_964615095.1). GTDB lineage: Bacteria > Planctomycetota > Planctomycetia > Pirellulales > Thermoguttaceae > JANXQG01. Next base: position 24,150 of record CAZTPX010000095.1, on the reverse strand, counting down.
GGGATCGCCGCCTAAAGGCGGAACTCCAACGGCTCATTTCTGCCCGCTCGCGGTATGATACAGCGGTCCAGCGTGCAGCATGATCGGCTGCCTGAGCTGAGAGCATGTCCGCCCCTGACTATCGTGGATGGCCGTATACAACACATACTTGCCTGGCTGGACCCACGGCAGAGAGATCACCATCCGATTTCCGGCCGCCAGGTCTTGCTCGACCTCGGCGGCCCTTGTTCCATCGGGCTTCTCCAACACGGCGGCAACCTGGTGGCTGCCCTTGCAGACAGCCAGCATACCCGCGGCGTCGAACGTCAACGACAAGCTGCGGCGCGGCAACAACACGTGCTGCGGGACATCCACGCCAAGCAAGGTCGGTTCTCGCATGCGCTGTGCCAATGCGTCGCCGACGTCGAAAACCAATCGCGTTCCGTGCGGAAAGTTGCTTTCCGAAATGAATAGTTGCACGAGACTGACCGACCTCCACGGCTCCGCCCCGTCGCCCGCCGCGGCGATCATTTCCGGCACGGACAGTCGCAGTGCGGTCCAAGCATGTCGCCCGCTGTCCAACTCAACTGTTTTCTCGGACAGCGGCATCTTCAACAAGTGCGAGCGAAGCACCACGCCAATCGGTATGTGGTCGGCGGCAGCCTGGCCGCGGCTGGACTCCGCCCGTATCCAGAAGACGAGGGACTCGTAGCGGCTTAAATCGAGTTCGCCCGGTTTGAAGCTTCTGCTGATCCTGGGCCAGCCGATCGGATACTTGCCGCCTTCCCCACCATCGTGTTCCCAATCCACCAGCACAGTCCAGTGGAGTCCCGTTTTGCCCGCATATCGAGCGTCGGGCGTGATCTTGACCTTGCCTTCGGCAGTGCCATTGACCCAGGAGCGGAATCCGTCGCCCAGGTCGAATGCATCCAGCTTTCCCTCCTTGGCAGCCTCTTCGAACGGCGATGGCGATTCCACTGCATCCGGCGAAGCGCTAGAACCCTCCGCCAGGACGGACGGGGCTGTTGACCTGTTGGTGGCGGGATACACAAGTAGTCGTTGAGTCTGGGCCGCCAGGCGCCAGCGAATCGTGTCGAACTCCTCGGATGGCCACATGCCGGCAGCCATGTATTTCGGCTGGACGCGGATGGAATCCCACGTCGCTTGCAGGGCTTTCTTCGCCTCACGCACCGCCGCCCGGCATGCCGGGTCGCTGGAATCCTGCCGCTGGGCGACCGCCTGCTGGAGCGTATAGACATAACGGGCATCATCACAGCCCTCGCGGAAGCAGGACCAGTACACCGCCGGAACGACCTCGCCGGCATCGTCCAATCGCTGCCCGCATCCGGAATACTGCCCCCGCAAGTAATCGAAGGGGTCCGCTGCGCACGTCCAACACCAGTGCCAGGGGATCAGCGTGGTGTAGCCGCTCCGCCAGAAGCCGAAGCCGTACGTCATGCGTCCGCCTTTGCACATCGTCACGCGGTCCTTGATCTCGCCGGCATTGTGGTTGGGGTAGCACCAGTATTCGTACTGTTTCTGAGCGACGATCCGCTCGAAGGGTACGGAGTACGGCTGGGAACACCAGATGTCGAGATAAGGAGCGTAGGTGGCGGCATCGGGTTCCACGGGATCCTTCGTCGCGTAGGTCTTCACACCGGCGGCCTTGACGGCGGCGTAGACCTTCACACCGAATTCTCGACAGGACGGATCGACCTCGTCGATGGGGCAACAGATGAACTCCGGCCAGCCCGCGGCCTTACGCTCGGCGTTCAACGCCCGAAAGAGCTTGGTAATCCGGTCGTAGAAGGCCGGTGGCGGTAGCGGGCTGATCGTCCAATGGCTCCCGACTTTTCCGCCGGGCGTGGTGTCGTAGTAGATCCGCTGAATGACGCTATCGGCCGTGACGGGTGCCGGCCCTCGCAAGCCGGCATGGAGCATCCGTGGGATTTCGGCGGCATCGCGGACCACGATCCGGTTGCCGTCCGCGCAACTCAAGTAAAGGGTCGGCAACATGTCCAAGCCGAAGTCCGCCATGGCCCGGTAGTCGTTGCCGGTTGCCTTCTGAATAAAGGCCTCGTCCCGTCCCTCGTAAAGCGTCTTGTTCCGCGTGTAGAAATAGGCCGAGTAGTGCTTGGCCGGGTCTTTCTGCAGATGGAAGCCGAGCACCCGCAGGGCGAGCGGGACGCTAACGGCGCGGTCGTAGGAATCGTCCCACACCGTCGCCGTGCCCAGATAAAGGCCCGGCTTGGCGTCGTCCGGGACATGCACGGTAAGCCAGTACCGCTGGCACTCACCGGCGGGCGAGGAGTGGACAGTCACACGCTCCAACAGTTCCGGCGTGCGGCGGTAGGTCTTCACCGTGGTGTATGCCGGGTAGCCGACATTCCAATACGTTCCCAGCCGCACATCGATACGGTCAGCCGGAATCTCGCCTGCGGAGCATGTCAAGGATGATGCGCGGACCTTGAGGTTAACCAGTGGGCGGACAGGATACAAGGCCAGGGTCACCGGCTCGAATTGGCCGGGAGCGGCGAAAGCGACCAGGGCATCCAGACGCTCTTCCGGCCTTGGACGGGTATTTGGATAGACCGGTTCCACCGTGGGCCGGGTGAACAGCAGATATCCCCGCTGCTTTTCAGCCTCTGTCAGCGTGGGCTGCGGCGCTGCCTCGATATACGGAATCTCCTTGACGCCGGCCGGCACGGCAGGCTGGGCGTGGGCCTGTCGCTCCGCCATGTTGTCGCGCGGCTTCTGCACAAGTTTGATTGGCGGCAGTTGGGCGGGTAGTACCGCCTGTTGGCTATCACTGGCGTTCGTCGTAGGCGTAGCGTAGCCGGCGAACGCAAAAGCTAGGAGGACAGTACTGACGGTGAATTTGTGGTGTTTCATAAGTATCATGAGTGCCTTCATTGCGCCCTCAGTGAGCGATTCGGCAGGATAGCGGCCTCTTATGAATCGTTGGAGGTTATACGTCGCCAACGAGCCCGGTGGGGTTTGGATCAACTCACACCCAAGACCTTCGCAGGCAAGAACTGCGAGCTCAGTTCTTGGCCACGAAATCGATCACCAGCACCTTGTCGAAATAAGGCCCCGCCACCTTCCCAAACGCCTTGTGCGCCGGATGGGGGAGGTAGACGTCGCGACCCTTGGCGTCGTTGAACGTGACCAAAAAACAGTGCGTGAACCCCTGGGCCAGATTCTCCGGGCTGATATTCGTGCCCCACTCGAAGCCGACGATCTCGTGGATCTTCGAAGGCAATGCGCGAAAAGCGTCCTCGACGGTCTTGATCTGCGCGTCCGTGGTCCCCGCCTTGAACTTGAACAACACAACATGCCGTACCTTGCCCAATTGCGGGCTAATCTTCGCGCCTTCGGCGGCGGTTCCCTGCCCACTCGCCATCGCTGCTGCCAACGCCACAACCATTCCCAACACGACACAACGCATGATTTCTCCTCGGATCCAAAAAAGGGGGGATTTATGCCTCAAGCGGCACTTTCTATATTAACCAAACGGATCAAAGATTACCAGTTGGCCCAGCAAGAGTTCGGCTGGCAGCGAGAAGACCATTATGGGTGCAGTGCAAAACGCGAAGATCATTCTGCTTGCCACGGTCGCCGCAATCGCCTACGGCATCCTCCACGATCAGATCACCGCCCGCCTCTGCGTCGAATACTTCACGATCGGGCATCTGCCCCTGTTTCCCACATCCTCGCCGACGGTCCTTGCAATTTGCTGGGGCGTGGCTGCGACATTCGGCCTTGGCGCCCTTCTGGGCGTTGTCCTGGCACTGGTCTCGCAGTCGGGAGGTCTGCCTGCCGTTCCGATTCCGCGTCTGTTCAAGTCCATTCTGCGCCTTCTCGCCGTGATGGCAATTTCCGCGTCGCTGGCCGGCGTTGCGGGGTTCGAGCTTTCACGCCGATCGATCATCGGCGTGCCGGCCGCTTTCGCAGAACTCGTTCCGCCCGGCCGGCACGACCGGTTCATGGCGGTTTGGTTTGTTCACGGGGCGAGTTACGTGGTCGGTCTCGTTGGGGCTTCGTTTCTCATCTTGCGAATCTGGCGGGCAAGGGGTTGCCCTCGCGTCCTCTCGCTTGTTCCCCACAGCAAAGCAGGGGTTGTGCGAGCCGTGATCTTGGCCGTGATTACAGTACTGATTGCCTGGTTCCGCTTCGCCAAGTTCTAAGCAGCTATCCGGAAAGTTTTATGTGATTGCCACAAGTATTGACGCGGCGGTATACTACGGCAAGCGGCCATGAACGTCATGTCCGCGTACACAGCTAGGCTGCGTCCAAAAGAGGACCATATCATGCAAGTCTTTCAGCATTTCGGAATTGTCATGTTATTCGGCGCACTAGTGTGCCTCGCAACGGCGCGGTCGGTTGCGGGTGACTTTCAGTCAGCAGCAGAAGCCTGCGAAGCGGGCAAGGCACGCGCTAAAAACATGGATCTCGATGGCGCGATCGCTGCCTACACAGAGGCTATTCGACTCGACGGGAAGGATGCGCAGACACACCTTCTTCGTGGCGCGGCTTACGGACATAAGCAGGAACATGCCAGGGCCATTTCCGACATGGACGAGGCGATCCGGCTCGATCCAAAACTGGTCGAAGCTCACTTCGTCCGTGCGGTGGAATATCAGGTTACGGGCAAAACGAACGAGGCAATCGCGGGTTTTTCTGAGGCGATCCGCTTGAACGCCCAGCTTTTCCAGGCATACAACAATCGTGGCGGCGCCTACGCGAAGCTAGGGGATCGTGAAAAAGCGATTGCCGATTATACTGAGGCCATCCGGATCGCACTGCGGGATCCTGCCGCATACTTTAACCGAAGCATGGCCTATGCCCAAAAAGGCGATTACGACAAGGCTGTGGCTGATTTGACCGAAGTCATTCAATTTGCCCCCGGGAACGTCAGTGCATATCGCAACCGCGGCATGCTACATGGACGTCAGCATCAATACGACAAGGCGATTGCCGACTTCACGGAAGTGGTTCGGCTCGATCCGAAGGACGCAAAGGGATATCTTTACCGAGGCACGGTCTACGGGCACCTACGGAAATATGGGGAGGCGGTAGCCGACTTCACGGAGGTGATACGGCTGCAACCAGGTAACGCTTTGGCGTACAACAACCGGGGGTTGGCCTACGAAGGAAAGGGCGAGCATGCCAAGGCGGAAGAGGACTTTTCTCAGGCGAAGAAACTCGGTTACAAAGCTCAGTAAGCAACATCGCGGCCGGCAGGAGCGTTCCCGCAGTGCGACCGCGCGGCCAACTCCGCTGTCGGGAACACCTTCCGTTGGACGAGCGTGACCCCCAAAAGGTCTTGAAACAACATGTTCGGGCTGGACGCAGACAGTTGGGCAAAGATTGCATGCGCGCTCTACACATTGCTTGGCGTCCCGATTGCTTGGATCTTCATCAAGCATGAGAAGATGACCACGAGTGTGCATCAAGCACCGCCTCGTGCTTCCGCGTTGGTTGCCCTCACTCTCGCCTTGATGTGGCCAATCCTCTTATTCTGCATGGCTTTGAATCGCTGTCAGGAAAAGGCCAGGAAAGGTTCCCTCAAGGCAGACAGTGCAACGAATCCAGTTGACAAACCAAAGACGCAAATCCCACGATGCAACACCGAAGGAACTGTCGAACCATGAGACTTTCCGTACTGTTTTGCCTTTTCGTCACCGTGGCCACAGTTTCCAATGAAGGGAAGGCGAATGCCGAAGCGCCAGTCGGCGTGCCGCCCCCGGCCTCTGCCGCGGCCTTTCCCTTGAAGCCCGTGGATAGCGGCCGGTATCTTATCGATCAAAAAGGCGAGCCTTTCCTCGTGACCGGCGACAGCGCATGGTCGCTCATCGTGCAACTGGCCGAAGAGGACATCGACCACTACCTGCAAGACCGGCGGAAACGCGGCTTCAATTCGATCATTGTCAATCTGCTCGAGCACAAGTTCTGCACGCACGCCCCCAACACACGGGCTGGGCTGGCGCCGTTCACAAAGGCCGGTGATTTCTCCACGCCGAACCCCGCTTACTTCGACTTCGCCTACAAGGTCGTGAAGAAAGCCGCTGATCAGGGCATCGTGGTCTGGCTCTGCCCGGCCTATCTGGGCTACGGGGGCGGCGACGAGGGCTGGTTCCAGGAAATGAAGGCGGGCGGCAGGGCGAAGATCCGCGGTTACGGCAGATTCGTCGGCAAGCGATTCAAGAATCTGCCCAATATCGTCTGGGTCATGGGCGGCGATTTCATCCCCGACAGGGCCGACCAGTGGACCGCCAGCGAGGTCGCCGAGGGTATCCGGGCCGAAGATTCCAGTCACCTCATGTGCGCGCACGGCTCGCGCGGCAAGTCGGTCGCCGCCGGCCTGGGCAATCCGGCGTGGCTGACGGTGAACACCACGTATGTCGACGCCAACACGCTGATCGAATCCACGCGCAGCGAATACGACCATCGCCCGATTCGTCCGTTCGTGCTCATCGAGGCCATCTACGAGGGCGAGCACAACTCCACGCCGGATCAGGTTCGTCGCCAGGCCTATTTGACCATGCTCGGGGGGGCGAGCGGGCAATTCTTGGGGAATAACCCCATCTGGCACTTCGACGGACCGGGGCTTTTTCCCGTGAAAACCACTTGGAAAGAGGCCCTGGATGGCCCCGGGTCGCGGGACATGGCCCGACTGCGCGAGCTGTTCGCAGGGCTGGCATGGCACCGCCTCGAGCCCGAGCGGAACCATGAGATTGTCACGGCCGGATACGGCCAAGGCATTGCCACGGCCTTGACCGCCCGAACAGCGGACAAGCGGCTGGCAGTCATCTACATCCCCTCGACCGGCATCGAATCCCGCAGCATAACTGTCGACTTGGCACGATTTTCCGGGCCGGTCACCGCCTGCTGGTACAACCCGACGAACGGACGCCGGACAGTCAACAACGCGACACCGCTGCCCAACCGGGATTCCCACCCCTTCCGCACGCCGGGCGACAACGGGAGCAAGAGCAACGATTGGGTTCTTTTGCTGGAAGCACGCTGACTATTTCCCGACAACCAAGATCGTAAACGAACCGGGCACCATCGCTCCGCCACGCCGTCCCCCACCACGCCGTCCCCCACCACGCCGTTCGCCGCCTTGACCGGCCGCTTGCGCCGCCGGCGCTGCGCCGCGTTCAGCCGTGATCAGATAAATCCGGCCCGTCTTGGAATCCAAGGTCGAACATTTTGCCCCGGACTTGGTGGTTACGTTCTGCTCCACCGCAAAACTGGTGGGACTTGTCTCCTTGATCACCGTCAGCTTTCCATCGCCGGCTGAACAGAACGATTCCATGGTTTGCGGATTAAATTCGGCCGCATCAACGCCACTGCCGGTCGGCAGAGTGGCCAGGAGTTTTCCATCCGCGGCGTCCAACACCAGGCAGTTCTTCGCGGTCCGGCAATAGACGAAGAGAACGTTGTTCGCCGGGTCCATGGACAAGCCCGCGGGTTGGCCGCCTTTCGCGCCCAGATCGTAATGCGCGGTGGTCTTTAGCGCTTTGCAGTCCACGACCGCAACCTGCGCCTTGTCTTCCACGCAAATATAGGCATGCCCCTTTCCGTCAGCAACGCCCTCTTCGGGCGAGCCGCCAAGATCGAACGTGCCGGCGATGGTTCCGTCGGCTGTATTGATCGCCGTCACGTGCGGAGCGCGATGACTCAGGACATAGACCCGCTCGGTGGACGGTTCCAAGAAAATCCCGTCCGGGCGTCCCTCGACTGGAATGGTCTTGATCACGGCCAGAGTTTTGGAATCGAACATCACCACCGGACTACTACTGGAAAAGGCGTGGCCGGTCTTGGGATCAACGGCCACGCCGTGACCGCCACTGACGTTGGGAATTTCGCCCGCCAGTTTCAACGTATCCATGTCATAGGCGGAAATGCGCCCGGCCTGCCCGCTTCGAACCACGTACAGATGTCGGCTATCCGGGTCGGCCGCCACGTAATCGAAGCCGCCCTCGCCACCGACTTTGGCGCTCTTGACGACCTTATAGGGCCCATCGGCAGACTCCGCCGGCACCGCCTGGCCGCAGGCAGCGGAAGCCGAAATGCCGAACACCGCCGCAATCACTAGTTCTGACAAACGCACCATTCGTTCTCCATGAATAGGGGGTTGGGTTCCGTGAATCGCCACTGACCCTACCGTAAGCGCCGATTACTGTCAAGAATCCGCGGCAAATTCGGGCAGGAATTAACACGGCGAAAACAATAACCACGAGAAACACGAAGTACACGAAAGGTGGGCAGGCCAATTTTGATTGGAATTCCTTGTAACTCTTGGCTAACATAGGGGAGTTGCCGTTCGCGTCGAAACAAACGACCGGACAATAGACGCCAAATGCTTTCTCAACCGGGAGATTACCGTCAATGAAACGCCTGCAAGTCCTGCTCTTGCCCTGCGTACTGCTTCTTGGCCCGCATTTTGCGGCCGGATTTGAATCGCTGTTGCAAACCGATTTTGCCAAGAACCCTGTAGCGGCGGGGTGGGAGTTGCGGGCCAACGGCGATCAGCCGTTCGACGGCGGATGGGTGGCAACGAGAGACACGCCCTCTGAACACTGCCTCACGGTCCGCAGCGGCTACTGGCAGACGCCCGCGGTTCGTGTCCAGCCCTTTCACTTCTACCGCTTCGACTTCACCGCCAAGGCGGAGAAGGGCGGCCTTTGGTCGGCCGTCTTTTTCGATGCCGACGGCAAGGAACTGGTCGCCGACGACTACGACAGTATCTACGCCTCGGCGGACTGGCAACCGCAGACGATTTGCTTTCGGGGGCACGCCGAGGCCCGTCAGGTCCGCGTGCGTTTTCATGCGGACGGCCAGCCGCTCTGGGTGAAGACCGCCGCGCTGGTCGAGGTCGATTCGGCCGCGGTTGCCGAGTGGGCCGACGGGATCGCCGCCCACGTCCCCGCGCTGTACTACACTCCGCCGGAGAAACGTTGCACGCGGCTGCCCAAAACCATGAAGACGCTTCAACAGGGCGGCAAGCTTCGCATCGTGATGCTGGGCGACAGCATCTGCAACGACACTTCGAACTCCGTCTACGAAACACTGCTGAAGCGGGTCTATCCACGGGCGCAGATCGAGGTTGTCGTGTCCGTGCGCGGCGGCACCGGTTGCCAGTATTACAAGGACGAGAACCGGGTGCAAGACTACGTGCTCCGCTTCAAGCCCGACCTGGCGATTATCGCCGGCATCAGCCACGGCTATGACCCGGAAGCCATGCGTAGCGTGATCCGGCAGATCAAACGCCGTTCGGACTGCGAGTTCATGGTGTTGACCGGGGTGATTACGCCGGACGAGACGTGCCGGGAGGGATATTTTAAGACCCCGGCCCTGACGATTTCCCGGGCCTTGGAGAATTTCGAGAAGTTCACCATGCGGATGCAACGCATGACGGACGAGGAACATGTGGAGTTCCTCGATTTGCGCAGCGCCTGGAACGAGTATGTGCTCCGCTCGCCGCGGCTGATCGAGTGGTTCCAGCGCGATCCAATCCACGGCAACAGCCGCGGCAAGCAGGTCGTGGGCCGCATCCTGCTGCGTTACTTCGAACCGTAATAACGAATCACAAGACATACGGAGAACGAATTATGCGAGACCTTTTCCCGCTAACTGGCTTGTCATTGATATTGTGGCTCCAATTGCTTGCAGCGCAGGCCGCGGAACCGGTGGGCGGCGCGACTGCCCGTATCGAGAAAACGCAGCGCGGCGCAATCGCCGAAACCACTCGATTCCGCGCTGAAATCCGCGACGGCGTGCTCGTAAGTTTCTTCAACAAGCTCACGGGCGAGGAGTATCTCGCCAAGGGCGGGAGGCCGGACTCGCTTCTCCCGCACCTGCCCAGCGGATTGGGTACCCAGCACGCGGATTCCGAACGCGAGTCGGCCCGCAGGCTTTTCGAGTGGCCGTGGTGGGAGCATCCGACCACGGCCAGTTGGCCCAATCAACACTATCCGACCGCGACGAGCGCCTTCGTTTTCAAAGCCAAGGACAAGCTCGGTGCGTTGCTCACCTACAAGGGCCTGAGCAACGCAGCCGGCAGTTTTGCCGACGAGTCATTCGCGATTGAGGTGGCGATTGATGCGGAAACCGGCGATCTCCTGGTAACCCCCGCAGCGGAAGCCCCGCGCGGCGGGATCTACGGCTGCGGATTCACGCTCGCGGCCTTAGCGCCGGAAATCACCGTGGAAGCGCCCATCTTCGAGGGGCTGCGTCTCGATCGCCACATGCAACCGTCCCTCTACGCGAACCAATGGGCCAACTTCTGGGACTACGCCTTCGTGGCCCTCAACGGCGAAAAGACGGGGGCCGTGGGGCTGTGGTGCCAAGACAAGGAGTTGAAGGTCTACAAGACGCTGTTCTATTTGATTAACGAGCAGGGGCTGAGCCTTTCCGTGCATGCCATGAACCGGCCGCCGTTCGACGAGTTGAAGTCGGCCCGGCCGATGACCTGGCGATTGCAGGCATTCGACAAGAGTTGGGCGGAGGCGGCGGCGCGCTTCCGTCAGTGGCGAGTGAAAAACGTCAAGATTCCCCCGCGACCGGACTGGGTGAAGAAGCTGTCGTTCATGGAGTACGGCATGGACAAGGCCAGCCCGGTGAATGAGACCCGCATGCTGGAAAAGTACTTCGGCGGAAAGGACCTCGACCGCGTGCTCACCTGGGCGGCGGCGGTGCGCGGGGCGGGATTCGATAACAACCACGCGAACAACGACCCCTATCCCGGGTTCCGCGAGGATATGCAGGGCTGGAAGGCGAAACATCTCAAATTGATAGTTTATCTGCAACCCATGATCATGTGGGGGCCGAACCCGAAGACGGACCGCGAGCGGCAGGCCGTCGCGTTCTCGGCCGTGGCCAACACCCGTTCGCCGTTCCGCACGGATTTCAATACGGTGGACTTGAGGCACGACCAGCACAACCTGGGCTGTCCGCAGTGGCAGCGCTGGTTCCTGGACTGGGTGAAAGAGTACATCCAGGGCTATGGGGCCGACGGCATCTATCACGACCAGTCCTACTGCTGTCCGATCGACGTCCGTGGCGCGGCAGCGCCCGGCGGCATGACGTCGACCCAAGGCATGGCCGACTACTTCTACAAAGCGGCCACCGAAAACCCGGGCGCGATCCATGGCACCGAACACATGACGGAGGTGAACAACGTGGGCGCGTCGATGAGTCTGGGCTGCGGGATCATCTGGGGCACGCCCGGTTACCAGGGGCACATCGGCCCGGCCGGCAGCATGAACCGGCAGCGGATCAAGCAGGCCTCGCCGGTCTCCAACGCCCTGCACTCTCCCAACGGCGCGATCTTCGGGTTCCCACATCAGTCGAATTACAGCGAGCGCGGTGCTATTGCTTTCCATCACGGCATGGACCAGATGGAACGTCGCGGCGACTTGCCCGCGATTCCCCTGGGTTGCTACGGGTTCTTTATGAACGACGTCCCCTTCGATCAATGCGCCAACGAAGTTTGGCTGGACCGTCAGCGGGCGCTGGCCTTCGTACACCATGGTCTGCGGCCGGTCTTTCCCGAGAATTGGGAGCGGAACGTGTTGACCTACTTCACGGGCGCCAACGGTGAGGACTTTCGCTACGAACAGATGCCCTGGGGAACTGCCTTCGTTCAATACGCGGGCGGTCAGCGCAAACTCCAATATGGCCGGATCAACGGCGTGTCGCGGGCTGCCGTGGAAGGCTCTATTCTAAGCTGGCCCTGCTATGACGAGCACGGACTGGCCGGTCTGAACCCGGATGAATCGGCCACCTATTGCCTCGATCCGGCCGGAAAGCGTCCGCCGGCATGGTTCTCGCTGCCCGAAGATGACGTGTATGTCGCGGATGGCTTTGCCGACGAGGACCTGGCGTATTTCCAGTTGCAGCCGGCCGCCGGCCGCGCGGTAGCGACCAAGACCGTTTACCTGAACGCGCCGAGCGGGCCGGCGGCGGTCTGGGTGGATGGAAAAGCGGTCAAGCCGGCCGCCGCGGGCGCTAACCGCTGGGCGGTTGGCGTAAACCGCGATTCGTTCGTGACGGCCATTTTCCAGGAGCCGCCAGCCGGTTTCGCCTCCATCGCCAGCCATAAGATCCTCTGCCGCGACGTGGACCCGGTCACGCGCCGAGACATTTTGCGGCCGTCCTTCTTGGCGTGTACCATCACCCAAATCAAGGAAGGCGTCAAGATCGAGCCTGCGCAGCAGAAGGCCAACCAGATCAAGGGTGAGTCCCAAGTACACATTCCGCTCAAAGCGCCGGCCAACGGCGTTCTGCGAATCTCCACCGTTGAGGTTCCTCCGCCCGCCTGTCGCGTGAACGGCAAGGCGGCCGCCTTCCGGCCCGCGACAAACGCCAAGGGGCAAACAGCGCAATTGCTAGAGGTCCCGATGCGGTCGGGTGAAGCCGCCTTGCTGAGCCTGACCCCGACAATTACCGGCACCTTCAATTTCGACTGGTTGCCTGCCGCCGGAGCAGGCAATTCCCAAGGCCGTCGATGACCACCGATGAGAACCCACGCCATGAAAGTATTTTCAAGTTGCCTCGCTTGTCTGTTGTTGCCGCTATTGGGACCGGCTACACTCTGCGCCGAGACCGCCATTGGCGATTGGGGACACTTCGTCCTCAACCGTCCTCGCATCTTCCTGAACAATCCGGAAGGCAAGGCATTTACCGTCACGATACACATGATGGGCTGGCCGCGATCGGACTGGAACAAGCCCGACGTGCAGGTGTTGCTGACAGGGCCGGGTGGCAAGGCCGTTGTGGACGGCGCGCGCGAAGTTCGTGACAGCGAGTGTATCGTGAACGTGCCCGCCGGCGCCAAGGGCGTCTACCGTCTTCAGGTCGACGGTCTGCTCTGGGTCTCCTCGTCGCTCGACGAGTCCGTGCTATGGACCGGCGATCCGAGCAAGCGGCACAACTTCCGCGAACGGTTTGCACCCGCCTTTCAAATGGTCGTGCCGCGGCAGTGGTGGTTCTGGGTGCCGGAAGGCGTTACGCGCTTCACCTGCAAGGCGCAGCGATCCAGCGAGTACATGTCGCAGCGCGAGGACTGGGGCATCTTCATCGTCACGCCGCGCGGCCAACGGATCCGCGCTTTGTGGGGCCAGCCGCCGCGCACTCCGCCGGCCGACTACCTGCAGGACATGCTGGCTGAGGTCGAGGTGGAACCTGGCGCCGGCGGCAGGTTCTGGTCGCTGGAACTCCGCAACGGCGATGCGCATAACTATTCCAAGCCCAACATCTGTTTTGACGGCGTTCCGCCCTATATCGCCAGAAGCCCCGAAGAATGGTTCGACCCGGAAACCGGCCGCAAGCCGCCGCCCAAGGTGTACGACCACGAGCCGTTCATTCAATCCGCCCGCATCGAGGACGTTATGCGGCAACGCTGGCCCAACGTCCAACATTTTTCGCCCTGCCCATCGTTGGGCGATCCCGACGGCGTCGAGGTGCTCGGCGATGCCCAATTTGCCTTGTGGAACCCCGAAGGCCGCGAGCTGCGATTTCGCGTCGGGACCTACCTGCCGCGCAAGGGCGGCAAGGATCCCGAGACGGCGGAGGTCAAGATCATGGGACCGGCGGGCAAGACGGTTTTTGCGAAAACGCTACCGATGCTCCACGTCCATGAGGCCGATGGACAACCCACGGACACGCTCAAGACGGGCAAGGGCGTTAGCGTGGTGTCGGTGAGCGGCCCGGAGCGTTGGCTCTCGTTTACTTATCCGGCCACGCCCCTGGTGCTGCTTGGCAAGGATGCCGACGGCGGTTGGCGTCGTTTCCGTTTCGCCGCCGGCACCGTGCGCAACTGGTACTTCTTCGTGCCCCCGGGCACGCGGGAATTCGCGGTCCGCGCGGCCGCCGACGATGAGGATGACGTGATGCACTTCGAGGTCTGCTCGCCGGACCGTACCGCGGTTTTGATTTACGACCGTGCGGGCGAGAAAACCGTGAAGGTCCCCGACGGCCTGGCCGGCAAGATCTGGCACCTGCGCCCGGACGTGGGCAGCGCCACGCGCATCGTCGCCAAGCCCGGCCCAGACTGCCGCTACCAGGAAATTCGGCTCACCGTCGACCTCAAGGGTGTCCCCGGTTATTTGTCGCCCACGTGGGAGCAGTGGTTCGATCCTTCTCGGCCGGTAGAAAGTGAAAAGAGGCGTTGAGTCACGCAGCCCGTCCCGACCACCAGACGACGGCCAGACCGCCCAACCCGCAGAGCAATAGGAAAGTGACGGCCAGAGCGCCGCCGTGGCTGTACTGGGGGAGAAACTGCAACGCCGCGGCGCCGACTGCCGGGCCGGCACAATTGCCCAGGCCAATCACCGATTCGTGGATGCCGCCGTGCTCGCCTTTGGTCTCGCTGATGTCCATCGAGTAGAACAGCGAGGAATAGTAGATCAGGCCGACTGCTCCGCCGAAGAGCAGTTGCGCGGCGGCCAACAGCGCCAGGTTGGGGGCCAGCAGGAGCGTGATGAAGGCGCTAACCAGGGCCAGATAAGCGGCCAACAGCCAGCGAAAACGATAGTGCCAGCCGGGCCAGAGCCAGAGACCGACAAAAGTCCCTAAGCGGGCGAAGCACCAGAGCGAACCCCATAACCCGGCCAGCGTGGTCGAAAGCTGTAGACGCTGGGCGATGCCGGGCATGAGGGCGATCAACGTATTGATGCCGATATAGGCGAAGGGATTGGCCAGCCAGGCCATGCGCAGGAAACTTCTGGCCCGGGCCACTGAGTGCGGGTGGATCTCGGCTGGGCAAGCAGTCGCGGCCACGACCGGAATCCCTGTCCCGTCAAGGCGCGATTGGCCGGAACCGAGCTCGCCGCTGCCAGAACGGCTGCGACGCGCTTGGTCCGCCAGCCAAAAAGTCAATGCGAACTCGGTGATCAGAAGACCCATCGGCACATAGAAGAGGCTGCGCGGGCCTAGCCGCTCCAACATGGCCCCGCCGGTGAAGTAGGCTAAAGCGCCCGTCCCGGCCCAGATCGCATTGTACCTGCCGATCATCTGCTGCAAACCGGCGCGCGGTTCGCCCTCGCTCACAAGGGCCTCGAGGGTGGGCCAGGTAAGGCACATGCCGGCAATCACGGTCACCATGACAACGATTTCGCCCGGCGCAGATTGCAACTGCGAGCCTACCCCCAGCGCGCCGGCCATGACGCCAAAGCCGATCTTCAGCGCGGTAAAGTACCCGAAGCGTTGCGCGAATCGCCCGCCTACCCAGGCGAGCAGCGCGTAGGTGCCTCCACTCAGCGCCGCCAGGCAGAGGTTGTCCTTGTTGTCAAAGTGGAAGGTCTGCTCCATGTAGAAGTAGAAATAGTAGAGATAAAAGACCGTGGCAGCGGAGTTCAACCCCTCCAAAACGAAATAACCGGTCTTAAGACGGCGTGAATACATCGAAGGCATTATCCCCGTCCAGCTCGCTACGGCCCAGTTCGTTGGCGATGCGGCGGACGATGTTCTTGGAAGCTGTTTCAAAACCGGGGAGTAGGCTCCGGCAATACGGCACCCAAATGAAGTGTTGAAACAGCTTCTCAGTGGTCATGGTGCGGCTCTTGGATCGATGCCGGAATCCCCGAGCATACCCGTTGAACAGCCATAGTTCAATGGGGCCGCCTGGGCCGCCAGTTGCGGCCAGTTGCGGCCGCTTGAGGTCTGTGCTACAAACCGGTAAACTAAGTCTTCGATTTGGACTCAGTAACCCGGAGGTTTTGCGATGCTTCGTATTCCCCTCATTTCAGCGATTGGCCTCGGCCTAATCCTAGCAACCGCGGCGGGTGTCCGCGGCGCGGAAACGGTAAATATCCGGCTGAAGGGTTCCGACAGCGGCCAGACGTTCCAGGGCGTGGGGGCAGTCAGTGCCGGCGCGTCCACGCGACTGCTCTTCGACTATGCCGAGCCTTATCGCAGCGACGTGCTCGACTTCCTCTTCAAACCCAGTTTCGGCGCCGGCTTCCAGCATCTGAAGGTCGAGATCGGCGGCGGCGAGAACTCGACTTGCGGTAGCGAACCGTCGCATGCCGTCACGCGCGACGAGTTGGCGCACCCCAAGGCCCGCGGATACGAGTTTTGGCTGATGCGCGAGGCCCGCAACCGCAATCCCCGCGTGATGCTCGATTGCCTGCCCTGGTGCTACCCGGGCTGGATCCGCGGGCGGTTCTCGCAAGACGCCACCGATTGGTTCGTGGCCTTCCTGGAAGTTGCGCGCAAGCAATACGGAATGGAAGTCGACTGGGTGGCCGCCGCGCAGAACGAGAATGGCACCGACCGCGACTGGATCGTTAAGAGCGTTCGCCCGACCTTGGACCGCACGGGCTTCCAATCGGTCAAGATCCAAGCCCCCGATTGCGACAAGCAATACTGGGCCGTGTTCGACGAATTCGGGAAGGACCCCGCCTATCGCGACGCTGTGGATGCGGTCGGCTACCACTATGTCAACGGGCGCGAGCCCTGGCAGATCGACCAGGTCAGCCACCGCGACACGACGGCCAAGGCCAAGGCCTCCGGCAAGCAGCTCTGGGCCAGCGAGGAGTGGAGCATGTCGGGCGGAAAGTGGGACGGCACCGGCGCGATGTTCCTGGCCCGGCTGATCAACAAGCTCTACATTCGCGACCGCATCTGCAAGACGGAGATCTGGTGCCCGATCGCTTCGATCTACGAGGGGCTGCCGTGGTCCGACACGGGGGCGATGCAGGCCGATTCGCCCTGGTCAGGACATTACACCGTGTGGCCGGCCATCTGGGCCTTGGCACACACGACGCAATTCGCCCGGCCCGGCTGGAAGTACCTCGACGGCGGTTGCGGGCAGATTGATCCGAAGACATGGAAAGGCACGTACGTTTCGCTGCAGGACCCGCAGACCGGCGACTGGAGCCTGATCGTCTGTACGGACAGCCCCACCACGTTGCGTATTGCCGTGTCCGATGGACTGAAGACCGGACCGCTCCACGTCTGGCAGTCCGACGCGCAGGACCAGTTCGTCAAGCTCGACGACATCCCATCGGCCCAGGGCGTTGTCGCCGTCCGCCTGCACGGCAACTCCATCTACTCGCTGACGACCACGACCGGCCAGCATAAAGGCGCGCCCGCCCATGCGATTCCCGCAGCCAAGCCTTTCCCGCTTCCCTACCGCGACGACTTCAAGTCGTACAAAGCGGGCGAGACGCCACGTTACTTGTCGGATCAGAAAGGCAGCTTTGAGGTCTGCGACGAGCCGGTCCACGGCAAGTGCCTGAAACAGATCGTCCCGCAGCAGGGCATCATGTGGGAATACATGCGCGCGGTCGCCAAACCGTACACGGTTTTCGGTGATCAGAAATGGAAGGACTATTCGTTTTCGGCCGACGTGCGGCTCGTGGGCGGTGACGTCGAACTGGGCGGGCGGTTCGGCGACCAGAACCGGCTTTCGTACCGCTGGATCCTGGCGAAGGACGGCGCCTGGAAGCTCAACTATCAGGACCGCATCCTCGCCGCGGGCGCAATTCAAGGCTTTAAAGCCTCCGCCTGGCACTCCATGAAACTCGTGCTGCGCGGATCGACGATCCGCGGATTGATCGACGGACGTTCGCTCGCCGAGGTCAAGGATCTTTCGCGATCCAACGGCATGCCGTACGTGGCCAGTAGCTACGACCCCAACCTGTTCGACAACCTGGCGATCGAGCCATAAGGCCGCCATTGACGAGCGCATACCATCACAGGCAGTAACATGCTCACAACGATTGACGTCCTGATCATTTTGGCCTCGATGGCGCTTGTCACCGGCGTCGGTGTCTTTGCCGGGCGAAAGAAGGCCGACACGGCCCACGGTTACTTCCTGGGCGGTAATAAAATGCCTTGGTGGCTGATCGGCACGGCCTTTGTGGCTACCGGCATTTCCAGCGAGCAGATGATCGGCACGGTCGGCGCCGCCTATCAGCACGGCATGGGGATCGCCAACTGGGAATGGTTCGGGCTTCCTTGCTACGCGCTGGTGCTGACCATATTCATCCCCATCTATCTGAAGAACCGGGTGACCACCGTGCCGGGTTTCCTGGCCGACCGTTTCGGGCCGGCCTGCGGCACGATCTACTCCTGTATGCTCCTGGTGTTCTGCGCCTGCGTCTATACGGTGACCGTGCTCTATTCCGGCAGCCTGGCGTTTTCCCTGGTCACCGGCTGGGATTTCTATTTTGTCTTGGCGTTGATCGTGGTTGCCGTGGGAGCATACTCGATCCATGGTGGGCTGACTTCCGTGATGTGGGCCGACCTGATCCAGTGCATCTTATTGATGGTGGGCGGCATCACGCTGTTCTTTGCCGCCCTGGGCCATATCCCCGGCGGCTGGGGCGCCCTGATCGCTGCCAATCCGGATCGCATGCGGCTCTATCAACCGCCCGGACACGAGATGGCGCCGTTCCTGGGGATGATCGTGGCCACCTTCGGCGCTTTCACGTTCTACCAGGTAGGCAACCAGGCGATGATCCAGCGCATGCTGGCGGCCCGCAGTACCTGGGACGCCCTGATGGGCCTGGTGCTGGCCCAGTTCATCAACTTCCTGCGGCCGCTGGTGACGTGTTTCCTGGGCCTGGTGGTATACCATTGGATTTTCGCGATGCACCAAGCCGAGCCGCTCGTAGACAAAGACCGGGCCTTCACGTTCGCCCTGGACAATTTTGCGCCGGCCTGGGGCGTGCGGGGCATCGTGGTGGCCGGGCTGATTGCCGCCGTCATGGCCGCCTTGAGCGCGCAGGTCAACTCGCTTTCCACCCTCTTCTCCACCGACATCTACAAGAAACTTATTCACAAGTCGGCCAGCGATCGCGAAATGGTCCGTGTCGGGCGGATCGCTTCCTTCACCGTGCTGCTCTCGGCGGCCGTCCTCTCGCCGATCGTCAAGTATTGCGGCGGCATCTTCGAGTTCTTTCAGTCCAGTCTGCCCGCCATCGCCGTTCCTTTCATGGCGACGGTCCTGATGGGCGTTCTCTGGAAACGGGTCAACTATGCCGGCGGCTTGTTTGGTCTGCTCGGCGGCGTGCTGATTACGGCCTCGCTGTTGGGAATCTTCAGCGGCCATGTGGGGAGCATTCCCAAACTGCACTTTTTCTACGTCGGGGGCATCGCCGAAGTGATCATCATGATCGGCATTGCCGCGGTCAGCTTGCTGACCGCCCCGCCGGACTACGAGCGGATCGCCCCGTACCTGTGGCGTCCGCAGCTTCTGCGGGCCTATGACGAGGGCGTTCGACGCCCCTGGTACCAGCAACTGAAACTCTGGTGCGGTATTGTCACCGTCATCTGGTTGGGCATATATTGGTGGTTTTGGTAACCTTCAAACACTAACCCGAAGCGCCAGCGAGGGCGCTACGTCGTTCCCTCGCTGGCGCTTCGGGTTAGTATGGATCGTACAAACCGAGAGGACCTTTCCATGGAACATCCAGGCACAGCGGTCGAATTCGAAACCCGTTACGAGTGGCTGCGGCCCGGGCAATTAGTCGAGCGACGCGAGGCGTGTCCGCTGGTTATCCTTCCCGTAGCGCCCTTGGAATATCACGGCCCGCACCTGCCGGTGGGCTGCGACATGATCAATGTGTCCGAGGTGGCCCATGCCCTCTGCCGCAAGCTCGGCCGGGGGGTCGTGCGGCCCGAGCTGAGCCTGGGCACCGAGCGCGAGCGCCCGCCCGAGATGATCGAGTGGCTGGGCTTGCCGTCTGGATCCTACGTGGTGGGCATGGACTTCCCCACGCGGCTTTGGAACAGCCACTACCTGTCCGAAGAGGTCTTCGCCCTGGCCCTCCGCGCGGAGCTTGCGATCTTGATTGGGCAAGGCTACCGCTACGTGTTCGTGGCCAGCGGGCACGGGGCTGTCAATCAGAAGGCGACGATCGACCGGCTGTGCATCGAGTTCCAGAACACGACCCCGGCACGCCTGGATCACGCGCTGACCATCTGCCGGGAGGCGGTGGAGACCGGCCTGGCGGGGCATGCCGACATTGTGGAGACGTCGCTCTTGATGCACTACCGGCCCGGTGCGGTCGATTTGGCGGCCCTGCCTCCGCGCGAGGTCCCCATTCGATACCAGGATTATTCGATCGTAGACGGCGCCGGGTTCTCCGCCGATCACGATCCGCAGCACGTCGTGCGCTACGACCCCCGCGACGCCACGGCCGCGCAGGGCCGAAAATGGTTCGAGGACTGCGTGCAAGAACTGACAACGCGCATCGAGCAGTGGCTAGGGGACTAGATGATGTTTTCCGCCAACAGATAGTCCTTGGAGGTGCTTCGGTGACGCCGCGCGAACGAGTTCGGGCCGCACTGGCCCACTGCCAGCCGGACTTTACTCCCTGCGATTACTACGCCACGCCGGAAATCCAGGCGGCGCTCCAGGGTTACTTTGGATTGCAACCGCAAGCAACGGGAGGCATTGCGATGGGCGTGAGCACGCCTTCGGGCGACAATCGCCTGGCGGAGATGCTGGGTACCGACATCCGATACATCGCGCCTCCCTATATCGGTCCGCCACTTCCCAGTTTCGACGACGGATCGAGCATGAACTTATGGGGCATCCGCCGCCGCCCCATGCCGAATCAATACGGCGACTACGCCGAGCCGGTGGAAACGCCCTACGCCGCCTGGCAAACCGTGGAGGAAGCGGCCCAATTCCCCTGGCCCAGCCCGGATTGGTTCGACTACAGCGCGATCCCCGCCCTGTGCGGGCAGTACGCCGATGCGGCGATTGCCGCGGGCGCGACCTCCGTCCAGGATTTCATCAACGGCGTGGCCTTTGGACGAGGCGTGGAGCAGGTCCTGTTTGACATCGCCGCAGAGGACCCGGTTTACCTGTTCATTGTGGAGCAACGGCATCGCTTCTACCTGAGTTATATCGAACGCATTCTGGCGGCTGGCCAAGGGCGGATCGACCTGGTTCTCTGCGGCGACGACTTCGGCAGCCAGCGGGGATTGTTGATTTCACCCAGCAGCTTCGAGCGCCTGTTCGCCGCGAAGAAGAAGGAACTGTTCGACCTCGTGCATGCGTTCCATGCGAAGGTATCGCACCACTGCTGCGGCTCAAGTCGCAGGCTATTGCCGAGATTCATCGAATGCGGCATGGACGCTCTGCAAACCGTTCAGCCACAAGCGGCCGGCATGAATCCCTACGAACTGAAGGCCCAGTTCGCCGGGCAGATCGCGCTGCACGGTGCGGTGGATGTCCAGGGGTGGCTGCAACGGGCCGCGCCCGCAGCGATCGAGACGGAGGTCAATCGCCTGATGGACGAGGTTGGCCGTGGTGGCGGATACATACTCGCCCCCAGCCACAACATCCAGCCGGACACACCTCTGGAAAATGTGCTGGCCGTGTACGAGACGGTGGCCAAGCGGCGTGGGAAGAGCATTCTCGCCCACGTGTGATTTCTCCGCAAGAGCGTCCGGAAGAAATGCGCGCGTGCTGTGTTGTGGAAAACGCCCGATTGTTGGAGTTCCGCCTTTAGGCGGCGTTTTCGAGCATTCCGGCTAAAGCCGGGACTCCAACCCGTTCATTTCTTCCGAACGCTCTAATTCATTGCCTTACCGGTAGAGTCCGTCTCGCCTTCCACATCAAGTAGAACGGGACGCCGCTGAAGGCGAGCAAGAGCCCGATCAGCGTGGCCAGGGGATCTCCCCGGATGACATAGACCAGGAACGCCAGGCAAATCACCAGGTACAGGGCTGGAGTGACCGGGTAGCCCCAGCAGCGATAGGGACGCGGCAGGTCCGGCCGCTTGAAACGCAGGCGGTAGACGGCGGCCACCGTCAAGCCGCCGAAAAGCACCGAGGCGAACGTACTGTAGGTCAGCAATTCTGAGTAGGAGCCGGTCAGCGCCAGGATCATCGACCAGATGCCCTGGTAGATCAGGGCTGGCCCGGGCGTCTTGCGAGCGTTCAGGTTGGCGCAACTGCGGAAGAAGAGTCCCTCGCGGGCCATGGCGTAACAGACCCGTGCGCCGCCGAGGATCAGCCCGTTGAGGCAGCCGAAGGTCGACACCAAAATAGCGACGATCACGAGTGTGGAGCCGATGTTGCCGAAGAGCGCCAGGGCAACGCCCTCCGCCACCCGGTTCTCGGGAACCGCGGCAATTTCGTCCACGGGCAGGATGACCATGTAGGCGACATTCGTCAGCACGTACAGGACCGTCACCAGAAGGCACCCCAAAAACAGGGCCCTGGGGAGCGTGCGATGGGAATCGTGGACCTCCTCGGCCACGAAGGTAACGGTATACCAGGCGTCGTAGGCGAACAGGGCCTTCGACAAGGCGACGGCCAGCCCGGCGAGAAAGCCCGTCTTGATCGCCAACACACCGGGGATAGGCTCGACCAGGGGGAAGAAATGCTCGCCGCCGCCCGCCCGGCTCAAGCCCGCAGCGATCAGGGCCACCAGGGCAAGCACTTTCAGGACGGTGAACAGGTTCTGTACGAAGGCCCCTTCGCGGACGCCGCGCATGTTGATGCCGGTGAGCAGGGCGATCACGCCGCAGGCCACCACCTGCGCCGAGTTCAGCTCGAAGTGCAGCAGGCAGGGGGGCCAGTGGGACTGGGCGGCCAAAGGCAAGAGTTCGCCGAGAGGTAATCGCAACAAGACGTTGTTCTCTCCCAGTCTGGGCACGAGCGCCCCGAGGTACTTGGCGAAAGCAATCGCCACGGCGGCATTGAAGCCCGTTTGAATGACCAGGAACTGTGTCCAGCCGAAGAGGAACGCGCAGAAGTTACCGTAGGCTTCGCGGAGGAAGACGTACTGTCCACCGGCATGGGGATACATGGCGGCCAGTTCCGCCGAGGAAATCGCCCCCAGCATGGTAAACAATCCGCCAAAGACCCACAGGCCAATCAGCAGCCCCGGTGTCTGCACCCACTGGGCCATGATCGACAGGCCAAAGAAGATGCCCGAGCCGATCATCGAGCCGACCACGATGGCGGTTGCGTCAAACAATCGCAGGTGTTTTTGCAACTGATGGGAATGGCTCATATTTTCTCCAAGGGCCTATTGAAAAATATGAAAAACAGGCTCCGGCCGGAATTTCCTATAACGCCGACGCGGCCGTTGACGGCGCGCTGCATTTTCCACCAGGTTGGATGATGAATTTCCTCTCTTGCGGGCGTAGTATTTGAAACCATCGTCGGCCGGCACACGAGTCTTTGGTCGCTCTGGCACGGGGATTCTTACGAATTGGTGGGCGAATCCCGTTACGGGCGCGCTGAGACTGTTTAATTTTTTGAAACAAAGTGTTTCACTTGTTGGATTTCGCCAAACGGGTGAGTTCACAAATTCCATAGGCCATCGGGCGGTATTTACCGCGATTGTCTCTGGCATCCGTTCGGCCGGCAAGGGTGTTATCCGAGCGCCGGCCCGGGCCGTGATCATAAGTTTGCGCATCGATGACATTATATTAGCACTTGGCAATCTATTGCTTGTCTGCTTTTGCTCGATTAAAATATGGCTATGAAAAGCCCTTTTCCCGGCATGGACCCGTACCTTGAAGCCCATTGGCTGGACGTCCACACGCGGCTTATCGTCGAAGCGTCGAACCAACTTCAGGGACAGTTGGGCGAGAGCCTTATCGCCCGAATCGAGGAACGTCTTGTCGTTGAAGATCCAATGTCGGGCGACAGCCGCCGGATTGGCCCCGACGTTCGCGTTGTGGAGTATGGGGCGAGCGAGTCGACCGTCCAGCCAGCGGGCGGAATCGCCTTGGCGGAGCCGATCGTTCTTACCGCCGAGTCGGAACCGGTCGTCCAACGCTTTCTTGAGATCATCGACCTGAGCACCGGGGGGCGCGTGATTACGGTGATCGAGTTTGTGTCTCCGGCCAACAAAGTGCCGGGAGACGGATTGGAGAAATACAAGCAGAAGCAATCGGAGTGCCGTGGGGCGGGCGTCAATCTGGTCGAAATCGACCTTACCCGCACTGGCCATCGGCAGCTCTTGGCGCATCGTTGGCACGAAGCCCGCCGGCACGACAGCACGTATCAAGCCTCCATTTGGCGCGCCGCGGCCGCCTATCGCGTCGAGTTGTATCCGCTGCGCCTTGCGGTCCGGTTGCCGACACTCCGCATCCCGCTCCGCCCGTCCGACGCGGACGCCGTGCTTGATCTCCAGTCGCTTGTTGACGCGGTTTACGCTGCCTCCCGCTACGATCGCACCAC
>CAZTPX010000094.1:0-36580 GCA_964615095.1 uncultured Planctomycetaceae bacterium | reverse complement strand
TGGTGCGGCCGCGGACCATGTGCTGATCGGAACCGCAAATGTTGGTCGAGACGATCTTCAGAAGGACGCCATGCTCGATGACTTTGCCATTGGTAGGATCTTCCAGCTTTGGAAAGTCGATCGACTGAACTTTGACTTCGCCGGGCTTGACATAGACCACGCCACGATTAGATGCCATGGTGGAACCTCGATGGGTTAATGAGACTTAAGTACCAGAAAGAACTTCGAGTGCGACGGACGGAGAAGTGTAGCGCGGACTGGAAAGAGGGTCCACCCCCCGGAATGTGAATAAACGCATCGGTCAAAAACAGGGCTTTGTAGAACGAAACTATTCCGTTGTCTTGCCGATTCGGACAAACGGAATGAATTTCGTTCTACGTATCGCCAGGCGTAACCCGAATGATCACGTACTTTGACGTTGGTGTGTTGCTCGTCTCGGCGACGCTGTCCAGCGGCACCAGGACGTTGGTCTCGGGGAAGTAAGTTGCCGCACAGCATCGGGGAATGTCGTAGGATACGACCAGAAAATGTCGGGCAACTCGGGTCTGACCATGAAAGTAGCTGGTCAAATCGACAACCTGACCGGCCGAAAGGCCCAACTCGCGGATGTCGTCGGCATTCATGAAGACCACGCGGCGCTCGTTGTGGATTCCCCGATAACGGTCCTCCAAGCCGTAGATGGTCGTATTGAACTGGTCGTGGCTGCGGATCGTGGTCATCACCAACTGGCCTGGGTCGAGATGATTTTCCGGCAGGGGATGCACTGTGAAGTTCGCCTTTCCGGATTTTGTGGGAAACTGTCCCTGGCGGGGGGCGTTGGGCAAATAAAACCCGCCCGGCTTGCGGACTCGTTCGTTGTAGTGATCAAATCCTGGAATCACTCGCGCGATCAGATCTCGGATGCGGTCGTAATCTTCGCCAAGCTCTTGCCAGGGCACGCCGCGGACCATGGGTACATGGTGCCCCTCACGCAAAACGGCCTCCGCGAGTCGGACCACGATGGCCGGTTCGCTGAGCAGATGCTCCGACGCGGGCGCCTGGTTTCCCTGCGACGATTGCACGACCCCCATGGAGTTCTCGCAGGAGACCAATTGCGGACCGGCGGCCTGGAGATCGCGCTCACTCCGCCCCAGGCAGGGAAGGATCACCGCCTGCCGGCCGGTGACGAGGTGAGCGCGGTTGAGTTTCGTCGAGACCTGGACGGTCAGCTCGCAGCGGCGCAAGGCGGCAGCGGTGAATTCCGTGTCGGGCGTGGCCGAAAGGAAATTTCCGCCCAGCGCGAAGAAGACCTTGGCCTGCCCGGCATGCATGGCGCGGATAGCCTCGACCGTGTCGTAGCCGAACTTTCGCGGCGGCTCGAAACCAAAAACCTCCTGGAGCTTGTCGAGGAACTCCTTCTTGGGCCGCTCCCAAATGCCCATGGTCCGATCGCCTTGCACGTTGCTATGCCCGCGCACGGGGCAGAGCCCCGCCCCTGGCTTGCCGATGGCGCCGCGCATCAAGTGCAAGTTGACGATTTCCTGAATGGTGCCGACGGCGTTGCGGTGTTGCGTCAGGCCCATGGCCCAACACGTAATGAGCCTCTGAGATTGCACCAACACCGCAGCGGCCGCGCGGATCTGGTCGTTGGGGATGCCACTTTGCTCGACGACGGCCTGCCATTCCAGGTTGTGGAGATCGGCCACCAGCGCGTCGAACCCTGTGGTCTGCTCGCGGATGAAGTCCAGGTCGAGCGCGGCACCAGGCCGGTGGGCTTCCTCTTCCAAGACGGCCTTCATCAGGCCCTTCAAGAGCGCGGAATCGCCGTTGATCCGCACTTGCAAGAAAAGATCGGCCAAGGCGGTTCCGGGACCCAGCAGGCCAACGACCTCCTGCGGATTCTTGAATCGCATCAATCCGGCCTCCGGCAAGGGGTTGATGGCAATGATCTTACAACCCTTGCGTTTTGCCCGTTGCAGGGCTAACAGCATCCGCGGGTGGTTCGTGCCGGGATTCTGCCCGAGGATCATTATGACTTGGGCCCGATCAAAGTCGTCGAGCTTGACGGTCCCTTTACTAATGCCGATGACGGCGGAGAGGGCCGCACCGCTCGATTCGTGGCACATATTCGAGCAGTCGGGCAAGTTATTCGTGCCGAATTGCCGCACGAACAACTGGTACAGGAAGGCGGCCTCGTTGCTGGTCCGGCCAGAGGTATAGAAGATCGCCTCGTCGGGCGAGGCCAGCGCGTTGAGTTCGGCCGCAATCAGACCGAAGGCTTCGTCCCAGGTGATCGGTTGATAATACGTGCTGCCGCGGCGGAGCACCATGGGATGGGTCAGCCGGCCCTGCTGGCCCAGCCAATAGTCCGATTGTCGCGAGAGATCGGCCACGCTATACCGGGCGAAGAACTCGGGGCCGGCACGGTCCGAATCGCCCTCCCAGGCCAGGGCTTTCGCGCCGTTTTCGCAGAACTCGACGAGACCTCGTCCTTCGTCCGGATCGGCCCAGGCGCAGCTCATGCAGTCGATTCCGCCTGGCTGGTTCAGAGCCAGCAGCCCGCGCAGGCCGCGGCTGATTCCCATTTCCCGCCAGACGTGCTTCATGGCGGAAAATACCGAGGCCGCGCCAACCGCCGCTGTCTTGGGCGGCGTGGTTCGCAAGCCGCTGAACTCCTCGGGCGGTTGAGCCCGCACGTTGTCGGCGATATCAGCCGGCTGGTTCTGTTGGTTGGGATCGTTCATAATTTGATCTATCATTGCAAACGCCATCCGCCGCAGTAGATATTGAAGCGGCCGTCGCGGAGAAAGCCGATCAGGGTCATGTTAAAACGTGCCGCCAGTTCGACCGCTAGGCTGGAGGGGGCTCCCACCGCGGCCAGCAGCGGAACGCCGGCCATGAGGGCTTTTTGCATCAACTCGAAGCTGGCCCGGCCGCTAACCAGGATACCACGGTCGGCCACGGGAACTCTTCCGGCGAGGAACTCAGCGCCCAGCAGTTTATCGACAGCGTTGTGCCGGCCGACATCCTCGCGGAGCGCGAGCAACTCACCTGCGGAATTGAACAGTGCGGCGGCGTGCAATCCGCCGGTCCGATCGAAGACGGCTTGGGCCTGCCGCAACCGTTGGGGAAGATCGTGCATTGTCGCGGCCGAAATCTGCGGAAGCTTATCCGTCAGGGGGACGATGTTTCCCATCGCCAAGGCCTCGAGCGACGTTTTTCCGCATACGCCGCAACTCGACGTCGTGTAGAAATGACGCACCAATCGCTTCAAGTCGACGGAGACTTCTTCGCGGAGTTCAACGCGGATGACATTGTGTAACTCCAGCGGTCCGGCCGCCGGTCCGTAGGGACGCACGCATTGGACATCGCCCGGATCATGGACGATCCCCTCGGCGAGCAGGAAGCCCACGGCCAAGCTCGCGTCGTCGCCCGGGGTTCGCATGGTGATCGAGATGCTGCGTGTGACCCGCTTGCCCTCCGCGACGTAGTCCAGGCGGATTTCCAGCGGCTCTTCGATGGCAACCCGATCCGCTTGCGACTCACGGGCCGAGGCGGTCACTTTTTCGACGGCGAGCTCGACGGAGCCTTGTTCCGGCATGATGGAGATGGAAAGCGACGAACAACTACCGCCACAATCATACGCAGGCCACGGGCAAAGGCCAGTTTCGTCAAATTATACTCGGCCCACGTCCTGTCGGTCTTGATGTCAACCTTCAGCGGCATCCAGGAGCCCGGCCTACACTCGCTCAACTCCAGGCATCCACTGGGCAGTTCGGCAGACCCCTCTCGTGGCGTTTGCGCGCGGAGTGGGGTGACCACCGTAGGCAAGTTGGGCTGCTGATGTACCAAGAAATGGGCGGCCTTTCAATATTTCGACAAAAGGTATGCCTTGATAGCCCTGGCTTTCCGATGGGCAAGTTGCCGGCGATCCAGGTGGTGGATAAGATGATTGGTAGTATTTGGCAGATGACGACGGATGAAATCGCATGACCTCCGATGAAGATCAACCTAAGATGCGGCACGGGGTTTTGTTGACGACAAACATGCTCTTCTCCTCGATGGTGACGGGAACCGCGTTGGCCCTCGGTCAGCAAGTGGCAGTTGCCAGCGATGTGGTCGAGGCGGTCGAACTGTGCTACGCCAGGCCGACCGTATTCGTCATTATTGATCTGGGGATGGCCGAGATCGAGATCGGGACGGCAGTGGCCCGGCTCCGTGAGGCTGCCGGTGCTGTCCCAATGATCGCCTTTGGGTCGCACGTGGATAAGGCTCGTCTCGACGAGGCCCGTGTCGCCGGCTGTGTCGAAGTGCTGCCCCGGAGCAAGTTCAGCGCCGAACTGCCAGACGTACTGCGACGCTACGGTACGATATTGAGAAGTTAAACGATGGCGCATGTAGTTGCTCAACCATGTTTCGATTGCAAATACACCGACTGTGTACTCGTCTGCCCAGTGGAATGCTTCCACCAGGGGGAAAAGATGCTATACATCCATCCGGATGAGTGCATCGACTGTTCGGTGTGTGTGCGCGAGTGCCCCGTGGGGGCGATCTTCCACGAGGACGAACTTCCCGAGGAGTGGAAGGAGTTTGCTGCGCTGAACGCCAAGATGGCTCCCCAGTGTCCGGTGATCAAAGAAAAGAAGACGCCTCTCGCAAAACAGTAGATTTGTATCGAAAGTCAAGCGGAGGCGCCAAATCGCCTGATAGTCAAGAAAAGCCGCCAGTTTCCTGGCTTTTTGATGCCGGTCCTGCTGCAATCCTACCAATTGTTACAGGCCGGGCAAGCATTATTCCGGACACGACCACCATTCATGGGACTTGCTGCCCCCTGCACGACTAAGGTGAATCTTGACGCGGGAACGGCCGTCTTGCGGGGGACTGTGGCAACGGACCACGATCGCGATTTAGCGGGGCGCGTGGTTCTGCTGGAGCCCACGGTCAACGACGTGGTAAACCTGCTGGCCGTCGCCAGCGCTGGCAGGATGAAACGGCCGTAGGCGGCTAAGCCCAGCAACGCTATGAAGTCCGGCGATCAATCGATTTTCCCGTGGGATTGGGCGTCCGCGGTCTCTTCCTGTTGCGTTCTCGCAGCAGCTTGATTTTGATATCGAGGCACAGCGACTTGGCCCGCAAGACATCTGCTTGGGTTATGGTCCCCGAGTCGAATCTGCGTTGCGTATTCTTGAGAAACTCGCTGGCCTTCTCAAGTTGCTTCGTTAATAGAGCGACCCTCTTCTCGGCTTCCTCCGTCGAGTCCAACAGGGCATTGCACAAGTCGTTGTGTGTGGAGCAGATTTGAGCGGCTTCAGCGGTACCGCCGTGGTAGGATCCCGTTATCAGTTCCAGGAGGTCAGTCAGCACCTTGACTCGTTCATCCTTTGTGGCTTTGAGTTGGGCGTCGTCATCGCCAGCCGCCGAAACCGTGATGGCCTCCTGTTCCATCTGAGATTCGCGCGGCGGCGTGGATGGTGGAATCGGCACTGATGGCCGTGGCAGCAGCGGTAGGTCCTGCGCTCGGCTTCTTGGAGCAGGAGCTTGGTCAACGTTTGGTTCTGCCGCCGTGCAGAAAACAGGGCCAAGCGACAGGCCCAACAACAATAGCGGGAGTATAATACGGTTCATGGACTTCGCCTTTCAGTTGAGGTACTGGACGCCGGCTCGACGTTGGGCGTTCAGCCGTTGTACGCCACTCTCTTGGAATCTGTATGCCACCGTCGACCTGACGAACGATCTCGCCTGGGGCTTCCAACGGATCTTCGAGGAATCGAAGATGCTCGGCTTCAAGTGCATTTCCAAGTCAACGGCGGCCAAGTCTAAAAAAGCTCGGCCAGATCCTCCCGGGTTGGGAACGAGACCTGCGTGCCCGGCTTTAGCACGGAACGCGTGGCGACCGCGCCGGCCTTGCGTGCGGCTTCGGTCATTGGCAAACCGGCAGCCAGGAAAAAGGCCAGGCTGCCGATGTACGCGTCGCCGGCGCCCGTGCAGTCCACCGCATGGACTTTTTGGACGAGAACGTGCTCCGTAGAGTCCGGCGTCACCACCATACTGCCTCTCGCGCCGAGCGTGAGAATCACTGTCTGGGCGCCGTGGTGAAGCAGTTCGCGAGCCGCCGCCTCGCACTCGGCCGGCGACGAAACCGGCATGCCGGTAAGCATTTCGGTCTCGCTCTCGTTCGGGCAGAGAATGTCGGACAACGTGTAGATCTCTTGCGGCAGTTCGGGCTTGGCCGGGGCCGGGTTGAAGATCGTGCGCACGCCCTCCTCCCGCGCGATCCGCAAGGCGGCCAGGCTGATGGCCAACGGCACTTCGAGTTGACAAACCAGCACGTCCGAAGCGGCGATCTCGCGCCGCGCCGACTCGATCTCTTCGACAGTCATCAGATCATTGGCGCCTGTGACGATAATGATCGAGTTGCGGCCTTCGGTATCGACCGTAATCGGCGCTACACCGGAAAAGGCTTGATCGGTGACGCGGACATGCTGTGTAGAGACTCCCAACCGCTCGAGGTTCTTGAGAGTGTTCTCGCCGAACACATCGGAACCGACCTTCGAGACCATGGTGACCGCCGCGCCAAGCTTTGCGGCCATCACCGCCTGGTTGGCTCCTTTACCGCCGAAGCCCATCTGGAATCGAGTGCCATGCAGCGTTTCCCCGATCGCCGGCATTCGCGGAACGTAGCTGATCAGATCGATGTTGCAGGCGCCAATGACGGCGATAACTGGAACTTTGCTCATTCTTGCGGCCCTCGCTTATCTGCGGTCCTCTTTATGTAGGTAAAACGCGCCGGGCAGCAAGGCACCGGCCGTGGTAATCTCCACGTCGTTCTTCAAGTTGGTCAATACGACCTGCATGCCGGGCGTGCCCAATTCGATCATGACCTGACGGCACGCGCCGCACGGAGCGATGGGTCCCTCGGTGTCGCCGATGACCGCGAGTGCGACGAAATCGCTCGGCTTGCAGCCCGCGGCCACCGCGCCGAACAGGGCGGTGCGCTCGGCGCAGTTGCACAGTCCGAAGGACGCGTTTTCGACGTTGCAGCCGCGAAAGATTCGGCCATCGCGGGTCAGGACCGCCGCGCCGACCAGGAACTGCGAGTACGGAGCATAAGCGCACTGCCGGGCGGCCGCTGCTTCTCGAATCAATGTCTCGTGGTTCATCGATTTCTTTCCATTGCGAGCATCGCCTTGCCGTTCGGGAAAGGTTCCAGGCCGAACCAATGTGCGACGCTTTGGCCAACATCGGCGAAGCTCTCGCGCAGGCCAAGGCAGCCGGGCACGACCCGCTTTCCGTAGATCAGTACCGGCACGTGTTCGCGCGTATGGTCGGAGCCGGGCCAGGTCGGGTCGCAACCGTGGTCAGCCGATACGATCAACACGTCGTCATCGCGCAGCAAGTTCAGGCAATCCGCCAGCCTCATATCAAAATACTCCAGGCCGGCGGCATAGCCGGAAAGATCGCGGCGGTGCCCGTAATTCTGGTCGAAATCGACGAAGTTGGTCATCACCATGCCGGGCAGCGGCGTTTCCGCGACGGCCTGGAGGGTCGCATCCCACAACGACTCCAG
This sequence comes from uncultured Planctomycetaceae bacterium, assembly GCA_964615095.1. Lineage (GTDB taxonomy): Bacteria > Planctomycetota > Planctomycetia > Pirellulales > Thermoguttaceae > JANXQG01. Next base: position 29,034 of record CAZTPX010000094.1, on the reverse strand, counting down.
TCCGGCCGCCTTGACCGTTTGCGTAATGCCGACGTTGGCGAAGATATCCGCGATTTTGCCAACGCCAACCACGTGCCCTCCGGCGTCCGCGAGTTTCTGCAGCACCGTGGGGGCCAAGGGCGGCACCGCCAGGTCGCGGCGGTTGTCGGTGCGGCGAAAACCGGACGCACGGTCGCCGACAAAGGGCCGGGCGATGACGCGGCAGATGTTGTAGCGGTCGACTTCTTCGCGGGCGATCCGGCACAGTTCATAGAGGTGCGCCAGGCCGAAGGTCTCCTCGTGGCAGGCAACCTGGAACACGGAATCGGCCGACGTGTAGAAGATCGGCTTGCCGCTGGCCACGTGGGCCTCGCCCAACTCATCGAGAATGGCAGTGCCGGAGGCATGGCGGTTGCCCAAGCAGCCGGGCAACCCGGCCCGACGCACCAGCGTTTCGAGCAACTCGACGGGGAAACTGTTCGTGGTCTCCCTGAAGTATCCCCAGTCCGAGAGCACCGGCACACCGGTCAGTTCCCAATGGCCGGAGCAGGTGTCCTTGCCCGTAGACAGTTCGCGGGCGGCCGCCCAGGCGCCGATGAGTTCGGGCGAAGCCGACAGCCCAGCCGGCAAGGCGCCGCTGGCCAGTTGGCAGGCCAGCCCAAGGCCGAGCCGTTCCAGGTTGGGAATCCGAAGCGGAACGTGTCGTCCCTCTACCCGAGCGCACCACTCGGCGATATGCCCAAGCGTGTTGGCGCCTCGGTCGCCAAAGCGCTCGGCATCGGGTGCGGCGCCTATGCCGAGAGAATCGATAATCAAGAAGATGACTCGCATCCAATTTCCCAATACACCAGCGGCAACGGTTCGGGGGGTGAATCCGAAATCTGGCAAGCGGTCAACACCGAGGCCACCGCCCGTTCGGCCGCGTGGTCGGTGCAGGCATGCACCATCGTCAACGGCTCTCCCGCCTCGATCGGCTGGCCCAATTCGGCCAGGTCGGTCAAACCCACCGTGTAATCGATGTCCTCATCGGGGCGGAGGCGGCCACCGCCGAGCCCGACCACGGTCAGGCCCAGACAGCGGCAGTCCACTCGGTGGAGATAGCCGCTGCGAGTTGCCTTGGCCGGCGCCACCGCCGGCGCGGCCGCCAGGTGGCGATCGGGAGCGTCGAGCAACCCCGCCGGGCCGCCCAGCGCGGCGACCATGCGGGCAAAACGCTCCGCAGCCTGGCCGGTGTCCAGCGCCTGCTGAAGCCGACCGCGAGCGGCGGTCTCATCGGGCGCTAGGCCGCTGCTGACCAGCATCCGCGATGCAAGCCCCATGGTGACTTCATGCAGGCGGCGCGGTCGCCGCGTGCCTGTCAGGTAATCGATCGCGCAGCGGACTTCGATCGCATTGCCGGCACAAGGCGCCAGTGCCTGGTTCATGTCGGTGAGCAAGGCGGCGGTCTTCATTCCGGCGCCGTTGCCCACATGCACGATGCTTTCGGCCAGTTCGACCGATTTCTCAAGCGTCCGCATGAAGGCGCCGGAACCGACCTTGACGTCCATCACGAGAGCTTCCAGCCCGGCCGCCAGCTTCTTGGAGAGGATCGACGCAGTGATCATGGCCACCGACTCCACGGTGGCCGTCACATCACGCACGGCGTAGATGCGTTTGTCGGCCGGGGCCAGTTGGGCCGTCTGCCCGATGATGGCGACGCCTGCTTCCCGGACCACGCGTTGGAAACAGCCGATGTCCGGCGCCGTGTTGTAGCCGGGGATGGCGTCCAACTTGTCGAGCGTGCCGCCGGTGTGTCCAAGACCGCGGCCGGAAATCATCGGCACAAAGCCGCCGCAAGCCGCGACCATCGGTCCCAGAAGGAGCGAGGTCAGGTCTCCAACGCCGCCGGTCGAATGCTTGTCGACGATCGGGCCGTCGAGGCCCAGTCCTTGCCACTGGAGCGTGTGGCCGGAGTCGCGCATGGCACAGGTCAGGGCAACTCGCTCCATCAGGTTCATGTCCCTGAAGAACACTGCCATGGCTAAGGCCGCGATCTGGCCGTCGGTGACGTGCCCAGCCGTTACGCCCTCGACGAACGCGGCGATTTCGGCGGCGCGCAGTTCGCCCCCATCGCGTTTCTTTCGGATGAGTTCTTGGGGCAGTAACATGCAGTATCCCCAGTTTGTCATCCCTAGGAAAGGAAGAGGCCGGCAATGGTCGCGCTCATCAGGTTCGACAACGTGCCGGCCGCCACGACTCTTAATCCGTATCGCGCCACCTCAGAGCGACGTTCCGGCGCCACCACGCCAAAGCCGCCGGTCAAGATGGCGATCGACGAGAAATTGGAAAAACCGCATAGCGCAAAAGAAAGGATGCCCAGCGTGCGCGGGGCAAGCGGAGTCAGGCCGGCGGCCGTCACGGCACTGACATCCCTCAAGTACGGCGAAAGCCGCACGTAGGCCACGAACTCATTGAGGATCAATTTCTGGCCGATGAAGTTGCCGGCCACGCGAGTTTCATCCCAGGGCACGCCGATCAACCACGACAGCGGCGAAAAGACGTAGCCGAGAAGCGATTCCAGGTTCAATTCCGGATGGCCGAACCAACCCGCAAGGCCGCCGACTATCCCGTTCAAAAGCGCGATCAGGCCGATGAAGGCGATCAGCATCGCGCCCACGTTGACGGCGATCTTCAAGCCCACGGAGGCCCCCGAGGCGGCTGCCTCGATGACGTTGGCCGGCTTGGCTTCGTCGAACTGAACCCGATCGATCACGACGCGGCTCGGTTCGACGGTCGGGCATAGGATCTTGGCGAATAGCAGGCCGCCGGGTACCGCCATGAACGAAGCGGCAAGCAGGTATTCCATCTTCACGCCCAGGCCAGCATATCCGGCCAGCACAGAGCCTGCCACTGAGGCCATGCCGCTTGACATCACGGCGAATAGTTCGGGGCCGCTCATTTGTCCCACGAACGGTTTGACCACGGCCGGCATTTCGCTCTGGCCGAGGAAGATCGTGGTCACCGCCGAGAACGACTCGATCCGGCTTACGCCCAGCAGCTTCTGGAAAAGCACGCCCAGGCCGGTCACGATCCAGCGCATGATGCCGAGATGGTAAAGAACCGCGATAAGCGCGGTCACGAAGATGATCATCGGCAACACCCGCAGTCCGAAAACAAAGCCACCGTCGCCGAACAGCTCACCCATTTTCTTGTCGACCAGGCCGCCGAAAATGAAAGCGATCCCGTCATTGCCGTACCCCAGGACACGGTTCACGCCGCCGGCGACGCCAGCCAACATAGTCCTGCCCAACGGCACAAAAAGCATCATGGCGCCGATGGCGACCTGGCAAGCCAAGGCGGACAGAACCACGCGCAATTTGATAGAGCGGCGATTATTGGAAAGGGCATAGGCCACCAAGAGCAGCACCGCCATACCCAGTAATGTGCGCGCGATATTCATCGCAATTAGTCTACACGCGCAGCGACATTCTGCAAGTGCCTTCGCACGCAAAGGAATTGTGGCTCTCCGCCAGGTTTGGGGACAAACTTGGCGGAGAGCCAGAAGTGTTAGCATTTTGTTAGCATCTCAAACGCGTCCGTGGAAAGCAGGAACTTCTTGATCCCGTACTCCGTCCGAACGGTTGGTCGCATTATGCTGGAAACATGTGGCGGCCCCCATCTTCCTGATTTGAGCGCATGGTGCTAGACTTTGTGAAATGTTGCTCGTCTATCCAGCCAGTTCGTAAGAGGAATTCGGACGATGATGTCACTTTCAGCCGAGACCTTGGACAGCCCTGTTCGGAGATCAAGAGTTGTTGCGTTGGCTCATCCGTTGGTGAAACATCACCTCACCCACTTGCGAAATGCGACGACGCCGTCGGCCGAGTTCCGCATGCTGATCCAGCGGCTGTCCGTGTTTCTGGCCTACGAGGCCACGAAGGACTTGCCGATCGAAACCAGGCAGGTTCGCACGCCGCTTGCAGAGACAATCGGCCATGCGATTTGTGAGAAGATCGCCTTGGTTCCGATTTTGCGGGCAGGGCTGGGGATGGTTGACCCCATCTTGAATCTCATCCCTGAGGCCCAAGTCTGGCACCTGGGGATTTACCGCGATGAAGTGACTTTGCAGCCGGTCGAGTATTACAGCAAGCTGCCGCCAAACCGGCCGGTTGATACAGCACTGGTCCTCGATCCGATGCTCGCTACCGGCGGATCGGTGCTGGCAGCTCTGGGCGCCTTGCAGGCGTGGGGTGTTTCGACGATCAAGGTGTTATCGATTATTGCTTCGCGACCAGGCGTTCAGGAAGTCGAACATCGGTATCCGGAGGCGTACCTTTACGTGGCGGCCATCGACCCCGAACTGAATTCGCACAAGTTCATCGTGCCCGGATTGGGCGACGCCGGCGACCGGACGTTCAACACGTCGGGCGAGCGTCCGATCTAGTTCAGGTCTCAGTACGCCCCCGTCGCACCTTCGCTTTCGCCCAGCACTGCGGCGGTGCTGCCGACGCCAAGACGCGTGCATCCCTGGTCCAGGAACGCGCAGGCGGTCTGGAAATCGCGGATGCCGCCGGAGGCCTTCACACCCATCCGCTGGCCGACCGTCTTGATCATGATATCGATCGCCTCGGGCGTGGCCGCGCCGGATGCGAATCCGGTCGACGTCTTAACGAAGACCGCACCGGCGCCGCAGGCGATCTGGCAGGCCCGGGCAATACCTTCCGGGCTGAGATAGCAGGTTTCCAGGATCACCTTCACGATCACGTTGCCGGCTCGCCGTGCCTCGGCCACGACGCCTTCGATATCGCGCCGCACCCAGTCGTAGTCGCCTGAAAGGAACTTGCCCACGTTCATCACCATGTCGAGTTCTTCCGCACCGTCCGCGATTCCCAGCCGGGCCTCCAATGCCTTGATCTCCGGCCGATTGGCGCCGTGCGGGAAGCCGACGACCATGCAGGTCTTCACGCCGCTATCTTTCAGCAGGCTGGCTGTCAGGGCAACGTCGCTGGGGCGAACGCAGACGCTCGCTGTGCGATATTTCCGTCCCAGCGCGGCGGCGGCGCGGATATCGTCGTTTGTCATGTCCGGCTTCAAGGCCGCGTGATCAATCGTCGAGGCAACTTGTGAGGAAGTCCACATGAGATCAGGGATGGTGGATGAGCGATGAAGGATAAGGAGTTGCCGATTCGAAGGTCGCTTGCACCTTCGCAACAACTGTTTGTATGTTCCCGCATATTCTCGCACTTCGCGGGTGTCCCAGCAAGCCCCGCCACGACCGCGGCTCTAGCGCCATGGCGCAACCAATTTTTCCATGTACCCGTCGCTTGTGCGATACGTCAACAAACCACCGCATTTCTCGGAGCGATGGCAGGCCACCTGGCACGCGTCGGTCACCCCCACGAATGGCACTAGCTTAAGGAAGGCGATCACGAGCAGTTGAGGCCAGCTTCGGCTGATAACGCAAGCGGTTGTAGTCTGGCAGAGAACTCCGCGCTTAGTCTAGTGCCATTCGTGGGGCACTCCTCCGCGAGAAATCGCCATAAGATAGGCTGGCAAAATCCAGCGATTCAAATTACCTGCCGGTCAAGAAAAACCGAAGGTTTCCTGACTTTGTGACGTTGGCCCTGCCACTTGTGCGCGGAGGACGGAGTGCCGTCATTGCGGAAACCCGCAAGGACATGCGGCAATTGCTCATTCACGATTCGTTCGCCGGGCTTACGATAGAAGGTAAGTGCATGTGGCGGGCAACTGATTTGGAGTATCCCAATGACTATATCCCCAAGTACCTTGTTTGTCATCGACGACGATCCCAGGTCGCGCAAGGGCATGGCTGCGCTGGCTTCCTCGCTGAATATCCCATGCACAACTTTCGCGTCAGCGGAGGAATTCCTCGATCGCTACGAACCTGCGATGACAGGTTGTGCGTTGGTCGATTTCCGCTTGGGCGGCATGGATGGCCTGCAACTTCAGGATCGGCTTCACGAATTGGGAAGCGCTCTCTTCGTCGTTCTCGTCAGCGCGAACGCCGACGTGTCCATGGCGGTTCGTGCCCTAAAGAACGGCGCCGTAAGCGTGATTGAAAAGCCGTACAGGAATGACGATTTGGCAGACGCGATTTGCAAAGCCATCGATCGTAGTCAGCGGGTACGGCAATCCATTCTGGAGTTGGCCGACGAACGGCAACGATTGGAGTCGTTGACACCGAGGGAGAAGCAACTTCTGGACCTGCTCGTGGCTGGGGTGCCTCAGAAACGCATGGCTCGGATGTTGAAAATCAGCCTCCGTACGGTGAATCGGCTATGTGCCAACGTCTACAGCAAGATGGGAGTCACCTCGGCGGCCGAGTTGGCTGGAGTGGCGACTCGGTTGCGCCAGGTTGAATCCAACCCGACCCCGGGGACGGCGAAAGAGGATGTGCCTCCTGCTATCGGTAGTCCGGCGTTCTCGCAATGGCGGCCCAAAGCATCTCAGCCGATGGCGTCCCGGACTCTGGATCGGCAACCGCTGATCGCTTATGACCTGCACGATGGGGTTGCCCAGTACCTTGCCTCGGCGCTCATGCACTTGGAGAACTACGAACGGTGTCGTGCCCCGCAGCGTGAAGACGCTGCCAATGCTTTTCGAGAGGGTGTCGAGCTGATCAAGCGGAGCATCCACGAGTTGCGAAGCCTGATCCGCGGTCTGCACCAGGCGACCATTGAGGCGAACCTGGTTGATGCCTTCCAGGGACTCATCGAGGATTACCAGAGCATGTCGCAGATCGAATTCATTCACGATCTGCCGCCATTGCAGCTTGACCCGTGGTTGACTTCCACGCTCTTCCGCATCGCCCAGGAATCGCTTACCAACGCCTGCCGTCACAGCCGGAGCGAGAAGATCCGTGTCGAACTTATCCAGCACGATGGCCAACTTCGCCTGGCGGTCAAGGATTGGGGCGTGGGCTTCGATACGAAGGCAGTTTACGGCACAAAGTTCGGGTTGTGTGGGATTCGCGAAAGGGCCCGAATGCTCGGCGCAAAAGTCACGATCGATAGTGCCCTTAAGCAGGGAACTTGTATCTCCGTTCAGATCCCGCTGGATATTCGGCGGGTCCTTAGTTGAGATGCCGGCATCGGTCCTTGGGACGTTTTCTTCCGTCGAAACGTCCCCCATCTGCCGTGATGCCGTTCGCAGGCGGGATCTTCTCCATCGGCGGAATGCATTCTGTGCCATTTTTCTGTGGGGTGTAAGCAAGGGGGGCTGGCACAAAAGTGCCATACGGCAACTACTTCCAGAACCTAACTTTGAACATAGCGCCGCTGACGGGTGACGTAGCGGTAGTTCCCTACCGCGGCCTGTTCGACAACAAACAACTGGCGCCGACGATCGCAAAGATATGCCCGAAATGTTCAATCACTTCAACAATCTGAGAATCGGCACGAAGCAACAAGCACAGATCTGGGCGGTCGCAACCATCACGATCGCTGTCGGTTGTGCTTCCTACTGGGGTCTGGCGCGGATGGGTGATTCACTCCGGGAGATCGGTACGAACTCGCTTCCAAGCGTCCAGAGTTTGTTGGTCATCAAGGCTAGTTTAAGCCAGATCAAGGTAAACCAGCGGACCTTGATGGACACAAGTTTGGACAAAGCGAACCGCAGCCGGCAGTACGACAAGATCGTTGCGGCGAACGCGCAGTGCGATGCGGCCCGCAAGGTTTATGAGCCACTGCCGAGAACGCCGGAGGAAGACCGGCAGTGGCAGTCGTTCGACGCCACATGGCAAAAGTGTAATGAAGACAGCGCTGCGTTTCTGCGATCCAGCCGGGAGTTTGACGAGATCCTGGAGAAGTGCCCTGGTTCCCTGGACCCGAATTTCTCGCTCAGCGATTCCATACAGATGGCCGCCGATCAACTGGGGGAGGTCGAATTGGCGCTGAAGACCCAAGTGCAGGAGTGGAAGGACGTTCTACTCCGCGGAAACAACGCTGCCGATTTCGACAAGCACTTCGCCGCATATGTGAAAGAGGAGGCAGCGATTCAATCCGGTTTGCAGCGTCTGTTACCGCTGATGCACGCTGTGGGTCTCGATCAACAAGCAGTGGCAACCCTGGCCAAGCTCCACGCCGAAATGGACGGCAAGTATCGCGAAGCCTTGAAACGTTTCGACAAATCCGCCGCCGGGGCGGGGAAGATCGCCGATAAGGCCGTCCGTGGCATCGACCGCCCCCTGGCGGAAGCGATGGGCGCCGTGGCCGCGGCCATCAGCGAAAAGAAGGCGGCCATTCGATCTCTGAAGAAGCAGATGGCCGATCAGTTGCTCAATGTCTGCCTGCCGGTTCAGGCCAAGGCGTTCGATCTACTGGATCAACGTGTGAAGATTAACGCGGAGGTGGGCAACAGGGCGGTAACGACCGGAGAACGCGTGGCGCAGCAAGCAAGAGCAGTCTTGATTTGCGGAACGCTCGTCTCGGTCGTGTTCGGGCTGGCGCTAGGCATGTTCATCGCGCGGGGCATTGCCAGTCCAATTGCAGTTGTCGTCGCGCACTTGCAAGAGTTGGCGCGCGGCGAACTCAAGCGCGACATCGATGAGCGACTGCTCCGCCGCAAGGACGAATGCGGCATCCTGGCGCGCGGGATTGCCAGTACCGTGACCAGTCTCCGGCACATCATCGGCGGCATGACGGACAACTCCCAATCGCTTGCCGGCGCTTCGACGGAACTGGAGGCAACGTCCACGCAAGTGGCCAGCGGGGCGGACGAAACTATGCGGCAGTCCGGCCAGGTCGCTGCGGCCGCGGAGCAGTTGACGGCGAACATGAGCAGCGTTGCCGCCACCACGGCGCAACTGTCGGGTAACATCCGGACCGTCTCTTCGGCTGTGGAGGAAATGACCGCCAGCATCCGCGAAGTGGCCCGCGGCGCAGAGCAAGCCGCTTCCACGGCTGCCAACGCCTCTCAACTCGTGTCGGCCAGCAGTTCGCTGATCGGAGAATTGGGGACCGCAGCCGACCAGATCGACAAGGTCATCGAGGTCATCCAGGATATCGCCGAGCAAACCAAGCTGCTGGCGTTGAACGCCACGATCGAGGCGGCGCGGGCGGGCGGGGCCGGCAAGGGCTTCGCCGTCGTCGCCACGGAAGTCAAGGAATTGGCCAGGCAAACCGGGACGGCCACCGTGGATATCCGTAAATGGATCGAGGCCATCCAGAACTCTAGCAACCAGGCCGTCCAATCGGTCGGCAAGATCACCGACGTCGTTGAGCAGGTCAACCAGCTATCGCGATCGATCGCCTCGGCCGTCGAGGAGCAGAGCACCGCCACCCAGGAGATCGCCCGCAACGTCGCACAATCGTCCACCGCCGCCGAGTCCGTGGCCCGGAATGTCGCCGAATCGGCCTCGGCAAGCCAGGAGATCACGCGTACGATCAGCAGCGTTGACCAGGCCGCTCGGCAATCCGCCGAGGGCGCCGCGCAGACGCAGACCGCCAGCAGGGAATTGTCTCGAATGGCCGAGCATTTCCGCGGCCTGGTCACGCAGTTCAGCGTATGAAAGCGGCGGAGTATTTGCTCCAACAGCACTCAACAGAGTAGAAGGACGTGTTCGCGTGAATGAAGATGAGGACCAAGATCCTCGGCAGGTTCGGAATAGCCATCGTGATTGCCGCGATTGTCGCTGTAGGCGGACCCCAAACGACGCAGATTGTTCCATGGCAACATCGCACGCAGAGAAGATGAACGACCGTATTCTCGTAGTCGACGACGATCGGACGAGCCGCGCACTCCTAATGGGCCTACTGGGGAAAACCCACCAGGTCGTAACGGCCGCCAGCGGGGAGGATGCCCTTGTGCTGGCGGCGCGGCAGACACCGGCCCTCGTCCTCTTGGACATCCAGATGCCCGGCATCGACGGCTACGAGACCTGCCGCCGGCTGAGAGAGACGCTCTCCCGGGAGAACGTCCAGATCATCATGGTCTCGGCGGTCTCCTCGGAAGAGGAGCAGGTGCGGGCCTTCCAGGCCGGCGCCGACGCCTACCTGGTCAAGCCGATCGACCCGCCCGTGCTGCGCTCGCAAGTGCGACTGCACTTTCGCCTCCGTGCGGCAATGGCCCGCGTGGCGTCCGCCGAGCCGGATTCTCCGGCCCCGGACGGGAAGCTTGCTCGGCTTGTCGAGGAGCGAAATCGCCAGATCGACGCCATGCAAGATGTCGCGGTCTTTGCCCTCGCCAGACTGGCCGAGTCGCGGGACGAGGATACGGGGGAGCACGTGCTGCGGGTCCGCGACTACTGCCAGGCGCTGGCCGAACAACTCAGGCAAGGAAGTCCCTATGCCCGAGAGATCAGCGAGCAGTTCCTCTCGGACCTGTATCGTTCCACCCCGCTGCACGACATCGGTAAGGTGGGCATCAGCGATGCGATCCTGTTCAAGCCGGGGCGACTGACGCCGGAAGAGTTCGAGATCGTCAAGATGCACACCGTCCTGGGCGGCCGAGTCCTGGAGGACGTCGTCCTGCACAGCGAAAGCGGCAGTTTCCTGGAGATGGCCGTGACCATTGCGCGGCATCACCACGAGCGGTTCGACGGCAGCGGCTATCCGTCAGGGTTGAAAGGCGAGGCAATCCCCTTGCCCGCCCGGATTGTGGCCTTGGCCGACGTTTTCGACGCGCTGACTTCCGTGCGGCCTTACAAGCCCGCCTACGCGGCGGACCATGCGCGTCGCTTGGTGTGCGAAGACTCCGGCAAGCACTTCGATCCGGTCGTCGTGAGCGCATTCAAGGCCGTCTTCACGAAGTTCGTCGATATCTGCGATCGCTGCAAGAACTCCGCTGCACCGGCAGCAAGGCCGGAAATTGACCTTGCCTGCCGGCTCATTCATCTTCCCACGAACTGCTTGCCGTAGACAACTTGACCGCCGGGTGTTTCATGCCATGGCTGTAATGGATCTTGGTGCGTCGACGCTCGCCGTGCCAAGCCGGCAAGGCGTCGCGCGAGTCCCAAGGCGTGGAATTCGTGGATTGGTCCTCGTCCATGGTCCTCGTCCATTGCTGCCTGCGGGCGCGTAGTGTAAACTGAAAAGTCCAAGGTCCTTACGCAGCACCCCCCATAAAGTGTTGGGTGAGATGGAAGTTGCCAACTGGCCGGACTCCCATGTGCGCAAAGCGCGAGGAAGGGGTGATCCGCCACCGAGCCATCGGACGCATGAGCGTGCTGATCGTGGTCTTCCCCAAGTTCGATCCGGACGACGAAGAGGCAATCCGAGAAGTGATTGTTGAGGAGGGGTTAGCCGAGGTGCCCCCTCGATCGTGTCTTTCTTTCGGCGGGCAGCGTGCGCAAATGGGCGGCAAAGGCGCTGGAGACATTATGACATCGCCAATTCTCTTTCTGGATGCAGCCGTGGCGGGGATGGCGCTGACGGCAGGCGCAATCTCCGGGTTGCTCGTTTGTGTACAACGGCAGTGGAGGCCCTTGGGATGGTTTGCCTTGATTTCGCTCCTCGCGGCGGTCTACGCGTCGCTCGGCGCGTTGCGGGGCCCTGGCGCCGACGTTGAAGCCTTCGTGGACATGACGCGATGGCAAACGCTGTGTTCTTACCTTTGTGCGATCTTCCTGATACGATTGTACGACGACCTTTGTGGTCGAGTCCCCGGATGGCCCGAAGGCTTGCTAACCGCCGGCTATCTGGTGTTGGTCGTCGCCGGAACTGTCCGCACGATGCCGATTCCGTGGGATTCCGTGGAAGCATTGGGCCCGGTGGAATTGGGCCGCTGGGGCTCCGTCTATGTTCCCCGCGTTCAGGTCAGCCGATTCATGGTTCCCGTGCGGATATTCCACGTCCTGGCATTGGGTTATTGCGCTTGGATGGCGTGGACCGCGCGGCGCTCACGGCCTCTCAAGGCCATGGTATTGATGTCGCTTCCACTGCTGATGATCGCCTTTCCGATTCTCCAAGGCGTCAGCGGCGAAGAGTCGGTCCTGTTCGGTCAATTTTTTGTAGCGGTGATCTATGCCAATCTGGGCGTTGCCGTCTTCGTGCAACAACAGGAACAGCGGCGCGACATCGCCGACCGCAAGCGGGCTGAGTTGGCTATTGGGGACCGGATGCGATTCGAGCAGTTGATTGCCGATCTTTCCGCAACCCTTGCAGGTTCTTCCGCCGATCAAGTCGATGAAGCCATCGATCAGTCCCTTAGGTCCCTGGCCGAATTCCTGGCGGTTGATCGGCTAAACGTTGTGGAGTTGCTACCGGATCGCACAGGTGGTAGGAGGACGCACTCGTATGCCGCTGCGGGCGTCGAGCCGTCCCCGATCGAGGTGATGTACGTCAAAGAGCTTCCTTGGTATTTCTCCCAAGTCATGGAAGACAAGACTGTCTTCCTACCTCTCCTTCCTGCGGGGCTGCCGGACCATGCGGTTGAAGAGCGGCAATTGTGCCGCACGCACGGTCTCCGATCCGTCGTTGCCGTGCCGTTGAGGATCGGAATGGGGGTTATCGGGCTGATCGCCTTTCAGTTTGTAAAGCAGCCTTGCAACTGGCGGCCGGACGTTGTCTCTCGCCTGCGTCTGATCGGAGAAGTCTTTGCCAATGCCCTGGTGCGCAAGTACTCGGAGCAGGCATTGCGGAAAAGCGAATCTCGCTTCCGTACCCTTTTCGAGGATGCCCCGGTAGCCATCGGCATCGGCCGAGACGGACTGCAACTCCATGCCAATCGCGCCTACCTGAAGCTGTTTGGCTACCAACGGACGGAGGAAGTCCTTGACCGGCCGATTGCCGATTTCTGGGCGCCCGAGTGGCGGGCGCTGATCGACCAGCGCGCCCGTCAACGCTCGCACGGTTTGCCCGTTGTCTCGGAGTACGAAGCCGTGGCTCAGCGCAAGAACGGTTCACAGTTCCCAGCGAGCGTTCTGGCGACGGCCGTGGAGCTTCCCGACGGCAGGGCCACACTGGGCGTTCATCACCGACCTCACCGAGCGCAGAGAGGCGGAAGAGAAGCTACAGGACATGCGGCAGCAACTGACCCACGTCGCGAGACTCTCCACGCTGGGGGAGATGGCGGCGGAGCTGGCCCACGAGTTGAACCACCCCCTCTACGCCATCCTCAACTATGCCAAGGCCACGCGCAACGTGTTGGCCGAAGAGGGCCCGCCCGACCTGGACAGCGTGCGCGAATGGAACGAGGAGATCGCCGGCACGGCCGTGTCGGCCGCCGAAGTCGTGAAGCGGCTGCGGGCCTTCGCGCGGCGCGGCGATGCGCCGCACACCGCGTGCCGCATCGAACAGATCGTGGAAGAGGCCGTGCGCTTGGTCGCCGTCGAGCTGCGCCATGCCCGGGTCCGCGTGCAAACGTCGTTCCCCACCGCCTTGCCACCGGTCACGGTGGACAGGGTGCAGATCCAGCAGGTCCTCGTCAATCTCCTGACCAACGCCATCGACGCTGTGAAGGCCCTGCCGGCCGACCGGCGGACCGTCGCCGTTTCGGCGTCGCCTGGCGACGGCGGGCTGGAGGTCGTCGTTTCCGACCGCGGCCACGGGCTGCCGCCCGGAATGGAGGCCAAGATCTTCGAGCCCTTCATCACCACCAAGCCGGACGGCTTGGGCATGGGGCTGAGCATCGCCCGCACGATTGTCGAGGCCTGCGGAGGTCGGTTGTGGGCGGGGCCCGCCTTGGAGTCCGGCGCCGCGTTCCACTTCACCCTCCCTGCTAGCGATGGAGGCAAATCCCATGACGTTTGAGCCGGTAGTATTTGTCGTCGACGACGACGAGCGCGCCCGAAAGTCGGTTTGCGCGCTGGTCCGTTCGCTGGGACTGAGGGCGGAAGCGTTTGCTTCCGCCGAGGATTTTCTCTCGCGTTATATGCCGAGAAGTCCGGGTTGTGTCGTCACCGACATCCGCATGGCCGGCATGAGCGGTCTGGACCTTCAGGACCGGCTCGCCGAGCGGGGCGCGGCGCCGCCCGTGATCGTGCTCACCGCCTTCCCGCGGACCCGGTCGACAGTCCGCGCCATGAAGGCCGGGGCGGTGACCCTGCTGGAGAAGCCGTACGACGAAGAGGAACTCTGGGACGCCATCCGCAAGGCCTTGGCGCAGGACGCCGCCACGCGCGGCGAGGCCCAGCGCCGCGGCGAGATCCGGCAGCGGGCCGAGCGGCTCACGGTCGCCGAGCGCAGCGTGATGAATCTGATCGTTCAGGGCAAGCCGAACAAGAGCATCGCCAAGGAGTTGGGTTTGAGCATCCGGACCATCGAAAGCCGTCGTCACGAGGTCTTCATCAAGATGGAAGTCGAGTCGGTTGCCGAACTCGTCCGCTTGGCAATCGAGGGTGAATTGGCGGAATGACAATTTCGCAACCCGAAGCGTGAGCGAGGCATCCCCGCTTAGGCTTCGGGCAGATCACGCCTGCGGCACAGCGCAACCTGGTCAAGTTCGTGGAGGCCGGCGGCGGCCTGGTCTGGGGACTTTGCGGGAAGGCAACCTCGCCCTTCCAGGATTCACCCGCGGCCGTGCCGATGCCTCTGGCAGCCCGAGTTCTATATCGACAAGTGCGGCAAGACCACCGACGTGCTCAACTGGCACACCTATGCCCAACCGCCCAGCACGGTCCTGGCAGAGGCCCGTTACTGGGGCCAGCGGGCCGACGGCAAGCTGCGCGGCCCCGGACCGGCCAAGGTGATGTTCACCGAGAGCGATGCCTGGAATACGGGCGACAGCCAGTTCAATTATCTGATGGAGCGGGCGTTCACCTACCTGCTGGAACCGCGGATCATCGCCAATTTCCAGTACTGCATGGAAATGCGGAACGAAGGGGGACCCTACTGCTTTGGCGTCCTGCAACCGGAAGGGAGTTTTCCGCCAATTACAACGACTACTGGGCCTGGCGCAACCTGCGCGGGCGGATCCTGGAAGCCAAGTTCGCCGGGGCCGACGGGCAGGACAGCTTGCGCGCCATTTCCAGCATTTCACGCGATGGCAAGACAATTACGACGATCGTCCACTTCGGCGCTCCAGTTTGGACGGAGAAGGCCTGTTTTGACACAGCGACGGTCGATATTGATGTGGCCCTTACGCCCGGCCAGTGGACCCTTACCCGCTCCGACGTAACCTGGAAAGCGCGCAAGGAGTCTGATGCGGGTGTCGCTTCGGGGCAGGGACTGGTTCGCCTCCTGCTGCCGCCGTATCAAGCGGCAGCGTTGAGCTGGACGAGAAAGTAGTGTAGATAATTTGTTAATCGTGTATCCCGAAGGCCCGACAAGCGAGCAAAGAGACAGGGGAAATCAAGTTGTTAGGGCAACTAGAACGTCCTGTCAAACTGCCCGCCGGTTAAGAAAAACCGAAGGTTTCCTGACTTTTTGCCGCCGGCCCTGCCGTTTCGCTACGGAGGTGGGGGTGATCGCCGCAGGCAAGCTGATGGCCGGCGGGAGTACCTTGTCCCCCGCCTCGCTTACTACGCCGCCGCTTGCCCAGCTCCGGCTCGTCCCTCGCCTTCGCTGCGGACTGCGCAACGGCTTCGCTTGCTCGCCTTTAGTTGTCCGCCGGAACGAGGGAGACACGCAAGCCCAGATTGTTCGAGGGTCCCGGAAAGCCGAAATCGTGGGTAGCCGACCGGCAGTCGCACGCCGGGGAGTAACAGCTACCGCCACGAATCACGCGGATCGGGGCCCCGGGAGCACCCATCGGATCACCCGTAGGCGACGGCGCATAATAACCGCCACCATTCCATTGCCGGCACCACTCCCATACGTTCCCGTACATGTCATACAAGCCCCAGGCGTTCGGCTTCTTCTCGCCCACGGGATGGGTCTTGTTGCCCGAGTTCTCGTCATACCACGCATATTCGCCCAACTTCGACGCATCATCCCCAAAGCAGTATTTCGTCTTACTCCCTGCCCGGCAGGCATATTCCCACAGCGCCTCGCTGGGCAACTGGAACTTGCCTCCGCCCACCTTCGTATTGAGTTTATCAAAGAACTGCCGACAATCGTCCCAACTGAACTGTTCCACCGGGTTCTTCGGACCCTTGAAATGGCTCGGGTTGCCGCCCATCACCGCTTCCCACTGCTCCTGCGTCACCAGATACTTGCCCAGGTAGAACGGCTTGGTGATCCGAACTTGGTGCTGCGGCTTCTCGGCAGGATTAGCATTCTCGTCCGAATCAGGTGAGCCCATCAGGAACTCACCTGCCGGGATGAGGACCAGTTCCATCTTCACCCCACCGCCCAAGTCTACCGCAAGCTCCTTCAGCGGACTCTTTGCCTCGCCGTCAGCACCAGCTTCGTTTGGTGCCTTGCCCTCCTTCGACGGTTTCGGCTCCTTATTGCAAGCAGTGCCAGCCATTGCGAAAAGCACGATGGACGCAATCACGAAGTTTCTCATAACGTGTCCTTCCACAAGAGATTTTACTGGCCCCGCGATGCTCACCGAACCACGACAACGGCCAATGGACCCTGCCAACTTGCAGGAGTTTTGATCGAACGCTACGCCTCTGATATTATCGCGGACGCCGCGCGCCGGGAAAACCGGCAGCAAGGCCGCCTAAGAACCCGTGGGAATTGACGCATTCGGCACTGGCCGACATGGCCGTTTCCTTCAGAAAGCGACCAGTCTGCCCAACAGTCGAATGGTTAGCGGAACGGTGCCGTTGCCTGCGGAGGATGGCTGCAACTTCAGGCGAGACTGTCAAATTGCCTGCTAGTCAATAAAAACCACCGGTTTCCTGACTTTTTGACGCAGGTTGTGCGGCTTCGCTGCGGAGAAGGGGGTGACCGCCGCAGGAAACGATGGATTGCCGTCGTTCCAAGAAATGGGTCGCTTCTCGGCATTGGCAATTCAAGACTCCCCCCACCATTGCCACTCGTAAGACTTGCAAAATCACAGTCTCTAGTAACCTATATTGACATCTCGCACAAACGGTCGAACTCGACGTGTTTGGCCGTCGGAACGTCGCTTGCGCGAGACGTGCAGGCGATTGGCAGCCCGATCACGATGCGAGGCATCCCCGATCGAATCTCTGCAATTGGCCAGCGCTGCTGCCTCGGCCGTTATTCACTAAATTGGCGAGACCGGCACGGCATCGGTCTTTCAATTTGCGGAAACGCTGCGAGAGTGACCTTGATCAGCGCCCTCACTCTTGCCGCGGTATCCGCCCTAGCAGTTGCTGGGCCCGGTTTTCCAACAGGAGTCGGAAGATTGCCACATCGGAACGTGCAGCCAGGTCCTCCACGACGAGGTGGCGATCCACAAGCACGCTCACGCTCGAATCGGCGCCAAAGGGGAAGTTGCTGAACTGGCCATCAAGCAACTCCCGAACCTGAGCGATCGGCAGCGACTGGCCGCGGCGCACCAGCGTCAGGGCCGCCACGGCACGGACGTACGGATCCCAATCGCCGGCGGCCGGCTTGATCGCCGCAATCACCGCGTCGTCGTCGATCATCGACAGGAGGGCCACGGCCGTTGCCCGCGGACGGAGGTGCGGATCGCGCACCGCGGTGGCGATCACCGGTACGAAGGCCCGCTGCTGCTGCTGCCCCATCCCCAGCACTTCCGCCAGGGCCTGTTGCGGGCGGTTGATCTTGCGGAGGAAGAAGGCGTAGTCCAGGGCGAACTGCAAACCCTGGCTGTCGAATCCGATGGGGCGGACCAGCCGCTCTTCGCTTACCACCTTGCCGCCTTCCATGCGGACGGGAACGAGGACGCGATACGGACGGGTGTTGCGGCGATGGATTTCCCACACGCGGGCGAACTCGGCCGCGGCATCGTCCCACGCTTCCAGAGTGATGAAGCGGCGAATGAGCCAGTTATCGCGATGGCTGCCCGGCCCGGTCGTCATCGGCTGCCCGGGCCAACCGTCGAAACGGAAGTCTTCCCGGCCTTGGGGTGGCTCAACGATATAGCCATCGACGGGAATGTGACCCACGGCCCAGCTCTGGTCGTCCTTGGTGGCGGCCATCCCGGCCGCGGCGCGGTAGCAGGCCAGGGCAGCCGGCTTGTCGCCTTCGGCCAATCGCAGGTCGCCCTCGACGACCCGCGCCAGCGGGGCCGGGATCTTGCCCTCCTGCGATTGGAGCAGAGCCCGATACTCGGCCGGCTTGGCCCGTCCGATCCGAACGGCGAGGTGCTGCCCGCCGAGGATCGCCGCATAGGCCAGAAACGCCTCCTGCGGCTTGTCGGCCTGTTCGAGATTCCGGGCGGCTTGAAAGTCAGCTATGTCGTCGGCCCCAGAGGCAACGGCGCAAGCGCAGGCAAACTGCAACGCGAACGAGACTATTCTTGCCATGAGCATGAACTCTCTCTTTGCGGGGAGTTTGAAGCGCGCTCACCCATTGTAGCAGACGCGGCGATGCGCGAAGGTAACGAGTTTGTAACGACTTGCTTTGCCGTTTCGACGACCACCGTTCATCGAGCCTGGTTACCCTGACTGATCTGCCGTTGGAGTTCCTGGATCTGGAACTGGGTGTTGCCGAACCGCGGAGGCCATGTTTTCGCGCGGAGTTGACCCACGGTTTCCTCGGCAGCGGCCCACTGCTTCTCATGCACTTGCGCGGCGGCCAGGCGCAGCAGCCCGTTCGGTTCCAAGGCGCGGAGCTTCACGACTTGCCGCCATTGGTCGATCGCCTCGGCCCAACGATTCTGGCCCTCGCGAACTTCGGCCAGCATCGTATGACTTTCGGATTCGAAGACCAAGACCTCGACGATCGAAGTATAGGCCCGTTCCGCTTGACGGTCATCCTTCAATTCGGCAAAGCGGCGGCCGAGGTCCTTGTAGATGTTGAGGTCGCGCCGCGCGAACTGAGCCTTGGCAAACAGTTCCCGGATGGCGCCTTGCTTGTCGTTTTGCCTGTCGCAACAGGCAATCAGGGCATCGTAGATTTCCACGTCGTTGCGCTGCAGTTCGAGGGCCAGGCGGAGTTGGACGAGGGCCTTGTCGTACTGCCCCCGCTCGTTGTACACCTGCCCCAGAGCCTTGCGGACGAAGGCGTTGTCCTTGCCGGTCTCAACGGTTTGGGCGTCGAGCTCGGCGACGAGCGCGTCGAGCTTCCCGCTCTCGCAGCTTCGCAGGATGTTCCGCAGCGCTTCCAGTGCCTGGGCGCGGTTCCCCACGTTATTGCCCCAACTGATGATCGCGCCGCAGGCGGCTTCGACAGCTTCGGGCATCCGCTTCAAGCCGGCCAGCGCCTGCGCTTGGCCGCCGTAGTAGCCCGACAGCGTGCCGTCGCCGATGCCCCGGTTCGCCGCGGTCCGCTCGTGCAGCGGAATCAGTTCTTTGTAGTACATGACCGATCGCTCGAAGAGCTCGTTTTGCAGGCAGCTTCCGGCGAGCATGGCCAGCGGGCCTTCTCCCCAGCGGTCCTTCTGGTGGAAGTAGACGTCGGTCTGCTTGAGCAGGCCGAGCAGCTCGTCCTTGCGGTTGGTGCGGAAGTAGGCGTACATGAGCAAGCGGCGGTATTCGAGGTTGTCGGGATGGGCCTCCACGAGCGCTTGCAGCAGACGAATCGATTCGCCGAAGCGGCCGGCGGCGTGCAGGTAATTGACAAGCTTCGCCTGCCCGCCTTCATCCAGCAGGTGTTCCTGCTCGGCGACCTGGAGGATTTCGATCGCGCGGACCGTGCGGCCCATTCCCCACAGGTAATCGGCCACGTTGCAGACGATCCCGCCGTTACGCTTGTTCTGCGCGTAGATCTCCTCGGCGCATCGGAGGAAATCGCCCTCCCGACCGGCCCAATAGTAGTAGTTGCCGCGATCCCAGATTCCCGTGTTGTTGACGCCGCGGCCCTCCAATCGGTCGCGGAGAAAGACCAAAACCAACTTCAGCAGGCGGTCGGACAGCGGCGCGTCGAGGTTGCCCGCGTCGTGCCGCCAAGTGGTCAATTGCCAACCGTGCGCGTTCCAGAAGTTCTGCCTGAGTTTCAGCCAAGGCGGGCGCTGGCTGTAGCGCTCTGCGAAGAAGGCGATACCGTCGGCTGGGCCGCACACGCCGTGCAACTGCTCGGCAAGGTTGTTCTCGAGGGCCTCGTACTGCGCCACCTGCCGCTTCAGCAGCGGCGGCAGCGTCTGGAAAGCGAACGTCTTCAAGTCGGCGGCGGCGCCGGCGACGTTCTGGCCTTTGGCTGTGCCGTAGAGACTGCTGACGAGCGTGATCAGCCGGGCGTCGTAGGGCGAGTCGCCGCTGGGCAACTGGGCGAGAATTCGTGCCTGCACGGCGCGGTAGAGATCGGCCCCTTTGAGGTCGCCGACCTGCCCCGGCCTGCCCAGCGCGTCGATGTGGACCTCGATGATGCGGGCCTCCAACTTCTTGCGGCGGTCCTGCCCCTGGGCCTGCTGACGTTCGTTTTCCATTCGCTTTACGGCCTCGGTGAACTGGCCCGCCTGGTCGAGATAGGAGATGAAGTCCTGGAAGATCTGCTGCTCGCACAAAGGTTTGCCGTGTCCCGCAGTCGGATATCGATCAACCTCCGATTGCAGCAGGTCCAACACCGCTTGGCGGCGGTCGTAACTCCAGAGGGCCCTGGCGTAGATGCAGGCCATGTCCAGCCGCTGCTGCGTATCGGGCTTGGCGTCGTTGTAGAACGCATCCAATTGCTTAAGCTGTTCGGCGGCCAGTTTCTCCTGTGGAATGCGTCCTAGGGCGGCGAGGAACTCGGCCATCAGCCGCTCTTCGCCGGGCGACCACTGCCGCTTCAGCGCCCGCCGCAGCGCCGCCACTGCCTTGTCGACGTGGGGGCCGGGCTGGTTGCGAAGCTCGGCGGCGCGGCGCTCGGTCATCGCCTCCAGCAGATCGTAGGCCCGGCGATCGACGTCCGTCGTCGCCTTGCCTTGCAGTGAGGCGATTCGGTCGGTCAACTCGTCGACGGCCGCCTCCTCGCGGATTTCGTCGACGACCCCCTTGGCCGATTGCAAATAGGGATAGATCTGTCCGGCAGTGTGGCCGGAGATGCTGTCGGCCAGACACGACAAAAGGCGGAAGTCGCGGCTCGCCTTGTACAAGTCGCGGAGCGGGTTGTTGATGTAGTTGTGCGGATTGGCCGACTTCGACAACAGCGCGCGGAAGGCCAGCACCACTTCGGGATCCAACTGCGAGGGCAATTGCCCCTGGTTGTAGACCCATTGCGGCACTTGGGAATAAACAAGTTGACCGAGTTGCCCTTCGTCGGCCGTCTTGTAGATTTCGACCTTCGCCCGATCGTAGTCTTCGCGGCGGTTGACCGCCTGGTACCAGCCGGCCAGCGTCCGCCACTCGGCGGGGCCAAGCTCGTCGGCGGCGACCACAGGTTCAAACCGCGGGATCGCCTCGGCCAGCTTGCCCTCTTCGGCCAGCAGGTATCCAAGGCCCAGACGCCAGCGGTTGTCGGCATCGCCGGCCTTGATCCAGTCTTCCAACGCCTTCTGCAGGTCTTTCGGCTTGTCCAGCGCGACAAGCAGTTCGAGCTTCAGGAGCTTCCACTGCTGGTTCTCGCTCTTGGCGGCCAGTTCCCGAGCGATGTTCTGGTCGAGATACTCCAGCGTCCGCCGGACCAGTTCGGGCGAGGCTGTCTTGCGGGCGGCAAGGTTCATGAGCGTGATCAAGCAGCGGTTCCGCATCAGGGCGTCCAGTTCCGCCCGCACGACGGCGGCGTCCGAGGTCTCGTCGATCTTCGGCTGCTTGGCATCCAGGACTTTCCAGCAGTTCTCGGCCGCCTTGTCCAGATTGCGGTCCAAGAGCACGTCGAGATACATCCGCTCGGCGGCGATCCAGGTAGCCAGATCGCCGCGGTGCTTTGGTTCCTCGGCGGCCAGCCGCGCGGCGAACTCTTCGCGGGTCTGCCGCAGTTGCTCCGCCTGCTTCTTGAGAAATTCCGTGCGAGTGAGCTTTTCGGCGTGTACGATCGTCTTGGCCTTGAGCTCGTCGCGAATCGCCAACATCCGGTCGGTCAGTTGGTGCAAGACGCGAACCTGCTCTAAGAGCCGTTGTTCGGGCGTTTGGTCGCCGCCGAGTTTGCCGAGCAGCTCGAATGCCTCATTCTCGTACTTGTCCGCCCAAGGCTGGTTGAGCAGCGTCTGCAACGATGGGCCGACGTCGGACAGCCGCAACTGGCCCAACAACTCGGACACCTCGCTCGCATACTTCGCCGGCCAGGGCTGGCTGACCAGCGTCTGGAACAACCGGGCGATGTAGTCCGGCCGATACTTTTCGGGCGCTTCGCGAGAAAGCCGCCGCAGGAAGGCCATGTACTCTTCCGGCTCGGCAGAGAAGGAGAGTATGTTGGCGACGGTCTGATCGGCCTGGTTCTTCGAGTCCTTATTCAACTCGGCCGCGTATCGCTCCTCCAATCGCCGTGCGTAGTCCCTCCATTGTTTCTTCGATACCAGCGCATCGTTGCCCCGCAGCCAGTTGATGAAGCGGTTGATCTCGTTCAGGTCCAGGCGATCGAACTTCTCGGCGAACATCTTCGCCAAGGCCGTGCGGACCTTCTGGTTACCTTCGGTCTGGTTGAACCGCCAGTCGTTGATGATCTGCTCGGCGATCGAGACGTGGTCCTTGTCCGCACAGTAGAAGACGGCCGTTTCGACGAAATGGTCCAGCCAGCGCTGGTCGATGTGATAGCCGTTGTAGTAGCCCCAATTATTCTGGCTCTGGTTGAAGATCCAATTGATGGCCGCTTGCAGCCGGGCGGCGGCAGCGGGAGAGAGGCCGTTGCTGCGGCCTTCGCGGAACCACTTGTCCAGCAGTGCAACGGCGTCTGCGGAGTGGTCGGTGTAGTAGAGCTCATCGATGTACTGAACGTGCGCGTCAACGTTCTCCGGACTCTGCTCCATCCACCGCGCCAAGTACGCCGCCAGCTCCTCGTAACGCTCCTGGGAGCGGAGCGATTGGGCATAGTAGCCGCGGAACTGATCGATCTCCTGGGGCAGCCAAGCCACGTCGCTGGCCAAGGCCCGTTCGATCCACTTCCGCTCGGACTCGTATTCCCCGCCATTCTGAAGTCTTTGCAGGTAATTCGACTGGTCGCCGAAATCGGACGGATACGTTTCGGCAAGCTCCTTGTAGATCGCCAGTGATTCGTCGCCGCGGCCCGCATTGGCAAGCCAGTTGGCCCACTGCTGCTTCCAGCCTCTGATCGCTTGGAGGTGCGCGGGCTGCGTCGCGTACACCGGCCGCACGTCGTCCAGCAGGGCGAGCATCTCGTTGGCCTCCAACACGCCGTTGGCCTGGCCGAGCAGGTAGTTGGCAGGGAAGAGGTGCTCGCCGAGCGGATTGACTATTCTCATGGACACAATGGGCAATTCGGCCAGCTTCTTGGCCTCCTGCTGGTACAGGCCCTTCAACTCCTCGTTCCGCCGGGCCGCTTTCATCACGGCGTATCGCAGCCAGCGGACGCCCGTTTTGCCGTCGGCCAGCTTCTCGGCCGCCGCCAAGTGCTCCATCGCGCGGTCCCATTGGGCGCTGCGGGCGAAGTGCGTCAGGAGCGTGATCTGATCGTCGAACGTTGCTTTGTGCGACGCGATGGCCTTCTTCGCATCCAGCACCGTCTCGGCCGGATCGTGGAGGAATTGCACCCGCTCGCGGCCGGCAAGCTCCTTCGTCGTCGCTTGCACGTAGTCGTCGTTATTCAAGCGGACGAACTTCTGCGTGGTCACAGCCGTGACACGGCCCTTGTCGTCCAGCGACTTGATGCTTTGCGCCCACCAGGCGCCGGCGACTTCCACGAAATCGCCGAACTGTTGCGACGAGGTCACTTTGCCGTCCGAACGAGACTCGATCGAGAGCACGACGTTCCGCTTGGTGTCGACCAGCACCCGCGTGTCGTTCTTCTCGTCTTGCGGATTACGGAACGTCAGTAGCGCTTGCCCTTCGGCCGGATGCCGGACCGAGACCTTTTGCCCGGCGTAAGAGTCTTTCAGCGACGAGAGCACGTAGCCGTTCAAGCCGATCGGCGGGGTCCTTTGATCGCCTTCGACGGCCTTCCGCGCGCGGCCGAGCTCGAACGAGCGGTTGAAGATTCCCCGCTCCTTTCCGTCCCACCATTGAACGGTCGTTTGTCCGCCGTCGGAGGACGAGCGGACCAGCCACGGCATGAAGCTGGCCAGGAAAGTCGTGTCCGATTGCGACGCCAGCGTGCCGAAGCGGGCGTTGAAGTTGTCAGTATGGAGGTCGATCCGCAGGCCGCCTCCTTGGGCCAGGGGCGCAAACAGCTCGTTCTCGGTCCGCAGCAGGCTCCGGGAAATCGCCAGCACTTCTTCCGGCCAATCGGGCTTGGCTTCCGGCCTGACTCCGGGCGGCCGCTTGCCGGTCGGCGCGGGCGGCAGCGTACCGAAAAGACTGTTCAGCCAGTTGTCGACCTCTGCGGGGTTCCAATACGGGTACGGCGAATACGGGTACGCCGAACGCTGCCCAAAACCACCGCCGCCGCCGAAGCCGCCACCGCCACCGCCTACAAGTCTCCTGAGTGAATTAAACCTAGAAGGCATAGCAGCGCCAGAAGGCATAGCAAGCGGGGCAGCCGAGGCAAGCACGGTACCCGCAGCAAGTTGAAAACCGGAGAAGGGCGTGGCAGACGATTGATCCTCAAAACTGTCTTGAAGGGACTTAGCGACAATGACACCGCCGGCGCTCCCCGGAGGGACGAGGGCGTCGTTGAAGTCGCTCAGGCCGTCCGGGGCCATGACTACGCGGTTGGAGGCGAACCTCTCCTCCGTCTGCTCAATTTCGCCGGCGTCCTGTTTCACTAACCCATCGCTTATGCCGTTGATGTTGACGATTCCGCCCTTTGACAGATAGCGGGAAGACAAGGCACCCGCCAGGCCCATCGCGCGCCCGCCGAACGAAACTGGGCCGCGCCACGGACCGCGCGGCTGGAACGCGCCCGCATCGCGGCCGAGCGTGCTGAACTGCTGCAAGACCGACATCCTCAGCCCGATCCGCCATGTTCTGGCCTGCTTCATCTGCTGCTGGCGCAGCTCGAAGTTGGCGTTGTCGCGGCCCTCGGCGAAGAACTTCTCTCCGTCGCGCATGAGGAAGGGCCGCTTCACCTTGAACCGTTCGCGGTCGGCGTCGTTGTCCAGGACCAATAGCGACGTGTAGGGCGTGATGATGTGGTATTCTTCGGAAAGAGTGATGATGTCATCCTTGATCGTCGGACTGGCGCCCTGCTGTAGCAGGTAGTCGAGGTGCATCCGCGCCCAGAGCCGGGGGATGAACGAATTGCCCTGTTCGGCGTCGGCCAGAGAGACGGCCTGCTCGAAACGCACGTCGCGATCGCCCTGTTTCCCCATCACGATGACCTTGCCGGTCTGTTCCTTGCCTTGCGGCAAGTAGCGGCCGAGGACGATTTGCTGCGTGCCGCCGGGCAGGTTCGGCAACTGCTCGGGATAGACTCGCGCCACGCGGAGCCCGGCGAATTGCAGCTTGAGGTCCCGCAAGCCTGGCCGTGTGACTTCCTTGAGCAGGTCCAGCGCGACCGCCTGCGGGCCTTGTTCGCCGCTGATCTGCCTCATCGAGCCGCCGCCCAGCGAGCCGATGGCCTTCAACACGCCCGACTCGAACGTGCTGCCCACGGAGACGGCGTGGCAGACGGGCTTCTTGTCCTTGCACTTCTCGTCGTACAGCCGCCGGAGCTGTGCGGCCGCCGCGGCCGGATCGGTACTGCCGACCGTGGGAATACCGTCGCCGACGTAGACGATGCACGTATTCCGCCCGGCCCGTTCGAATACTCGGGAAAAGGCCTTGGCCAGATCGGTCCAGCCGAGCGACGCGCGGCGGTCCAGGAATTCCCGCATGGTCTTGACGTTCTTCGCCTCTGCCGGGACCGCCTGCTGGAAGACGCAATCGCAATTCACGTCGCAGCAGGCCATGTTCACCGTGTCCCGTGGTGTGAGCGCTTGCAGCACGGCGGCGATGAACTCGGCTTGTGCGGCGCGCTGGCCGGCGTCCATCGAGGCCGATGTGTCGGCCAGCAGGATGAGGTCCAACGGGGCCTTGTTGGTCAGCAAGTCGCGGTCGTCGTCTGTGTCTTCCGCGGGCGGCGCCAACAGCAGCATGAAATAGCCGTCGTCGCCGCGGCGGTGCGGAATGAGCGTCAGCTCCGGCTGCTTTCCTTGCAGCTCGGCAACCACGTCGAAATCGTGCGTCGGCGTGTATTCCCGGGCGTCGAACTCGACGTGCGCCGAGTGCTCGGTCTGGGCCGTTCGCACCGCGTGCGTCGGCGAGCTGACCTTTTTCAGCGGCACGACCGAGTTGATTTTCACGTCGATGGAAAGCTCGCGCAAGGGATGCTGCTTGAGCATCTCGCTTTGCAAGGCGTAGCTGTAGCGGAACGTGTTGCCGGTCCGCGGCAGGACCTGCGTATACACGATGCGGACGCGCTTCTCCGAGCGGGCCGGAATGGGGTAGACGCGGGCCGAGAAGAGGTTCCCGCCTTGCCATTCCAGCAGGCCCGGATCGCGGTGTTCGCTCTTGATGATCTCGTAGATTTCACGCGCCCGCTGCTTCTCAACAATGTCCGCCTCGACCAGCTCGTTGCCGATCCACATGCCGAAGCCGGAAATCGAAGCGTCTTGCGGCAGCGGGAAGTAAAACACGCCTTCCAACGGTTCGAGAGAATTGGTCATGTTGACGAACGATTCCTCGACCGTAGTGCGGGCGATCTGGTCGCGGATTTCGACCGTCACCTTGTGGTAGCCGACGGTGAGCGGCACGTTGCGGCCGTCGACATTCGCCACCAGTGAGCCGATCGACTCCTGCGTTTCCGTCCCCAGAAAACCCTTGAGCCACTTGGGCTCTTGTTCGGCCAACTCGACGCGATTGTCCCGGACGCGGTAGACGCCGGTCTTTGTGACCTTTGTGACCGACGTTTTCTCTTCGCCAGGGCCAAGCAATTCCAGCGGAGACGAGGAGACGGTCAACTGGATTTCGCCCTCGTAGAGGCAGAGTTTCGTCGGGCTGACAAGCTCGATGAGCGTGCCCGGCCCGGCGACGACTCGCGACTTGCGCGCCAACTTTGCGGCGAAGGCGTTGGCCCCGCGGAGGTCGGTCCGTAGCCAGTCGCCCGGCCGAAGGAGGATGTTGCCGCAGACGGGCGTCCAACGCTCGGCCATCACGGGCTTGATGGAAACCATGCCCTGCAAATCGCTCACCTTGCCGATGCGGCCGTCTTCGGTGAGCGTGTCGCCGACGACGAAGAGGTCCTCGTTGACCGGCTGGTTCGCGGTGAGGACCGTGAGCGTGACGGCGGGTGTTAGTTTGCCATCGCGATCGACAAGCGTTTCCAGCGAGTGCAGGAGTTGCGTGGCGCGATCGATGCGGGCCTCAATCATGACGGGCCGGAGGCCGACGAACATCCCATCGGGCCGGAAGCCGACGATCATCTGCTTGGGCCCAAGGGCCTTCAGCGAATAGCGGTAGACGTCATACTCTTTGTCGCCGATCATCTCCCGCACGGGCCGGGCGGTCATGGCGAGCAGGCTCTTGCGGTCGCTCGACGGATCGACGCCCAACAGCGGCAGGAGGTCGAGTGATTTCGTCTCGGCGCGATAGTAGGGCGACTCGCCGGAAGCGGCCCGATTGGCCTTCTCATCGATCCGCCAGAGCTTCTCCTGCCGGGCGATATCGTAGGTGCCATCGGCGCGGTTGACGCGGAGCATGTCGGCCTTGGCAGACCAGGCTTCCTCCGTCGCGGCGGCGGCCTTCTTATTCTTGTCGTCCGGCTGCTCCGCGCGTTCGACGCGCATGTGCAGCGAAGAGGCTGATTCCGTTTTCGCCAGCACTTTCGCCAACGTGGCGTCGCCGCCGGACGTGGAGGTCGCGAACCAGCTTGCCGTCAAGACTACCGCGGCCGCAGTAGCCGCCAACGCACGCCATGCAACGATGTACATTTTCGATTTCCTTGGAGAAGGGGTGATATTGCTCGGTCCTCGCTCACGCTTCGGGCTAGGATCGGACTCGTCGGCGTCGTTTGCTGAGGACAAAAACGCCGCGGTCGATTCCGCGCGAAGCCGAGTGAGGAACTGCTCGTCCGGCGGCACGGCCGGATGCTGGCCGGCGCGGAGCAATTCCGCCAGTCGCTGTTCGTTCAAGTTGTCGTCTGGGCTGGTCATTGCACGCGTTCCTCGCTGTCCGAGGAATAGGCGGAAGTCGTTTTCACAAAATGCTCCCGAAAGGCCTGCCTTGCCCTGGCAAGCTTCGAGCGGACGGCGACGGGCGTCGATTGCTCGGCGACCGCGATCTGCTCGACGCTCTCCCCATCGACGTATTTGGCCACCAACAGGGTTTCGTAGTCGCCGGGCAGGGCCGTGAGCGTCGCCCGGACGAAGCCGGCCAACTCGACTGCTTCCAGCGCCGCGGCGGGATCGAACTCCCGGTCCTCGAGCCAAAGCAGCAGCCGTCCCGCCGCCGCCGCGCCGTCCGGGCCGGCGTCCAACCGCTCGTGCCGCTTCTGCTTGCGAAAGAACAGCGCGATTTTGTTCCGGGCAATGCCGCCGAGCCACCTCGCCAACGACCCGCGGCGGTCGTCGTACTGCCGCGCGGCACCGGCCGCCGCCATGAACGTCTCCTGCACGATGTCGGCGATTTCGGCGTGGCGCGGGCCGAGCCAGCGCGACACCGCCTGCCAGACATTCGGGGCGAACTCATCGTAGAGCGCGTGCCAAGCGTCCGGCCTGCCTTCGCGCAGACCGAGCGCGATCTCGCGTTCTCGTTGATCGTCCATTGGGGGAAGCACTCGAGTAGGTACATAAGACTATTTGCGCTTTAGACGAGAAATGTGTCGCTAAGTTCCCGTTAGTCGTTCGATTTATGACGATCCGCTGTTTTTGCCCGCCAAACCGCTGTTTTCCTCGAAGACCCAGTCCGAGACCGCCATCGTTATTCAAAGCGTTGGAAAGCCGTCAAATCGGAGGTTTCCAGCATCGAAGGCAAAGATATTAGGGGGGTATGAGAATGGCCGCCTCGCCCTGGTCTACAGCGGCGTCATCAACGTTCCATGCCAACTGGGGCCGCGGACGTCAGGCAGGCGGACGAGTGCTTGCCTGCGGCGGCCGGGCACACGAATGGCACTAGCTTAAGCTTCGGGCGGTCTGTTTGGCCGTTGGCGGCGCACGAAGCGGTGACGGCAGTGTGGCTCCATCGTATGG
>CAZTPX010000093.1:0-36829 GCA_964615095.1 uncultured Planctomycetaceae bacterium | reverse complement strand
CACCACTGCATAACACAAAACGGTTGGTTGGTCTCGGCGGCCCAGGCTGGAGAAATGCCGCTGGAAGCACTTTTTTCTGACTCATGCCGTCTTTGCCGTCGGCGAACGAATCGTCCGTCCGTTTGCTCGACACCATCCTACGGCTTACTTGCCGCCGATGCAGTACACGTTCTTCTCGCCCCGAATGTAGATCCTGCCGTGACTGACGGCCGGCGAGGCGTAGCAGTCCTCGCCCAGTTCATTCTTGGACTCCACGCTGAACTTCGGCCCCGGCCGGATAATCGTGGTCACGCCCCGATCGGAGACGAAGAAGACCCGCCCGTCCGCCTGGATCGGCGAGGCGCTGAAATGCGGGCCGATCCGCTCCATCCAGTAGCGCTCGCCCGTCTGGGCCTCGAAACAACTTGCCATGCCCCCATCCGAGACTACCAATAAGTGGCGGTTGTCGCCGGAGAGAATCGGCGAGGGCACATACGCGCAGCCCTTGGTCGTTTGCCAGACCACGTGCGTCTTGGTCACGTCGCCTTGCCCGTCGGGACGGATGGCCAGCAGGTGGAAGGTCGGGAAGCCGGCGGTCATGAAGAACAGCTTGCCATTATAGACCAGCGAGGCCACGTACTGCTCGGTCGGGCCCTCGATCACCCAATGCTGCTTGCCGTTGCGGGGATCGTAGCTGGCCACGCACTCCGCCCCGGCAAGCACCATCTGCGTCCGCCCGTCGATCTGCCGCACGAGCGGCGGGCAGTAGCTGCGAATGCGATGCGTGCGCGGGACCTTCCAGACCGTCTCGCCCGTCGCGCGTTTCAAGGCCACCAGATACGCATCGCCGTCGTGATCGCCGTTGACGATCACCAGGTCCTCGAACACCAACGGCGGACTGCAGAAGCCGTGAGGACTGTTGAATGCGCCGGGACGGACCAGCCAGCGCCGCTTGCCGTCGAAATCGTAGGCCGCCACGACCATCCAGCCCGGCGAGGCGGGCTGCTTGGCGTACTTGGCGCCAGCCGTATTCGCGGGCGCGGCTGGATCGCTTTCGAAGAAGGTCACGTAGATCAGCTTGCCGTCGCTGGCTGGCGTGCTGGAGGCATAGGAGTTGAGCGCGTTCTTCCGCTCCAGGGCGGCCCGCAGCACGACCCGCTGCCAAAGGATACGGCCGCTGGCACGGTCGAGGCACAGCAGCAGGCGCTCTTGCGAGTCTTCACGGCAAGTGACGACGAAGATGCGATCGTCCCAGACGATCGGCGAGGCGTGGCCCTGGCCGGGGATCTCGACCTTCCAGGCGATATTTTCGCCCCGGGGCCCGTTCCAGTGGTCGGGGAAGTTCTTTTCCAGGCTGCTCCCGTCGCCGCGTGGTCCGCGCCAAGCCGGCCAGTTTTCAGCCACGGCCGGCTGGACGCGAAACAGCGCGAACAGGATCAACAAGATGGCGGGAAGTTTGAAGCGCATAGTCCTGCGCACGACAAGCTTCACGCGTAGGGATTGTAGACGCCGGGAGTCGGAATCACGTAGCAGCCGTTCTTGTCGGGCATGACCTTGGGATTGGCGTCCCAGGCCAGCACGTCGGGCATTTCCGTCTTGCCCTTGGCTACCAGTTCGTCCCAGTAGACCTCCTTGCCCGAGTAGGTCGCCATGCGGCCCAAGACGGCGGTGAAGCTGCTCGTGGCGCCGTACCAACCTTCGTTGCGCTTCTCGTTGTTGCGGATGGCCTGCAGCAGGTCGTAATGTTCCTGCTCGTAGGCGTTGCTGAACTTGAGCTTGGGGCCGCGTCCGCCCACGCCGCCCTTGCCCTTGGAGCCGTGGACCTGTTCGCCGTCGCCGCCCCAGGTGTTGGGGATGTGGCGGCACTGGCTGAGCATCTTGGAGCCGTTCTTGTAAGTGAACTCGACAAAGTGGTTGTCGAAGATCTGGCCCATGCCCTTCTTGGGGTCGCGGTTCTTGTAGCGGAGGATGCAGGAACCCATGCCGTTGGCCTTGACCGGGTGGTCGCCCATGACCCAGTTGGCGACGTCCAGGTTATGGACGTGCTGCTCGCAGATGTTGTCGCCGGAGAGCCAGGCGAAGTGGTACCAGTTCTTGACCTGATACTCCATCTCGGTCTCGCTGGGACTGCGATCGCGGAACCAGATGCCGTCGCCGTTCCAGTAGACCCGCGCCAGGATCAATTCGCCGTACTTGCCGTTGTGAATTTCCTCGATCCCGCCCTGGTAGCCCGAGTCGTGGCGGCGCTGCAGGCCGACAACCACCTTGAGGCCCTTTTCGTCAGCCAGCTTGTTGGCCTTCATGAGCTTGTTGAAGCCGGGGGCGTCCACGCAGCAAGGCTTTTCCATGAAGACGTGCTTGCCGGCGTTGATGGCGTACTCGTAATGGGCCGGGCGGAAACCGGGAGGCGTAGCCTGGATGATCATGTCCACGCCGCAGTCGATGGCCTTCTTGTAGGCGTCCAGCCCCACGAAGACGTGGTCCGGGGCGACGTCGGCCTTGCCTTCCTTCTTGAAGGTCCTGTTCAAGCGGTCGGCCGCGCCGCGGGCATTGCCTTCGAAGGCGTCGGCTACGGCCACGATCTTCACCTGCTCGTTGGCGCTTAGGCAGTCGAACGCCGCACCTTGGCCGCGGCCGCCGCAGCCGATCAGCGCGATCTTGACCACGTCGCTACCGGCGGCATGGGCCGTGCGGGTAAAACTCAGTCCTCCGGCCAGGGTCAAACCGGCGACTGCCGCCGTCGAACCCTTAAGCAAATCTCTGCGGGAAACTTCTCTCGAATCGCTCATTACAGACTCCTCGGTCAAGGTGGGATAAATTTAGGTGGGGGAAACAGGGGGGCCGTTCCAGGTCCTGCTTGCGCCGAACTTGTGTACGCACAGCCATGAGTTTGCACTAGCGAGTTGGAAAAGTCAAGTCAAAAAGCGTCTATTCCGCCAACACCGCCGTTCCCCAGCGGCTGGGACTCTTGGTCGTACCGGACTTCTTCGAACTGGGCCAAAAGGCCTCACGATTGGCCTGCTTGCCCTGGACCGTCAGGTTGAGGTTCAGCCCCAGCCGGCCGCCAGCCTCAGGGCGATAGTTTTGCAACTGGGCGGCCGGGAGCAGGAATTCCATGATGTATCCGTCCGCGGTGCGTGTGGCGGATCCCTGAATGGGAATATCGTAGCGCGTGGCGGGAATCTCATTTTGCATTTTCCAGCGGCCAAGGTAGACGCGATTCGCATCCGGCAAGGGGACGAGCCAGAACTGGTGGTCGCCGGCCGCGGCGGCACGCGGCGTCTTGTTGTCGGCCGTGTCGACAAACAACTCCAGCGCGTCCGCCGCCCAGAAGCTCGTGGGGTCTTTCACCAACAGCTTGGAGTCGTGCACGACCACCGCGCCGTAGATGCCCTCCTTGTCCCATGCCAAACAGACTTTAGCGCCGGACGGGCCCGCGCTGGAACCGAGCATCCAGTCCGGTATTTGCGTCTCCGGTCCCCAGTCGTTCAAGCGGCCGCCGATCTTGATGTTTTTGGCCCGGTGGATGGCGAACTGGTTGGGGATCAGGGGGCGCGTGACCCGCTTGTCTGGGCCGAAGTCCAGCTCGATCCGGGCGGTCTCTTGCGGCTCCCACTCAGCGCTCCACTCGAACCGGCAGGTGACGGCGCGGACCTCTTGCGGTTTGAGTTGCGCGATGGGGATCTCCGGCGTAAGGGCTTTCCACGATCCCGGCAGACGCATGCGCAACATGCCGCTGAGCGGCTTGCTCGAACGGTTGCCCACCTCGACAGTCACTTGCGTCTTGCCGGGTCTGCCCTGCATGGGGCTGACATCGACCGTCAGCGGAGATTGCACGAAGACCTTCAAGTTCATCCGCTTGACCTGTTCGCCCTCGGAAACGACAAGCTTCACGTCCTTGAGGCCGGGAGTTGCTGCAAAGGCGATACCAAAGGGAATCTCCACGTTCTTGGCCTCGCCCGGGGCAACCTTGGCCGAAACTTCGAGATTCTCGGCCTTCCAGCCTTCCGGCAGTTCAAGTCGGATGCGGCAGGCGATCGCCTCGTTGCGGTTGTTGGCAATCCGCACTACCGGGCAGACGCTGTCACCGGCGCTGGCCGCAACCAGGTGCGGCGTGTCGAGGCTGTAGGCCGTCTGTTGATACCACGGGTCGCTCTTGCTTAGGCCCACCAGATACACCGGCGCCATGGCCAGCCGCGCGGCGCTGCCCTCGATCGGGTTGCCCAGGTAGTCTTGAAGCTGCCCCGAAGAGAAGCGAACGGCCGGGCCGTCGTCGCCTTGGATCGTCCAGAGGGCGGCGACGAGCTTGCCGCCGTCGCTGAAGACGTAGCCACAGGTGTTCTCGCCCGCGTCCAGATCGCCCACATAGGAAGGACTTGGCAGGACGTTGGTAAGTCCCGCCATCGCGCAGAGCGAGAGCTTCGGTTCGCCATTGGCGGCCAGCAGCCCGCAGCCGTCGAAAAACTGCTTGGGATTGGGGGCGTCGAAGTTGTAGAACCAGAATGCCTTGTCCGTGCCCGCGGCCATGGCCATCATCCATTCCCGCGGCAGGTAAACCGCCTGCTGGTAAGACGAGACGACGGGTCCGGCCAGCGTGTCCCAGCCGAACTCGGTGAGCCAGAACTCGCGCCGCTTGCCGTCGGCCTGGGCCGCGCGCTTCTCGGCCCGCAGGTCGTCGAACAGCAGACTCGGCGTCTTCCCCTCGTAGCCCATGTTGAAATTACAGAGGTTTTCCTCGGGGGCGTCGGGGCCGCAATACTCGTGCCCGTTGACGACGCCGATGCGATCGAAGTCGCCGCTGCGGATGCAACGCGCGAGGCGGTCGGGCCGAATGCTGGCCCGGCCGTTTTCGACCGCGACAAGCTCTCCGCCGCCCAGCAGGTCGAGGACATTGGCGAACTGCCGGTGATAGGCGCGGTAGTTGGCCCAGTCGATCAGGTCCTCGGCCTTGGCGTTCTCGGCCGGCAGATCGTATTCGTTGCTCAACTCCCAGCGAGTGATCTGCGGGAAGGCGATGATGATGCTGGCGATCTCGCGCATCCAGTTGCGATCGGGGCCAATCCGGCCGACGACCTTGCCGTCGGCGACCTCGGGACGTTTGATCGACTGCTGGATCACGGGCAGGCACTCCGCGCCGGCGTCCTGGTAGGCCTGCACGATCTTGGGATAGTACGGCCAGCCGGCGTAGCTGCCGTCCTTGCCCTTGGCCCGCAGCAGCCAGTCGAAACTGAAGGCATACTCGCGGAACCAGACGATGCCCGCATTGCGGAAGGGAACGAGGACGACCTTTTCACCGCTGTGGACGTTGAGGCCGTACGGCGAGGCCAGCTTTTGTTTCTCGGTCAATTCCTTGGGCACGGGCAGGCGGGCCAGGGTCAACTTCTCAGTCCGCCGGCTGCCGTCGGACAAGGTCAAGGCGGCGTCCAGCGTATAGAGTCCGAACTGTCCTGCCTTGAGCGGCGCGCGGAGATTGGTCGAACTTTCCACGGCAATCGGCCGCTCGAACTGGTCGATCAATTTACCGGCCGCGTCGCAGAGGCGGCAGGTCAGCTTGCCGCTGAGCGCGCCGGGCTTCCAATTTTGCACGCGAACCTGCACTTCCGGCGCGGCGCGCGTGAAAATGTTCGACGGTTGCCCGCTGGCCATTTCCACGGCAACCAGCGGCGTAGGCGGGCAGTGCTTCAAGGCCTTAGCAGGATTGGCCGGCTTGGGCTCGGGCGTCCACGTGGTTAACACGCCGGTCTTGGGGTCCACGTCGGTGATATCCGTCTCGACCTGAATATCGGCGATCTGGATCGGAAGGGTGATCTTCACGTTTCTGGCTTCCCAGTTGTGGGTCGTGATGCCGCTGATCCGCAGCGGACGCACCCAATTGTCCGGCAGCTTGAACGTGGCCGCCTCCCAGTTGCCCGAGGCCTTGGTGCGGATGTCCCAGGCGATGTATCCGCCGTTGATCTGATCGCGGCCCCAGCCGTCGGAGAATCCCAGCTTGAGCGCATAGTGGCTGTCGGGCAGCTTGTAGCGGAGCGTTATGGTTTTAGCATTGCCGGGGATCCACAGCGGCACGGGCGGTTCGGCGGTAAAGGCCTCGAAACCGTTGCCGGAGAAAGCCGCGTCGATCTTCAGGCTGCCGTTCGTTTTATCGTCGGCCGTTTCGCGGACCAGGGACGCGTGCCCCGCCGCGGAGTTCCAGGGGCTGGGCGTCCAAGCGGCGTGCTGGAAGTCCTCGATCACCTTATTGACGACTTGCCCGTACACCGGCTGCGCCAGCAAGGCCGCCGCGATCAAGGTGCCCAAGGCCCCAAGGGCTGTTATCCGCACGCGTTGCATTTCAATTATCCTTGTTCGAATAGCTTACGAGAGATGCTTGGAGTATGAACCGCTTTTCGTTCCATTGCAAGCCCTCTGTTACAGGGATTCTGCAAACTACGAAAGGGCTGTTGATAATCTCTGTCACCCGAGCAATACTGTAAACACCACCGACGCGACGTCAGCGAGGGCGTTTACGATTCGAATTACCCTAGAGAGACTTCTACGATGCAGATACACCGAGTTCTGAGCTTAGCAGCACTGGCTTTGATTCCAGCACCGATCGCCCAGGCCATGAACCACAATCTGGTGGTGCCCTGGAACGATAGATGTTCGCCGCCGCAAACTCCTTACCTGGCATTTTACAGTCCGCAGTCGGCCGATATGCTCTTCAGCCCAGCCACGCTAAGCCGCGGCGAGTCGTCGCTGGAGTTTATCTGCCAGGCCGGATTGCGTAGCGTGGACATGACTTGGACCCTGCACCGGAACATGGTCACCAAGCCATTTCGCACGGGCAAGGCGAAGGCGCTGCCGGCAAACCGGTTTTCCATCAGCATCCTGCCCGACGGGCTGCCGCCCGGTTTCTATGACGTGAAGGTAGTTCTCGATACTGGCATGCCCAGCAGCGATCCGAAGGACGAGCGACCGGTTACGGGCGTCTGCGTTTTCGGCTGGCGGGCGGCGGAAATGGCCATTCAGGATACGCGACCGGCGGATTTTGGCGCGTTCTGGGAGCGGGCAAAGGCAACGTTGGCCAAGATCCCGCTCGATATGCGCAACGAAACGCCGATGGAGACGTTCGGTCGCGAGGAAATCAACGCCTACAATCTGAAATACGCTTGCTTGCCGCCCGATTATGATCCCCAGGGGCACAAGGTCGAGGAGGTCGAAAGTTGCAAGATCAGCTTCGCCGGACCGGATGGCGGCCGGGTTTATGCTTGGTTGGCCAAGCCCAAGGGACCTGGGCCGTTTCCGGCCATGTTGGTATTGCCCGGCGCCGGTTTCGCAGCCCGGCCCCGGCCGCTGGAACATGCCCGGCATGGCTATCTGGCGATCGATATCCAGGTCCACGGCCAGGATGTCGATCTGCCCAAGTACAAGACGCTACCCGGTTACTACGACGGATGCCAGTTTGAACCGATCGAGGCTTACTACTTCTACAATGTCCATCTGCGGGTCGTGCAGGCGGTCAGTTACCTCGCATCGCGACCGGATGTCGATGCCAAGCGCATCGTGGCGGTGGGTGGAAGCCAGGGCGGGCGGCTGGGGATCGTCATCGCGGGCCTGGACCATCGCATTGCCGCCGTCGTCGCCTGCATTGCGAACTCGCCCAACTATCCTCACCTGCAGTGGGTGGCCCGCTGCAACGGACTCGACAAGCCCTGGGATTCGCCCTGGGATCCGAAGTTCAAAGACCGGGTCAAGTCCGACGGCATGCACCTGACCGGCAAACCACCGGCGCCTTCTGATGCGGACGGCCGCTGCCTGGCCTACTACGACCCGATGAATTTTGCACCGGACATCCGCTGCCCAGTCTTGATGAACGCCGGGCTGATTGACCCGGCATCGCCGCCGTTCAGTGTCTGGGGGGTCTACAATCGCTTGGCGACCAAGGATAAGAAGGTCGTTCCGATTCCAGGGCATGCGCACGACTGGTCCGCGGAATTCGATCGCATGGCCTGGCGTTGGCTGGATCAGAAGTGGGAGAATAGCCGTCTACACTAATGCCAGCCGCCGTGCAACGACCCGGCTCTTGACATCGTCTTCAGGGAGAAATGGAATGCACCGTTGGATCTTGACCATCGGCCTTGTTGCCGCATCGGTCTCTACCGTCGCGCAATCGCAGGAGGCCAAATTCAGCTTTCCTGAAAAGCGGATCCCCCAATTCAACATTCCTCATGCCGACAGGCCACCGGTGATCGACGGCCATATCGACCCCGAAGAGTGGCGACAGGCGGTCTGTGTGACGGGTGTGGTTTGGACCAGTTCGCTCGATTATCGCGACCGGCCCGTCAGTTTCTGGGTCATGTGGGACGCCGAGCACCTGTATCTTGCCGCGCGCTCCGACATCCTGCCCGGACACCGGCTCTACCGCAGCAAGCGCGAGACTTACTCCAGCGGCGTCGTCCACGACGATTCCTATGAGTTCGGCCTGTTCTTGCACGACCGCAACAAGCTGGCCGGCCAGTCCTCCAGTTTCCTCAAATTCGTCGTGAACTCCGTGGGCTGCGGTGAGTACATGAAGATTTACCCGTCGATCGGGCAGAACCTGTTCAACTGGCGGCCAACGCCGAAGATTGCCAACCGCGTGTACGAGCGCGGCGGCCGGCGCTGGTGGGACATGGAGATGGCGATGGACCTGAGGGACCTGCAACTTCCCGCGGCCAACAAGCCGGGCGATCTTGTCAAGATTCTGCTGAGCGCGCCGTTGAAGAACCCCGAATGGCAATGGCTCGACGTGCCCAGTGCCACGGGGCACCTGCAGTACGACGGTTTCCCCCGCGCGGTCTTGACTGTCGACCGTCCCTACGTGCAAGTCGAAGAGATCTCGGGATTGCACGACGAGAAAATCAATCTCCGCTCTGCGATCCATAACCCCGCCAATGCCCCGGTTACGGTGAACGCCGCAATGAAGATCGTACACGGTAAGGCTGTTGCCCTTGGCGGGATCGAGAACGCGGCCACCGTCGTCCGCGAGGAGAGAACGCTCACAATTCCGGCCCGCTCGTTCGTACGGTTCGACGTGGCCAAGGCTTTTCCCGGCCTGGACTATGGGTCGGCGGATCGGCGTACAGGGATTTCGATGTACGAGTACCGGGTGATGCCGGTGCAGCCGGCGGGCACGACCCCGATTTTCTTTCACAGCCTGACCTTCCAGGGGACGGACAAAGGCTATCTGAAGGCCGTGCCGCGGACGACCGTGTTCGAGTACGAACTGGATTTCAATCCCGTGCGAGGACTACTTTTTCTGAGCGCCGACGCCCTGGACGCACAGGTTCCGCCGGGAACGCAGCCGGCCGCGGCCGAGTACGCGATAGCGCGCGATGGCCGGCCGGTCGGCCAAGGCCAACTGTCGCATTTCACGCACGCCAAGTACTGGGGGCTGATCGAGTTGCCCGGCCTTGAACCCGGCAAGTACAAGGTGGAGTTGCGGTTGTTGGATGCCGTCGGCAAGACCCTGGTAGCGCGCAGCGACATCGGTTTTCAGAAGCGCGACGAGCCGAAAGTCTTCGCGAAATGGTGGAACAATCGCGTCGGCGACACGGAAAAGGTGCTGCGCCCGTTTGAGCCCCTCAAGGTCCAACCACGCCGGGCATCGTCGACGGCCGTATCCTGCACGCGCCGGCTGTATGAACTCGATGGTCTCGGCCTGCCGGTCCAGATCGACGCCAACGGCGGCCCTGTGTTGTCGCGGCCGGCGCGGATCATCATCGCGGCCGGCGGAAAGGAGTCGATCGTTCGCCCCGGCGGCCCGCTGAAAGTTACTAGTGTCAAACCGTGGCGGGTCGAGTTCGAGGGACCGCCCGCTACGACAGCGGGCGTCCGCTTCCAGACCAAGGGATCGATCGAGCAGGACGGACTGGTCGAGTTGGCAGTGACTTTCGCGCCGGAAGTCGCCCCGGTGAAGATCGATCGGCTGTGTGTCGAGTGGCCGGTCGATGATTCGTTGGGGTTGCACATGGCCTGCATTGGCCAAGGCGGCAACTTCTGCGCGCGGGCCATCGGCCGGGTACACGCTGGAGAAGGAGAAGTGTGGAACACGCTCCAAGGCATCGGCCTGACCGGCAGTGGGATGACGGTCGGCAGCTTCACCGGCAACCTGTGGCTGGGCACCGAGTGCCGCGGATTGCTTTGGGCAGCCGACAGCGACCGCGGGTGGGACGTGGATGACCGGGTGCCGGCACACTGTTTAATCCGCGAGGCTGGGGCCGTCGTCATCCGCAACAACATCGTCGCCCGAAGTGCCGGCAAGGACTCCGTGGAACTGAGCGGCCCGCGCACGATCCACCTAGGCTATAATGCCACTCCCTTCCGCAAGTTCGAGCCGGGCTGGCGGATCAACCAGGTCTCGGCCGCCAATGGCTTCTCGGGCGGCAAGTACAAGGTCAACTGGGACAGCGGCCAGGACTATTTCTCCGTGCTCAGCCCGCCGTTCGAGGACCTGAAGCGATGGCCGGAGTACTTTGCCTACTGCAAGCAAGAGGCCGCTACGCGGTCCGCGCGGGGAATCTACGAATTGGCACCCCGGTTGCAGACCTACCTGACCAACCAGATCGCCTTGCGCGGCTACATGGACAAGACGGTCGAGCCGGGCGTTTACGGCTACTTTGCCGGCGATTGGGTGCCGGGCGGCGAGGCCCTCTCCAAGACCTATATCGATTACATGACTTACCTCCAAGATCGCCAGGTCCGCGAGGGTGGGTGTACGCACTTCTACTATGACATCAGCTTCACCGGGCACCTCCTGGCGCGGCTGGCGGCTGGCTTCGGCTACATCTTGCCGGATGGGCGCATTCAGCCCGAGGGCGGCGACGACAATCTCCGCGCCTGGTACAAACGCGCCTGGGCGATGATCCAGGAGAACGGCCTCTATCCCGGCGGCATTTCCGGACACAGCACCAATTCCATCTCGTTGAAGGCCCTGCCTTTCGCCGACGCCATCCTCGATTCGGAATACCCGATGAAGGACCCCATCGACGTCTACCCGAGCGATCGTATGATCGCCCTGTCCTGCCCGCACAATTTCGGCGTGAACATCAGCCACTTGGGGTTCATGAATCCTACCTGGGCGGCCATGCACGACGCCGGCATGGGCGGGGCCGGCGACAGCATCTTCTGGACGGGTGAATTCCGCCATTGGGGCATCAGCCGCGAAGATGTGCAGTTCATTCCGTACTGGCGGAACGCTCACGTGGTGAAGGAGTGTGCGCAGGGTTCGATCGTGAGCCTTTGGAAGCGGCCGACGTCGGTGGCCCTGGCAGTGATGAACCATGGGCCCGATCCCGAGGGACAAGAGCAGACACGACCGGCCCGCATGCGACTCGATCTGCCGGCGCTGGGCGTGCCCAAAGGCCTCCGCGGCGAGCAACTGCGGGTTGGTGAATTGCTCAATCACTTGCCGAACCCCCGCTACCTCGGTCACCTGAAATGGGTGCAAGACCTGCCGCGAAACCCCAGAGGCGAGCCTCTGCCACTGCCGGCCATTCAGCCGAAACTTGATCCCCGTTCCGGCACCATCGACGGTTTCGACGTGCCGTATCACCACGTGCGATACCTGGCTCTTTACTGGGACGCCAAGCCGATCGCCGACGAGTCCTGGAAAGACTTGTTCCAGGGCCGACTGCGCACGGCCGTGCTCGATTGGGGCATCAATACGGCGTCTGCCCTGACGGGACCCGATCTGGCCGATAAAGTCCGCTGCGAGACCGGCGGCATCCGGATCTGGGCGTGGACCCAGCCACGGAGCGCGTTGTTGCGAATCACCAATTCCAACGACCAGCCCGTGGCGGCCGCGCTCGCGCTCGACCTCGATCGCCTGGGCATTCGCGTACAAAAACAATGGCGTGATTTCACGTCGATCGTGGCCCTGGACGGCGGGGCCGTGCAGAACCTTGAAGAGGACGTGAAGCCGGGCGATACCCGCTTGGCTGGCAACCGCGGCAATGTGTTGTATAATGGGCACACCGGGCGGGTCTGGGGCCGGCTAGCCCCGGGAGAATCCCGCGTCGTCACCATCGATCGGTATTGAAGGAGAAACCACATGACCGGCATGCGCATCGGCATCAACCTGGAATTCGTCCGCCACGCGGACAAATCGTTCGAACACGGCGGCCAGCGAGCGGCCGAAATCGGCTATCGCTACATCGAACCCTGCTTTCTCATGGGCACATGCCTATTGAGCAATTCGGGCTACTGCCATATCCGCTCCCTGGACATGGACCCCCAATACTTTAAGGACTTCTGTGAAAAACGCCAGTTGAAGATCTCCGGGGTCAGTTCCCACTCCGACCTGTTGGACACGCGGATTGGCGTCGAGTATGCCCGCAAAGGGATTATGTATGCCCGTGCCCTGGCAGATCGGGGGCTGTTCGATACGCCGCCCGTGGTGCAAATCTGCGAGACGATGTACCCGCCGGCCTGGATGGGTGTTGAGGACGCCTTCGCCGTGATGAAGATGAACCTGCGGCCCATCCTGGAATGTTGCGCCGACAACGGCGTCTACCTGGGCGTCGAGCCCCACGGCCCCTACACAGCCCACCGGCAGACCATGTTACGGATCCTGGGACTCTTTGATTCGCCCTGGCTGAAGGCGAATTTCGACACAGGAAATTCCTACCTCGCCGGCGAAGATCCCTACGATTTCCTGGAGGCCGTGAAGGAGAAGGTAGTCCACCTTCACGCCAAGGACATCTCCTTTGCCCAGAGTGAGGCGGAGCGGGGCAAGGTGGAAGGCACCGCCGTCGGCTGCGCGTGTGGCTGCGGAGTGATCGACTGGCGGCGGGTCGTGGCGATCCTCAAGACGGTGAATTACCAAGGCGTGCTCTCGGTGGAGTGCGGCACGGAACCGCAGGCGGTCGACAGCTTGAAACATTTGCAAGCCGTATTGGCTGAGGCCTGAGGTTGCCGTACGCGACTGCCATCGTTGGGTACCACGGGCGAATGGGTGTACAATGAGGGGATAAAGGTGCTTGCATGAGTAAACGCATCCTCCGGCCCGGTTGCTTGTGGACAAGATTATCTGCGCTGAATCTGACGTGCCTAGTGGTGCTCGCGTCGTGCTTCTGTGGTCCGAATTGGCACATCGCTCAGGGGAACGCTGCCGAGCCGGCCGCCGCTGACAACGAAGACGTTGCCACCGAAGGCAAGAGTTTTCTGGACAGGGATGCTGATCTGCCGGAACTCCAGACGTTCTTGCAGAGCGGTCCGAATGACGTTCGTGACATCCTCGTGGTGGACGACGGTTTCCTGGTCGCCACGGGAACTGCCATCATTCGCTATCGGTATTCCGGCGATACGCCCGTGGCTGCCGCCTTATACACGGCCCGCGACGGCCTGCCTTGCGGTAACTGCTACCTGCTCAAGCGTGATGCAGACGGCGGCATCTGGGCGCACTGCCAAAGCGGCGTTGGTTATCTTGCAGCCAAAGCCAGCCGCTGGAAAACCTTTTCGCAGCAGAACGGCTTGGCCCCCGGAAACACCACGGCTATTGCCCTTTCCGGCGACGGGAAACGGATTTGGGTCGTCGGCACGGGCGGTTTGGCGACCGCCCGCATCGAGGATTTGCGTTGGCAAGCGTTTCCAGCGAAGAACCTGATCGACATTCTCGTTCACCCGAGCAAAGATATCGTCTGGTGCCGAGAATTGATGTTGTCCCGATGCATGTGCGGTCGGAACATTGTGTCCTTGCAGTTCGATCTACAAAGTCGAATCTGGCAGGAAATACCCAACTCCGGGAATTGTCCCCACGTGGCACTTATCCCATCGAGCGTCAGCGCTGAACGAGGACTGTTGTGGATGTCCGGCGGGTCCGATCCGCCAATGGCCTACGATCTCAAGAGAAACCTAACCCGGACATGGCCTAGGGAACCGAATTGGGAGCGGCTGAAGGAAGGGTACGGAGTGGAATACTCGGACTGGTTCGGTGAAGGCTTGCCTGCCGCCGGCAACACGGGTGGACATTGGTTTGCCACCAATGCCGGCCTTTGGTACTATGCCCCGGCAAACGATCGTTGGGTGGGACATCTGCGGAATATCCGACCCGGCTGTGGGCGGCCGCTGCTGGCCTGCGGGCTTGACGGCAAGACTCTCTACTGGTCCTGCGAAGGAAATGTCGCCGCTTATACCATATCAACCGGCAAATGGGCTGATCTATGGCATGTGGACGAAAATGCGTCCTGCGAAGTCAGACCTAGCATGACACTCTCCCCGGACGGCAAGGCGCTCTGGCTGATCGGCCGCGGAGGTGTCGTTGTCGGTCAGCCTACGGATCGAGAAGTGACAGACCTCGACGATACGGTTCAGCCGGGGCTTTCGGCGGCGAAGTTCGTTCGTTTTGATCCGCGCAAGCGACTTGCATTGATTGGAACACCGCAAGGCGTGGTCTGCACGGACTATAACGGAAATGCCAGGTTTGTGCTCAGCCGGGCGGCGCCACCCATCCATCACGAGGTAACCCGCTTCGTAATCGCTCCCGATGACAGTGAAGTCTGGTGCGCGATGCGGGACCAACAGGGCTATGACGTGCCCGCG
Organism: uncultured Planctomycetaceae bacterium; assembly: GCA_964615095.1. Classification (GTDB taxonomy): domain Bacteria; phylum Planctomycetota; class Planctomycetia; order Pirellulales; family Thermoguttaceae; genus JANXQG01. Next base: position 22,291 of record CAZTPX010000093.1, on the reverse strand, counting down.
GCCGTTTTGTTCCCGCGAAAGAATCGTTGGGAGTTGGTGCCCGATCCGGGAACATCCGCAGGCTTTCACGATGTCGCTTTCTCTCCTGACGGAAAGACCGTATGGTTGGCCCGTTCCAACAGTAACGACGACCTGCCGTCCGTAGTCCAGAAGAAGCCCGGCGAATCGCAATGGGAACCGTTGCGGGCAAAGATGTCAACTGACTATTGTACCGTCAAGCGGTTGTGGGCGACGCCGCGAGGAGATGAGCTCTGGCTCGGTACTGACGGAAGCGGATTGTTTCGAGTGAAACTGGTATCCGGCGTCGTACAGTGCTTTGGGGGAGTCAGTAGACTCGATCGAACGCTCGGCGAAGTCAATACTTGGATGGGGGACTACATCCGCGATTTGGCGTTCACGCCGGACGGGAAGCTGGCCGTTTGTAGTGCCGGCGGCAGCAGCAAAGAAAGCTTGGCGGTGATCGACCTTGGCAACGACACGGCGGCGGCCTACGCGACGGAAGACTTCTTTGATGCCAAACTGGTGGCCGCGCCGGATAATCGAACCGTGTGGTGCCATGTCAATGGCCGCCTGCTCTGCGCATTCGACCTTCAAACGCGCACCTGGACGCACCGTTTTTCCGGCGAGAAGAGCATGCCGCTGTCCTGCTTCCGAGCTCTTCAGTGCTCGCCCGACGGGAAGTTCCTCTGGTTGCGCGGTTGGCAGGGAGCGGCCGTATATTGCCTTGCCAAGCGATCGTGGCAGGCATTTGTCGGCGAGCAGTGGCAGACATCTGCGGACGACCCTCCGCCGCTTTGCATTACAGCCGATGGAAAGCATGCCCTCTGCGGCCACCGCGAGGGCCTGGCGATGATCACAATCGACGGCAGCAGCCATGAACTGCTGAGCCTGGGGGCGGGCGTGAAGGACTGCGACGTCACGGGCCTCGTCGCATTACGCGATAGCGACGATTTTGTCTGCTCGGTCTCCCATCCGCAAGCGGGCGGTATCTACTATGTGGATACCAAGCACCGAAAACTGCGAAAGGTGAAGGAACTGAAAGATTCTACCGTCTCGGCGCTGGCGATCGGGCCGGATGGTTTCCTTTGGGGCGCAATTCCCGGAAGCGTGTTCTGCATCAATCCGTCGACCGGGGAAGAGCGCGCCGATCTTGAAACATTGCGTCCTGGCAAACCAGTCGCCACGCGCGTGAATCAAAGGGCGACTTCGTCCGAGTCGCGGATCGTGATTACCTCGAAAGATGCATCGAGAGCCTGCGTTTCCTCGCCTCCGCATCCATTGCCCGCGGGCTCTTCTGCGACGTGCCTGCGGAATGAGGGCATGCTCTGGCATTCATCGCACTTGCCGGTGATTGCCACGTCCAACAGTGGGAGAACATATGTTTCGTGGCCTGCGCATCCGGCGAACTACCTTCCAGAAGGAGATGCCGTGCCAGTTATTCCCGACGGTCTGTTGCCGGAACACGAAGGTGCTGATGCGGCTACCGGAATGAGCGTGAACGACGGAAAGAAATGGTCGGCGCCGCAGCTCCTCACTGCGGGTGGGCAGCACTGCGAGGTCCAGTTTGCCTGGTGTCAGAAGGACGACCTGCACGTACTTGTTGAGACAGGTGAAAGGGACTGGCTATATCACCTAGTCTACCGGTCGGCAACGCGGCGTTGGAAGAAACTGTATGCGTTGGGGCACGGCGGTTATGCGTTTTGCCTGCACGATGGGAGCGTCCATCTGGCAGACTTTGACGACAAGCGTCATCGGGTCTATTACCGCGCTTACAACGGCAACAAATGGTCGGACCTCCCGTCGTTTGAAGTAAAAGGGGACTTCAACGCGATTGCCATAGCCGCCGAAGATGACGGTACGGGCCACGTGGTGTGGAAGGACGGAGAGACGTGTGTCGCTCATGCGATTATCAAAAATGGCAAGACGCAGCTCAGCCGCCAGCGGTTCCCGGAACAAATCGAGGATTTCGCCATTTGCGACAAGCCGGATGGTTCGATCATCATGGCCTACCGCGCCAAGCTGTATCCGGGCCATCCCGACCAGCAATTGGCCCATGTTCGGACATGGAACGGCCAGTCATGGTCGCCACCTACCGTGATTCCTTTCGACACGGATCGTTTCGAATCGCCGATCCTTTTGCGCCATGGCCGTTCGCTGTTCCTCAGTTGGGTCAGTGGATCGAACACCAAGCGGGTTTACTCCGTGCTCGGCCAGGATAGCGTTTGGAGTTACCCGGTCCCGCTTTGTTCGGCCAAGGACCAAAAGACCGGATATGGTCACTTCGTTCGCTTGCACATCGATTCGCAGGGGATGGTCCATGCCGCCTGGTCCGGCAAATCCGAGACTTTCCATGCCGTTGTCACGAGACTGGGCAAGTAACTGTGCCCGGGCCGAAACAATCAGGTAATCTCTGTTGGTATCATCATGTCTTATAGCGTTCGGAAGAAATGCCGAGAGCGCCCGATTGTTGGAGTTCCGCCTTTAGGCGGCGTTTTCAGGCTTTCCGGCTAAAGCCGGGACTCCAACTCGCTCATTTCTTCCGGAGGCTCTTATCTGTTGGATCATTCGTCGCCCTGAATCAGCCGTTCAAATTCCTCCTCGCTTAATACCTTGACGCCCAGTTGCCGGGCCTTTTCCAGCTTGCTGCCGGCCTTTTCGCCAGCGACAACGTAATCAGTTTTTTTGGAGACGCTTGACGCGGCATGCCCGCCGTGCTGCGCGATCAATTCATTGATCTCGTCGCGGCCGTATTTGACGAGCGTGCCCGTGACGACGAGCGTCTTGCCCTCCAGCGTTCGCGCACCCGCGGCAGCGGCGGTCGATTCCATGTGTACTCCCTGCGCGCGGAGATCGTCAATCGCCTTGGCGCCGAAATCGGAATGCAGGAAATCATAGACGCTCTTGGCAATCACCGGGCCGATCTCCCTAGTATTGCTCAACGCGTCGATGTCCGCGGCCAGCAGGGCATCGATCGTGCGGAACCGTTCGGCCAGAACGCCCGCCACACGATTGCCCACGTGACGGATCGACAGGGCGTTGAGCAAGCGCGTCAAACCGCGGTCCTTGCTGGCTTCGATACCTGCCAATAGGTTCTCGGCCGACTTGCGGCCCATGCGCTCCAATTCTAGCAGACCTTCGACCGTCAGGCGGTAGATGTCGCCGTAGCCCTCGACCAGCTTCTGGTTCACCAACTGATCGACCAGCTTGTCGCCCAGGCCCTCGATGTCCATGGCATTGCGGCTGGCGTAGTAGCGGATGCGTTCCTTGACCTGGGCCGGGCACTGCGGATTCGGGCAGCGGATGTAAACGCCGCCTTCGTCCTTGACCGCGGGCGTGCCGCACTCCGGGCAGGACTTGGGGAAATCGAATACCGGCAACTTGCCCTTCCGCTCGGCGACCTCGACCCGGACCACGTGCGGGATGATCTTGCCCGCCTTCTCCACCACCACGACGTCGCCCACACGGACGTCCTTGCGCTGGATCTCCTCGGCGTTGTGCAGGCTCGCGCGGCTGACGACCGTGCCGGCCAACTCCACCGGCTCGAGGTCGGCCACGGGCGTGATGGTACCAGTCTTGCCGACTTGCACGCGGATGGCGTTGACGCGGGTGGTTGCCTCGTACTTCTCGAACTTGTAGGCGATGACCCAACGGGGGGCCTTCGACGTAGCGCCCAGCCGTTCGCGCTGGTCGTAGCGGTTGACCTTCAACACCAGGCCGTCGATCTCGAAATCCAGCTCGTGCAGCCGCTCGATGAGCTGCTCGCAATGCTCGACAGCCGTGTCGAAACTGGGGAAGCAGGCCGCATCGGGCGTGCTGGGGATGCCGTAATCAGCCATCTCCTTGAGGAAATCCATGTGCGTGCGGGCCTCGAGCCCCTCGCGCGAGCCAACCGAGTGGCAGAAGAACCGCAGCCGCCGCTGGGCGCAGATGCGCGGGTCCAACTGGCGGATGCTGCCCGCGGCCACGTTCCGCGTGTTGGCGAACAGCGGCTTGCCCTCGGCCTTCTGCCGTTCGTTGAGCCGCGCCAGATCGCGGTTGGTCATGTAGATCTCACCCCGCGGCTCGAGAATGCGGGGATACTTCTTGCCGCGGAGCCGCAGGGGAACGTCGTAAATCGTGCGGACGTTGTGGGTCACGTCGTCGCCCACGCGGCCGTTTCCGCGCGTGATGCCTTGGACCAGCAGGCCGTCTTCGTAGACTAGCGACACGGCCACACCGTCAACCTTCAGTTCGACGACCCATTCGATAGGCTCGCCGGCCAGGAGCTTGGCGGTCCGCGCGCCGAAAGTCTTCAACTCCTCGAGGCTGTAGGTGTTCTCGATCGAGAGCATGGGCACGCGATGCTCGACCTGCGGCAACTCGCTCACCGGCTGATCGCCGATGCGCTGCGTGGGGCTATCGGACGTGACCAGCTCGGGGTGGGCCGCTTCAAGCTGCTTGAGCCGTTCCAGGAGCTTGTCGTACTCGCGGTCGCTGATTTCGGGCGCGGCCTCGACGTAATACTTATAGTCGTGGCGGCGGATCTGGTCGCGAAGCGTGGCGATTTCGGCAGCAGGAGCTTTCATTCAGTTTGTCCTCCACGGCAGCAGGCATAGGGCGTATGCCTGCCACTGTTCTTGCATGGTAGATACTCACAAATTCCTCAGGGCTTGGCATTCACTTCGTCACCAATCCTTTTGCCCGGTCCCAACAGCGGCCGCAAAGCGTCGGCCCAGATCATGTAGCCTTGTTCGTTGGGATGGCAGAAGTCGGGCATCAGCGACCGCGGCAGCGTGCCGTCGGCATTGAGCAGCTTCGGGGCAAGATCAAGTAGATCGAAGTGGTTCGCCTTGGCGAAATCCACCAGCAGGCGGTTGATTTCCTTGATCTGCGCACGGCGGGGATTGTCGGGCTTCTCTTCTCGCGGCATAACCTGCACGAGGATGATCCGCGCGGCGGGCGACTTCGAGCGTACGCGGCCGCAGATGGCCGCAATGCCCTCGACGATCTCGGACGGCGTGTTCTGGCGGGCATGCTCGGTCTGGCTGGTGTTGTTCGTGCCGATGTGAATGATCACCGTGCGCGGGTGCAGGCCATCGAGCTCGCCGCGGTCGAACCGCCAGAGAACGTTCTGCGTGCGGTCCCAGCCGAAACCAAGATTCAGCACGCGATACGGAGCGAAGACCGAGGCGAAGACCTTCGGTCCGTTGGCCGAATTGCCCTTGGGCTCTCCGCCCCAAAAATGCGTGATGGAGTCGCCGATAAGCACGATCTCCGGCTCGATCTCGTCTTTTATCCGCAAGACCGCCCTGTGCCGCGCGTACCAGTCGTAGGAGTCGTTTTCCAACTTAGGAACGGGCACGATGGCCGTATTGGCGGCAATTTCCGTGTCGCGCGACTTGTCGCCCATCAATTCCGACAGCAGCGGCTCCATGGCCTGCGCCCAGCGCTTCGCGCCCTCGGGATTGGGATGCAGCCAATCGGGCATTAATTCCCGCTTGATCGAGCCGTCGAGGTTCAGGAAGACATGGTTCACATCGCAGAAGAAGACCCGCCTGTTGTCGGCCAACTTCATCGCCAACTCGGAGGCGCGGTCGAGGGCCGCACGGTGCGAGGTGGGACCGGGGCCGCCATAGGCGCCGGGGAAGCAGCGCAAGAGCAGGATCTTCGATATTGGGCACTTCTCCTCGATCGCCTTGACGATGGCCTCGATGCCGCCGGCAATCTGCACGCCGTCGTGATGCGTGGGGTAGTTCTTGGCGTCGGCGTTGTTGGTGCCGATCATCAGCGTGATGACTTTGGGCGACTGGCCGTCGAGTTCGCCGTTGGCGATGTTCCAGAGGATGTTCTCGGTGCGCGCGCCGGAGTAGCCCAGGTTCAGCGCCCGGCGGGGGGCGAAGAACTGGTTCCATACGCCCCCGTACTCGGGATTTTCGAAATTATGCGTGATCGAGTCACCGATCATGATCAGGTCGAACTTCTGCTGGGCGACCGCCGCGCATTTCTGTCGGTGGCGCTCGTCACAGCCCTGCGAAACGGCCACTTCCGCCGGGTTGACCTGCGGCTTGGCCGCCGGGCCTTTGAGAAAATCGGCCAACAGTTTCGGCCAGCGCTTGGCATCGCCCGGCAAGTCCGGCTTGACGCCGAACCCGTGTCCACCGTCCTTGAGAATTTCCAGCCTCGTCTCGCCGCCGTTCGCCCTCCAGACGGCCGAATACTCACGGCCACTCGACACCCAGGCAGGATTGTCATTGGCGGCCATCGTCACGAAGAGCCGTCCGATGTGCGCGGTCGGTGGCCTGATTCGCGGCACGCGCGAGCCTTGCACGGTCTCTTCGAGATAGGCCGGGTAAACCAGCATCACGTCGTCAGGCTGCTCGCTGGCGGCGAGGTACGCGGTGAGCCTTGCCGCCAGGTCGCCGCCGGCGGAATAGCCCATTACGCCGAAGCGGCCGCCGTGCAGGCCCAGCGCGGGCGCTTTGGCCTTGAGCAGTCGCCAGGCGGCCAAGGCGTCGGCCAACGCCCGGTCGCGCGTATTGGGGCCGGCGGCAATGGTGTATTCCAGGATAGCAACGTCGAAACCTTGCTCATTGAGCAAAGCGGCCGTGGCCGTGCCTTCGTGCGAGACTGCCAGAATCCCGTAGCCGCCGCCGGGGAAGAGCAGCACGGTGCCTTTGGGCGACGCCGATTTGGTGGGCACGAGGTGCAGCACGGGCGTTTCCACGCGATGAATGAACGTGTCCGGCCCGATCGCATTGCCGTGCGTCAGCGCTTGGCCTTCGAGCGTAACGAACGTGGGCCGCGCGGGTGCGCTCTTTTCGTCCGCCTTTAACGGAGGCGCGCGCAAAGCGGTAGCGAAACAAAGAACGGCTAGAATGACTGAATAGTTTTGTTTCATGGCGATGAAGGGAAATAGGAGGTTACAAGTATACCAATTCGGAAATCCGCTCCGAGCAATTTCTCCCCATTGTAGCCAAGCGGGGCACGGAACGCCAGTAATGTGCCGTTACGCTTTAACGACCCAAGCCGCTGTTGCGAACGGCATCGAGCATGGCATGCAGATTGGCCGACGGGGTGTCGGGCGCGAGCGTGCAGCCCGAACTGATTACCAATCGCCGGTGCCCACAGGCGGCGGCCGTCGCAATCAGGTCGACAACCGCCTGTCGGACCGCCTCAGACGTGCCTTGGGCCAGCAGGGCCACCGGATCGAGATTGCCCCAGATTCCCATTTCTGGTCCGAGCATGCGAAATGCCGTGGCCATGTCAACCTCGTGATCCAGTTCCAGCACATCGGCCCCCGAGGCGACCATGTCCGTGAGGATCGGCATGGCATTGCCGCAGATGTGCAACGAAACGGGTATAGTAACGGAATCCTTCAACCCGGTGATTACTCGCTGCTCCAGCGGCAACGCCACTGCGCGGTACAGTCGTGGTCCGATCAGCCCGGCCGGTGAATCTCCGCCGCTGAGCATGTCGGCACCGGCCTCCGCAAGGGCCAAGGCATAGGCCAGCGTATACTCCGCGCACCTCGCCATCAGGGCTTCGACCATCGAACGGTCGTCCATCAACCGTGTCATTACCTGCTGGATTCCCATCAGCGCACAGGCCAGGGAGAACGGGTACTGATCGAAGCAGGCCACGACGAACACGTCCTTGCCTAGGGCCGCGTCAAGGAGGCGCATCGCTTCGAGCATCATCGGCCAGCGGCCCTGCGAATCGGGATCGGGCGACGGGATGCGGTCGATGTCGGCGGCCGATCGCACGCACGGTTCGCCCGTGCCCGCCAGCGGCTGGTTATCGGCTGGAAAGGCCACCGCAGCGCCCATAGCCTGGGCGGTCACCCAGGTGTCGGCCGAGAGCCAGATCGCATCCGGGCGGAACGTCTCATAGTATCGCAACACGCAGTCGGCCAGGGTGCGGGGATTCAGCGTGTAGTCGCGCATGGAGATCCCCGCCAGCCGCGCACAGTAATGCACGGCCAACGGCCCGGACACAGCCCGGGGAACCGGCCGACCCATGAGGGTTTGGCCAACCAAATGTTCGGAACAGCTTTGGTCCAGCATAGCTTGCTATCCTCGGATCATTTCCGCCACCTGCTCAATGGCCTGCAGGTTCTTGGCCTGCCATTTATCGAGCGTGAAGAACCAAGGCGCCATCAAGAACTCTCTCGGACTGCGCCAGGCCGATTGGCAAGACGTTTTGCCGGAGTCATAATGGGGTGCCCACGGTTATCGGCTCTACAAGGTCCCGCCGACTTCGGCTTCATCCCATTTTACACTTGTGTGTTGAAGGAGGAACAGATGGTCATCAAGATTGCGTCAACGGCGTTTGCCATCGCGATTCTCGTCGTTCTGGCCGCGCAGTCCGCCCCTGCCGCAACGACAGACAAGATCGTGCTCAAGAACGACTCGATCGAGTACACTCTGAGTGCCGAGGGCAAGAACATGAGCTTTCTTGTCAAGGGTCAGGACAAGGAGTACGTGGTCGGGTCGGGACAACAGGCTGTCGTGACGCTGAAAAAGGGTGGAACGAGCTATGTACCGACATCTTGCCGCTTTGTGGCCGGGCAGACACCCGGCGAGGGGAGCCTCGTTGTCGAGTTTGCCGCGGCCCGCGCCGTGATTACCGTTGCCGTGCGATGTGCCAAGCAATACATGTGCTTCGAGGTCCAGTCTGTGGACGACCCGGCGGTTGAGGAAGTATCGCTGTTGAACCTGGTCCTAAAGACCAGCCAAGCTAACGCGATGTCGGGTGTCGCGTCCGATGGCGAGACTGCCGTCGCCCTGCGGGCGCTGAATCTCCAGGCGTCCTGCTCAGTGGGGGGTGCGCCGGCCCGGTTGTCGGCAATCGCATCGCGACAACATCGATTGGCCGGAGCCAAGGTCGGGCTGGCCGCGGGTCCAGTTTCCGAAATCCGCCAAGCGCTGCAGCAGATGCTCCAGGACGAAGCGGCGACCCGTTCGCCGCTGGGCGGCCCTTGGGCACTCGACGCGGAGCGAAATCGCGGTTCGTACATCTTTGCCGACGTGTCGGAAAAGAACGTCGACGATTGGATCCGCCTGGCCAGGCTCGGCGGCATCCAGCAGATCCACTTGATTGGTTGGGAACAAACGCTCGGACACTACGCCCCGCGCAAGGACGCTTTTCCTCACGGCCTGGCTGGCCTGAAGGCGACCGTAGACAAGATCCACGCCGCCGGCCTGAAAGCGGGTATGCACACGCTGACCGGCGCCATTTTGCCCAGCGATCCCTGGGCATCGCCGGTCCCCGATCCGCGCCTGGCCAAGGATGCAACCTTCACGCTTGCCGAGGCTGTCGATGGCAAGTCGGCCATCTTGAAGACCGCGGAGAAACCTGGATCTCTGGATACGCTTTGGGCCTACAACAGCCAAGGGAACGTGCTGCGGCTCGGCGACGAACTGATCCAGTACGACGCCATCGCCCGCATGCAGCCCTACGGATTCAGCGGTTGCCAGCGGGGCGCGTTTGGAACGAAGGTCTTGCCGCACGCGCAGGGCACGCCCATCCATCACCTCTTCGTCCGCTACCAGACGTTCCAGCCCGACGAGAATACAAGCCTGGTCGACGAACTGGCGGCAGCGATCGCCAACGTATATAACACGTGCGGATTCGACATGATTTACCAGGATGGTTCCGAGGGCATGGCTGGCGGCGAGTATGGCATGGCGAGGATGCGTGAGGCGATCTTCAAGCGACTTCACGGCAACGTCCTGGTCGAGGCCAGCGCGTGGGGCCATTACGAGTGGGCCTTCCATTCCCGTTTCGGCGCTTGGGACTATCCCAACTGGGGTCTCAAGCGGTTTGTCGACGCGCACTGCCGGGCCAACGAGGATTTTCGCCGCACGGCGCTTCTGCCCGGGCAGCTTGGCTGGTGGGTCATCCTCGGTCCCGAGCGCGATCACACGGCCGAAACGCCCGACGAGTTCGAGTATCTCTGCTGCAAGGCGCTGGCCTACGATACGCCGACCTCTTTCGAGGGAGTATCGGTGGGCGGTGAGCCAGCCAACGCGCGGCAGAATGAGTACCTGGCCATGCTGGGCCGCTATGAGAAGTTGCGGCTGGCCGGACGCTGCTCGGCAGCGCTGCGTGAAAAACTCAAGACGGAGCAGGCCGACTTCCACCTAGTGGAGGCTGCGGACGGCTCGGCCGAATTTATCCCCATCGACTATCTGGCTCACAAGGTGACGGGACTTGCCGACGGCAGCGACTCATGGACCGTGGGCAACCGCCATGCCGCCCAGCCGCTGAGGCTGAGAATCGACGCACTGTACTCCGTCGAGCCATACGACGGGCCCGCTAGCCGCGAGTTGGCCGGCTTCGCCGCGCCGGGCGAGTTCGTCGTCCAGGAGACGGCCGAGGGAGTAAAAGCGACTTTTCGCGCTTTAGCCGAGCCATCGAAGGCGGGCAAACCCAGCGCGCGCTACTCGGCGGCCAGCGCCCGAAAGACGCCGCAAGGCGCCTGGTGCCGGGCAGCGAAAGTCTTCAACCCGCCGCTGGACCTGAAGGAGTTCAACGCCCTGGGCGTCTGGATCTATGGCGACGGCAAGGGCGAGTTGTTGAACCTGCAGTTGACCAACCCCACGCAGTTTTGGCCCACGTTCGACGAGCACTACGTGACGGTCGACTTCCGAGGGTGGCGCTATTTCGAGCTTCTCTGTCGCGAGCGCGATGCCGATCACTATGCCGACTACGCCTGGCCCTACCAGGACACGTCGGGAGTGTATCGTTCACCCCTGATTCACGACCACGTTAGCGGTCTGAATCTCTGGTACAACTGCCTGCCGCCCGGCGGCGAGGCGAGCTGTTGCCTGGGACCGGTCAAGGCCCTGCGGACGCTGAAGACCCGCCTGAAGAACCCGGCCATCACGGTCGGCGGAAAAGAAATTATCTTCCCGGTCGTCTTGGAAAGCGGTCAATCGCTGGAGTTCGCTGGCGATTCGCGCTGCAAAGTATTCGACGAGCGGGGCAAACTGCTCCAAGAAGTCAGCGTGGCTGGGCCGACGCCCATCCTGGCGGCAGGCGCTAATCCGATGACATTCCGTTGCGAGGCGGCAACCGGCCGGCAATCACGAGTTAGGATCACGGTCTCGAGCGCGGGAGAATTGTTGAAAGACCGATTGTAGCGGAGTAGACTATCTGCACACGCTCCACGGTCTCGCAAAATGAGAAATACCAGTCCGTCCCACGAAAAGGAAAACTGACGATGAGAAAACGTTTATTGTGCTTTGCCGTAGCCGCATGCTGCGCGAGTGCCGCGGCTTGGGCCGCGGAACCCGCCGCCCCTTCTGCCGCGACGGAGAAGAGTCAATCCCGCAGGACCGTTATTCCTTTGGATGGCACCTGGCAGGTTGCGGAGGGGAAGATGGACAAATCCCCTACCGATTTCCATCGCAGCGTGCCCGTGCCGGGGCTGGTGTCGTTAGCCACGCCCCCTTTTGACGCACCGGGGCCGAAGGTCGCCAAAGGCGGCATTCCGCAGAAGGACCCCAAACGCGATGCCTTCTGGTATCGGCGGACGTTCACACTCGACGTCCCGCTGCCCGCGTCGGCAAGGTTAAAAGTGGCCAAGGCGATGTTCGGCACGAGAGTTTTTCTCAACGGAGTGTTGCTCGGCGACCATGTGCCATGCTTCACGCCCGGGTACTTTGACGCGAAGCCCGGGCTCAAGGCCGGCAGCAACGAAATCACGATTCGTGTCGGCGCCGATCGCGATGCCGTGGGCCGGGCCTATCCGGACGGCTTCGATTTCGAGAAGCAGCGGTACATCCCCGGCATTTTCGACTCGGTGGAGCTGATCCTCTCCGGAACGCCGCACTTGGTGACCGTTCAGACCTTGCCCGACATTGCCGGCAAGACGCTGCGCGTGCGGGCTGCGCTGGACAACGCCGGTGAGGCGGCGACGGCTACCATAACGTGTATGGTTCGCGAGGCCAAGACCGGCAAGGTCGTCGGAAGCACAAAAAGCGAAGCCGTGAGCCTGGCAAAGGGCGCCCAGGCCACAGTGGACGTCCGCATCCCATTGAGGGACTGCCGGCTATGGTCGCCCGAAGACCCGTTCCTCTATACCCTCGATGCCGACAGCGGCGCGGACACCTTCCACACCCGCTTCGGCATGCGCGAGTTCAAGTTCGATCCGGCGACGGGCCGGGCAATGCTCAACGGCAGGCCCTATTTCATGCGCGGGAGCAACATCACGCTTTACCGCTTCTTCGAGGACAGCGAGTGCGGGAAGTTGCCCTGGGATGAAAAATGGGTGCGGCTCTTGCACCAGCGCGTGAAGGACATGCGCTGGAATTGCCTGCGCTATTGCATCGGCTTCCCGCCGGAGGCCTGGTATGACATCGCCGACGAGGTCGGCATCCTCATCGACGACGAGTTCCCCATCTGGTTTGGCGGCGACGTGCCCAAGGAGTTGCAAACCGACGAGTTGGTGCGGGAATATACGGAGTGGCTGCACGAGCGTTGGAACCATCCCTGTGTCGCCGTCTGGGACGCCTGCAATGAAACGCTGAGCGCGAAGACCGGGGCGGCCTTCCGATCGGTGCGCACACTGGACCTCTCGCATCGCCCCTGGGACAATGGCTACACCCCGCCGCAGGAACCGGGCGACATGTTCGAGGCGCATCCCTATCATTTCTTCGGCAGCTTCCGCCCCCGCCTCCTGGCCAGTGCCAATCCGCAGGCGGGCGACGGCAAGCATGCCGTGGTCATCAACGAGTATGGCTGGCATTGGCTGAACCGCGACGGCACGCCGACCACGCTGACTCGCGAGCTTTACAAGAACGTGCTCGGCGAGAATGCGACCGCGGCGGCCCGTTTCCACATGCAGGCGACGTGGCTGGCCGCGGACACGGAATTCTGGCGGGCGCATCGAAAGGCGGCCGCTGTGATGCATTTCACGACGCTCGGCTACAGCCGACCCGACGGCCAGACCTGCGACCACTGGACGAAAGGCGGTGTTGCCACGCTCCAATGGGAACCGGAATTCTACCGCTACATGCGCGATGCCTTCGCTCCCGTGGGCTTGATGATCGACTATTGGAACGACGGCCCCTTGGTGGGCACGAAGGCCCGCGTGCCGGTGATCGTCAGCAATGACCTCGATCGGCCCTGGCAGGGGCCGGTTACGCTGCGGTTGAAGCGGGGCGAGCGGGCGTTGTTCGAAATGAAACGAGACTGCCGGCTGGAGCCGCTGGGACAGGACAAGCTCGTTTTCGACGTCGCCTGGCCGGTGGAAACCGGGCCGTACGTTCTGGAGGCGGAGTTACGCGGCGCAGACGGCGAAGCGGTACGCAGTGTTCGCGATATGCAGATATTGGATGTGACATCGCTGGGCCTTGCCTACCAGAAGCCGGCCACGGCCTCCTCGACGCATTCCGCGCAATACAAGCCCGACAATGCCGTGGACGGCGACCCCGCGACGTACTGGTCCTCCGCCTTCCAGGACGATGCTTGGCTGGCGGTGGACCTTGGTGCGGAGAAGAAGATCAGCCGCGTACGCATCCAATGGGAGGCGGCCTTTGCCAAAGCGTTCTCGCTGCAGGTCTCCGCCGACGGCAAGACCTGGACCGACGTTTACAAGACGGACGACGGCAAAGGCGGCATCAGCGAGATTCGCTTCGCTCCGGTCGAAGCGCGGCATGTGCGCCTCGTTTGCACGAAACGCGGCACGCAGTATGGCAACGGCGTATACGAAATGGGAGTATTCGAGAAATGAACATGGACGTGAAGGGCATTGTGCTAGCGGCGTTCGTGCTGGCATGGGCAGCCCTGGGTGGGACGGTCCGTGGCCAGGCACCGGAACCGGAGATGGCCACGATCGAGCGACAGTTCCACGAACTGCCGATGCAGGCGCGGCGGCTGCTGGGGCCGCTGTTCTGGCTGCACGGCGACGAAAGTCGCCAGCGACTGGAAGCCTACATCGAAAAGGTGGCCGAGGCGGGCAATGGCTCCTTCACGGCCGAGTCGCGGCCGCATACCGACTGGTTGGGCGAGGGCTGGTACCGCGACTTGGACGTCTGTCTGCAGGCTGCCAAGCGGCACGATCTGAAGATGTGGATCTTCGATGAAAAGTGGTGGCCCAGCCAGAGCCTCGGCGGCAAGGTCCCGACTCGCTTTGCAGCCAAGCGACTGGACGCGTCGGCCGAAGACGTTCAGGGTCCGCGCCTCCTGCAGGCCCAAGGACACGACGGCCCGCGCTACATCGCCACGCTGGCGGGCCGTGTCTGCCCTGGCGGCACGCTCGACGGCGAGACCCTTCTGGACTTGGCCCCACATATTCGCGCCGGGAAGCTCTCCTGGCAAGTGCCGGCCGGCAACTGGAAAGTGATCAGGTTCGCCTATACGGTGGCCCCGCCGTTGCGGCAAGGAGGAGGCCTGAGCCTGGACGGTGCCAGCCACGACTGCGTGGACTGGTTCATCCGCACCGTTTACCAAGCGCATTACGAACGATTCAAGGACGATTTCGGAAAAACGATCGCCGGTTTCTTCTACGACGAGCCCGAGACCGCGGGCGATTGGGGCAGCGAATTGGACGCCGTGCTGGCCCAACGGAAAGTCGACTGGAAGAAAGCCTATGTGGCTTACAGATATCGGCTTGCGGGCGACGACGACCTTGCCGCCCGGTTTCAGTACCGCGATGCCCTGGCCGAGGCCTGGGGCCGCACGATGTACGGCGGCATGTCCCGTTGGTGTCACGCGCACGGCGTTCTCTCCCGCGGCCACTTCATCGAGCACGATTTCCATTACGCCGATCCGGAGTACTGTGCGGGCGACATGATGCAGCTTCAGTCGTACAGCGACATGGGAGGGATCGACATGGTTTGGGGACGCATGCGGCCGGGGCTACGCCGGCGCAACCTTTACCAGTTGCCCAAGCTGGCCAGTTCGATCGCCCATACCGCCCACCTGCCCGGCGACGTCGCCATGTGCGAGATTTTCGGCGCCTACGGGCAGGACCTCACCTATCCGCAGATGAAATGGGTGACCGACCAGATGGCGGTCCGCGGCGTGAACAGTTTCACCCCGCATTCCTTCAACCCGCGGGCCCCCTACGACGCCGACTGTCCACCCTATTTCTACGACGGCGGGTTCGAGCCGCGATTCCCGCTCTATCGCGTCTATGCGGACTACGTGAGCCGCCTCGGCCTGATGCTTAGCGGCGGCCATCATGCTTGTCCCGTGGCCGTACTCTTCAGCGGCAACCTGGGGCAGGTCGGCAAAATGGTAACGCCAGAAGATTTCACCACCGCGCTGCAAGACGCGCAAATGGATTGCGACTGGTTGCCGATGAACGTCTTCGAAAACCGCGCCACGCTCGACGGTCGCAGCGTGAAACTTCATGAGGAGCGTTACGGCGTCCTGGTCGTGCCGCCGGTGGAAGCCATCCCTTACGGCACGTTGGCGAAGGTCAAGCGATTTTACGATCGAGGCGGGATCGTCGTCGGCTATGGCTTCTTGCCGTCGCGATCGGCGACGATCGGCACCAGCCGCGCCGACATTTCCGCGCTGTGCAAGGCAATCTGGGGCGAAAAGCCGGCCGCATCGTGCGCGACGTGCATGAGCAACACGGCTGGCGGCCGGTCGTATCTCTTGCCGTTGAAGCCCACCTCGCGCGAAGTGGCGGGCGTGCTGGACGCCGTGTTTCCAGCGAGTGTCAAGTTGCTTAGCGGTGAAAAGGGCAACGGGTTGCACGTTCTCCACCGTGTCAGGGCAGGCCGCGACGTGTTTCTCGTTTGCAACCAGAACCACTTGGGACCGGCCTTGCACTTCGAACTCCGCTTCCGGGCTTCCGGCGTGCCGGAGTGTTGGGATGCGATGCGCAATGAGATTACCAGCGTGCCGCACAAGCTCACCACGGCCGGCGTACAGGTCGGCTTGACCTTGGAGCCCAGCGAAAGCGTTTTGTTGGTTTTTCAGGAAAGAGAACGCGAGCTTCCACCCCGGCTAAGCGAAGTGAAGACACAAGCTGCGGCAGGCGATGCCACGGGCCACCTGCCCGTCGTCCCGGTCGCCTCGACCGGACCCAGAAGCGTCATCGCCGTCGTGCGGGATTCGCATGCCCCAGTCCAAGGCACTGGAAACGTGCCGGACGCGAGCCGAAACCCCACGCTAGGTCACGCCCTCGCCAATCCCTTTTACGGGCAGTGCATGCTCCCCGCCGACATCAACCTTGCCAAGGCGCGAATCTACCTGGAGATAGACGATATGGCCGTCCCCTCGGGAAAACTTGAAATCCGCAAGGCCACCTATGGACCGGCGCCGGACCGCGACGGTAGCCTGGGCAATCGGGATGTGACGGCGCGGATTGCCGGCATGATCCAAGACAACGGCCTGTCGATTATCGAAGTCTTCGATCGGACGTTCTTCGATCCGGAGGCTTTTGTACCTTCGGCCTTCGAGGGGAAACGGGCCGACCCGATGCGAAACGGGCTGTATGTCGAGTATGCCCGCGATGGCAAGCCTGCCGTTGTGCTGGCAAAACCGGGAAGCAACCTTATTCTGCCGTGCCCGGTGGAAAGCGCGGCGCACGTTACGGTCAACGAACGCTATGCGGGCGGATTCATCGGAGGGCCGTTTCGGTTGAACGTCACGGAGTATCTGAAGAAGGGAGCAAACCGTGTGTCGATTGTGCCGTTTGCGCCCGTGTCGGCGAAACTGGTCGTGTATTACTGAGTCCAGCAAAAGTAGAGTCACTGTTAACGCCACCACGGGGCCTGCCCCCGTGGAGCGATGTTTGACGACTACCAGTAGCGACCGCTTGACATGCCAACTTCCACCGATCAAGATCAAGGTCGTCAGTCCGCTACGGAACGGTTCCGGCACGGAGAACGAAGTGGTCTTCAGCACCGTCAAAGGAGGAGTATCATGAAACCAAATGGCATTGAACCCGTCAGCCGCCGGACCTTTCTGGCTTCGGTTCCCCTGGCCGCCTCCGTGCCGCTGCTGGCGGTCGCGGAAACGCAGGCCGCGGGCACAGGACTGGCCGTCAACGGCGGAACGCCGGTGCGGGCCGCGCTCCTCGGCACCTCGTGCCCCGGCACCCAGTTCTACGATCAGCGCGAACAGGAGCTTACGGACGAGGCCATCTCTACGCACGGCCTGTTCCGCTGGTACGGCCCTGAGGGAAGACCGCAGCCCACGAAAGTGGCGGCCTTCGAGAAGGAGTTTGCCCGGCTGCTGGGCGTCAAGTACGTGCTCGGTGTCACTTCGGGCACAGCGGCCTTGCACGTGGCCCTGACGGCCCTGGGAGTAGGTCCGGGCGACGAGGTGATCCTGCCCGCCTGGACCTGGTATTCCTGCTACTACGCCATCCTCATGACCGGTGCCCTGCCCGTGTTTGCCGAGATCGACGACTCCTTCACCATCGATCCGCAGGATCTGGAAAGTAGAATCACGCCGCAAACCAAGGCGGTTATGGTCGTACACCTCTTTGGATCGCCCTGCAACATGGACGCCGTCATGCAGGTGGCGCGACGGCACAACATCAAGGTCCTGGAAGACTCCGCGCAATGTGCCGGGGGCCAGTACAAGGGCAAGCGCACCGCGACTATCGGCGACATCGGCATCTTCAGCTTCCAACTCCACAAGATGATCACCGCCGGCGAGGGCGGGGCCGTGGTCACCAACGACCCGCTGCTGTACGAACGTGCCGTGCGATTCCACGACCTCGGCCTGCTCCGGCCTCCCACCCAGGCCCAGGTCGGCACGGGGGCGATGCCCTATTTCCTGGGCCTCAACTACCGCATGAACGAGATGACGGGCGCCGTGATGCTGGCCCAAGTGCGGAAACTCGACCGCATCCTGGCAGAGCAGCGGCGCAGGGGCGGTTCCGTCATCGAGCGCGTGGCCCGCATACCGGGCATCAAGATGCGGCGGAGTAACGATCGCAACGGCGAACTGCACCTCACGGTCGATTTGCTGTTGACGAGCGAGGCGCTGCGCGACCAATTCGTGAAGGCCATGAAAGCCGAGAACGTGCCCATGGAGCGGCCCAGTGCCGCCGTGATCCTGCCGGCCCAGCCGCCGATCGCCAACAAGGCCGTCCCTCATCCAGCCTGGCCGACATTCAATTCGCCGCGCGGCAAGGAACTCCGCTACGGCGCGGAGAGTTTCCCGCGCTCGATGGAGATTTTCAACCGCACCGCCACGCTGACCGTGGGTCCGAAGTACGCTAACCGCGACCTGGACGACATTGTTGCCGCCATTACCAAAGTGCATGCGGCGCTGGTTGGGTAGGCCCCTCTTGCCGAAAGGACTAATGTGCTTCGAACCACGGGAAGTACTTCGCAGCGTTTGACCGGGCGGCGCGAATTGGTCCCTCCCGGCAGGAAGGACCTACCGCACGTGCCAGCCATAGGAGATGATTGTGCTCGCGCGAAATACTTTTCGTGATTACACTTGGAGGCGTTTTCTAGGCGACCTGTCGGGCGGGGCGATCGCCGCGCTGATTGCCCTTCCCTATGGTTTGGCCCTGGCAAAATTGATGGGGCTGCCGCTGATTCTGGGCGTCTACACCTCGATCATCTCGGCGCCCTTCTGCGCGCTCTTGGGCCGCAATCCCGTGCTTATCGGCGGCACTTCCAGCGTGACTGTGCCCTTCATCGCCGCGGCCGTGCGTGCCCAGGGAGTCTCCGGGGCGGCGAAAGTCTGCATTTCCGCCTCGATCATGATGATGGTCTTCTGCGTGCTGCGCCTGGGCCGCCACGTCGCCAAAGTGCCGCACTCTGTTGTGGCCGGCTTCTCCTGTGGCATCGGCGGCATGATGATCATCTCGCAGTTGCGCACGATCTTCGCTCTCGACGAGCCTGCGGGCGGATGGAAAGGGGCGATGCTCGTGCAACTGGCGCAGGTCGTGCAGAACCTCGGCCGCATGCGCGTCGAACCGTTCTTCGTGGCATTGACCGTCGTTGTGGTCGCCACAATAGCCATGTATTGGCTGCCCCGCGGCCCGGCGCCCTTGTTCGGGGTCGTGGTGGCGCTCGTCGTGGGCAAGGTCTTTGCGTGGCACGAGGAGGAAGTTGGCACGTTGTTCGCCGGCTTGCCTTCGCCGGTCGGATTTCATTGGGAGCCATCGGACGTCTGGAACGTGCTGCCCGCGGCCTTCGGCCTGGCCTTTGTGTCTTCTGTCGACATGCTCATGACCTCGCGCGTGGTGGAACACTTTCGCGGCCGCCATAGACTCGTGAAGAAGCACGACGCCGACATGGAACTGGGGGCCTACGGGATTGGGAATCTCATCGGCGGGACGTTCGGCGCTCCCACCAGCGTGGGCATCCCCGCGCGCAGCCTGGCCAACGTGCAGTGCGGAGCCACCACGGCGGTGTCGAACATCATCCACGCCCTGTTCCTGGTGGGTCTCATCGCGTTCGGAACGCGTTTGCTCTCGCAGATCCCGTTGGCCGCCTTGGCCGGGGTGACCGCCTGGATGGGCGCTCGTCTGCTGGACTGGAGCACCTGGCGGCGGCTGGGCAAGATGCGGCGTGTGGACGCCGCCGCATTCGCCGGCACGGCCCTGGCGGTCCTGATGATCAACGCGGTGGCGGCCATCGCCATCGGCTGCTCCTTCCACCTGCTGCACTATGCCTACAGGCGTTGCTTTGCGAGCACCGCCGGCACCGAGTAGAAGAGCGGATGAAGGGTGTACTCACAGCGACAGGCGGTTACTGGCTTGCGCAAAATCGACGTTGCTAGAACCGTGCGGTTTAGCCTATTTGTGTTCCAGTGGAAACTGCCGGTTTGAGCCCGGTTCGGACGCAAAGCGCACGCGGCGCCATCATTCGATCGGCATCGCCTGGCGCAGGGTCACGGGACCCAATAGCCCCGATTCCCGCAACGGGTCGCCTTTCTTCCAAAGCTTCCAGGAACTGAAGGTGTAGCGGCCCGTGGGGCTGGGCTTGCCCTCTTGCAACCACTTCGGCCAGCTCTTGAGCGTGCCGTTGGGGTTGCGGTCGCAGTCGTCTGGCAACTGCTCGTCGCCGATCTGGCGATTGATCCAGAGATTGACAACCTTCGCCTCCAGCGTGTTGACACCTGCCTTCACGGCCTTGGTCGCGTCGAGGCGATAGGGCGTTTTCCAGGCGATGCCGAGATCCTTGCCGTTCACTCGCACCTCAGCCATGACCGCCACCTTGCCAAGATCGACGTACCAGCGGGCGTGAGGTAACTTCATGGCGTCCGCGCCGACGTTGAACGTCGTGCTATAGGTCGCGGCCCCGGAGTAATACTTGATGCCCTCTTCGGCCCGCTTGCTCCAGTCGTCGAGCTTCTCGAAGCTGACCTTGGCGGGCCCGCCCCACTTCGGGTCGAAGGCGACCTGCCAGGGGCCGTTGATTGACGCCGGCTTTGCCAAGTCGCCACACTCGACCTCGCGTTTCTGTCCGTCAGCCATGTGTAGAACATAACTGCCCGGCCGCATAATCTCTTTTCGCATGAGGTCCAGAGCCGGAGGCACGCCGATCTCCTTTTCGTGTTCGCTGGACTGAAGAACCGCGATACGACCAGCGGGATCGGCCGGGCGGCGGAAGACGACGAACACCGATTCCGTCGGCTCGAACCGCATTTGTACGCGCGTACAACCGCCCTTTTCTTCGTACGCCATGAGCGCCATGGTACTACCGCTGTCGGGATACCACAATTCCGGCAGCTTGCCGCGAACACGGAATGAACAGTTGACCGTAGCAACTTCCGTCGAACCGTTGGCCAGGAAGTAGATGTCGGTCTCGCCCGCGCGGCGGTGAATATAGCGGATCCGGCTATCGGCTTGGGAATCGGACGAGCCGGCCCGCTTGGCCTCAAAGTCGGGCGGAACGCCCTGCTTGGCCAACCATTGGTACACCGGCGTCATCGCCGCGTAGACTTCGCCCACCGCCGGGGCCAAATGAATGTCGCCCCAGGGCATCATCCCCAGCGGGCCAAGCTGCATGGCCGCAGCCCAGCCCTCCATTGATTTCTGGCTCGTGTTCCAGCCGCGGGCAGCCTTCATGGAGCTTTCCCACGACTGACCGGTTGGCGCCGTAATCGTGCGGCCGTCGGCCAGCTTAATCGAAAGTAAGCCGATCAGCCCGGCCGGACTGGGCTGGTCGGTCGTGTTCGTGGCATCCACCGCGATCAAATTCGCGCCCGGCTTGAGCGCGGTAGTCGGATCCATGCCGTATGCCTGGTGGAAATCGTTGCCCGCCCCCACGCGGTGGCCATTGACAAAGCATACGAATTCGTTGTCGGCGGTCATCACCAGCCGGGCGGAGACAATGCGGCTGCCGGCAGGCAGCGTCACGACGCGGCGAAAGTACCGCTTACCGGGCGGCGCTGAAACTGCGGGGTTGCCTTCCTTGTGCCAGATCCACTGCGCGGAGCCGAACTCCGGCTGTTGGCTGGGCACTTCCGGAAGTTCCACGCTCAATGGGCCGCCCCAGAGAATTCGGCCCTTTCCCACCTGACGCTCGGTCACGCCAGCCGGCGCATTGTCGCCGCCCCAGAGTTCAGCGGCAAGCCTCTTGACCTGCTCGTCACACGCCGGGAAACTGCTCAGCCCAGGCGACTTCCGCGGACGCAACGGCGCTACGACTGTCGCCCCGTCGGCGACCAATTCCTTGATCTTGGCCAGCAGCACGGGCGTCATTGTTTCCACTCGCGGCAGCACCAGCAGGCGGTAGCTCATGCCGTCGGGCAAGACAATGCGGCCGTCCTTCACGCTCATGCGCGTGAGCACGGCTTCCGGCGTGCAGCCGTCGAAATTGTAGCCGCCGCGGACATTGGGGGCGATCATTGCCGTCGCCGGCGGCGCGAACCGCCGCGGCGCGCCCTCGGGTTGCAGGTAGCAGACGTCGGCCACGAACAGCCCTTGCCGCAAGAGGT
This sequence comes from uncultured Planctomycetaceae bacterium, assembly GCA_964615095.1. Taxonomy (GTDB): domain Bacteria; phylum Planctomycetota; class Planctomycetia; order Pirellulales; family Thermoguttaceae; genus JANXQG01. The sequence goes on along the minus strand of CAZTPX010000093.1, from coordinate 436 downwards.
ACTGACAGCGGGCCAGGTATTCGTGCCAGGCCCTGGATTGCTCCCACCAGGTCTGGGTCCGCTCGTAGTGCAGTCCCCAGGGACCCATCGACATGCCCGGCGCGCGGTCGGGGTTGGTCCAGGGCTGCATGGCGTAGCGGTGGAACACGAAGCGGTTGATCCCTTCGCAGAAGGCCCAGTCGCCCAGGTCTTTGATCAAGGCCGGGTGGCCTTGCCATTTCTCGGCGTCGGTCGCCGTGAAGGACTCGGCCCCCAGAATGGGCCTGCCGTAGACGTGGGCCACCGAGGCCATCTCCGTGCAACTGTAGGCCGCACTGAACTTGTCCCACGACCAAAACTCCGACATCGGCTCGTTGGCCTGGCCGCCGTAGGTCATCTCATCGCAGGGCACGCCGTCGTAGGCCTCGATCGAGAGCCGCAGCCCGTGGCGGTTGGC
>CAZTPX010000092.1:0-36836 GCA_964615095.1 uncultured Planctomycetaceae bacterium | reverse complement strand
ATGTCGAATTAAGCCACAACTGGCTGTCGTCGTCGCTGGCAATCCAGAACGTGTAACGGCCAGTGGTAGGCGGATAAATGTAGCCCACGACCTGAACGCCGTAATCGTTCAACTGCTGGGAGGGGTAGTTGAACGAAGCCAGGAGCGTCGTGCTGCTGGGATTGTTGGGATAATTGGGGTTCAGATTCGGATTGGTCAATTCGTTTACCGAGGTGCCGTTTTGCAGATTATCCCATTGCTTGAGGGTGATCTGACCCTCGCCCTCCCAGATCACCGAAAGCGGGATGCTGGCGGGCAGTTGATCGCCCGAGACGGTGGCCAAGCCGGTCATGGTGATCGTGTAGGCCGCAGTCGCACTAATAGCCGCCGAGGTAGTGAGGGTCACTACGGTGCCGTCGCGGGAGAGAGCCACAGCGCTGAGAGTCATCTTGGTCCCGCTGCCGTTGACCATGCTGTAGTGGCTGAGCACGGTCACGCTAGCCGCCGTCAGCGGCTCGCTGAAGTAGATGGCCACGTCCTTGCTATCCAGCCAGTAATAAGAGGTGATGCCGGGCATGCTGGCGACGGTGGGAGCCGATTGCGGGCCCTCGTACCCGTCGCGATTGACGGCCGCCACGGTATAGCTGTAATTCGCTCCGACCGAGACGGCCGTGTCGAAAAAGGCGGTCGTAGTCGAAACGCCGACCTGGCTGCCGTTACGATAGATCAAGTAGGAGGCCACGTCGCTCTCCACATCACTGGAGGCAGTCCAGCTAAGGTTAATCTCCGCCGTGGGGCTCGCGATGGCCTGGGCCGCCAGATTCGTCGGCACCGAGGGCGCTGAGGTGTCGATGACGAGGTTCGCCGCTCCGGGCGTGCCGCCTACGTTGCTCGTCTCCCAATTGACGGCGTCGTTGCCGTAGTCGGCCGTGTGAATGCGGACTAAGGCCGACCCGTTGCCGTCCGGCGCGGTCGGCCAAGGCGCCGTGCTATTGTAGCTAACGTGGTCGACGCGGTAAAAGGGCACGTAACCGTTCAGGGGCGTCACGTCGCCGCCGGCCCGATTGCCGATCTGGTAGGTGTCCACCGTGTCGCCGTTGCCGAGTTGGCCCGAATATACGCCTAGCACCAGGATGTTATTCAGACCCGTGGGGTTGTAGCGTTCTTCGAATGCCGCATAGTCGCTCACGATCACCGCGTACTGGCCCGGGGCCAGCGTGGCCGGCGGGGTCGGCACCGAATTAGTGTTGCCGAAGGTCGGCGTGCCCAGCACGACGGTCTGCTGCTGGCTGCTCACCAGTTCCATGCCGCCGGCGACTGTCCACTCGCTCGGCGAGGCAGTAGCGGTGCGAGTCAGTTCGACGCTGACCGTCCCACCGGCGGTGTACGTGCCCAGGCTGATCCAGACGTCGTTCAGCCCGGCAGTGATCGTGCCCGTGGCGGCTGCCAGGCTCAGTCCGCTGGTCAGCGCGTAACTGAACGAGGTCGAGGACGCGCTACTGACGATGAATGTGCCGTCGTATTGCGCGGGCGCCGCGCCGGTGATGTGGACGATGCTCCCAGCCACCAGCGAGTTGTTGTCAGTCAGCGTGTTGTTGGCTACGGCCGTCACCAGGCCCGACGTATTGTTGTACGTCAGGCCGGTCACGCTGAGCGTGGCCGGGACCTGGGCTTGGTCGATCGTAACGGTCGTGGGTACCCCGCCGGCAATTACCGTGTACTGGGCCTGCGAATCGAGATCGGTGAGCAGGTTGTTGTCGCCGTCGTAGAGGTTCAGATGGGCATAAACAGTGTAGGAACTAGAGGCCAGACCAGAGGACGTCCAGGTGGCGGTGGCTCCCGATGCCAGCGTCTCGAACTCGCTCGCAACGCCGTTGGCCAGGCTGCCGTCGGGCAGCCAGCCCGGCGTGTAGCCGATGCCGCCCTCGACGCAGTAATTGCCGAGCGAGACGGGGGAACTGGAACGATTGTAAAGCTCCACATACTGGAAGTCCTGGTCGACATACCCCTCGGCGGCCTCCGCCACGGTCGGTTGAGAGGGGTAGTACATGATCTCGTCGGTTACCAGCGGCGAGACGTAGGGGATGCCGGGGGCCACACCCGAGTAGGTTGTGCCCGAGAGCGTACCGAAACTGGGCGCCAGCAGCAAAGTGAAATCCGTGCTGCCGTTCGACGTGGTGTACAGGCCGTAGGCGGCGCCGGGGAGCATACTCGGGACCGTCCGACTCTCTTGATAACCACCGGCCTGGCCTTCGTAGCCGCTCGATAGGTAGACGGTGCTGCCGTCGGGGTCCAAGACAAAGGGAACCAGCCGGCCCGGATCGCCGGCCGTCGGGCCGAAATTATAGTCCTGGGTCAACACATAGTAGCCGTTCGCTGCAATCGTCGCGCCCGAGGCGATTTCATACTCCGCCAGGTCCGAACTGCTGTCGCTGAGGAACCAGCCGCCGATGGCGATGGGCGAGGAGGTGGTATTGTATAGCTCGATCATGTCGCCGGGCGTGCCGGTGGGGTTGGCTAGGACCTCGTTGACGACGATCGCGCCGGGCAGGGGAATGATGACGGGATCGGCAGAGCCCGGCGAGCCGTTGGGCTCGCCGCTGGGTTCCCAGCCCGCACTGGAACTCCACAAAGAAAGCGACTGGGTAACGCTGCGGACTTCCAGCGAGAAGCCTCCTCCGTGGGTCTGCGGATACCAGAAGTTGCTGTAGGTGAAGTCCTGGACCACGCTACCGGTGAGCGACTGGAGCGTGACCTCGCCACCGCTGCTGCTGAAATGCCCGCTGTATCCGGCCTCGGTCAACCAAGCGGCGCCGTACTCGCTTTGCAAGATCGACGAGCCGTAGCGGATGGCGAAGGCGGCGGCGTCGGAGCAGGCGACGATGTATGCCCCAGCGGCCAACGACACGTTCGGAAACGTAAATGTGATCGGGGCAGTGAAAGTCAGCCCTTCGAGCGACAGCGCCGCGTTGCCGGTGTTCTGCAGCTCGACGAACTGGAAATCCATGTTCGCAGCGGCGGCATCGGAGACCACGTAGCCTTTGGCGATCTCAGCCGCCGTGGCGGGCAGGGGGTCGTAATCCAACTCCGTGACGCGGATATAAGGGGCCAGGTTCTCGTAGAACGTCGACGAATTCATGGCGCTCCATGTGCCCCCGGAAAGGACGCGGGCATCGATCGTTTCGGTGCTCAAGACGGAAACGCCCGTAGCACCTTGAGTATATTGGATGGCCGACGCACTGATCACGCTACCAACGGCGGTGATGCTTGTCCCGGTCGCATTGCCCGCGGGCAGCATAGTCATGCTGTAGGTGAAGGTCGTGTTTCCGCCGGCTAGAGTTACGCTCGTGATGGCGAACTGGCCGTCGTACGCAATCGGGCTGGCCCCGCTGATGTAGAGTAGATCGCCGATGTACAGGCCGGTGCTCGTGCCGGCGACCGTGGCTGTGGCCGTCGCGCCCGTGTGAGTGAGGGAGGTGAGCGTCAGGTTGAGTTCGTATTCCAGCGGATCGCTGCCGTCGGTGGTGTAGTAGATGGCGGCGCCGGTGGGGGCCGTCGTCGTCATCGTGAGCGTGTTGCCCCCCACAATCGAGACCGAGGCCCCATAGCTCTCCTGGTTTCCGTTGAGGTACAACACGGGCGGGGCAAAGCTGGGATACATCGTGTAGGTGTACGAATTGCTGCCGCCGTAGGGCTCGAACGTCATGGGCGTCTCGAACTGGCTGAACATGATGGCCGTGCGAACGGGGAACCACGAGCTGAGTTCCTCGTTGATATGGGCGAGCCAAATGGCGGGCGTGCCCATGGCATTCCATGTGCCGTCCAACTCGCCGCAATTACCCCAGCGGGCCGATTCGTCGAGGAGACCCTCGACACCGGTGGCCGGGTCCCAAATCCGGTCGGCCTCGGTCTGATACAGGGCGGCCGCGGTGGTTGGTGTGAGGACGGTGTTGAGATCCTTGTAGACGTGATCGGCGAACATCTGCCGGAAGTCGGGGTTGGCCATCAGTTGTACGAACAATTGCGTGGGATTGCCGGTGTTGTCATCCTGCGTAACGTTGACGTCAGGGCTGCCGTTCCAGCCGCTGAAGAGCACCAGTTCACCGTTCGAGTCCTGGAAGATGAAACCCAGGCCGGGGCGGTAGAGGGCAGAGTAGTTGTGAACGTCCCAGTCCAAGTTGCCGGCATAGTAGTTGACGATGATGTAGTCGCAGAACGACGGCAGGTTCAGGTACTGCCCCATCAGGGCATAGGCCGTGGGGTTGGCCAGCGTGGTCTGACTGGCCGTGCCCGTGCCGTTGATGTTGCCGTAGGTGGCCACATTGAACAACTGGTACCAGGGTGTCATGTTCCCGCTAAGGCACACAAAACCTGTGGCACCGTAGTTATAGACGTCGTAGCTCGACGCCTGGCCGCCGAAGAAGTAGGCGGCATAGTTCGAGTCGGTGTTGGCGACGGCGTTAAAGACCCCCCAATATTGCCCATTGACGAAGAGCTGGACCCAAATTCCCGGCGCATTTTGGGTTCCCAAGGCGGTCAGCGTTTCGCGGACCCACGAATCGTGGATGAACGCGGCGCCGGTGCCGTTCAACGTCCAGCCGTCCTCCCAGGCTTCCCGCAGGATCAGACCATCCGCCAGATAACCGTCGCCGAAGAGGTTTTCGTTCATCGACGACGGACCATTGCTCTGGTCGAAGGCGATCTGGAAGCCGTGATTCAAGTATTGCGTGTCGCGGTCCACTCCTCCGTAGATCGACAGGCCAATCAGCCCACCCCAATCCGTGGTCCCGGCGAGGGGATTGAAGTACTCCATGGACGCCGGCACTTCTAAACCCGTCTCTTCCGAATTGGCGTAGATGCCGTTGGGGCCAAACATGTTGGCATTCGTGCTAACAAGCGACATCACAGGCAGCGACGTCAACGCATTGGCAATCTGCTGCGTCGTGTAGTTGGGGACCGCCGACATGGCGTAATCGGCCGTCGCCGTGCCCTGGCCATCGAGGCTTCCAGTCCAGCTTGTGGGGAGGCCGGCCGGGGCGGCGGGCTGCGTGGCCACGGCAAGAGGAAAGATGTACGACTCGGTTTGGTAGGGCGACGTGACGCCGCCCACGACCATCGCCGCCTGCAGTACGGTGGTCGTGCTGATGACGATCGGCCCAGAGTACAGCGTGCCGTCCGTGGCCGTTATGCCCATGCCACTTGCGTTGGTGGCAGGCGCGGTGGGCAAGGTGTAGGTGAAGGTGTTGGTCCCGGTCACGGTAATCGCAAAAGTGCCGTCGTAAACCGCGGGCGTCGCATTGGCGATCTGGACGTTATCACCGGTAACGAAGGCCGCCACGCCCCGCGTGGTCACCGTGGCCGTCGTGCCGCTGTAGGTAATGCTGCTGACCGCCTGCATACCAGGCGTCGTATTGTCGGTCGTATAGTAGATCGGCGTGCCCGAGATATTGGGCGTGAGCGTCACCTGGATGGGAGCATCGTAGAACCCGTCGGTCGCACTGAAGGCGATGTCGGGTTGCACGTCGGCCAGTACGTTGGCCGCAGCGGGCGAGGGCGTGGAGAAAATGTAGTCTCCGCCGACCGCGCTCGCCATCTGGGCCAATTCCGGCACGACGAGCATCTGGTTCGCGCTGGGGGCGTACATCAGGACCTGGATAGCCAAGACGTTCCCGCTGGCCGAGAGGTGGCCGGTGGTGGCCGAATTGAGGAAGCTGGAAACGTCGACGTTCTCGTAGGTCGTGGCCTGTACGCCGCTGGTCTGTTCCTCGTTGGCCAGCGAGTTCCACGTAGGCGCGGCGGGGGCATTTTCGCTGGCGATCTGCACGCCGTTGAGATAGGCCACGTAGCCGTCGTCGTATTGCATCTTCAGCGTCAGGGCTGTCAACGACGACAGGTTCGATGCATTGAAGGGGATGCGCACGTAAAGCGAGGTGCCGCTATTGCCGTCGGCGGCCAGGGCCGCCGCAATCGTCGACTTGACGTTCGTCTGCACAGCGGCCGCAAGCTCTCCGCTGCTGCCCGTACCCGTGAGCGGCGCACTGGTGATCGCCAAAGGCGTGGTAGTGGTGCTAGTGCCGTTGCTGGCCGTGGTGGCGGTCGTCGCGCCCACGAGAATCGAGTTGGGGTCGAAACCAGTCACACCCGAGGAACTGCTCTCCTTGGCGGCGTAGAACTCCATGCTCCAGCCACCACCACCCTGGAAATAGACGAGGTTGATCGGATAGCTGCCGGCGGCCAAGTAGGTTGTGCCCAGCGTATCGGACGCGCCCCGCCCGCCGTCGTATTCCAACGTGCTGCCGCTACAGGTAGTGTCGCCGTAGCCGTTGGAAAAATTGGCGCCGGTGATCGAGAGCATGAAGCCGTCGTCGCTGTTGACGCCGAAGGTGTAATACCCGGCCTGGCTCGCCGTGATCGTGAGCGTCCCCGTGGCCTGCAAGACATAGTTGTCCTCTTGCGCACTGGTGCTGCTCGCCAACGGGAAGGGATTGTCGTTGCCAAAGTGACCAGCGCCCGTCCCGTCACCCGAGAAGTTCAAGCCGGTCTGGGTCGTATTGGCTACCGAGGTGGACGGGATCGTGCCATTGATGACCTGTTCGGCCGTCTCGACATTGCCGATGGTACCCGCATAATTTGCCAAGTAAGAGGTACAGGCGAAACCGGGCAGGTTGTTGGCGAACCCCAGGCCAGTGGCGCCGGTCGCCCACGAGGAGGCATTGAAGCCGGGTTGCGTCCACGTTGTGCCCAGGGAGTTATTGCTTGGCGCGTAGTAGCTAGCCGTGGCTCCGGCAGCCACGAGGTCCGTTTCCGCGACCGTCTCTGCGGGGCCGTACGATGTGTCAGAACTCAAGGCCGGGTAGGTGAGCGATGAGATGACCGAGGAGTACGGGCTGACAAGTTCGACCGTGCCACCACTCTTGTTTAGATTGAACCCCGTATCCAACTCGGTGAGCGGGTCCGTGCTGGGACTTGCCGCCGAATCGCAGAAGACCACGCGGAATTCGCCGGGACCTAGCACCGTATTGCTGGGGAAGGTATACGTCGAGGTACTGGAGCTGCCGGTCGTCTGACTGCTGATCGACCAGCCGGAAAGGTTCGTGGCTGTCGTCGGGTCCGGATTATAGAGTTCCAGCCAATCGGCGGCGTTTCCCAGCACGTCAACGATTCCGGTTTTGTTGGCCGGCGCGACCTCGCTGATGATCGGGGCCAGCGACAACAATCGCCGAACTTCGAGACATTCGAAGCGAAGGTGTCGCCCCCGCAGAAATCCTTCACCCAGCTTGCGGCGTTCTCGCTCGGCACATATACGCCGACTCCCCAACCACGTCTTCCGGCCTTTTCGAGACATTCTTGACTACCCCCGTATCAATTCTCCCAGAAGAAACGACAGAAAAACCGTCCCGTGCCTTGGGGTTATTATAACAGAAGTCTCGATGGATTTGTCAAACGTCGAAACAAAATGTGTAGACCCCTCGTTAGGAGGTTTCAAGGAGTATCACCCCGTATGGGGCGCCAAATTGCATTCCGACCGGGAGCACGCGCCGCCGTGCGACATGGGTAAATTACTTCCCGTCGAGCACCGGCGAACTCCTGATGTTGATTTTCACGGGACCATCGAAGAACTCGACCTTGCTGATCTTCTTGCCCACGCACAATGCGGAGGCCGTCATGGCGATCGGACCCGGGGTGACAAAACGCGTCCCTGGTTTGGGCGACGTCATCGAGGCGACGGGCAGCGCGCCGGCCTCGGCGTAGGCATTCATGATGAAATCGGGCATCGCCCACCAGCCACCGGGATCGGCGAACGCGATGTCGCCGTGTTTCAACGCCGTCGCCAGGCCGTGAAGCCCGCCGCGAAAGCAAGGACTGGCAGACGAGCCTAGACTACTGTCCGACCTTTGCGACTTGCCATTCGACAGAAAAATGGGAGAAAGGAAGATGGGGAAAGGAAAATGGCAGACGGTGTCTTGACGCTTGACAAACCATGAACGACGAAAACGGCTCAGAACGATTTGACAAATCGTTCTGAGCCGCCTTATGTCCTTTGCTTTTTCCTGCTCCTCTCGGTTTCAACTGTCCGCACGGCCTGCTAGCCTTTCAGAAGGCGCGGATTTCGCGAACCGGAACTGGCCCGAGCGTTTCAGTTCCTCTTGAACGGAACGATAGTATGCGATCACTCGATCCACGTCATGGTTGCACTCCTCCGATATTTCATGGCGTATTCGCCGTACGGCGGCAATTTCATTCTCATCCATTGGATTCGTCTCCACTCAAATAGTTCAAAGGCGTTGTGACGATCGGCGTTGGAAGGCCAAGCTCATAGTTGACCAGGCGGAGGTGCGCCATTTTGTTGAGATTGGCCAAGTGAAGGCAATTCCACGTCAGAAGAACATCCACCCGGTGAAAAGTCGCCAGCGCCATGTGCAGAGCATCGCCCGATGGATCTCGCAGCATCACCAATTTCGATATGTAGATCTGTACAATCTCCTGAACTTCGTCGGTAATGTCCAACAATTCAACATCTTTCAAGAGTCCAATTCTATCCTGCACCAGCGGGAGCGAACCGCGGCGCAGTTCGCCGATCACTGCCGGACTGGAAAGCAATTCAAATGTCGTTGAATACTCGGACCACCATTGCCTGGTCCATTGCGACCTTGCAACGGATTTTGCATCAGTTCGCTTGGTAAAGTAAGCGCTTGGAATCGTCGTCTCGATGCAGACTTGGGTTTGCATGACCAATCAAAAAACATGACTCTCGGGGTTCCCTGGAGTGCCCACAGGAATTATACCATTTGCTTCAGACTCATCCAAGAAGAGGGTCACGGACACAATGGATGGGCGAAAAGGCTCATTTCAAAGGCCAGTCATCGGTACGAAATGGGGAGGCTGGAAGCCCTTCCTTGTTGTAGAGGTTGCAGACAGGGTCCACAAACTGCTCGAAGCCATAACGGGCCGCCACTGGCATCGCGACAGTTGCCGCACTGAGCACGACAGCGTCGCCCTCGATCAGGGCCTCGGCGGGCACGAACTTGCGGTCGGCTCCGGCTACGCGGAACCCTACCAGTTTGGGGCCTTTCACAACCAGGCCGCCGCCGATCGAGCCGAAGACGATCCGCAACTTGCCGTTTTCCGGCTTGCACGACCTGTAGACCGGCCCCGACGAGACGATCGGCTCGCCGTAGGCCAGCCGGCGGGCGGCCAAAGCGTTGCGATGCCCGACCTCCAGCTTTCGCTTGGGATGGATCTCGTAGGGACCGGGCCCGTCGTTGCCGTGCCCGCCTTCGCCCGCCTTGTCGGCCAGGTCCATCGTCACCACCAGCGCGGTGTGGGGCACGGTTTGGCTGACGCGAAGCTGGCCCTCACGCGTCAACGGAAAACATTGACCCGGCTCCTGCGTAGCCCAGTTACAGAGTTGGGTGATAATGAACGGCAGTTCCGGATCGCGCGCGCGGGCGCGCCAGTCGGCGATCAACGCCGTCAGCTTGTCCGCGTAGAACCGGTCTCCGCTGTTATGCTCGCCCTGGTTCCATAGCACGCCCCGCAGGGCGAAGGGGAAAACGGGCGCAAGCATGCTGTTGAAACAGGCGCTCGAATAATTGTAGGCTCCGTGCCCCTCGCCCGTCGTGGTGGCAAGGACTTCGGCATACGCCGCGGGCACTCCGTCAGCCAGTTTCGGAAGGGGCGCAATCTTGACCCCGTCGCGCTCGATCTGCGCCAAGGAGGGGCGGGTCAATTCCTCCGGCGGAATCTTCCGCAGCGCTTCGGCGCTCATCCAGGCTTCGATGGCCGTGGCGCCGTGAGCGACCTGCATCAGACCGATGGCGACCTTCTGGTCGGCCTGGATCTCGCGGCCGAAGAAGTAGCCCAGCGCGGAAAAACCGCCCCATTGCCCACGGGCGATAGTCTCCGGCGTGCAGACGTTCCAGTGCGCTTGGAATTCAGCCAGGTACGAGTCCTGCCGCACCAGATACGCGCGCGCAGGCTGGGGGCTGAACTGCTTTGAGGCATGCCAGAGGCGGATCTGGGGATGATTGGCCTCGGCGAGCACCTCGGGCGCGGTGGCGTAGATGCCGTGCATCTTGTCCACGCCCATTTCCATGTTCGACTGCCCGCTGCAGAGCCAGACGTCGCCCAGCATCACGTCGTAGGCTGCCGGCCGGCCATCCAGTTCGAGGACGAATGGCCCGCCCGCCGGCATGGGAGCGAGCGTGACTTCCCAGCGCCCGTCCTTGTCGGCGGTGGCGGCGCGGGTCTGCCCGTGGAACGTAACCGCGATCTTCCGGCCCGCGTCTTTGCTCCAACCCCAGACGGGCACCGGTTTATTTCGCTGCAGAACCATGTGGTCGTCAAAGACATCCGCCAGCCCACAGTTCAGACGTACCACGCTCAGATCGTCGACATACAACAGGGGGGCCTTGCCTTCCGCAGAGACCGTGAGCAGGGTCCGCGAGTTGCTGGGATGGACGTAACCGCCGCGGAAGTAAACGGTGAAGCGGATTTTCTGCCACTGTTCCGTCACGCCCCAAAAATTGTTGCAGGCGTTCAGACAAGGCGTCCCGAACACCCCTTTGGTTCCAAGGTTGCCGCGGACCCACGCCGAGACCTCGTACAGGCCGGAGGCGTAGCCTTTCTCCCGCTCCGGCGAGAACAGGCCGATATTGCGACCGGCAGGTTTGATCCGCAGACAGCGCTTGCCGGAATGGGCCTGCGCGGGGTCGTCAATGATCGAGACCTCCTCAGCGGTCAAAGCCGGATCTGTCGTCTTCGCACGAAACTGCAAACTCCATCCCGGCACCAGCTTTTCATCGGTGCCGCCGCCGGCCGTCTCTTCAAAGGACGGGTTGGCCAGTAGATTGCGACTGCTGTTCTGAGTTTCATCCGCTAAACAAGGAGAAAACGCGAGACAACAGAGCACACCCAGCGCGGATAGACCTAGAACGGTGGTAGGGCAAAAACGACGGCTACGCGAACCATGGTACATAGTGGTATTTCCAGCTTTGCGGATTTGTAACTATTTAGCGTAGTGAATTGGATGACCCCTGCCAGCTTGTCTGGCAGGTGAAAGAGTCTTGTTAGCGAAAAGCCGTTTGCAGCCTCTACTCGGGACCCCTGCCAGTTCGCCTGGCAGGTGAACGAGTCTTTCGGCAAGCACAGGCTCATCGCGGACAAGACTCCTTCACCTGCCACACAAGGTGGCGGGGGTCGAAAAATCTCGGAAAAGCTCGCCCCTTCGCTCAAGAAACTATTTCACCTGCCAGGCAAGCTGGCAGGGGTCCGTTTCCCTTCAGGGCGACTCCTTCATCAGGTCGGTACATGACGACTTGTGCGCCTTGCCGTCGGAAACGACGATCTCCAACGGCCCCTTGCCCTCAAGCTGCTGGCCACGGAAGGCGGCCTGGCCACCGTCGGGCAGTGCCAAGCTGAAATTACGGGCGTCGGTCATCTTGAGGACCAGGCAGGCGGCGCGGGCCTTGATTCCCTGGGCGTCGATTTCGTGCGGCCGCGTGTCGAGCAGGACATAATGCGTTTCGCCCTTCCAAACCAGCTTGATCCCCTTGTCGCCCTGCCAGTTCTCGATCGTGGGGCGGGCCTCGTCGGACTTGTAGGGGAAGAGGGCGACCAGGAACCCTTGGCCCTTCTGGCCCTCGACGCGGCAGAGCACCTGCTTTTCGCTAAAGGCGGTGCCGAACTTCACCTGGTGGCGATGGGCGACGATCGGCTCGCACTGATTGTGGATGAAAGTGTCTTTGTAGAGCTTGACGCGCAATGGCACGGCGACATAAAGATCTGTGTCCACGCCGAACTGCCCGGCAAAACGGCCGCTGCGCGCGGCGAGGTCGACATCGTCGGCGAACCACCAAGCATTGAAGCTGGGTGTGCGAAGGTTGAAGTCGCCCAGGTCGTCGCGGACGACCAGGTAGTTCATGCCCGCCGCCTTGGCGGCCTTGACGTAGAGCAACCGCCGCGTCCAGGTGAAGGGCCGATCGAGCGGGACGCAGGGCGGCGAGGCCTGCGGGGCCAGGGCCTGAGCGTAGTTGTCCTGCCGCGTGGGAACCTCGGCCAGGGCCTTGACGAGCACCTTGCCTTCCAGCAAGGCCGCACCGGGCGCGTCGTGGGCCAGCGTCACCAGGCCGCGCGTCTCCGTAATCTGCTGGGACTGCTGGTCGAAGCCGATCTGCCAGTGCAGCCGCGGCGCAAGCCCGCCCAGGTCCACATAGGGCTGGTTGTTGTCGTGGTACCAGTTGCCGGGCTGGTCCTTGCCGGGCGCGGGTCGGCCGCCGGGGCGGACGTCCCAGGCCAGCGTGCTGTGGCTTACGGCGGTCAATGCCGGCGGCACGTACATGGCGCCCTCGAAATCGGTGAGCGGCACGCCCTTTTCGTTCCAGGTGAAGCCGAACTGGTCGACGTTGGCATGGTCGATCATGAAATTGCCGCCCACCAAGGCCAGGTACGATTCCTCCGGCGTGCCGAGTTGCCGGTAGCGCAAGAACGCGCCGAATCCACGGTTGACCTGCGGCCCCATTTTCAGCGGGCGGGGCTTGATGGCCGTGTCGATCACCAGGGCGTCGGGGATGCCCATGCCGCCCCCCAGGTCGCGGCCGCCTTCGTCCCAAAGCTGCATGAGCTGGCCGGCTAGTTCCGGGTCCGTCCGCTTGAAGAACCGCGCCAGGATCGCCGGCAGCGGGGAACTGCCGGGCCGCGTGTCGCCTTCGTTCATGAGCACGCGAATGCCCCAGCGCGGATCGATGGGCTTCATCAACTGCATGTAGTAGCGGGCGAACTTTCGCAACGCCGGCGCTGTGGACATGTCTTCCGCCAGACCGCTGTTGGCCATGGCAATCCAGGCGTAGAAACTCGTGCTGGCCGCGCCGATGTAGTGCGGGCAACTGATGTGCGTGCCGTCGGGCGCGTACTCCGTCTCCAAGAGCATGCGGAAGTAGCGGCCCGCGTCCTTGAGCCACATCTTCGCCAGGGGATGGTCGGAGAGCGCCGAGGCCATCACGACCCGTCCGCCCCAGCGGGCGACGGGCATGTTCATCGAGCCCCAGCCGTAGTTGATCTGCTTGTCGGGCCAGGCGTCCGGCGAAACCAGGGCGTAGGTGAGGATCGCCAGCTTCTTCTTCAGCGCGCGAGCCTTATCGGGCGTGCAGAGCGGCGAGCCGCAAAGGTTGTCCACTCCGCCGGCGACAATGATCGCGTGCCAATAGCCGAGCATCCAGCCGGGATAACCAACCGTATTGTCCATGCCGCGCGACCAGTAGCCGGCGATCATCTGGTCAGCCTGCCTGTCGATCGCCTCATAGTCACGGTCGAAACTGGGCTGGTCTTGCCGACGCAGGAAAGAGTCGAGCGTAGTGCCCGGCGCATCGATGCCGGTACCGTGGAGCCGCGCGTAGTAGGCCTCTTTCTCGTCGGGCTTGATGAACAGACGCGGGTAGTCGTTCTTCATGGCCCAATCGGTGATCCAGCGCCGCGTGATGTCGAGACCCATGCAGCGCTGGACCCGTTCGGCATCCAGCGCCGTAGGGGAGGTAACCGCCGGGGCGAGCATCTCCTTGCGCGTGGAAACACGAATGGCCCACGTGCGGCGGCCAAGGCCGATGGGACACTCCATCTCCAGTTGCTTGCCGCCCTGGCGGGAGATCAGGCGGATGTCATTGGCCCCCGTGCGGAGCGTGATGCCCTTGGGAGTCGGCAGCACGTTGGGGTTGCGCCAGTTCCGGGCCGAGTGCGTATACACGGCCACCGCGTCGGCGGTGTCGTCCGCGCTCTGGCTCGTCAGGTACCAGAGGACGGAATCGGGCCGCCATTGCGTGTGACCGGCAAGGTACTTTTCCAGCCTCCGTTGTTTGCCATGCGCAAGCGTGTACTCGACCATCGTGGAGACGTGGTTGTCGGTGGCGACCTTGCCCTTATCGGCGTCGGTCGAGGCCTGGCCGCAGTAGACAACTTGCCGGGGCCGGTAAGCATCGCTCGCCAGTTGGAAGACCCAGTTGTTGGGGTGTGTCTCCTCCAGCCCCTCGCGGTCGCCGTACCAACTCCACCATTCCCAGGCCAGTTCGTCCTTATCGCCCCCATAGTTCTTGAACTGGTACTTGTCGTCGGGGCCGACGTCGAACGTCTCGTCGATATCAATGGAATGCGAACCGCTCCAAAGCGAGACGGTCACCACGTGCGTCTTGCCGTTGTCGAAGGTCGTCGTCACGCGTGCCGCCGCTCGCACGGGGCCTTTTTCCAGCAATTCGGTCTGGGAAGCCAGCGGCTTGGCGGATTTCGTGTCGTACGTGCCGCCACCCGTCCATTTGCCCGACGTCGTGCGAATGCCGAGGATGGGAGAGACGTTGCCCGCGGCTCCATTGTTCAGCCGGACCGCGGCGTGCCTGTTGGCAAGCACCAGCCCGGTTTTGTCCAGGGCGACGCTCAAATCCGTTCCCGTCGGCCCTTGCTCGCCGAGGTCCGCCGTGAGCATGGTGGAAGCGTCCTTGGCCAAGCGATCGATGATCAGCAATACGCGGGCCCCGTCGGCCGTGGCGACAACCTGAGCCGGGATAGGTGTGCCATCTCGCTTTACCAAAACCTTGGTACCTGTTGCCCCCGGCAACTCCCAGACAATCGGTTCGCTGACCCAAGGGCGGCCAAGGTTGTCTTTTATCGTGAGTTTCTGCTCCGTGGCATGACCAGTATGGCCAACGACCAGCAGGCAAGCGCACAACGCTACACCGAACAGCCCTTTATTACCCCGGCACGAAAGAAAATCACGGAGCCTGTAGGATGGATTGGCAATCCGTCCTACAATTCGCTCGCCGCACTTGAGTATCTCTCGTGCCGGGGTAATAATCGGCAAGTTGCGATTCTCCCGTTACTTCTTCTCGCTACGGTTGAGTAACGCGCGGGCCTTGTTGACCACGTCGCGGTCCTTTGCCGTCCGCAGCACCTGCTTCATGGCCGCGGCGACCTCGGCAGGCGTGGTGGCGATCATCTTGTCGGACATCGTAACCGCGACACGGGCCGCCGCCTCGCGCAGACTGGGCTGGTCAAGATAACCCACGGCAACCGACAACGACTCAGGCGTGCGGATCTGCTTCAGAATATCCAACGCCAGTCTCCGTTCGTCGTCGCGCTGGGCCAAGGTCATGATCTCCTGGAACATGGCCATCCGCCGGTCATTGGGAATAGCGAACTGCCGGGCAACGCGAATATAGCCCCGCAGAGCGCCGATCTTCAGATCCGAATCGCCACTCTTGATAAGGTCCAGAAGCATCGGCCCGGCGTCCGCGCTGGTCCACTCGCCCAGAGCCTTGTATGCGGCGCGACGGACCTCGGCATTGGAATCCTTGGCGGCGCCCGCAACCACCTTGAGGGCCTTGTCGCCGCCGATCGTGACGAGCAACTCCAGCAGCTTGCACTTCGCCGGGACCTGCGCATTAGCCAGGGCGGCCAGTACCTGCGTCGTCGCGGCATCGTGGTCCGACATCCGGGCACAGGCCGTTTTCAAAGCTACCTCGGCCGCATGGACTTCCTCCGGCCGCCCCTTGCCGAGTGCCCGGTTGATCAGCACCGACAACTCGCTCGCACGAATCGTTGCCCCCAGGGCCGTGAGCGCAGCGGCGCGAACGCCGACATCCGCGTTGTCGGCCAGTTTCAGCAAGAGCGGAGTGACCGACTCGATATGTCGTCGTCCGGCCAGGGCGATCAGCACCAGTTGGCCCTTGCCCTCGGCCGTTTGCAGGCGGGCGGCCAGCAACTCGTCGATCTCTTTGGCGGGGAGATCGGCCAGGACTTCCACGGCGGCCTCGGAAACGTCGTCGCTTACGCCCACCGCGGCATCGAGCAGCACGGGCCCGCAGGACGCATCGCCGGCCTTCTTCAGACCGCGGATCGAGGCGATCCGCACGTCGTGGGCGCCGCTCTTGGCGGCCACCAGCAAGGCATCGCGGGCCTTGGGATCGGCACGATCGGCCAGGGCCAGCAGCACTAGCGGTTGCCGCGAGAGCGACGTCTGCGGCAACTCGGCCAAGAGGATATCGGTGACTTCCGGCGCGGCGATTTCGCGCGTCAGTTTCAGCCCCAAGGCGAACCGCTTCTTATTGCCCGACTTCAAGAGTTCAACGAGCATCGGCAGTCCGGCCGGCCCGCGGGCGACAATCGCGCCATGAACGCCTTCGAGCACCCGCCGCTCAGGGACGTCGGCCTTGCTGACCAGATCGTAAAGGCGAATAGCGGCATCTTTGTTGCCTGCGGCCAGATTCTTTTCGGCGCAGCGGACGACGCCGTCGGCGACCTCGCAGCGTACTGCCGGCGGCGCGGCGGCCAGCACCTTCTCAAGCGATTGAGTGGCCTCATCGCCGCCAATGCGTCCCAGCGCGGCCGCGGCCGCTATGGCCACGGCCTCGTCGGCGTCGCCCAGCCGCTTAGTTAGGGCGCCGACAGCCAAGGCATCGCGGCGCACGCCGATCGAGTTGATCACGCCGATCAGCAGGCGGCCCTTGAGCGTGGGCTCGGCCTTCCGCAGGGCCTCGTCGCAGGCCGGATCGGGAATTGCTTCCAAGGCGATCCTAGCCCAGGAGGAGAGTTCCCCGTCGGCCAGGTAGGGTGCGATTGCCGGCACGGCGTCTTTGTTCCCGAACACGGCCAAGGGCTTGAAAGCCTTCACTTTCTCGCTCTTGGGCGCGTTGGACTTAAGCAGGGCAATCAACTGCGGCTGATTGACCGCGGGCGCGGCATATATTTTTGGAAGTTGGAGCGCCATGGCGGCCGCGCAGGCGGCCAACAGGACGGTGTATCGGATCTTCATGGTTTTCTCCTATTGTCGTTTTGAAGAATTCTCACAAATGTGTTAAGTCATACCCATAGCAGCACGCTATTTGCCCTTGTTCTCGAACCACACCGGACCGCCGAACTTGCCGGTGACAATGATGTCGGTCTTGCCCGAACCGCGGAAATCGCCGGTCCAGATTTCCAGTCCGGCGCCGATCCCCTCGTCGTAGGAGATCACGTACTTCTTCCACTCGACCGTCTTGTCCGGCTTGCGAATGAGCTTGTAATAGTAGAGGCCCAGCTTGCCGTACGGATCGGGGTCGCCGCCGTTATGGGCCAGGAAACGTTTGCCGGTGATCAATTCCGGCGTGCCGCAGCCGTCCAGGTCAGCCAGCGCGAGCGAGTGGGCCTGTGTCCACGTGTCGTCGATCGTATGCTGTTTCCACGAGATTTTCTTGCCGTCGCGGACCTGCTCGTACCAGAAGATGCCGTAGCCGTGGGCGTTGGACGTGATGATGTCATTCAGGCCGTCGCCGTTGACGTCATAGACGAGGATCTGCGGCGTGTGGGCGATGCGGCCCGCCTTGTCGCCCAGCGCGAGCGGATGCTCTTTCCACTGGCCCGTGCGGATATCGGCGGGGGCCTCGAACCAGGCGTTGGGACGGATGATGTCGGGCCGGCCGTCGCCGTTGATGTCGCCTACGCCTGCGCCGAACTCCATCTTCTTCGTCGAGACCACGTGCTTGATCAGGCCCGGCTTGCCGTCCTTGACTCCCACTTCGAACCAGACAGTCTCGCGCGTGTGCGGCAGGATGATGTTGGCCTTGCCCTTACCTTCGAGGTCCACCAACTCGCCGGACTCGAAGTTGTCGGACGTCTCAACCTTGGTCTCCGGCCAGTCGCCCGGTTTGCCCAGCGTGTTGCGGTAGTAATAGATGCTCTGGCTGAACCAATCGACGCTGACGATGCCGGGCCGGCCGTTGCCCTCGACATCCACCGGGGCGTTCATGAAGTCGTTGTAGTAACCCTTGCCCTGCTCGTCGACATTTCCTTTGATCGAGCGGATCTTGAGCGGCTTGAACTCGGGGGCCAGGTAGAGGAAATTGCCGGCGACGATGTCGAGTTTCCCGTCGCCGTTGAAATCGGCCACGCCGAATGTCTCGCTGCGGAAGTTGCCAATGCGGTGCTTGACGAACTTGACTCCATCCGTGGCTCCCGGCTGGGCAGGGACACCAGGCTGAGCAAAGGCCAACGCGGGAACTAGGATGACGACTAGGACGAGGCAGGTTGTTAATCGTGACATGGGTAGACTCCTGAGTGCCGCTTATACCCGCCACGGATCGCGCAGCGCTTCGGAACGCAGGCGGTTGGCCTCGGCGTCGTTGATGAATTCGTTCTTGACCGGATCGTAGTTCAGCTTGCGGTCGAGGTAAATCGCGATATTGCAGGCATGGCAAGCGATATGGCCATAGCAGGCCACATCGGGGTTGCAGAGCGGCTTGCCGCGCGATTTCACGCAGTTGAGGAAGTCGCGGATATGGTACGTCGCTGGGTAGCCGCCGATCTCGGCCACCTTGCGGCCGGCCAACAGCTCCGGCGAGCTGAGCACCAGCTTGCCGCTATCGCCCGTTTCCACCCAGCCGGCATCGCCTTCGAAACGTACCGGGCAGGAGCCTAGCGGCAGCCAGCCGTCGTTGCGGAGCACGAGATTCACGCCGCTGGCATAGCGGGCGACGAGCCGACCGTTTTCCGGCGGATTGTACTCGACCGGAGCGGTCCCGTCGGCCCCGGCCGCCCACTGGCACATGTCCACGCAGTGCGATCCCCATTCCAGCACGCCGCCGCCGACCAGCCCGCCGCCTTTTTCGAAATTGAAGCCGTCGAGAAAGCCGCTGTTGAAGGGCCGCCAGGCCGACGGGCCGAGGTACATGTCCCAATCGACCTTTTCCTTGGGCGGCTCGCGTTCGGGCGTTGCCCAACCGCTCTGGCTGGCCGACATGCCGGCAGGGTGCGCGTGAACGGCCAAGAGCTTGCCGAGTTTTCCGCGCTGGGCAAGCTCAACCGCAAACTGGATGTGCGGCAGGTTGCGGCGCTGTGTGCCGGCCTGGAAGATTTGACCGGTGCGGCGAAAGGTCTCCGCCAGGATCAGGCTCTGGGAGATGTTCTTGGTACACGGCTTTTCGCAGTAGACGTCCTTGCCGGCGTTGGCCGCCAGCATCGTGGCCGTGGCGTGCCAGTTCGGACCCGTGGCGATCAGCACGGCGTCGATATCCTCGCGGGCCAAGAGCTCGCGGAGGTCGCGGTAAGTGGCACACTGCGAGTTGCGGTATCGGCCGTCGACCGTTCGCTTGACCGCTTGCCGCCGCACTTCCTTGACATCGCAAACGGCCGTAAAGCGCACGTCGGGCTGTTCCAGGAAGCACCCCAGGTCGTAGCCGCCGCGGTTGCCGATGCCGATGCCACCGACCACGACTTGTTCGCTCGGCGGCACAGCCCCGTCTTTGCCCAGCACTTTGCCGGGCAGGAAGGCCGGCAGGGCCACAAGGCCCGCGGCCTGGGTCACCGTCGTCAGGAATCGCCGCCGCGATAAATGGTGTACGTGATGCGACATCGTCGTCTCCTTGAATGAGAGGAATAGGTAGGTAGGGGGGCGTTGGAAGGGCAAACCGCCGGCTATGGCTGGGTACCGCTGGGCGGGCAGGGCCGGAGGAGCCGGTCTGCGCACACGCGGATACGCTTATCTTTGACTCGCGGCGCGGCGTTGTCAATCATTAACGTCACTATTTTGCAAAATGGAGAAATGGACCCTTGCCAGCTTGCGGTCTGTCGATTTAGTCGGAAAACGCCCTCTCGTCGCCGCCGGACTGGCCCCAGCGGGGGGCGGGAGTGAATTGACAAAGCGAAATAATGAAAAATCGACAAGAGCCGCAGATGTTCTTCATCCTGGTTCATGGCCGGTCTCCTAACGTGCCTCGATCGTGATGGAAACGCCGCCCAACGGCGACAACTCGATCGTGTCGCGATAAACCTTCTGCCCGGCGGCGATAGGGACGTCCTTCTTCACTACTTCGGTGCTCTCGCCATCGGCCCGCGATATCGTCAGCTTGCGATCGCGGCCATCGGCGGGCAAGGCCAGCTTGACGTTGACACGTGCCCGCTTGAAATTCAGTCCGTGGGCAAAATCCTTGTAGCCCGTGCCGTCGTAGGCCCAGTCATAATAGAGGACGAGGTTCAACCGATCGCCGTCTCGGGCGGCGTCGGCCAGCACGTGGTCGGCCAGATGTGGATTGACGTTCTTCGTCTCGATCGTCTTTTCGATGGCTACGCGCTGGCCGCGGAAATCGCGGAAGAGCCAGAAAGCGTCGTAGGCGTCATGCATGGGCGTGCCCTTGACGTGCTGCTTGTCCCAACCGCACCAAAGCATGCCGAACATGTAGACCGGCTCGGCGTACTGCCCCAGGCGATAGTGCAGCGTGCCGATGCAGTGCTCGCGCCGCACGGCCTCGAAGAAGCGCTTCATCATGTAGTCGTGCTTGGGCTTGCCCGCGATCCAGAAATCCCACTCGGTGATGATGAATTCCAGCTTGTCGAAACCTTTGCGTTTGGCGTATTCGTAGACATCGTCTTCCTGGGCCAGACAGGTTTCGCCCGTCCAGCCGTAGGGATGGCGGCTGATCCAATCGGCATACTGCAGGCCGCCGCGGTCGATGAAGAGCTTGGCGTACGGTACTTCGTAACCGCCCAGCGCGCCGATCTTGACACCCGGATAATCGCGGTGGATCCGCTGGCCCACGGCCTTGAGAAGCTTGATGAAGTTGTCGACATTCAAACTATTGATGCCCGGCTCGTTGCCGATCTCGACGTACTTGAGGTTCAGGCGGTAACCGCTCGTGCCGCCCTTGCCGTTGGCATGTTCCACCAGGGCGGCCACCTGGTCGGCCAAGTCGGCGAGGGCATGGTCCGTGGGCTTCTGCCAGTTGAGGTTCATCCACTTGCCGGACACGTAGGTCGGCCAGGCTACCAGCGCGATCGGCTCCAGGCCCAGCCGCCGGATCTCGGCCATCTGCTTGTCCATGTCGGCGTAGTTGAACTTGCCGCGCTGGGGTTCGAAGTCGTCGCCGCCGGCGCTGAAGCGGCTGAAACCGCCCTGCGGATGGAGGGCCTGGAAGCTCTTGAGCGTCTCGCCCTCCAGCGGCGCTAGCCCCGGGCAGTCGTGGGCCGCATGGATGCTGAAGATACCGGTGTTGATCTTGCCAGCAGGCTTCGCATAATCCACGTCGATCGACATCTCCGCCACGGCATCGCGCAGGCCGGCCCGAGCGGCGGTCGAATTCTCGCCCAGCCAGCCGAGCAGTTGGGAATAGTACTTGCCGAACTCGCTCCACGTGGACCAATCCTTACTGTATTTCTCGGCCAGCTCATCGTTGGCCCAGATGGCCGACGAGCAGGCGGCCCGCCCCCGGCCCAACTGCCAGGCCACGAGGATCGGCTCGCCGCTGGGGGCCTTGAGCAGCGTCACGGCCTTCTCCTTGGGCAGGATCTTGAAGCCCGCGGCCAGTTTTGGTGCCTTGGACCAGCCGATGCCCCGCACGACCGGGTGATCCGCCTGCGCAGCGACGGGCACGAAGTCGCGATCGCCGATCGACGTCTTGTCGGCGTGTGCCTGCCAATCGTCCTCGATCGTCAAGTTGCCCACGGGGAAGGTGATGGGCAGGGCCTGCTGGAAGCCGGTGCCGTTGAGCATGGCGGTTTGCCACTTGTAGCTGGCGCAGTAGACCAGCCCGCCACCGTGGCGGACGAAGTCCACGATGGCCGCATGGAACCGCGGCGAGATGCCGTAGCCGTAGAGGTCGCCCAGCACCAGCACGTCGAACTGGCCCAAGTAATCGGCGTCGATATACTCCTGACCAATGTAATTGGTCACGTCGGTGAATTCGAATCGGCCGGGCGCTGCCTCCTGGACCCTCTTGGCGATAAAGCGGCCGCGGTAGAGTTGCTTACCGCCCATGACCACGTCCTGGTACCAGGCCTGGCTCTTCCAATCTCCGCTCACGGTGAGCACTTTCAGCGTCTTGCCGTGGGCAGCCCCGCTGGCGAAACCCAGCAGCGATCCACATGCGATCGTCGCGACGATCAGAAAGCGTTTCATATTTCAACCTCCGGCAGTAGAAGGGGGGCGCCGCCCGAGTATAGCAAATGGAAAGGTAATCGGGTAGACTTTATCCGATCTTGCTTGATGAGAGCTGGGAAGTCAATGACCCTTGGGCGACTTGGCGATGAAGGTCGGCCGGACGGTCGGAAGCAAGTCATCTTGAGAATGAACCCTCGGAAGTCAAAAAGAGCCGAAAGGCCGTAAAAAGGCGGGATGAAAATGACTGAAAGTGCCGGTCTGCCCCCGCAAACAACGCTCCAACCAGTCAAGGGGTAACTCCCGTGAAGCGCTCATTGAAAAAAGACTCCAAACCTTTGCCCTTACCCTGGCAACTTTCGTTGTCGTGTTCGTTCTATACTTTGGCTACAAGATTATCGTCGTTCTATTCTTCCAGCAGGTTATTGACCAAGTGAACCCACTATTTGACTTCGACGCTGCCACCAAACAAATACAACGGATGCAACAGCAGGAGAAGCGGAAGCGGCAAGAGGAACAGAAACGGCAAGACAAGAGTAGTGAACCGATAGGACCTACGAAGCCCGAACTTCAAAAGGTGGTGCCTGACCTTCCGCTTGACCCTACAAGCCTCTGGGGGCCACAACCCAACCGCCTGATTAGTTCGCTTGTCGCGTTTCGGCGAGATCTCAGCGGAATTTTTGGCTAATTCTCGATCGCTCCCACATATAATAACAGAGCGGCACTTGGCCGCGGAGATTACATCGAGAGACTCCGCGATGCGGGGAAGCCCTGAGAACGTTCGGAAGAAATCGCCCAAACCCGGCTTTTTCCAGGGAGGCCCGCTCAATTCTTCCGATCGTTCCAAGCAGGAGGACGGCGCGGACAGGCTGAGCGAGATCGTCACCCCGGCATGCTTGTGGCGTCATGCCGACGTTATCCATTTCTTATACTCAACGTGGCCGTTGGCCCGATTCGTCGATGCCGGCCGAGCTACTTCTCGCATGTTGTGTTGTGGCAATTCATCGGTCGTCCGGTGAATTGGGGCCAGCGGGACCAAGTCACCCATCATCGGTACCACCACTGCTCGCCCCGGCTGCAATAAAATTCCTGCCGGGTATTTGACAAAGCCACGTCGCGTGGTTATCTTGGCTTTTGTTCCAGCAAGGAGCCCTACACGTAGGTAGGTTGTTCCTGAACACGGGCGGCACGGGTGTGCGGCCCACACGCATGGCAAGCTCAGTAGTAGGCAGCGTTCGTTGGTGATTGAGCTAATCGGTTTGCGGCCGCGCAACTCCGGCGGGAGATTGTCTTAGCAGGACTGCTGTCGGTGGCTCAATTTGACGGTGACTCTCAAGCGAGTCTCGCACTGTGCGCCTATCTTTCGCTGGTTCGTTCTCCCTTGAGTGTCTTTTGTGGTGGGTTGCTGCGCGATCGCGGCGCAGCCTGAAGATGCGGACAGGATTGAGATATGCGTTCTCAAGGAGAAGACGAATGATTGGCAGATTCTTCGTGAAGGGCAGTTGCCCGGCGTTTAGATCGGCAGCCGCGCTGGCGAGCTTTGTGGCCGTGGTGCTCGCTACCACGCTTCCGGCTCGTGGCCAGGATAACTGGTCGCTTTCCCCGAGCCAATCGGGCGGCTGGTCCGCTGCGGGCAATTGGAGCAACGGCGTCCCCTCCAGCAGCGTCAACGCCTTTGTCGCCAACGGCGGCACGGCGGTCATCGCTTCCTGTAATGCCGCCTGCAACGCGCTCATACTGGGTGAGTTTACGGGAGGGGGAACGGTCGAGATGACATCCGGGACCCTCACCATATTCCTTTCGGGTGCCGCGGGCATAACCCTCGGCGAAGACGCCGGCTCCAGCGGCACCTACAACCTTAGCGGTTCCGGACAAATCCAAAGTGCCAACGAGATCGTGGGCTGCTCAGGCAGCGGGACCTTCACGCAATCCGGTGGAACTAATTCCTGCGGGGGCATAAACTGCGACTTCTATCTTGGCTACGGCACCGGTTCGGTCGGCGTTTACAATCTTAGCGGTTCGGGGTCGCTGTTCGTGCCCGACGAAAATGTGGGCGACGTTGGTACGGGAACGTTTACCCAGACTGGTGGAACGAACAGCATAAGCTACCTACTTGACATGGGCTACAACGCCGGCAGTGTCGCTTCCTTTAGCTTGAGCGGCGGCCTGTTGAAAGTGCATCTTGGCGAAAACATAGGCGGATACGGCACCACTACCTTCTTCCAATCGGGCGGGACCAATCAACTGATCCAATCCGGCTTGTCATTAGGTGTAGCAGCCGGCGGCCAGGCAACCTACAATCTGAGCGGATCGGGCCTGCTTTCGGCGCCTGGTGAGAGTGTGGCCTACGGCGCATTCAATCAATCCGGCGGAACGAACACAGTTTCAGGCCAGTTCCAAGTCGGCCAGGGCGGAACCTACAATCTTGCGGGAGGGTTGCTCAATGCGGTCGGCATATCCAGTTCGGGCGTCTTCAACTTCAGCGGTGGAACGCTCCACGCCGGTAGCGGTCTCTCCACGGGCGCGCCCATCACGCTGGGCACCGGTAGCGGCGCCACTTTCGACACACGCGGAAATACGGTCACATTCTCCGGGATCCTGTCCGGCCCTGGTGGCCTGACCTTGAATGACAGCCTGGGGACGGGAACGCTGGTCCTTGCCGCTTCGGACACCTACTCGGGCGGCACGACCGTCGTTGCCGGCACGCTAAAACTGGGTGACGGCGTTGCCAATAACGGCTACGTCCAGGGCGACATCCTGAACAACAGCGCCGTGACATTTGCCAACCCCGCCACTCAGACCTACTCCGGCGTAATCAGCGGTTCCGGCGCGCTCGCGAAAGCTGCCGGCGGCTCGCTGTTATTGACCGGCAACAACACCTACACTGGCCCGACCACGATCAACCAGGGCACGCTCCTCGTCGACGGCTCGCTCATCAGCCCGGTAACGGTCAACAGCGGCGGCATGCTCGGCGGCTCGGGCAGTCTCAGTAGCGTGACCGTGGCCTCGGGCGGGTCGTTGTCGCCGGGCGCCGCTCCCGGCGCGATGAACGTCAGCGGCAGCCTCACACTTCAGTCCGGTGCGAAGATGGACTACGCCCTCGATACGCCGACGGATAGCGACGAGGTTTACATGCCCTCGGGGCCGTTGGTGCTCAGCGGCCAGCAGTTCGCCGATTTGAATTTCACGCCGCTGGGCGGCTTTGGGCAGGGCACCTACATGCTCATCGACGCCCTGTCGATTTCTGGCAGCCTGGGTACTAGCACCAGCGGCACGATCGACGGCCTGCCCGCGAGCATCGCCATCCAGGGCGACGACGTGGTGCTCAACGTCGTGCCGGAGCCGGGGACGCTGACGCTGCTGGGTGTGGGGGCTGTCGGGATGCTGGGATGGGTGTGGCGGCGGAAGCGTGCTGCTGCTCGCAACAGTTTCAATGTAAACCTACCTCCTTGAGGAGACAAATCATGTTTAGCAAGGCGATGGTACGAGGTGCAATTGCAGCGGCGCTGCGGCTGTGCGCGGGCGCCTTGATTCTTCTCGGGGCGGTCGGAACACATGCTCGTGCCCAGACGCTTGTGTCGTTGGCCTACTCATTCAACGGTACCAACGGTTCATATCTCACCGGCGGCGTGGCCGTCAGCGGCAACACTCTGTACGGGACGACCGAGTATGGCGGAACCGGTTGGAACGGTCAAATCTGGAGTGGGGACGGCACGATTTTCAGCATCCCCATCAGCGGCGGCTCCCCCAGGACCCTCTGCTCGTTCAACGGCAGCAACGGACAATGTCCGTATGCCGGCTTGACGCTCAACGGCTCGACGCTTTACGGCACGACCGAGTATGGCGGGCCGACCTACGGAGGCGAGTATAGCGGCGAGGGCACGGTTTTCAGTATTCCCACCAGCGGCGGAGGCCCGACAACCCTCCTACCGTTCAGTAACTACACGATCGGTAACTACAATGGCGGCAATCCGTTTGCGCGTTTGACGCTCAGTGGATCGACTCTTTACGGGGCGGCCTTTGACGGCGGGGCGAACGGTGCCGGCTGGGTTTTCAGCATCGCCACGAGCGGCGGCTTCGCCACGGACATCTGCTCGTTAAACGGCGGTCAAGGTCCGCTTGGTGGCTTGACGCTTGTCGGCTCGACGCTCTACGGGACGACCCCCAGCGGCGGCGCAAACAACGATGGCACGGTTTTCAGCATCGCCACCAGCGGCGGCAGGCCCACGATCCTCTACTCGTTCAACGGCAGCAACGGCAGCGCTCCCCATGCCGGCTTGGCGTTTGTCGGCTCGACGCTCTACGGGACGACCCCCACCGGCGGCGCGAACAACGATGGCACGGTTTTCAGCATCGCCACCAACGGCGGCAGCCCCACGATCCTCTACTCGTTCGACGGCGGCAACGACGGCAGCACTCCCATGGCCGGTTTGACGCTCAACGGTTCGACGCTTTACGGCACGACTAGCGCTGCCGGGCCACGCGGAAACGGCACGGTCTTCAGCATCGCCACCAGCGGCGGCAACCCCACGACTCTCGGCGCGTTCAACTACAGCAATGGTTCAGCCCCAATCGCCGGTTTGACGCTCAGTGGCTCGACGCTCTACGGGACGACCTCTGAAGGCGGCGCGAACGGCTACGGCACGGTCTTCGCCTTGAACATCGCGTCGGCGACCGTTTCTCTTAGCAGCGCCCAGAACGCTACGATCATCACCGGCGGGACGGCTACGCTGGGAACGACTTTGAGCAACCTTCCCGGTTCAGCAAATAGCGTCGATTACTCAGTCACTGCGGCCGTCCAGGGCGGCAGCGCCGTGCTTGGATCGGTCAACTCCGGTACTGGCACGCTCGCTCCCGGCTCAAGCGAGTCCTGCACCGTCTCGGCCACCTCGACAACCGTGGGCAACAACACGATTTTATTCGCCGCAAGCGCGCCAATCGCGCTCCTTGGCAACCAGACGACCACGGCAACTCTCACAGTCCTCGGTCACGCCGCTCCAGGTCTATCGGTTGCCGGCGGCAACAACCAGACGGTCATCGTGGGCGCCACGGGCATCACGGCGGCCTTGAGCTTGTCCAATGGGGCGTGGGGCCAATCCGCGCTGGCTTCTTTGGATGTCAATTCGTTGGGCAACGGCGTCAGTGGCCCAACCGGTGGCGAACTTGTGGCCTCCGGCTCCTCGGAATCCTATACCGCGGTACTCAACACAAGCGCCCTTGGCGCCCAAACGCAGACTTTCTCGCTAAACGTCGGCGACGACCATACGTTGCCGGGGGCGTCGGCACCGCTGAATGTTTCGGCCTCGGCAACCTTGACCGTCCTCGACCACTCCAACGCCTCTCTGTCCTTCGCGGCCACTCAGACGACCCAAACAATCGACTTCGGCGACGTCCTGCGGGGAGCGAGCATCCCCAGCCAGAGCTTCACGATCTACAACCTGGCGGCGAACACTTCGGCGGCTTATACGGCCAACCTCAAACTGACCGGTTTTGCAACCGGCGGGGATCCGGCACTTTCGACCAACCTCTCGACGTTCAACGGACTGTCGGCGGGCATCGGCAACACCTTCACCGCCTCGCTGAACACCAGCAACTATACGACCACGCGTATCAACACCGTCACGATGTCCGCTGCGCAACTGGCCGACGACAGCAACCTGCCCGGCGCAGGGAACAATAACAACGGGGCGGTGATGGTCACGCTGCAAGGCAACGTGGGCAACGCCACCGCCGACAACAGCAATTCGCAGACCGCCTTCGGACCGGCCTTGACCGCCACGGTCGCCCCAAATGCCAGCTACGCCAATCTGGAATCGAAGACGACGGCCACCGCCGGCAGTGGCGGGCAGGGCATGGCCGGCAGCACGGCGACAATCCTGGCCGGCACGAACAGCAGCGGCTCGGCCCAGACGGTCGGCATGGCCTGGCGGACCCGCGCACAAGCGGAGGTTGGCTCGGGCGTGATTAGCGACATCGTTCAGTTGAGCGGCATGGCGCTGAACGGCAGCAGCGGGCAGACCGCTCCCTTTGTCCTACAGATGAGCTACGACTCCGACGCATTGCCCGGCACGTCGGCCGCGGATGATCCGCTCTACCTGGCGTGGCTCGATCCGCTCACCGGCTTGTGGGTGAATGCCGTCAACGGCAATGTCGGAATCAACTCGGGCAACTACGAAGTGGGGGCGTATCCCAACGGCGATACGACGCTGGGCGATTGGGGCGTGAATACGGCGAACCAGACGGTTTGGGCCGTTGTGAACCATGACGGCGAGTTCGCCGTCGTGCCCGAGCCTTCCACAATGGCGCTGCTCATGGCGGCGGCCATCGGGCTGCTGGGTTGGAGATGGCGGAGGCGGTCCAAAAAAGGTCACGACCTGTGTACTATTTGTCGGATGCGTAGGCAGTAAGGGGACATCTCCCATTGTGTCAATTGGAAATCAGCGATGTCCTTGTCCTTCCCCATGGCTACCTCGCGGCAAATTTGTCGGCGGAATCGGCCCAGCGATTGAGGGACGCCTGTCCCGGCCATGTGATCGGTGTTCAACTCGTGCCGCAAAGTGACGTCATCCCTGTGATCAAGCTAGTGCGGATGCACCAAGTTCAAAGCAGCTTCACCAGGAGTTTTGAGATTCTCGGGCGTTTGACATTTCCGCAAAGGGCAAGTTAGAATTGCAGCCGTACCGTTCGACTTGATTCCTCAAAAGACTTACGCCCGATGAACCCCCTGGGTTGGCTTATCCTGGCGATCCTCGCGGCTTATGGCTGCGCTGGGGTCGCGGCGCAGGTGCGACACCGGCGGCGCGGTCGAAGCAGCGGCGTTCTGAGTTGGTGCTTCGTCCCCATTGTCCTGGTGTGCCCGCTGCTTGTCCCTTCTGCGAACGTCGGACTGCGGGCCGCGTCGGCGTTCGTGTCGGGCGACATCGCCTTCAGAATGGTCGATCTCTTCCGCCAGTGGGAGATCCTGACGCAGAGGGGCGCAATGCGCGAGTATTTCCGCTTCCTGGTCCCGTTCCCGGTCCTCTCGGTCGTCTATCCTGACCACAAGCTGCGGTTACGGCAACGGCAACGCCCCTGGCCGGCGATTCTGAGGATTCTCGGCGGCGCCGCCGGCTTCTTGTTGGCCCTTCTGGCCGTGAGAAGCCTCTCCGACGTCGCCATGCTCCGGTCGAACTTCGCGCTGAACCACGTCGCGGTCCTGCCGATCTTCCTGCTCGGCGTCGAGTCGCTGTCGTACGCCATGTGTGGCCTCGAACGCCTGGCCGGATTCGACACGACGCCGATCATTCGCAGTGCCTATCTCTCGCGGACGCCTGCGGAGTTCTGGCGCCGGTACAACTTCCGGATCCACGACTGGCTCTACCGCAACGTCTACCAGGCGACCGGCGGCCGGCGCCACCCAGTCCGCTCCATTCTCTATGTATTTCTCGTCAGCGGGCTTTTTCATGAAGTCATGTTTACGGTTGCGACGTCGCGACTGACCGGCTATCAACTCGTGTTTTTCACGCTCCAGGGCCCCGCGGCGCTCGCCTCTGGGCACCTCGCACGCCTGGCCAGGCGCGGCGGGACTGTAGGCAATTGCGCGGCCCGCGGAGCCACGATCCTTTTCATGGCCCTCACGTCGGTCTTCTTCTTCGACGGGGTGCGCAGGGTCTTTCCGTTCGTGTATGCCGCGCCGTCGCCCTTGCCGTAAGGCTTTATCGGCTGCGCTGGTCCGGAGCGGGGTCGGAGAGCAGGGCGAAAGCACAATCGGGGTTCCCCAGGAACATGGGAGATCCTGTCGTTTCCACGATAATTCCCGGCCGGAGGTACCGGGTGACCAACTCCAGGTCCGACGTTGCCGCACGCAGCGACGCCGGGAGCGAAACATGCGTGATCCCGTGGTACCGCCAAACGAAGGAAAACGAAGTGCGGCGGGATGGGCGACAGGAAGTCGTAGCGCCTCGATAGTACCGCAGAAGCCGGGGACCTCGACCCATCGAGGACCCGGGGAAGAAAACGAGGCGTCGAGCAGCCACGCCGTTGGCGGGGAACACCTGGGAGGCACCGAACTCTCGCGTAGTGTCGCCGCAATGCCAACGGATAGCGAATGAAGGGTTCATGGCGGCGTGATGTCGTTTGTGAAGCGAAGCGGGTTACTTGAGGAACCGTATGCGGGAATTCTGCACGTACGGGTCTGTGGGAGCCCCGGGGAGTAATCTCCGGGGCCACCCGCCCCCTCACGAGGACGACTGTAGGGAACCCACACCGTGGTGTTCCGGGAGCTTTGGATCTCCCCGTCTTTGCGAGAACCGCGGCGGGGCCCGCTGCCGTCCTTCCCCGCTGCCGAAGGTCTCGCCTAAAGGCGAGGGCTTCATTCCCCTCCCGTCGGGAGACAGTTAGAGCTTGCGCACTAGAACGGAAGCGACTAGACACCGCTTCTATTGGGTCCTGGCGTTGTCGCTCCGCATCAGTTCGCGGGCTTGGCGATCGGCTTCCGCGGCGGCCGGTTCATCGCCGATGCGGCGCAGCAGATCGGCCAGGTTCATGAAGTTCTGGGCAAGCACGTCGCGAATGTACATGGCCTTGGGATCGTCCCGCATGGCGCCCTTGAGTAAGGTAATGCACTCCTGCAATGCGGACCTGGCTTCGGACAATTGTCCGCGCTGTTGGAGGAATCCGGCCAGAGAATGGCGGATAACGGCCAGCCAGAACTTGTTGGTGGAGGTGTGGGGAAATCGCCGCATCAGCGCGGCTTGGATGTCGAGCGCTTTGCGGAGACTGCTTTCGGCGCCAGCCACATCGCTCTCGCGGAGGGCGTCGGTCAGGGCTAGGCGAATATGCATCTGGGAGGCGGCGTAATCCGGAATGTTGGGATGTTCAGCGACCAGTTCCTCGGAGATGACTAGCGCCTTCTGCAGTAACTCCCGCGGCCGTTGCGCCGCGAGCTTGTCCGTGGCGTCGGGCGAAAAGGCCAGCATGGCATAGGTCTCGCCCAGGTCATAACGGTAGTCCGGAACATCCGGGTATTCCTCGACCAGCTTCTGCATGATATCGAGCGCCTGGTTGGAGGCTTCCGGGGCAGGTGGCAGGCCGCGAAAGAACCGCAGCGGCGGGATCTCGCGATAACATTGGGCCAACAGGTGCCGATAGTCGGGCACGGCCGGATACTCGGCCGCAAGCTTCTCTAGAATTCGAACGGCCTGCTGCACGCTGTTCTCTTTCTTTTCCAGATCTACGTCGGACGGCGGCGGGGGGGAACCGGGCTCCCCTCCGCCCAGGGGTAAGGTCGGCGATTCATGCCCCGCGCGGTTCGCCCCACGCGGATCGAAAACAAGACCTAGCGGCCCAAGCGGACCACGGCCTTCTCCTGGTCCGGGTGGCGGTGGAAGGGCTTGTCCGCCGGGCCGGCGGCCGAGGTAGTAATAGGTCCGAGCCAATTCATAGCGGTGTTGCGGCGAGGACGCGGACATCGCCTCCAAGGTCGCCAGGGCGGCGGCATACGATTCCTGCCCCGCCTCGCGCTGGTTGGTCGCCCAGTAGACGTTGCCCAGTTCGTTCTGGATACGGGCGATTTCCACGTGGAGGTCCGGGTCCGCCCCGGCATCATCCGCAAGCAGCGAATAGAGTTCGATCGCCCGCAAGTACGCCGCCTCGGACTCTTTGTAGTTACCCAGTCGCTGGCGGATGTCGCCGACGCGTCGGTTGGATTCCGCCGCCTTGTGGCGGAGCCGGGCGTCGCCGCCCTCCTGGGCCGCCAGGCGGTCGTAAAAGGCCAACATGTGCTCCAGCAGCGCCGCCGCCTCCTTCGACAGGACCGGTTGAACAGGAACGCTGACCTCCTTGCCGACGTTGCCGACAATTAGTCGCGGCAAGGTAGGTGCGGCGCGATCAGGAGCGAACTGCTGGAAGACGTTGTCCAGCGCTTCCAACGCCAGGGCCGAGATGTCTTCGGCCTTCTTTCGCTGTCGCGCCTCCTCGATATTCGCACGCGTTGTTCGCACGTAGCTCACGCCCATGACCACGGCAATAAGCAACAGCGACACGGAAACACTCGCCGCGAGGCCGGCCAAAGCCCGGTTGCGGCGGACCCAACGCCACAGCCGCTCGGCCGCCGACACGCGCCGGGCATGGATCGGCCGATCTTCGAGGAAACATTCCAGGTCGCGGGCCAATTCGCCGGCCGTCTGATACCGCCGCGACGGATCCCGGGCAATCGCCTTTAGCACGATCGTTTCGAGGTCGAGGGGGATGTCCGGATCGACCTTCCGCGGCCGCACAGGCTCCTCGTGGGCGATCTTGCCGATGAGGCGGCTACGGTCTGAGTCAGCGTAGGCCGGCTGCAACGTTAGCAACTCGTACAGGGTCAGGCCGAGGCTGTAGATGTCGCTTCGTGCGTCGCCCTGGCTGGAAAATTGTTCCGGGGCCATGTAACCGAGGGTTCCGACGAGCGCGTCGGCCTGCGTAATGTTGTCATGCTCCATCGCCTTGGCCAGGCCAAAGTCCGTGATCCAGACGATGCCCTGTGCGTCCAGCAACAGGTTGGCTGGCTTGATGTCACGGTGCAAGGTGTGTTGCGCATGGGCGTACTGCAATGCTTCGGCCACCTGCCGACCAATTAAGGCGACGCTGTGCCAGAAGGCGGCGCCGAATCGTCGCGGCCCCCCATGCGGTGGTGGAACGACGACGGCATCCGCCGCGGCCACAGGCCCGTCGGCCTGAGCAGCGCCATCTCGCGTGAAAAGACTCGTTGCCGCGTTGCCAGTCACGTTGTTGGTATTGTTGTTGTCAGGCAAAGCAACGATGGAGTCAAGCTGTCCCCTGAGGATGGCCCGCGCAAGGTACGTGGCTTCGCTGCCAGGGTCGGATTCGGCGGCAGCCTGACCGGAATCGCCCCCGCGGCCGGCATCGATGGATTGCAACCGCTGCAGAACGGCATCCAGTCCCACGCCGCGAATCCGCTGCATCACGATGTAGTGAAAACCCTCGTGCTCGCCCACACCGAACACGGGAACGATGTTGGTGTGGTGCAGCCGCGCGGCGGTTTGCGCCTCGCGGCGGAAGCGTTGTAATTGCTTGGGGTCCAGCAGCGACTGCTTGGGCAGCACCTTGACGGCGACGTGCCGGTTGAGCGACTCCTGGAACGCTTCGTAGACAATGCCCATCCCGCCACGGCCGATCTCGCCGACGATGCGGAAATCGCCCAGCCGTTCCAGTCGCACTCCACCGAGCAAGGCACGACGGGCAGTCCACGCCTCTTGATGCGCCTTCAACCGCTCCATCACGGCGATCGTCGGAAAGAATTCCTCGATGTCGGATGCCAGGTCCGGATGTTGGGCGGCGTAGTCGGCGATCGAGGGCAACTCGCCACGGCGAAACCGCTCGGCAAATTCGGCAGCGACCACTTCCAGCGGATCACGAGTTTGGTCGGGTTCGAACATTTCAGCCTTCCCCGCTGAGGCCGGGTACTTGCGCAAGTACGATCTTCAGCCTCTTCAAGGCCCGCACGTAGCGGATGCTGGCGGCCTTCTCCCGGATCCCTAGGACCTCGGCCACGTCGCGGTTGCCGAGCTCTTCGAAATGCCGCAGCGCGAGCACTTCCTGGTCCAATGGATCCAACTCGGCGATGGCCCGCTTGGCCTGGTCGAACAGCTCCGCGCGAATCGCCGCGTTGCTCGGCGAGGTCAAACGCGCGGCGAACTGGGCTGCCAGCGAAACCGAGGTCGTCTGCGGGTATTGGCATCCACCCAGGACGACCTCGCGGCCGGCGTCGCGCATCTGGGCGCCCAGGTGATGACGATGCAGATCGGTCAAGGTTTGCATAACCATCGTCCGCAGCCAAACCAGGAGTCCAAGGGATGGCGACGTGTCAAAATCGGCAATCCGCGCGGCCAGGGTAATATACGCTTCCTGGAGTACGTCGTCCGGATCGACGCGGCCGAGCAAACGCCGATCCATCCGGAAGTTGACCATCCGCCACAAGCGCTCTCGATATTTCGAGAAGATTGCCGCCAGGGCTTCCTGGTCCCCGCTCCTCAGTTGGCTGACCAGTTCGTCGGGTTCGTCGTTCTCGTTCAAGGGGCGTTCCTTGTATATTTCCGGAAACAGATACGCTTATTCTACAACAACCTGTAGACAAGTGCTCTCGTTTTCCAGTATCTACTCTGTAAGGCTTTTCCCCACCGACCCCGCGGCGGGGAAGCAATGACTGACAGGCTATACGCGGGCTCGGAGCCCCGATCGCGTGTTCGGCCCCACCGATCTCAGCAATACGCCTAAAAGAAGAACTTTGGCGAGAAAACCGAAAGGGGGCTGTAGAAACTCAACTCCGTTTCGCGGTCAGTAGTTAGGGCCAGGGCAATGGTGGCTTGTTCCCGGACACAGTTGAGAACCTGTCTCAAAACCGCGAATGCGGGTGAATTCGGCGAATTTGGCGGCCGGCGTGGCGGCTTCGGCGGTCCACCCGGCCAAGGTCGGGGCCCCGTCTGGTTCTGCCTGCGCGGCATGGGACTGAAGGAAGAAGTGATCCGGTACGGTTGCAAATCCGAGGAACATCCATGAAACGAGCTTTGGCAATTCTAGCTTTGTTTGGCCTGGCAGGGGGCGGCGCGGCCTATTATGCCAGGCAGACCGCTGCCAATTCCGGGACCGTATATCGCCTGACGACGATCCAGCGGGGCGACGTGGCCCCAACCATTAGTGCGACCGGGACCCTGGAGGCGGAAGACCTCATCAACGTCGGCGCCCAAGTGGCCGGGCTCATCGTCAGCTTCGGCAAGGACATCCACGGCAAGCAAATCGATTTCAACTCCGTGGTCGAAAAGGACATGCTACTGGCGACCATTGACCCCGTGTCCTATCAGGCCGCCGTCGCCCAAGCCGAGGCCGTGCTGGAGAATTCGCAGGCCAACCTGCTGCAGTTCGAAGCGAAGGTCGTGCAGACGGACCATGACTTGAAGCGGGCCGAGCTTCTCCGCTTGAAGAAGGCCGTCGCCGAGTCCGATTACGACGCCGCCGTGATGAACTACAAGACGGCCGTGGCCAACGTCGCGGTGGCCAAGGCGACCATCAAGGCGAATAAAGCCGCTCTTGATGTGGCCAAGACCAATCTCGGCTATACCGTCATCCGCTCGCCCGTGCGCGGCACCATCATCGACCGCCGCGTAAACATCGGCCAAACGGTGGTCGCCGCCTTGAGCGCCCCCAGCATTTGCCTGATCGCCAAGGACCTGCGGCGCATGCAGGTCTGGGCGCTGGTCAATGAGGCCAACATCGGACGGATTTACACGAACATGCCCGTCCGCTTCACGGTTGATGCCCATCCGAAAGACACCTTCAGCGGCAAAGTCATTCAAATCCGCATGAATGCGCAGATGACTTCCAACGTCGTCAACTACATGGTCATCATCGAGACCGATAACCCTGCTGGAAAGCTCTTCCCGTACATGACGGCGAGCGTTTCGTTCCAGGAGCCGAAACGCGCCAACGTGCTCGTGGTCCCCAACGAAGCACTCCGCTGGAAACCGAAATCGGCGTCAACCGCGCAGACGATCGACGGCAAGACAGGCGAACAGCATTGTCTTTGGGTGGTGGGCGACGACGGCTCCCCCGAGGCGCTCGATGTCGCGGTTGGTCCCACGGACGGAACCGCGACCGAAGTGTACGGCGAACGTGTGCAGGAAGGAATGAAAGCGATTGTCGGAATCCAGAGCGGTGAAAACGCGATGGACGAGGAAGAGGCCGGCGGCGAAGGCAAATCGAACATGCCGTTCCTGCCGAAGTTTCCCAAAAAGGGTCCGCCGAAGGGCGGTCCGCCACCGGGCTAAGGACCGGCGTGGAAATAAGTGTCACCTTTCGCTCCGCGAAAGATGCGGCTTTCGCGGAGCGAAAGGCGACTATGCGACAGTTATTAATTCGCCGGGCTAAGCAACAAGAGACGCGACGATGGAACTCATTCGGCTGGAAAACCTGCACAAGACCTATCACTTGGGCGAAGTCGATGTGCCCGTGCTGTGCGGTATTTCGCTGACCATCCAGCGTGGAGAAATGGTGGCCTTGATGGGCGCTTCCGGCTCCGGTAAGACCACGCTGATGAACATTCTCGGGTGCCTGGACCACCCCAGTTCAGGCCGATATTGGTTCGACGGCCAGGAGATGAGCCAACTTACGTCAAACGAGCGCGCCCTGGTGCGCACCGCGAAGCTGGGCTTCGTGTTCCAGAACTTCAATCTGCTGCCGCGAACTTCGGCGCTGCAAAACGTGCTGCTGCCGCTGGACTATGCCGCCCAGCGGTGTTCCGGCAGCGAAGCCCGGCAATGGGCCCACGAGCTGTTGAATCGCGTAGGGCTGGCCGAGCGGGCTCACCACGAGCCGTCGCAAATGTCGGGCGGGCAGCAGCAGCGGGTGGCCATCGGCCGCTCGCTAGTCAATCGGCCCACGCTCCTCCTGGCCGACGAGCCGACGGGCAATCTCGATTCGCGCATGAGCGTTGAAATCCTGCGGATGTTCCAACGCCTCAACACCGAGGGCATCACCGTCATCCTGGTCACGCACGATTCCAACGTGGCCGCATACGCCCATCGGACCATCCGTATCGTGGATGGAATGGTCGCGGGCGATAGTGTCTCCCCTCCCTCTTTGGGAGAGGGGCAGGGAGGGAGGGCTTTACCTGCCCCGCAGCAAGGTGCCGCCGACCATGCGTACATGGTGCCCGATGGCCAGCACAGCCCTCAGTCCAGCCATCTTCTGGAAGGAGAGGAGACGCATGCCAATCATCCCGAACCTCCGTGTGAGACCAGGCAAAACGCCCCACTGCGGAATGTCTCCGATGAATTCGAACGCGCGCGGGGGAAAACACGCCAGTGGATTGCGATTCGACCCCTGCCGGCCACATGGCGGACCGCGCTGGTCGCGCTGCGGCGCAACAAGATGCGATCGACCCTCTCGGCCCTGGGCGTCATCATTGCCGTGGCGGCCGTCATCGCCATGACGGAGATCG
>CAZTPX010000091.1:0-37550 GCA_964615095.1 uncultured Planctomycetaceae bacterium | reverse complement strand
CCCTATCGCCACGGAAATAATATTTGTACAACTAATTTTGACGCACACTCTAAGGCGCTCGGCGATTATACAGAGGCTGTCCGGCTTGATCCCCGGTCATCCGTTGCGCGATGTCGTCGTGGAAGATTACTTTGCGACATGGGGCGAATTCCGCAGTCGTTCCCGGACCTGGCTGAGGCGATTCGGCTCGACCCCGCGAACGCGGCGGCGTACGCCGCGAGAAGCGCCGCCTATGTCGCTGGCAAGGACTACGATCGCGCAATTGCGGATGCGAATGAGGCCATTCGCCTTGACCCGAAGGACGCCTTGGCGTATCTGAACCGCGGTGCAGCGCGTGCGGAAAAAAGTGAATACTTGCAGAGCATCGCCGACAGTACGCGGGCCATCGAGTTAGACCCGAATCGTACCCTCGCATATCTAAACCGCGCGAGTGTTTATGCGTTACAGGGGATGCTCGCGAACTCGCTGCGAGACTGCGACAAGGCCATTGAGATCGCGCCGAAAAGCGCAAAGGCATTCTCGATGCGCGCCAAGGTTCGTGATCAACTTGGCGATTTTGACAAGGTTATCGCGGATTGTGACACAGGAATCCGACTCGGCTGCACGGACCCTGAGATATATTTCTTGCGCGCCCGCTCGCGTCGAATTCGGGGCGCCGTCGCCCCCGCGATCGCCGACTATACGACAGCGATCGGGCTCAATCCGAAATTCCTCCTTGCCTATTTCAACCGAGGCAGCATCTTCTTCGAAACTGGCGATTATGACAAGGCGATCGCCGATTTCACGCAGGTGCTCACGATCGATCCGAAATTCCGTGACGCACTGGTTCTTCGCGGTTCTGCCTACGCCAAGCAAGGGGAGACCGCGAGGGCGGAGGCCGATTTCGCCGAAGCCAAGAAACTCGGATTCAGGCCGAAGTGAAAACCGGGGCCGAGCCGCCTGCTTGCGTGACTGCGGGCGGGTTGTGAAACAGACTTTCAAGCAGGTGGTGTGGCTGATGGCGATGGGGGCGTTCGTGCTGCCTTTGCATGAGGAGCGGCGAATCATAGCGGGCAATTGTTCGTGCGGCTGGGGTCCGGACAAACTCACGTCCACGTGAACAAAAACTGGATCAAACGCGTTACTGTCAACCGCTTGCCGTTGCCCGTAGGAGACTTGCCGTGCCCCCTTCGATTTCGGTCATCATGCCCGTTCGCAACGGCGCTGCCTTGCTCGGTCGAGCGATTCGCTCGCTCCTGCGGCAAACCTGCCCGGACTGGGAACTGATCGCCGTCGACGACTGCTCCAGCGACGGCAGCGCGGAGATGCTGAAGGCTTGGGCGGACCGGGACCCGCGCATTCGGCTGGTCCGACTGCCGGAGAACAGTGGACCGGGCGCGGCGCGCAACGCGTCCCTGCGTGTGGCCCAAGGTCGCATGATCGCGTATCTCGACCACGACGACGAGTACTTTCCCGACTACCTGGAAGCGGTCATGCGGCACCGGGGAAAGGGCGACGTCCTGGTGTTCGGATATGATGTGGTGCATGACGACCGTGCAAGCCCTCACCTTAACCCTCTCCCAAGGGGCGAGGGGACCGGGGGGCGGAAATCCGAAATACGAAGTTCGAAATACGAAACAAATTCGAAAATTCAAAATCTGAAATCGGAAACGGAACGCCCTCACCCTAACCCTCTCCCGGTGGGAGAGGGGACCAAGAGCCCTAACCTTCTCCCAAGGGGCGAGGGGACCGGAGGCCCTAACGCTGGCCCCGTCCGGGAGGGAGAGGGGACGGAGCGGGTCGAGACTTGGGACCCCACACCGCTGCGCCATAATCTGTTCGCGGTCAGCCCGGCGGTGCCGCTGGGGATCGCCCATTGCCGCAGCCTGCTGGAAAAAGTCGGCGGCTTCAATGAGCTGCTATGGCACGAGGAGGACTGGGATTTCTGGAAACGCCTGGCACGCGCGGGGGCGGAATTCTCCTTTCTGCCGCTCAAAAGCGGGCGCTACCACGTACGCGCCGATAGCCTCAGCCGCGTGCCGCACCTCTCCCCGCGACAACGCCAGACGGTAGTTGCCAATTGGGAGGCGGGACGACCGATCTTCACGCCAGCGGAGAATGAGAAGTATGAAATCTCAGATTTAAGACGGGAGGAAAGCCCTCACCCTAACCCTCTCCCGGAAGGCGAGGGGACAAACAGCCCTCACCCTAACCCTCTCCCAAAGGGCGAGGGGACGGATGGCCCTCACCCTGGGCCTCTCCCGGTGGGCGAGGGGACGAGGAAGATCGTCTTTCTCAGCCCGCACTGCCTGGCCGATCCGACCAGCGGCGCTGCCGTGGCCACGGCACAAGGACTGCGCTTTCTCCAGACGCTGGGCTTTCAATG
This sequence comes from uncultured Planctomycetaceae bacterium, assembly GCA_964615095.1. GTDB lineage: Bacteria > Planctomycetota > Planctomycetia > Pirellulales > Thermoguttaceae > JANXQG01. The sequence goes on along the minus strand of CAZTPX010000091.1, from coordinate 35,185 downwards.
CAGGGCTTTTTGCGGCGCGCGGCTGGATCGGCCCGAGGAAATCGAAACGGCGCTGCGACGGCACGGAATCGTCTATCGGCACAGCGCGCTGGATGTCGGCAATGGGCAGGCGCCGGTGCTGGTGGCCGCGCTGGAGGGATTCCGAGGGCACGGGGCGGACGGACCGCTGGAGGTGACGATCTTTCCCCAGGAAGCCGCGCGACAGACCGACTTCTATCGCGCCTGCGGGGCCTTTCTGGACGCGGACCGGCCCGACGCGGCGCTGACCTACGGCGGCGACCCGCTGGCGGAAACGTTGATCCGCCTGGCCAAGAACCGCGACCTGCCCGTGGTCTTCTGGCTGCATAATTTCGCCTACCACGATCCGCGGGCGTTCAGGCTGGCCGATTACGTGATCGTGCCTTCGCAGTTCAACCGCAGATACTATTGGGAGTCGATGGGGTTGGCCGCGCAGGTCCTGCCGCTGGTGGTGGATTGGACGCGGGCGGAAGTAGAGATTTGCCCTAACCCTAACCGTCTCCCGGTGGGAGGGGGAACCGCGGGGCGGAAATCCGAAATACGAAACTCGAAATCCGAAACAAATTCGGAAATTCAAAATCTGAAATCGGAAACCCGAAACCCTCACCCTAACCCTCTCCCGGTGGGCGAGGGGACCAACAGCCCTCACCCTAACCCCCTCACAGAGGGCGAGGGGACCAACAGCCCTCACCCGCTTCCGGTGGGCGACGGGACCAACAGCCCTCACCCTAACCCTCTCCCAAAGGGCGAGGGGACCAACAGCCCCCGCCCGCTTCCGGCGGGCGAGGGGACAGCGTGCTATGTGACCTTCGTGAATCCGGAACCCATCAAAGGGCTTTATGTATTCGCACGGATCGCCGCGCAGCTTGCCTGTCGCCGGCCGGACATTCCGCTGCTGGTGATGAGCGGCCGCAGCCGTGCCGGCTGGCAGCAGCAGACGGGCATCGACCTATCGCAATTGCCAAACGTGACCATCCGGTCCAGTGCACCCGACCCGCGCGAGTTCTACGCGGCAACCAGGCTGCTCTTGATGCCCTCGCTCTGGAACGAGTCCTTTGGGCTGGTGGCCGCGGAGGCGATGCTCAACGGCATCCCAGTGTTGGCGAGCAACCGCGGGGCGCTGCCGGAAACGATCGGCCATGCGGGTTTTCTCTTTGACATTCCGGCGCGTTACACGTCCGGGACGCGCGACGTGCCAACGCCGGAGGAGGTCGAGCCGTGGGTGGAGACGATCATTCGTCTATGGGACCACGCGGCGGAATACGACAGCCGGAGCCACGCGGCCCGCGAGCACGCCGTGCAATGGCATCCCAGCCGCCTGGCCCCGATCTATCGCGAGTTCTTCGGCCGGATTACGCATCAGCCCGGCCCGCCGCTGGTGCCTATACAACCGGCAAGGGAAATTTAAGGTGTGACCCCGCTGGCATGTTCCGTCAGGCTGGAAAGCCTCACCTACTTTCGTGCCGGGGCAAAGTTGAATTTTGGATTGGATTTTCGGAAGTGGCGGACAGCGAAGGCCAACCCACTCAGCGCAGCGGCGAGACAAAGGGCGAATGTGCCAGGCTCGGGCACCGCGGCGACCGACCCGGCTCCCACAACGGGCTCGGTGTCCCGTGAGTCACCCAAGGGAGGCAGATCGGCTGTATACGACTCCGCCCAAAGGTTGTAGTCGTCGATGGTAACCGCATTCCAGTGGTTAAAGTCGCCCGAATTCCATGCAGGTTGCAGAACGCCGGTAAATCCCTCTGCCCACAAGTTGTAGTCATCGATGGTAACCACGCCCGCCATGTTGGCATCGCCCAAGTAGTCATCGCGGATCACGGCTTCGTTGCCGGTGGAGGCATAGATCAAGGGAATGCCGCCAAACGAGGTTTGTGAACCGAGCGAATCGGCGTTGGCGTACGCGATGCCAAAGTAACTGGCGAGCGGGTTCCCATTGACGGCGTTCACAGAGACGAGACCCTGTGCAGTACCGTTTGCCAGGCTCGCCTGGGTCGCCAGCGAACCATCATAGGCGGCGGCCAACAGGGCGGCAAAACCCGTGTCGACGGTCTGAGTGCCGTCGCCGTTCTGGTGAACGTAGGTCGAACCCGCCACGTTGTCGATCACAAGCCCAGTGTCTTGGAGCTCGACCACGGCACCCTGGGTACCGGAAGTCGATCCCAGGGTAAGCGTCGACAACTCCGTGGCCTGAAAGGTCGTACCCTCAGGCGATTGTGCCAGTACCGACGACGCCGCTAGCGCTGTGACCGCGGCAGAAACGAAGAATAAACAATGTACACGTCTCATTGTCCGGACTCGCCTGACTCACGAAATCGAAGGCGTTGAATGCGAAAGGAGGCGAAAGATCACCAAGGAATCGAAGGTGGAAAAAAACTGATAGGAAATTTGATTTAACTGCCCCGGGAAGTGCCGTCAACGTCCCATCTCCCAGAGGGAGAGGGGAGAGTTCTCGAATACCCCCTGAATCTAAACCCAGAGGAACTTGTGTGTCAAGTGGGGAACCTCTAAAAACAAAGTGTTTTTATTGAAAATTGGCATTGGTGGCCCGTTTCGACCCGGAGGGCTGGCCCGCTCGATGGCCGCGGCCGAACTACGGTCCCGCGGCGCAGACGATCACGCGCGTGGCGTAGGGCCGGTTCATGGGAACGACAACCGTCGCCCCCGCTTGGCCCAGGCCCTGGCCGGTCTCGACGTCGGTGATCGTGCCGCGAGGTGCGAAACCCAGCCGGCGGACGTCGAAGACCAATCGGGCTTCGCCCGCTTTGGCATCATAACTCTGCAGCACGAGCATGATTCGCCGGTCTGCCGCGGAAATTAGCGCCAGCCAGCGCAGGCCGGCGGGACCCTGCACCACCGCATCGTCGCCCCAGTAGTTCTGCACGCGGCAGGCAGGCAGGCCGTAGCCGAAGTCCCAGACCGCCTTTTCCAGGCGGCGGGCCGGCTCGGCGGCCACCACGCTGCCGAACGGATAGCCCCAGCGCGCGATCTCATGCACCATGCGCATGCCCCATTCCGTGCGGACGAGTGACTCGGGCGTCCTACCCGCTTCCTTGAACGCGGGCGACTTCTCCAAGCCCGCGCTCAAGGGGACAATCAGGTCGGAGTAGCTGCCGATCTGCCGCGAGACGGTCTCTGTCAGCAGAAAGTCCGGATCGGCGGGAGGCGACTTGGCGACCCACTCCAAATCAGACAGCTTGTCGATCCAGGTGTGCAGGGGCAAAATCTGAGTGTTGGTGACGTGGTGCGTGATGGTCAGCGGATAGGGCGTACCGCGCTCGTTCCACTGGCAGCGCAAGTTCCACATGCGCTTATAGTACTCGCGTTGCGACCAGAGCAGGACCGCGGGCACGACCTGGCCGTCGGCCCGGCGGTACGCGGCCGATCTGTGCGGGTCCAGGCAGGGCGTGAGCATCGAGTTGTCCAGGTACAGGCTCACGCCGCGTTTGAGCCACTCGTTGGCGTACCACAACGCAAAGTCGGCGTAGCTGGGGGCGATCACGACGTTGGCATTGGTCACCCGCGTCATCGTGACTCCTTCGATGTGGCACATGAACGTGTCCATCTTCCGCCAATGACGGGGAGTGAATTCGCCGCAGCCCCATTCGTCCTGGAAGACTTCCCACTCCGGCGTGTCGACATTCGCGCAGTGCTCCTCGAAATAGGACGGGAACGGTCCCCGCAGCGCCTTGGCGCGGACATCGGCGGGCAACATGCCGCCTTGGACCTCGATCCAGTCGGGCTTGGTATACATTTGCGCGATCCCGGCCTCACCGAGGATCGACTTCAGCCAAGGTTCGGTGCCGTGCGTGAGCACGGGTTGGTGGGAGCGGGTCTTGTCTTTGCCACGGAAGAAGGCCTCGTCGATTCTGCCCGTACGGCGGGCCTCCAGCACCTTGTCGACGATCGTGAAATCGTAGTCGGCGGGATACTTGTCGGCGCACATATAGCCGCCAACGCCCATGCAAGGGCCGGAATGAATGGGGACGGCCACGTTGCGGCGCCAATCCTTGGGCATGGGCTTGGTGGGACTGGCCTGCAGGCCGAAGACGACGTGCCGCGGGGCGTCCAGCCCGGCACGGTTGACCAAGTACACCCGCAGGACGACCTTGTTGCCTTCACGACTAACCGACTGCGTATTCTTCTGGGCGTCGACGACATAGCCCCGGTCGTTCTCGGCGAACCAGGCCAGGCCCCGTTCGGCCCCGCCCAGCCAGACGTAATAGGCGAAATCGCGCTGGTAGCAGTCGCGCGGCGTCCAGATGACGCCATCGTCGGGGCCTGCTTCGGCCTTCCAGGTCCGCGCGGGATAATTCATCCACTCCGTCGTGCGTGGCTGCCAGACGATCTTGCCACCCCGCGGCGTCGGCCCAGCGTAGTTCTCTCGGCAACCGGAGAGCTGTGGAAAGAAAAGTCGCGCCTCCCGATCTGCCAGGGGTACTTCCAGCCACATCCGCTTGACGGCCGGCCCGGCGGCGACCGGGGCGAGATCCATCTCCACCTTCATGCAGCCGTCGAACTCGATGGTCGAGGTGCTGCGGACGGAGACGGACTGCGAATCGGCTGAGCCCTCGAAGACCGCGGCAGCGGCGCGGGTTTGACGGAACCGGCCGGAGTGCGCTTTCCAGGGTGTTTCACCGCCGTCCGTCTCGCAGCGCAGCGTGATCGGGCCGGCCAGGAGGTCGTGCCCCTGCGACTGCGCCTGGTCCCACAACCCCAGGTCGTTCATGCGATAGGTCCGCCCCACGACCTTCACGTCCCTGCCGCTGACGGTGACGGGCTCGAAGGGCGGGTAGACGCGATCGGTAATGCCCAAGTTGTTTCCTTCCCAGGGGAAAACCCGGCGGAGGAATCGCTGGGTCGTGGACAGCGGCGTGCCCACGGCCACCAGCTTGAGCTCGTACTGGCCGTCGCGGAGCTTTGGCAGACGCACTTCCGTCGCACCGGCCTTCTTGTCGCTGAGCGTGAATTCTCCGCGGGCCAGCGTCTCATCCTTTCCTGCCGGCTGGACGGTAAAGCGAATCCCCGTTGCCTGCGTGGCCCAGGGCTGGTCGAGGCACTCGCCCAAGTCCGCCTTGACGGTCAAGACATCGCAGGACGGATAGTAGGCAAACAGGCAATGGGCGGCCAGAACGTCGCTGGCTTCCAGCACGGGGCGCACCGCGGCGACGCTGACCTCGGCCAGTTGCCACTTGCCCGGCGAGAATCCCATATAGATTCCGCCCACCGTCGATGCGTCGTAGATGTCGGTGGCGGCGACGAGCGCGTCGGCGCGGCCGTCGAGCTGCGCCGTCAGTTCTTGGCCGACAACGCTAATGCTCAAGCGATGCCACTGCGAATCCACGGCGATCGGAGCAACCACGGAGGGATTGGTCGGCCAGACGTTGGCCTGGACCTGGAATTTTCCTCCACGGTTATAGAGGTACACGTTGTACCCACCCCAGATGTTGGCAGCCGGTCCGCGGACGATGACCCGCAGGAGCTGGGCCCCGTCGGCTGTCGGCTCCGGCAGCCGGAAGCTGAACGTGAGGCGATAGTCTTTCCATTGCGAGGCGTTCTTGCCGATGTGCGCGCCGGAACGAATCTCCAGATAATGGCGGCCGGCGGGATCCTTGCCCAGTGCCGCCTGGGCGGGGCCGAACTTTTCGGGTTTGCCGTAGCCGACCGCCGACCACTCGGCCGAGACGCCGTCACGGAAATGGTCCTCCAGCAGAGTCCCAGGTTCCGCCGCCGAACATGCCGCCGCCGCGGCAACCAACCAGACAATGACCAACCCCCACCCACGCTGCCGAATCGCACGTTTCATAAGCTGACATCTCCCATCTGTAGCGAGCCTGGAACCGATCCATACTCGTTTGGTCATTCATCTTACCAAGCCGCCACCCCCGTGTCGAACGCCCATCGCCGTTCATAGTCCTGAAGCCGGTACTACGAGCGGGATAGCCGCACGGCCAGCCTTCCGGACGCCGTGGCGACCGTCTTCTCCAGCACAGCTTTCTTCTCCGCAACGAAGTCGGGAATCGTCCGCAGGCTGGCCTCCATAAGCTCGAGCTCCCAAGTCAGCGGCGGCCGCCGAGCCATGCCGGGATTGATCTTGATCACCAACGGATAGGCCTCCGGTCCGGCCACCGGCCAACCGAACTTCTCTGCGGCGTCCAGGTCGCCGACAGGCATCTCGAAAGCCTCGCTATACATTAACGACAGGGCCGACATCCGCCGCAGGTTCTCTTCCTCCGAGCGACTGCCGCCGATCATCCCTTGGAGTGCGGCGAGGTCTTCATACACCGCCACGCCCTGCTGCACGCCCGATTGCCCCATCACCACCGCGTACCACGGTCCGCTCTGGAACTTGTCGCACTCGACCTTGATCGGCGTGTCGCCGGGCACTTGCTGCCAGGGTCTGCGGCGATAGAACTCGGCCGCCGCCGCGTAAAAGCCGCCTACCCGCGCCGGTTCCATGCCCGGCACGTCCAATAGCGACGGCAACTCGTCCTCACCGACCAGGTGTTTTGTCATGTCTTGCCATACGGAGTCCAGGCGTTCGAGCCGCTCCAAGGCGACACACTCGATTCCCGCGCGATTCAAGTGCGGCAGCAAGAATTGCCGCTGATCGACGGTTGCCACCTCGATCCGTCCGGGGCGATGCGGTTGGCCCATGGCCGGGCGCGCGGCGGCCTCGAGGACGGCCTCCCACAACAGGCTGACGGGCGGGCGGTCCCGCGACAACTGATGCGCCAAGACCAAGTCGTTCGTCCGGCTGATCACCATCGCCATCCAAGGCCGGTAGGGTTGCCCCTCGCCCGTGATCCAGTTCGGCGTGGCGCGGAGATCGGCCTGCCAGATGTCGTCCGGCTCCGTCGGCAACTGCAAGAGTTCTTCGGCGGTCGCCGCCGCCGGCCCTCGAGCTTCCCTCTCGCCGGCCAGGCGGGAAACGTGGCTGATCATCGCGTCGATGACTTCCAGCGCGTCGTTGACGACGCACTGGACGTCGATCTGTTTGAGCTTCGTCTTCCACGCCGCCTGCAGGGCCTTGTCGCGGACCACGACAACGGCCGGCCGGCACGGCTCGGCATCCCGCGGCTTCCGCATCGCATCCACGAGACAGTTCCACACATCGTCGGGCCTCGGTTGCGAGTGGAAGCTCTCGATGCTCACCGGTTCGTAGTTCGCTTGACTGGCGACGACGACCGTCCAGTCACCTTCGCTGGCACGGGCCGAAGCGGCTACCATGCTCGGAATTACGTCGACCTCCCAGTCGTCATCCTGCCGCGGCAGACGCGACAGGGCAAGTTTCAGTTGGGGCCAGGAAGGCCGCCGGCGCTCCGGCGGCTCGGGCAACCGCGCGTCGAGCGTCTTTCGCAACCACGAGACTGCGCCCGGCGTATTGAGCCAGGCGCGACGATTGCTGACCGCGTAGCTGACGGCCTCATCGTCTCCGCCCGGACTGATGTAAGGGGGCTGCTCGTGCGGCAATTGCTTGTGCCCGAGCAAGTAGGCGGGCACGTGCTTGTTGACCTTCCTGGCCTTGGCGAGCAACTGGCTGGCCTCTGGGCAGTCGCCCCGCTTGCGGAATGCCAGCAGGGTCTTGCTGTATGCCCACACCGCCGAGGCCTCGTCGTCGTAGTCGGCCAAGAGCCTCTGGAGCTCGTCCTCGCGGTCCAGGTCCAAAAGTAAGGTGGCCAGACAGTAGCGGGCGCCCTGGTTGTCGTCGGGGTTGAGCCGGAGCAGCTCGCGATAGTGCCCGGCCGCCTCTTGCTTTTGGCCGGCCTCCCACAGAGAAAGGGCCAGGCCCTCGCGTGCCCGCATGTACGGGCGGGTTTCCAATACGCCCCAGAAACGGCCGGCGTGTTCCGCAAAGGCCTGCTTGCCCAGTGCGCGCTCCCCGGCGGCCACGCCCTGCTCGTAGAGCTTGCGGGCTTCGTCCGGGCTCGAAGCGTGCTCGGCGAGCAACACGTAGGCGTCTGCGCAGTCGGCCGAGATTTCCAGGGCCCGACGCGCCAGCCGGACTCGTTCCGCGCCGCTGGCCTCGAACGCCTCATAAATCACCTCTTGGGCGCGATCCGACGCGGTCAGTTCACCCGCCTCTCCGCCCAGACGGGAAACAAGTTCCCGCATGGCGCCTTCGAATACACGGCGGTCGGGCATCGCCGAATCCTGTCGACCCCGCCGGTCGTGCTCTCTCTTGCCAGTTCGCTTTCTCTTCTTCGCCATTGGCCAGGTCCTTTCCATGGATGGAGACGAGGTTCATTATACACATTCGGCGAGCCCCCCTGGGAATCACGAAACTCCATTCGGCGAAAAACCTGGACCTGTGAGGGGATGCGAATCAACCCGCGTGTTGCAATGCGTGTTACAATGGAAAGTTGTAAACCGATAGCAGGCAACACTATAACAACGGCCTTTCACGCCAGCGGCGCCTCATGAACACAATCACCGGGTCATTCATTTTTGCCCTCGAGTTTTCTACGGTGACGACGAACCGCGCAGATGAGTGGTTTGACAACGTTTCGGCCAAGTTGCCGGCGGAGGAGGCGGTGCTTGTACGACGGGCGCAAGCCACCTTGCTCGGCAATATCGTCGTCGCCAAGCCCTGGGCGCCCCGGCGCGGCATCGTGCCGTCCATGGCGACGTATCATGGGGTGTGGAGTTGGGACGCCGCGTTTCATGCGGCCGGCGTCTCGCATTGGGACGCCAAGCTCGCGCGCGAACAAGTCGAGATCATCCTCTCCGGGCAACAGCCCAACGGGATGTTGCCTGACCTGCTGCAGGAAAACGGCGGCGTCGAGGCACGCGTCACCAAGCCGCCAGTGATGGCTTGGGCTGTCGCGGTCGTCGATCGCCGAGCTCCGGACGACGCTTGGCTGCGCGCGGTCTACCCGAAACTCGTCAAGAACACGGAGTTCTGACTTGCCGAACGCGGCGGCAGGATGGACGGGCTGTTTTTTTTCGCCGGCAAAGATGCCGGTTGGGAATGCTGCGATTCCAGGAGCGGCACCGGTCTTGGTGCACGAGACTTCGGCTGGTCTGCGACTTTCACGTTGGCGCTGGTCCTCGACTGGGACAATGACAACCTCACTTGGTTTTTCCCGCCCGTGCCAAAATAGCGCGCCAATTCGCACGGGGCGCAGGTTAGGGAAGTTCTCGCCTGACCCTGCTGTGGGATAAAAGGTCGCATGGTCATCCTCCAAGATTAGTAAATGACGGGGTAAGGGGTCAGTCGAAACAGACTCTGAGCGGCGGAATCCGCGGGCACGGATGCCGAAACTGCGCTGCGCTTGTTCACGGCCTACCCAATGAAGACCGGCTACCTCAATCCGCGTGCTGGCCGTTCGATTCCATTTTGGAGATCTTGGCCAGCCGCCGGGCGTGGCGGCCACCGTCGAAGGGCGTGTTGAGCCAGATGTCGACGAGGCGGTCCACTATTCGATCGCTGAGCATGTCGCCGGAAAGGCAAAGCACGTTCAGATCGTTATGGCGACGGCTCAATTCCGCGGTCACGTCATCGTAACAAGGCGCGGCACGGACGCCCTGGATCTTGTTGGCGGCAATACACATGCCCAGGCCGGAACCGCAGATCAGGATCCCCCGGTCCACTTCGCCCCGGGAGACCTTGCGGCCCACTTCCGCAGCAATGTCCGGATAGTCGACCGGCAGTGAACCGTGGCAGCCGATATCGACCACCTCTTGGCCGAGTCGCAAAAGCAACTCGACCAGTTTCCCGCGCATTTCCATACCTCGATGGTCACTTCCGACCGCAATCCGCATCTGCTCGCCTTCTCTTGGAACCTCTTTCAGGAACCGATTCCCAGCCGGCCTTTCCTCATGTCGGCAGAAGGTCTTGAAATAAGTTCTTCGACGGACAACCCTAAACTTCTAATGTTAACGAAAGTTCGGGCGAACTTCAATCGGCCGTCGCGAATTAACAGCGAACAGGGCAAACGAAGCCACTATCCAGATGGCAAAGTCCTTCGTAGCACGGAATTTATTCCGTGGCCTTGCCCTTCTTCGAGTAAAACGGCATGAATTCCGTGCTACGGAGGGCTGTCCGATCCGTAAGCCGAGAATACACCAAATAGGCGGAAAAAGCCGATTCCGCGGCCGGGCGTCGGGCTTCAAAAGCGACATTCCCGTTATTCGGCCGGCTTACGGCATGAACTGCTGGCACCAGAAAATGGTTCCTTCGGGGGTGCGGTATGCCGCAACACCGATGCGGCGGTGGCCACCGTTCAGGATATTTGCCCGATGCCCCGAAGAATTCATCCAGCAACGCACTACGTCCTGGCTGGTCGGCTGGCCCATGGCGATGTTCTCGGCCACTCCGATATTCGTATGTACAAGCTGCCGGTAGGTGGTCATCCACGTGCAATGCTGCCGGGCGGTGGCCATGAGATTGGCGTCGGCCACCAGGGCGGGAAGGCCAAAACGGACCCGTTCGGCATTGGTGTAGTCGATGATACTCTTTTCAATCGCCAAGAGCTCAAGTTTCGGTGTCGTTTTTGTCTCCGGCTTCGTCTCGGTCTTCGACGCATTCGCCTGGGGATGATCGGATGGGCGAACAGGCGATTCGGGCTTTTTCTCGGCCGTCGTGGCCGCAGGCGACGGTTGTGGGTCGATATGCTGGACTTCCGCAGCAGGGGCGGTCTTGGCCTGTGAAGCTGGTTGGGACGCGGCAGGTTGCGATGGAACGGCAGGATCGGCGGCACAGCAGAGGGTTGCGGCACAGACAACGAACGTCGAAAACATGCGATTCTCCTCAGTATAGGGGTGACTCTAGTGCTAGCCTTGCTAGCATGGCCCCGCCAGAATAAGCAATTTCGAGAGGATTGCAAGGGGTAGACGGCAAAAGTTACCTTGATTTACTAAACCACAGCCTTTTGCGTAGTCTACCTACTTTGCGGTTTATGGGCTTCTCCCTTCATTATTTATCTCTGCTCCGCCCCTTCTCTTGACCCTGCTGCGACAAATTGTTATTGTTCCAGCCCTGATTGTGTTTTAATTGCAATGGCTCAGTGTACGGTGCATGGACGCATGAAACGATGTATTTTCCTCTTCTTGTGCGCAAACTCCTTGTTGGCCGGCTGCTCGACGTGGAGCCTTTTCTCCTCCGACAAGCCGAAAGAGTCCAACGAGACGCCGGACGATCAGCCCCATACGGTCGGCGATCTGGCCGTCCCCTTTGGCATGTTCCCCGTAAAACTTGAGGCGGTCGGCCTGGTTTCCGGATTGCACGGTACGGGCAGCGACCCGGAACCCTCGCCCCAGAGGGCAATGCTGATTGCCGAAATGCAGCGGCGGGGCGTCGAAAATCCCAACCAGTTGCTCGCCACGCGCAATTTCTCGCTAGTGTTGGTCCGCGGTTTCTTGCGGCCGGGCATTCAGAAGGGCGATCATTTCGACGTGGAATTGCGGATCAAGGACCGCAGCGAGACCACGAGCCTTCGCGGCGGTTACTTGCTGGAAACACACTTGTCCGACCTGGCGGTGATTTCCGGCAAGGTCCTCAACGGCAAGGACCGCGCCATTGCCCAGGGACCGGTCCTGGTTGATCCTTCGGCCACCGAGAAAGTCAATAGCGCACAATTGGGTCGCGGTGTCGTCTTGGGCGGAGGCATTGCCCACGAGCCACGTTCCGTTGGCCTGTTTCTCAACGGCGCCGAAGAGACCAACATGACGCCGGAACAACTTCGCAATGCGGCAGTACGGAGCGCCCAGGTGGCGAATGCCATCAATCGCCGTTTCAGCACGCACAAGCACGGGATCAAAGAGGGGGTCGCCAAGGCGATTCGTGGCAACTACGTCGACCTGGTCGTCGACCCGGCGTACAAGAACAACCTGACACGCTATTTCCAGGTGTTGCGCGCGATCGAGTTGCAAGAATCGCCCGCCCAGACGGTGTTGCGCGTGGCCAAATTGAAAACGAAACTATTCGATCCGGTAACGTCGTTCGAAGCCACCATCAAGCTGGAGGCGATCGGCAAGCTGGCTATCGACGTCCTGGTCGAAGGCGTCCAGGCACACGATCCGAAGGTGCAGTTCTACGCCGCCGAGGCCTTGGCCTATCTCGACCGCCGCGAGGCGGCCGAACCGCTAGGCAGGGCTGCCCACAACGCCGCTTTCCGCAGCCAGGCATTGACGGCGCTGAGCGTGATGCATGATTCGGCCGCCTACGACCAACTCCGCTTGTTGCTCGCCGTGCCCAGTGCCGAAACCCGCTATGGCGCGTTCCGCGCTTTGACCGTCATGTGCCCGGACGACAGCCTGGTTAAAGGCGAGACGCTGGGCGAGCAGTTCAGTTATCACGTCCTCGACACCAAGGGGCCACCCATGATCCACGTCACGCGGAACCGCCGCGCCGAGGTAGTCCTCTTCGGACTGAACCAACGGTTCCTGCCGCCGCTGGCGCTCAATGCCGGCAACCGGATCATGATCACGAGCAAGCACGATGGCGAGATCACCGTCAGCAAGTTTGTGCCGCACGAGGCCGACCAGCAACGCGTTGTTTCCACGCGGATTGACGACGTGGTCCGCGCCGTCGTCGAGTTGGGCGGAACCTATCCCGACGTCGTGCAGGCCTTCCAAGAGGCCAAGGCCGCCGGTTGCCTGGAAGGACGATTCGAAGTCGATGCCTTGCCCGAGGAAGGCAGACGCTATGAGGCCACGACGGAGGAAGACGAGAAGACCGAAGAAGAGACAAAGAGCGAATGACCAGGCGGAAGGTAAAATCTGCTATAATAGATTGTTTGCCCCTGCTTCACCCCCCCTTTTTGCCATGCTCAAGGCGCTTGAACTCGCCGGTTTCAAAAGCTTCGCCGATAAGACGCGGTTCGAGTTCCCGCCGGGTATTACGGTAGTCGTAGGTCCGAACGGCTCAGGAAAATCGAACGTCGTCGATGCTATCAAGTGGGTTCTGGGCGAACAGAGCATCAAGAGCCTTCGCGGCAAGGAAATGGCCGATGTCATTTTCAACGGCTCGCCTACCCGCCGGGGGATGAATGCGGCCGAAGTCACTCTGGTCTTCAACAACGCCAACCGCTTGCTGCCTCTCGACACCCCGGAAGTGTACATTACGCGGCGGGTCTATCGCAGCGGCGAGGGCGAGTATCTCATCAATCGCAATCCCAGCCGGCTGCGCGACATCCGCGATCTGCTGGCTGGCACCGGTCTGGGTACGCAGGCCTACAGTGTGATCGAGCAAGGCAAGGTCGACGTCCTATTGCAGTCCTCGGCCAAGGACCGCCGCATGATCTTCGAGGAGGCCGCCGGCATCAGCCGCTTCAAGCTCAAGAAACTCGAAGCGTTGCGGCGGCTGGAGCGGGTCGAACAGAACCTGCTGCGATTGTCGGACATTGTCGATGAGGTGGAAAGCCGCCTGCGCGGCGTGCGTGCCCAGGCCGGCAAGGCGCGGCGGTACAAAGAACACACCGACCGGCTGCAAGAGTTGCGAACGCAGGTCGGCCTGGTCGACTGGCGACGGTTGAGCGAGCGGCTGGCCGGAGTCGAGCGTCAGACTAGTAGTCTTACCGCCGAGCGCGACGCGGCCCTGGCTGCCGCCGAGGCCAGCGAGGCCCAGGTGCTTGCCCTGGACGTGCAGGTCGCCGAGATCAACGAACAGATCCGCCGGGGCGAGGCCCAGATCGCCGCCAATCGCGAGCGGATTGCCGCCCAGGAATCGTCGATCGATCACGAGCGCGAGCGCGGCAAGGATCTAGAAGAGGAGATCGAACGCCACCGCCGGCAGGTCGTTTCGCTCAACGCCCGGGCCGACGACTTGCAACAACAGTGGCGGCAAACCGCCGAGGCGGTGGAAACCGCCGAGGACTTGCACCGCAAGATCGCGCAGCGGCTGGCCGAAAGTGAACGGGCTTTGACGGAACTCATGTCGCGGCTGGACCAGATGCGCGGCGAGCACGAGCAGCACCGTTCGGCGCAAATGGAGCAAATGAAGGCCCATGCCTTGCTGGGCAACGAAATCAGCGGCATGGAGAACCAGGCGGCCGGCGCCTCTGTGGCCCGCGATCGCAGCCGTGGCCGGATCGCGGACCTCGATCGACAGATGGCGGCGGTGGCGGCGGAACTCGACGGCTTTCGCCGCCAGCGCGACGAGCTGTTGCGGGATGTCCAGTCGCACGACGAATTGCGGCAGACGGCCGAGCAACAGCTTGTCCAGGACCAGCGCGAGTTGGCCATTCGCAACGACGAACTGGCGGCATTGCGGCAGCGGCGCAGCGGCGTGGCCGAGCGTGCGGCCGTCTTGGAAGAATTGCACCGCCGCCAGGAAGGCGTGACGGCGGGTGTCAAGGAAGTGCTCGCCCGGGCGGCGAGTTCGGAGGCGGGCCCTTTGAAGGCCGTACATGGCCTGGTGGCCGATTTGTTCAGCGTGAGCGTGGAGATGGCGCCGCTCATCGAGCTTGCCCTGGGAGCGGCGGCGCAGCACGTCGTGGCGCAGGTGGGCGACGAATTACTGGCCTTTCTGGGCGAGAACGCCCCGCGATTCGCGGGCCGCGTGGGCTTTGTGTGGCACGACGACGGCAACGCCCCGCCTAATGGCGAGGTGGATTTGTCGGGCCAGCCTGGCGTTGTTGGACGCGCCGACCGTTTCGTGGAGACGCAGCCGCAGTATGCGCCGTTGGCGGCCCGGCTGCTGGGTCGGACCTGGATCGTGGAAAGGCTCGAACATGTCTGGCAATTGGCCGGCACAAACGGCCACGCCCTGAACTTCGTCACCTTGGCCGGCGATCTGCGGCAGGCCGACGGCACGCTGATCGTCGGACCGCGGCAGGGCGCCAGCGGCCTGATTTCGCGCCGCAGTCAGTTGCGCGAACTGAACGAGCAGGTGACCGGCCTTGACACGCGGATCGCCGCAGGCGAGGCCGCCGTCAGCGAGATGCAGGCCCGTGTCGCCCAACGTCAGGGAGACGTCGCCCATCATGCGGCTGCCCATCGCCAGGCGGCCGAAACACTGGGCGAGCATCGCCTCAAGCTGACGGCCTCCGAGGAACGCCGGTCGCAGTTCGCTCAGCAACGGGCCGCCTTGGACGGCGAATTCCGGGCCGCCTCCGTGCAGCACGACACGGCCGTGTCGCGGCTGGCCGAAGCCCGCGAAAAGCGGCTGCGCCATGAAACCGGATTGACGGAGATGGAAACCCGCCTGGCCGGCGTGCAGCAACAAGTTGCCCGTTTGGAGGGCGAGCGGCAGGCCCGGAATCGCGATACGACGGAGACCAAGGTCGAGTTGGCCAAAAGCGAAGAACGGTTGCGAAACCTGCGGCAGCGGCTGCGGCAGTTCGACGAGACTCGCCAGGAACGCGGCCGCGCGATCGACGAGGGCCGCCAGCAATTGGAACTCTGCATCCAGAGGGCCGAGGCCTCGCGCTGGAACATCCTGCGGGCCGAATCGGAACTTGCCGATTGGTATCTGCGCAAGGAAGCCTTTGCCGCCGAGACTGTCGGCTTGATGAACCGTCGCGAGGACGTCAAGCAGCAGCGTAACCAGTTGAATGCAGAGGTCCAGCGGGCACGTTTGCGCGGCCGCAAGCTTGAAGAGCAGCTTCACGCCCAGGACCTGGCGGCCAACGAGGTTCGACTGGAACGCGAGGCCCTCGCCGCCAGGCTCCGTGAGGACTACGGTATCGATCTCGCCGCGCTCGAGCACCAGCCCAGCGGCGAGGAGCAGCGGCAGCGCGACGAAGTGCAGCAGGAGATCGAAGAGCTACGGCACAAGATCAACGCCTTGGGGCACGTGAATCTCGACGCCTTAGAGGAGTTGGAGTCGCTGGAGTCGCGGTTCAAGACGCTTTCCGGGCAGTACCAGGACCTGGCCGGGGCCAAGTCGTCCTTGGAGAAGATCATCGAGCGCATCAATACCGACAGCCGGCGGCTGTTCACCGAGACGTTGGAAACGGTCCGCGGGCATTTTCAGAAGCTGTTCCGCGACTTGTTCGGCGGCGGGCAGGGCGACATCGTTCTGGAGGAAGGGGTCGATATCCTGGAGAGCGGCATCGAGATCCTGGCCCGTCCGCCCGGCAAGGAACCGCGCAGCATTTCGCTGCTCAGCGGTGGCGAGAAGACGCTGACCTGCGTGGCCTTGCTGCTGGCCATGTTCCGCAGCCGTCCCAGTCCGTTTTGCGTGTTGGACGAAGTCGACGCCGCCTTGGATGAGGCCAACATTGACCGTTTCACCCGCGTGCTGCAGGACTTCCTGGCGTGGACGCAGTTCATCATCGTCACACACTCCAAGAAGACGATGACCTGCGCCAACACGATCTATGGAGTGACGATGCAGGAGTCGGGCGTGTCGAAGCAGGTTTCCGTGCGTTTCGAGGACGTGAGCGACGACGGTCACATCCGGCCCGAACGCCTGGCCGAGGCCGAGAAAGAGGCCGAACAGGACAGCCACGCGGCCTAGGCGGGAACAAGCGCAGCGCAGTTCCGGCCTACACTACTTCAGCTTTTCGCCGCGATAGCTCAGGTCCATCAACTCCATCGGATGCATCACCTGGATGCCTAGCCCCGCCTTCCGCACTTCGTGCTGGATCTGCAACAAGCATCCCGCGTTGGCGGCCAGCACGATCTGGGCGCCGGTGCTGAGGATGTTGTCCAGCTTGCGGCGCGAAAGCCGGTCGGACATCTCCGGTTCGGTCAAGTTGTAGGTGCCGCCCGAGCCGCAGCAAACCCCGGCCTCGGGCAGATCGCGAAGGTCCAGGCCGGGAATCTTGGCCAAGAGTTTACGCGGCGCGGAGGCGACCCGCTGAGCGTGGGCCAGATGGCACGAATCATGGTACGTGGCGATTGCTTCGATCCGGCCGTCTGGCGGCACTGCGCCAAGCGCATCGAGAAACTCGTGGACGTCCTTCACCTTCTCGGCGAACCGCGCGCGGTGCGGTTGCAGGCCGTCGCGCCAGTGCAGGCCGTATTCCTTGAGCATCGCGCCGCAGCCGCCGTGGTTCACCACGATCGCGTCGTAGCGGTCCAGCTCGAAGGCCACCAGGTTTGCGTCGGCCAGCCGCCGGGCGCCGAGCGTATCGCCGTTATGAATGTGGATCGCGCCGCAGCACCCTTGCCCCCGCGGCACGAACACGTCGCAGCCGTTTTCCTGCAGCACGCGGACCGTCGCCCAATGTACCGGGCGGAACATGGCATCGGCTACGCAGCCGACGAAAAAGGCCACGCGGGCACGCTTGCGGCCCACGGCCGGCAGGAATTTCGGCAACCGCGGGCCGGGACGAGCGGGAGGCGGCAAGAGCGGGGCCAACCGGCCCAGCCGCCCGGGCAACAGCTTCAGCAGCCCCAGCCGCTCCATCGCCGACATGACTCCCAGTCGCTGCAGCAGCCGCATGGGGCCAAGCACCAGGCGCAGGCGGTCGGCATAGGGGAAGAGATTCAAGAGAATCCCCTGGCGGAATAGATCCCAGCGTTTCTCCACGCGTACGTCGCTGGCTTCGATCGCCTGGCGGAACGGCTCGATCAGCCGACCGTATTGCACGCCGGACGGACACGCCGATTCGCAAGCCCGGCAGTCGACACACAATTCCAGGTGCCGCTGCATGCGATCGGTGAGATCGGTGCGGCCGTCGGCAACCAGGCGGATGAGTTGGATGCGACCGCGAGGACCATTGTTTTCGTCGCCTGTCTCCAAGAACGTGGGACACGATGACGTGCATAGCCCGCAGTGGACACAGCGCAGCAACTGATCGTAGGCGATGCCCGCGGTCAGGTTCTCTGCGCCGGATTCGTTCGTGTTGTCGGGGCTATTGGAAAGCATGGGGTTCACAGTAGGGTGGGACCAGCATCGGGGTACCCGCTTGCGGGTCGGCAAGCGCAGGCCCACCATCGTCTATCGTTGTTCGCGATCATGGTGGGCCTGCGCTCGCTACGCGATCTGGTCCCAACCTACAAGGCAAATCTCCCGGGGTTAAGGATGCCTGCGGGATCGAATCGTTTTCGGATGGACTGCATTAAGGCGGCGGCAGGGCCAGGTGGCCCCCAGATCACATCGTGCGCAAGCTCAACGCCGGGCGGCTTTGCGAGCACGGTCAGGCAGCCGCCCGCGGCGGTGGCGATCGGCCGAAGCGCCTCTTGTACGAGATTGGCAAAGTCCCCTTGGGCTGGACCCCCGAGTCCATCGCCAATGGCCCCGTCACCCGCCGCGTAGACGCGAATCACGCCGTTGCCCGCCTGGGCCTGAAGCGGCGCGGCGGGCAGCCGCTGGGAAACTTGTTCCACTACGCCGGCCAACCGGCTGGGCAACACGTTGAACTGGAACAACGCCGGGCTTTCGCTCAACCAGTTCCACACCGAATCGACGCGGGCGTCGATGATCGTCAGCCCAGCGGCCCCCAAGGCCCGCCATTCGTCGCACAAGACGTTGGCCATGCCTTGGACCTCCGCGGCGATACCTTCGAAACCGATGGCCAAACGCCCAACAGCCGTGCCGGGCGCCTCCGGCAGAGGACAATTTGGCCGCGCGGGGCCGGCCAAGAGTTCGACGATCATCGGAGTTGTTTGACTTCGGCCCAGCGAGGCCAGCAGGCATTCGGCTCGTTGGAAGCTAGACACGTCGCAAATCACCAAGGCCGAACAGGTCGGCAGCGGGCGAACCATGAACGTCAACCGCGTGAGCACGCCGAGTGTGCCGAAGGAACCGACCATCAGCCGCGGCAGGTTGTACCCGGCCGCGTTCTTGACGACTTTTCCGCCCCCGCAAAACATCTCGCCACGGCCATCCACGGCCTCGAATCCCAGCAGATAATCGCCGATAGTCCCGTGGCCGAATCGTCGCGGGCCGCAGGCGTTGGTCGCCACGATGCCGCCTATGGTCGCCTTGGCCGGCTCGGGAGCATCGATCGGCAGCCATTGGCACTTCGTGGCCAAATGGCGGTTAATCTCCGCCAGCGTCGCGCCGGCTTCGACCGTGATCGTCAGATCGTCGGCCGGATGATCGAGCACGCGGTTCATCTGCGCCATGCTCAGCCTGATCCCTGCCCGCGTAGCGTGCAGGCCATAATCGAGACTCGTTCCGCCACCGCTCGCGTAGACGGGCGTGCCCGCTTTGTAGGCTTCGGCGATAACGGCAACCACGGCAGCCTGGTCGCTCGGCGCGATCGTCTGTCCTGTCGGGAACGCACTCGGCACCGTGCCACCATCCCCGCAACCGCACGATCCGCAAGCGGGTGTCTCCCGTTTCCTTCCGTCCAGGACAACGGATCGATCATCGTCTGCGGCTACCGCCTTTGGCAACTTCTTGCCCGGATTCAGCCGGCCTGCCGGATCGAATGCCTGGCGGACACGGTGCATGGCGCGGAGATCGGCCGGGGCAAAGAGCCTTTCCATCAATGCGATTTTCTCGATCCCGACGCCGTGCTCGGCAGTAATGCTCCCGCCGCAGGCGATGCACTCTTCGAGCACTTCGCGGCTGGCCGCCTCAGCCCGGGCCGTCAGGTCGCGATCGCGCTCGTCGATAAGCAAAATAGGATGGACGTTGCCGTCGCCGGCATGGGCCACGTTGACGATGCGAACGCGATGCTTGGCGGCAATCTCGCCAATGCGGCGAAACACGTGCGGCAGGCGGGTCCGCGGCACGACCCCGTCCTGAAGCACGTAAGCCGGGCTGAGCCGCCCCAAGGAACCGACGGCCATCTTGCGGCATTTCCACAGCAACTCCCGCTCGGCGGGCGTTTTGGCTTGAAGGATCTCGCCCGGCTTCCACTGGCGGCAAATGCCGATGACCTGCTCCAGCAGCAGGTCGAGGCCGGCCTCCGCCCCGTCGAGTTCGATCACCAGCACCGCAGCCGCTTCCGGCGGCACGCCCAGGCCATAGGCCGCCTCGACGGCATCGAGAATCCCGCGGTCCATCAATTCCAGCGCGGCCGGAACAATGCCAGCGGCGATAATCTGGCTGACGACTTGCGAGGCATCGTCGATCGAGGAAAACGTCGCACGGATCGTGCGGCAGGCCTGGGGAAGCCTCGTCAGCCGGCACCAGATCTTCGTCACGATCGCCAGCGTACCCTCGCTGCCACAGACCACCCGGGCGAGGTCCAAGGCGGCCGGATCTTCGCTGGGCCCAAACTGCGCGATCGAGCCGTCGCCCAGCACAGCTTCCAGCCCGGCCACGTGGTTGACGGTCACGCCGTATTTCAGCGTGTGCGGACCGCCCGCGTTGGTAGCCACGTTGCCGCCGATAGTCGCCGTGCCTTGGCTCGACGGGTCGGGGGCAAAGTGGTAGCCGGTGCCCGCCAGGGCACGCGTGAGTTGCAGATTGAGCACGCCCGGCTCGACAATGGCCAAGGCGTCGCGAAGCCGGATCTCCAGGATCTTGTTCATCCGCGTGAGCATGACCACCACGCCGTCGGGCGGCGGCGTGCAACCGCCGGCCAACCCGGTGCCGGCCCCGCGGGCAACCAGGGGGCAACCTTGGTCAGCGCAGATGCGCACGATTTCGGCCACCTGCGGCGTGGAACGCGGAAAGACCACGGCCGACGGCACGTGACGCGCGACGGTGAACGCATCGCAATCGTAGACGGCCAACTCCGAAGGCGCCGAGAGAACGTTCTCGGGTCTCAATGCCGCGCGCAACTTGCGGATCAGTTCGGTGTTGGGCATATGTATCGTGCCGCCTGGGCACCACGGTCTCGTGGTCGCCGAAAGTTGCAACAGGGAAACCGGCTAAGGGCGGGACTACGAGTGCCGCGCTCGTAGTCCCCTCTTGAGGTGGAAATGACGGTCAGGCCACCGGCTCAAGCCGGAAACGTTCGTCGGACTTTACTGCCTCAATTATAACTTGCTGCTACGTCACTTATTGATCGCCCGGCCGAGTTTCTGTTCCACGCTGGCGATTTTAGATTGCAGGCGGCCCGAACTTCCTTTGCGGGCGTCGATCTTGATGGAACATTCGATCCGATTGCAATCGACAGCCATAGCTTCGTAGCAACGGCGAACGACATCCAGGACCTGATCGATTTCGCCTTCCAAGACCGTGCCCATAGCGTGGGTTTGGTAGGCAACCCCGCTACGATCGACAATATCGATACTGCGGGCCACGTATTGGCTGAGGCTTTCCCCTTTATCGAGGGGGAACATGCTGAATTCCAACAGCACCATGATCTGACTCCTGAGGAAAGTCTCCACTGGGTGTCAATACTGCGAATCAACCGACTGCGATCATAGCCTGAGCCAGCGGCGAATGCAAATACCTTTCGGCGGTCTGGCAGGAGAAATGCGAGGTCCAACAGGTCAGCGGGCCGAGCACGGAATTCACTCCGTTTTAGTCGCGTGTAGCGACCGACGATTGTTCGCCGGCGGCAAAGACGGCATGGGTCAGGAAAAAATGCTTCCCGCGGCGTTTCTTTCGCGTTAGCCGCCGAGAGTAACCCGCCATATCGGGTCAGGCAGTTGTGTGATCTGGTCACAAAAATGGGCTGTCTTGCGTTTTTTCGTCGCTTTTGTACTTCCACGGTTGTATTCTGCTTCCGCTAAAGGTATTGCTCACACGCAGAAAACTGCGGGGAAAAAACATTTGACACTCTAACGATAGTTGTGACACAGACAAAGGCCGTAGGCAATTTGTTACCAATTTGTATCCATTTTTTGGCATTCGTTACCATTCTGTGCCATTTTGTGCCATTTTTTCGGAATATGTTCATTTGTATAGTATCTAGGAGTAAGGCACACGGCGTTCTCTTGCGACTATTTAAGTGCAGAGTCAGAAAAATAATTAATTGCTGCCCCGGCAAGTGCGGCCGTTGGCGACCACAAGCTGCTTGGCCGAGCTCCGCGCAGCCGCCGGCGCGGACGCCGACTTGGGCAAAGTCGGCGCCGCGCACTACGAATGGCCCCCGGTTCGCTACGCCGGGGGCGGGTTAAATTATCAAAGAACATTGAGGCGCCGCCGAATCTTTTTCAGCGCGCTCTATACCATATAATACGCAAAAAATCTCCGCCCCATTTGTCCGAATTTTAGCCGATTTTCCGATTGGGAAGGCCGCGAACAAGCGCAGCGCAGTTCCGGCATGCCTGGTCCCCAGCTTTCCCCTGGGCGGTCTGGTCACAAGCCGGCCCGCTTGGTAGATTAGAGAAACTGTCCGACTTCGTTCCATTGCAGAATTCCGCTGCTCGATGCATTATCGGAGGATCGAACGTCGGAAACGGGCCCGTAGCTCAGTGGTTAGAGCAGGGGACTCATAATGCAGACTCGGCCCATCTTGTACACCACCGCGGAACCTCAAGAATAGTCATTTTCACGGTGATTTCTGCGGTTTCCGCGTTCTGTGTGTACACTATACTTAACCCTGGAAAACCTTCGTTGCGGGTGTACGTACACCCGTTCGCCAGACTAGTGTACAAGCTGTTTTATGCAGACAGAGTAGCCCCGGCCGTAGCCATCATCGGCTGTCCTCGCCCAGCGTGCTGCCAAGGCGCCGGCCCCTTCTTTTGGCCCCTCCGCCGGCCCCCTTCTCGGCCGTGCCGTCGATCATCGGCCGCGTGGGGTCGCGGGCCTGGCTGCGTTAGGGGCCGGCGTCGAGCCTTCATCTGTGGGCATCAGCTCACGACCTTGCGTTTGGGCGCAGAGCAGACTCACTTCCCCGGCAAGCGGAAGAGCGTGATGAAGCCGTCGCCCTCCGCGTCGCTGGCGGCCTTGAGCGGATTGTGAGTGGCCAGGTCGGCCTTGCACTCGCCGACCACGACTAAGGTGCTGTGGCCGGCGGCAATCGCATTGGTTGTGCCGTCGCCGGCCAGCGTGGTCGCATAGGTCCGCCGGAAGTTCTTGTCAAAGACGACCAAGTATGCCCCGCCACCTTCGCGGCCGAAGCTGCCGGGGCTTTTCGGCGGGCTGAAGGCGGAGGGGCCGCCCACGTAGACATTGCCCTGCTCGTCGGCGGCGATCGCCCGCATCCGCAGCGTATTGCCCTTATTGCCCTTGCTGGCAATGCGGGCCAGAAGGAGCGTGGCCAGCTCGCTCTCGCCGGTCTTGGGGTCCAGCCGCACGATGGCCGAGATGTGGTTGGCCGCGGTGTTGTAGGCGTGTTGGAACGCATCGCCCTTGACCTGGTTGACCGGCCGCTTCAGGTCTAGCGAAGATCGCATCCAGATCGTGTTGCCGCCCGCCGACTCACCGCCGAGATAGAGTTTGCCGTCGCGGCCCATAGCCAGGCGATAGCCACGGGTGTCGGCCATCAGCTCCATGTCGGCCACGTCCTGGCCCTTCCAGCCGTAGGCCGCCCAGACCTGTTTACCGGCCAAATCGTGGGCCCGCACGAAGGCCACCTGGACCGGGTAGTTTCTTTGCCGCGGAGGCGTGCCGCGCTTGTTGTCGAAACCGCAGACGAAGATCAAGCCCAATTTCGGATCGCAGGCCACGTCTTCGACATGCTGGCCACCGACGGGGAATTCCGCAGTTACTTTGCCCTCGGCCGACAACACGTAAACCCGTTTCTCGGCGAGCACGGCGGCTCCGCCGTTTGGACCGGGGCAGACACGGGCGCCTTCGCCGCCCACATCGGTTGTCCACAGTGCTTGTAACGCCCCATTGAGCTTCACACTCCCGCCCGGGCCGGTCACATAAACATTTCCATCTCGGTCGGCGTTCATAGCATTAACACGGACGGAAACGGTCTTCTGTAGGACCGGCTTCCCGCTAGACCCGATGACCTGGATCATGCCCTGCCCGCCTTCAAGCTTCTCGCCCTTGCCTCCGCTGCGCATGGCGCCGGCGTAGCCGCCCACAACGACCGAGCCATCGGGCAGGATTGCGGCGCCGGTCATTGCGGCGATCTTTGGTCCGCCGACGTAAGTGGACAATACAACCTCTTGTGCCTCCGCGAGAACGCTCCTCGATAAGCACAAAACGATTGTTATGGCCAGACGAGTTCTCATGTTTATGGCCTCCTCGTGGGTTGCTACGCTTGGCCGGAAGCCAGGCGTTAAGCTCCACAATAACCCGATCTTTCCTATTTCCAATGAGCCTGAAGCGGATCCAAGCTCGTTCGGCCATTCATCTTACAGTAGCGCCTCCCCCGTTTCTAGCGGCCAGGCGCGTGTCCATGCCCAAACCCCTCCTCCTGAAGATGGCCTTCGACTCCGGCTACGAAGCGGGCGCAGAAGATGCCGGCAGTGGTGAACTGCTGGTCGAGACCCTGGGTCTACGGTACGCCCTCTACGATCTGGATGGCGAGACAAAGCGGGCCATCGCGCTGGACGAACTGATGGTGGCCGTAGCAGCGGAACCCGCCCCGGGGTCGACCGGCAGCGCCGCCCCGCCAAGCTTCGATTATTTGAAAGGATCGTCGACTGCCGGCCGACCGGTCGCTGGTTGCGGTCCTTTCCTCTTGAACTGCCCATCGCGGGACCGGGCCGCCGGTGGCGAGTCACGTTCTTTTTTCCAAGTCGCGCGGATATCCTCCGTAAGTGCCTTTAGCCCTTCGGTAGATCGCTCGCTAACGGACACGTATTCAATCTTTTCATTGAGGAGGCTTTGCAGTGCTGAAAAGGCGACTTCGATCACCGGGACTGGTTCCATTTCGATAACCTCTGTCCGAGTAACATTGCGAGTCAATCGCTTGTCGCTGACCAGACAACTCAGGAGTGGTTCGATTGCCTCGTCGCGGTAAGGACGAAGACACTGTGCCACGTCCCCATCCGACTCTGAACATTCTTCGAACCATTGGATCAGCAGCGCAATCCGACCGTGGCTATCCAGCTTGTGTCCCAGCTTGGACTCTACCTGCCTCCAGAAAACAGTATCAGGGGCAGAAACGGGCGTAATCTCTTCGCAATGGAACGGAGGGCAGCTCCCGTTTTTTCGCTCGGCAGCCCGACGCTCCTGATCAGCCAGAATCGCGCGGATCGGCTGCAATTGTTCGAGGTAGTAAAAAGGCTCGCCGGGATTTTGGTTGAGGTAGTTCACATAGGCGAAGTCGCCATTGGCGCGAACGACCTGTATGTTGAGCGCCTTGGCTTCCGCCTCGGCAGCGTCCCAAATGCGCGATAATGCTCGCGCCGTGACGAGGGCCATGCGGTCGTCTCCGCACTTGTGAGCAGCCACAGCCCGGTCCATGAGCGCTTCTGTCCATTGACGGGCGATTAAGAGATAGGGATCGCACAGTTCATCGCGGTTCTTGTCGGTTACGATCGCATCGAAGCAACTTTCGGAGAGCGAAGCTTCGCCGAGCCGCAACAGGAAGCATAGGTCGAGCGGAGTACACGATCCCTTTTCGCATGTCTTATCGACATCGGCCCGAAGGCTGACTCTGGCGCCGACCTTCGAGACGGGGTAGATTAGCCCGTCCCAGCCAATCGCGAACCGCTGCGAGTGTGTAGGATTGGCCGGCAGTAGCCACCCGTGAACAGGTTCCTCCGCCGATTCTGCGCTGGTTTGAGAGTAAAAGCGCGCCTCGTCGCGAAGGACTTCGCGATATTCGCAGCCGCGCGGGTCGGGGAGGCCTTGCGCAAAGAGAGTGCGCGTCGCGGCGACAAGACGGCTGGAAAGCCGCGTCTTAGGCGGGATCCACGAAGCAGCTTGCTGCGGCGCTGCGGGCAACGAGTCGCCTTTGAAACGATGCGTGACGACGTCGTCGGCGTAGCCAACGAGGCCCGAGCAAACCAAAGCGGCAAGTAGCGCGTTCATAGTGGTTCTCCCACAATGGTGTCGATCGCTGTCATTTCGACGCATCCTTCGCACCGTCCGATACAAAAAACGATACATCCGTTTTTGGCCCATCGATCGGTGACTGTCCGTCCGCGGCCAGCGTTATCCTCACCTTGTAAAATCCTGGGCCTGCCATACGAAAATGGTCACGCCATTTGAACTGGAGCAAGCAACACTGTTCCAACGGCGCCAGCCATCGAGCGGATGCGCGAAGTGCGAGCGGCACAGGCTCTCTTGCCAGCTCGCGCCAACAAAGTGTATCGTCGTTGTAGCCAATCTCAACCGATTGACTTTCGTAAGTGTCGCCCCGGCGGGGCGCAAGATAGAACATCTGCACAAGCATTTTGATGCCGGCCCCAGACTTAGGCGCATTCTTCTCGTCGATTGAAAATCGCGGCAATTGTCGATCGAAGGGTGTGCAATTCCGCGCGAACAGTCGGATCGTGGACTGATCGAATGGACCAGTCGCATTGACATGACCGTCGATGTCGAGTTCATTGGCGTTGTCGAGAAAGAACACGAATTTGTCGACGCACGCCGAATACCACGAACGCGAGAAATCGATTTCCTCGGCCGGCACTTGAGCGATTGAATGCCGCCCAATGAAGCCGTAGTAGCGTTTCCATTTGCCGCCGACGTGCACTTCCTCGGCCTGGCAAAGCCGGCCATCCTGGTCATAGTCAATCGTCATCGTATTCTTTCCGGCTTTCGGATCCCATGCGGTGCGAGCGAAGGGAGCGTCTTTCGAAGTAGTCCATCTTGCGGAATCGAATTGTTCGCCCAGCCGAACGACCCTCACAGGGCCTTGGCCATCCAACGAAAAAACGGCCCTTCCTGCCTGAACATCTTCCCGAGTGGCAGTGCGTTTCAGTCTTGGCAGCGAAATGAAGTCGATCGAGTTGTCGCAGTGAAAACCGCCATAGTATCCCTTGAAACAATGGCCATATTGCTTGACGATTCGCAGGCACTCCGCGGCCGCCCGATCGCGCTCGACTACGGGTGCGTACAACTCGCAACGCGGCAAACCGCGAATTGCCGATAAATTGCGGGCCACTAGATCGCAGACGCGAAAGTCGTTCGTCGCGTTCGGCGGAGCGTCCGATGAGTTGCGGGGAAATGCATTGTCTACCGCGACGACTTTTCCGTCGATGAGTAACTCGATCTTCTCCGCGCCGCCGTCGATGGTAACGCGGCCTGCCGGACTGCGATCGGCAAGGAGCCGAACAACCTGGTCACGAAAGGCCGGCACAACGAGCAACTGGACGAAAGGCGATGCACCAGCCGAATACTGGTTCACCATCCTGCCTGCAACTGATTTCAGCGGCGAGGCGGGGTCGTTGAAGAGCCATTGCGCGAGCCCATGGATCGCGGGATCGTCCGGAAATTGAAGGAGCGGCGCAAAGTAACCTCCGTCGTCCGTAGCATGTGCTTTGGCCCAGATTGCATATTCCGGAAGTGCGGTCGGATCGCCTAACTTCGCACGCTTCAAGACCAGGCCGTTTTTCGGCGTTGTGCGCAACGGTCCATGGAGAATGTGCCGCCTGGCTCCGGGATCGTTGTCCCGATTAGTGTCTTTTGTCAGCTCTTGCAGCAACTTGAGCGCCGCCTTGGGATCCCAATCGACAAGGGCCGCGAGCATCGGCTGTTCCAGTGTGGATGGAACTTCCCCCAATCGCTGCTCCAGAAGCTCCGTAAGCGACGGGTTCTTTTTGGTCCGCAGGGGTTCAACCGGCATTTTGGGACGCGGCACCAACCCGACTAGCGGCTGCCGCGAATCTATTACAAAGCCTCTATCTGCGTTAGGATTTGCGGCCGACCCGATGGTAGCCGCGGCCTGGCACCAAGAATCGAGCGGAGCACGGTCGTCCCTGAGAATCTGATAGCAACGCTCATAGCGCGGCAGGCGGTAATCGTGCTCGTAGAAGTTCTGCATCTTCTGCGCCAATGCCTTGCGCCGTCCAGTGGGGGTTGCCGGTAAGCGTACATAATAAGCGGTGTACTCGAAGAATGACTCCTGAAAGATGGCCGCCAAGGCGACTGACGCGGCATCGCCTACCCCCCTGGGCTCGTGCTGCGTTGCGTCCTGACCATAGCTGCCCAGGCCAAAGCTGCGCGTCAGCCGCGGATCGTGGGCGAGGCATTCGATCAGCGGCTTGATGGCTGGTTCGCCTTCGGCAACGAGCAACCGCACAATGGGGTCCGCGTTGCCAATTTCGCAGGGAACAAGGCATTCGACCGATTCCAGTGCCGAGACCTCTTCCAACTCACGCACGAGCAGTGCGATCCGCTCCTTTTGGTCGCTACAACGACCGAGGGCTTGCTTGAGTGCGCTCAAGGTTGTCAGCCGCTCATCGGTCGCTCTCGGAGCAACCGGCGGCGATTTGCCGGCATTGCGGTCGGCCGCGCGACGTTGCTGGTCGGCAAGTAGTTCGCGGATCGATGCGATCCTTTCAAGGTAAACTGGCCTTGGCTTCTTAAACCAGGACGCATGGGGATGTTCCGTATCGTGTTCGGCCCCTTCAGTCTGCACCGCATTCCATATCGTTGCCAGCCTCTCAGAAGCGGCAAGCGCCAAGCGATCGTCGCCGCGAAGATGCGCAACGAAGGCGCGGTCATAAAGGGGCCAGGTCCAGTCGCTGGCAAGTTCGAGGTACGGATCGTAGGGAGCCTCCGTCTGTTGGTTGCTGTCGGCCTCCGGTGCCGCATTGGGGGCGTGTCCAGATCGCGTGTTGTCAACAAGGTCGTCCGGCCGGTACTGCTCCCAAACCACTTCAGCCAAATCAATGGCGCCGACTCGCAAGAGAATGCATGCCCAAAGACGGCATACCGTTCGATAGGTTGTTGTGGTGATCTCGTAGCTCTTGTGAATCACAGGCGGGTTCTTGATGTTGAAGCCTGGTTCAAAGCTATCGATGCTCGTGATCAATCCCGGACCGCTGCCACAATAAAGGAACGTCTGGATTCCAAAAGCGACCCGCTTTGCTCTTATTGCATCGAGCACGTCGGCACGATAATCGGCCGGCTTGCCGGCCGCGACCAGCGGATACACGACTCCGTTCCAGCAAATTGCAAGGCGAGTTGGTCTATCGGCGGCGTCGGGAATTACCCAGCCGTGCGTTGAAATGTCCTTGGCTTCGGCATCGCGAAAATCGTATGCCCGAACGGCAACCTCGCGGTATTGGCAGCCACGCGGATCCGCCATGCCTTGATTGAAGAGCGAGGTTGTCGCCGCAATGAACTCCTTGGGAAGCCGCGATTTGGGAGCCGTCCAGGGCACTCGCTGCTGGGGCGGCTCGGCCAAGACGGCATCGACGAAAACCCCCTGTGAAACAAAGTCCGAGCCGGCGGTCACTGTTTGGCTCGTGGCGCAGGCGGCCCAACTGCAAACGGAGCACCAAAAGAATGTCGACGTGATTCTTCGCACGAAGCATGCTCCTTTTGACGCCATGACCCTGTGAACAGGTTCCACGGATCTTCTCTGATCAAGGCGTTTTGAAAAACTCCATGGGCAAGATCTGCAATTGTCCATGCTCTTAATACCCTACGATTCGGATTATCGCCCCTACGGACTTAGAAAGCAAGCAACTCTTGCAGCAAGAGCTTGGTTCGATGGGTAAATTAGCTTTCTCCCAGGAATATTCTGGCCACCTGCCGCCTAAGAATCGATCGCGAGGCGGCGAGCCGCGGTCCCTAACGTCAAATCACGCGTCTTGTCTGGCATTATAACTTGCACGCCGATCTTAGCCGTCAGAAGGCGTGCATCCGCGATCCTCGCCCTCCTGGCGACTTGAATCGCATCGAACGACGGCACCGTTTCTCACCCCATTCCCAAAGGCCACTCCGGCCATGAACGGGGTGGTCTGAATCCCAGAGGTCACCTCAATATGGTTTGTGCATCCCCCATTCCCGATCCCGATCATCGGCAGGCTTTCGAGGCGATGATCCCCCGCATCACCCGAATTGCCAAAATCAGCTTCCGGCACTTGAAGCAGGAAGCCCGCGCCGAGGCCGTCCAGGAAGTCATCTGCAATGCCTGGCAGGCTTTCGCCCGTCTTGCGGAACTCGGCAAGACCGACGTGGCGTATGCCAGCGCGCTGGCCCGCTACGGCGTCAAGCAAACGCGCGACCATCGCAAGGTCGGCGGTCGTCTCAACATTAAAGATGTCCTCGGTTCCTACTGCCAGGCCCGGAAGAACGTCGTCGTCGAGCGCCTCGATCAGCGCGACGTTGATGGCGAATGGATCGAGGCAATCGTCGAGGACAAGACTGCCGGCCCGGCCGACATCGCCGCGACGCGCATCGACTTCCGCGACTATCTTCGCAGCCTCCCCACTCGCCAGCGCCGGATTGCCCGGTTCTTGGCCAAAGGCGAGACCACGAGCGCTGCGTCGAAGAAGTTCGATGTGTCCGCGGGCAGAATTTCGCAGATCCGCACCGAACTCAAGCAGGCATGGGACCGCTTTGTCGGCAACGACGGTCCCGCAGCCAACGCGGCCTGATTCGCTTTCCTTTCTGGCTGGCACTCATGCCATGCCTTTGCAGCCCGGCCCTAGCCGCTTTTCCTCCGAGCGCCAGGGCTGGGCCTCTCTTCTCTCGTGCCGGCCGTGGTCATGTCCAGGGCCGGCACTGCACCTATCCTCTTGGAGTCATCTATGAAGTTAATCTGCATTTTCCTTTTGCTTGCTGCACTGGTCGGCGCCATCGCGACGTGCATCGGTTGCTCGAAAAAGAGCACCGAGCCAGCGGAAATTCATTGGCGCGGCCAAGACGGCGGCTACGGGGATACGACCACGGTTCCGTCCGCCGACAAGGCCAACGCCAGCAATCAATAGTTTTTAGGAGAACCGATGCGAAACACCATCCTCGTGCTGATCCTGCTGTCCAGCACGATTGCAATTCCATTCCTTCCCAGCCTGGTACCACCCGACATGCGCACCACTCTTCTCTTGCTTTTGTCGTTGTCCGCTGCCGCTTCTGCAATCTTCCTCTTGCCGCGATTTCATTCGCAGGACCCGCCAGCGCCCGTTGTCGTGCATTCCCAGGCCCCACCATCGAGAAGCTGGAGCGGCTGTCGCAACTCGTGGCCCTCCGCATCGAAGTTGCAGATATTCTCGTGGCCCAAGGAAACGGATGCCGTGGGGTTTGGTTGCTGAAGGGGGATTCGCACCTTTCGGTCGATATGGGCCAAGCTAAGATCGCCGATAAGCACGACGACACCAAGCAAGCGACGATCATCCTGCCCGAACCTCAAGTATTGGCACCGCGTATCGACCATTCCCGGACCCGCACATGGAGTGTGGAACGAGTAACTTGGCTACGCTGGAACGCTGACCAAGACGCTCTCCGTGATGCCGTTTACGCCGAAGGCCAGAAACTCGTGGCGCACACGGCGGCCAGCCCCGAGAACATCAAGACGGCTAAGATGACCGCCGAGACGATTCTCAAATCGCTCTACTCCGAGGTTGGCTGGTCGCTCGTCGTGAAGTGGGACAACGCGGCCACCGACAACCAGAAAGCAGCGGGCACTGCCACCGAGCCGCTTTAGCTATCAGCCAAGCCAGCAGGCTGCCCCGATCGTCCCGCCTGAAATTACCATACCATTCAACTCAACTGGAAGGAGGGCCCGATGCCCCTCAAAACCAACGTCGGCGTCTCTCGCAAGGTCGCGGACAACAATTACGGCAGCCGCGGTGCCAGCGTGAATCTGGAAGTCGAGTTAGACTCGACGCTCATCAACGAGCCCGAGCGGTTCCACGAACCCATTCGCCAAGTTTTTCGCCTGGCACAGCAATCGATCGATGAAGAACTGGAACGGCAGCACGGCCCCGCCAGCCATGCGACGAACGGTAGCAACGGCCATGCTGCTCCGCCGGCGCACAACGGTGGCAACGGCCAGCACGCCAACGCCAATGGTCGCGCTGCCGCAAACGCGTCGGGCAAACAACTTGAGTACGCCCGCCAGCTCGCCAAGTCGATCCAGGGTCTCGGGATCGGCCGTCTGGAAAACCTCGCCGAGAAGATGTTTGGTAAACAGCTTGTGGCCCTCACGACCTTGGACGCTTCGGGATTGATCGATACGCTCAAATCGATCAAGGCCGGTGAGATTGATATCAGCGCTGTGCTGGGCACGGCAGCATGAGCGCTGGGACAGATTACGCCTGATGCCTGCCGCCGGAAGGCGGCCAACGTCGGGCTTTCTTTTTAGCCGCTGGCATGGTCCGAGCCGCATGCGCAGAACGCAACGTCACGCCGCCCGCCGCATGGCTTCCGGCAGGCGAGATGGGAAAGACAAAGTGGCCTGGGCGCCGTTTTCGACGGAAACGGATGTTCGTGCTGCGCGTTGCCTTCGCCGCCAGCCGTAGCCCAGCACGCTGAAAGCACCGGCGGCGAGCAGGATGAGCGAGGAAGGCTCGGGAGTGGGGGTTAAAAGGAAGCCGTTTTCCCCGTTGGGACCGACGCCCCAACCTACGATCTGCCCGTTGTCGTTGATGGCAGTTGCGTCATCAAGGGTCCAGTCCGAAGAGGGAGAAATTAGGTTGTTTAGATCCTCCATCATTCCGTCGCTATAGAGGAAGGCACCGTCGTGGCCACTGGGATCAAGACCGTCGCCTACAATTTGGCCCTCGTCATTGATCGCGTTCACCGAATACAGAGTCCACCCCGAAGAAGTCGCGATCAAGTTGTTCAGGTCCTGCATCGTTCCTCCGCTAAGGAGGAAGTAATGAGCCGCCCCGCCGTTGCTCTCGGAATATCCCACTACCTGCCCACTGTTGTTGATGTCCAGGGCATCACTTGCATATGTGTACCCCGGGAGCGTACCCAAGTCCTGCATTGTCCCGCCACTATAAAGGAATGCGTATTCCTGGAGGCTCTTGTTCCAGGCGTAACCCACTACCTGCCCGCTGTTGTTGATGGCGTTGGCCAAGCTTCTCGGGCCGCCGAACGTACCTAGATCCTGCATCGTTCCACCGCTATAGAGGAAGGCGTGGGTCGAGCCAATACTGTTCTCGGAATAACCCACAATCTGCCCACTGTCATTGATGGCGCTGGCTTGGGAGTACGACGTGTATCCGGGGAGAGTACCCAGGTCCTGCGTTATTCCAGCGCTATAAAGGAATGCGTCAAAGCTGCCGTTGCTGTTCTTGGTGTAGCCCACCACTTGCCCGTTGTCATTGATGCCAAGGGCGGAGCCGCCGAGTGGGGTCAGATCTTGCATGCTTCCGTTGGTATAGAGGAATGCGGCGGTGGGACCGTTGTCCTGAGCCTGACCTACCGCCTGACCACTGTTGTTGACACCATACGCTTGACTGAAGGTGTAGCCCGGGGGGCCGCTCAAGTCGGTCACGGTGTATTGAACTTGGCCCCAGACATCTCCCGCAACAACTGCCACCAGAATCACACCAGCCAACGCCAAGAGATTTCTTCTCATTTGATGTAACCTTCCATTTCAGTTCGCAAATATCTCCAGAACAAGATCACGATCACGCGGCACGCCGCATGGCTTTCGGCAGCCGAGACGGGAAGGACAAGGTGGCTGGGGCGTCGTTATCGCAGGAAACGGAAGCTTGTACTGCACGTCGCCTTCGTAGTCGCACACGATAGCCCAGCAGGGCCACGGCGACAACGCCCAGCAGGCCCAGCGTCCCCGGCTCCGGCACGACGTTGAGTACCACGTCGTCGCCTTGGACGGCGATGTTCGCAGGCAGGCCGTCGATCGTGCCGCTGGTGCTGGTGCCCAGGCTGCCGATAGGCACAGAGTTGGTATCGATCAGCGTATACGTGCCGGGTCCAAAGCCGCCCAGTGGCGTGAAGTTGAAATCGGCGAACTGCTGGCCGCTGAGCACCAACGGGCCCGAGGGCATGTAAACCTCATCGCTATCCGTCGGGGTATCCAGAGCGTAGTCCATCTTTGCACCGGACAGCAGCGAAAGGCTGCCGCTGACGTTCAGCGCACCCGGAGCGGCACCCGGCGACAACGAGCCGCCCGAAGCTACCGTCACGCTGGTCAAAGTGCCCGAGCCGCCAAGCATGCCACCGCTGTTGACCATCACAGGGCTGGTGAGCGAGCCGTTGACGATGAGTTCGCCCTGGTTGATCGTTGTGGGGCCGGTGTAGGTGTTGGAGCCGCCTAGGGCAAGGACCCCGTTGCCAACTTTTGTCAAGGAGCCGGAGCCGCTGATGACACCGGCATAGGTCTGCGCCGCGGGGCTGGCGAAAGTCACCGCGCCGTTATTAAGGATATTGCCCTGGACATAGCCGTTATTGGCGACGCCATCGCCTAATTGTAGGGCACCAGCACTGACGGCCGTACCGCCGGCGTAGGTATTCGAAGCTGTAAGGATCAGTGTGCCGGTGCCAAGAGTGTCGTTTAGCATCAGGCCACCTGGGCCGGAAAGCGGGCCGGAAAGTGTTACGGCGAAGCCAGCCGTATTGAAAGTCGCTCCGCCGCCGCTAGTGCCCAGCGTCATGGGCAGACCCGTCGAAAACGAAGCGCTGGCCTGAAGCGTCCCTCCGCTAAAGTTGAATGATGCCGTTCCCGAACCTTGACTCAGCGACGAAAGGATGACGACGCCGCCGTTAAGGTTGTATGTGCCATTACCGCTTGCGACGTAGCCAAAAGGGAAACTGTTGTTGCTGAGACAAAGAGACTTGACGATGTTGATCCCCCCGGACTGTGTGAAGATGCCCGTGCCGTAGTAATAACCTACGACTTCGGATGCTGCCGATAATAGGCCACTGCCACTGAGTCCGTACGTACCGCTGCTGCCGGTATTGGCACCGAGATAGAGAGAACTGGCGGCATTCGTCCCGCCGGACTGCATGAAGACGCCCAAGCCAGACCCACCCACGCCCTCACCGCCGTATGCGGACACAAGGCCGCTGCCGCTGAGGCTGTATGTCCCGCTGCTGCTTGCACTGTAGCCCAGACCAAGCCCGTAGCCACCAACACTGTTGGTCCCCCCGGTTTGCGTAAAGGTTCCCGTGCCGGCAGCAGCTACGTCCTCGCCGGGGATCGACAACAACCCGGCAGTGAGATTGTACGAGCCGCTGTAGCCCGTACCATCGCCGATATAGAGTTGTCCGGAATCGACGAAGATACTGTTGGTTCCGCCGGACTGCGTAATCGTCCCCGTTCCACGAGAGGCCACAATTTCGAAAGCGGCCGATAACAGGCCGTTCCCGCTGAGGTTGTACGTGCCACTGCTGCCAATGCCATTGCCAACGTAGAGAAAGCTGGCGATGCTATTGGTGCCACCAGCTAGCGAGAAGGTTCCGAGTCCACTGTCGCCAACCAACTGGTAGCTGGTCGAGAGGCTTCCGCTAGTCATCTGTACGCTGCCGCTTCCCGCACCGCTGCCCAGCGAAAGCGTGCGGCACGTTTCGCTAAGCTGGGTGACGTTCGCCGTCCCACCGTTAGCAATAACGGCATTGCTGCTGCTGGTCGGAACGCCCGCGCTCCAGTTGGCTGCACTTAATACTACAGCGCTAAGTTGATATTGCATTGTTTGGGTAAAACTGCGAAAC
>CAZTPX010000090.1:0-37802 GCA_964615095.1 uncultured Planctomycetaceae bacterium | reverse complement strand
GCGATGCGTCAATTGGCCAACCTTTCGGCCAAGAGCGCCTTGCACAAGCACGAGAGCAAGCAGCTCTCGGGCAATACTCGTTCAAAGCTCTTGGTGGCGAGCGTGGCTGCCGTAGTCGGCGCGTCGCTCTTGACACTGCACCAGTTTCCGGGCGCTCCTCCGCTTACGATTTATGGCTCGCTGGCCTCGTTCAGCGTGCTGGCGCTGTGGGGAGTACACTATGTCATGCTGACGTCGCGGATGGCCGGCGAGCGGATGGCCTACATGAACCGCCATCTCAAGGCGGGCGAAGACACGGCCGCAGAGGAGAAAGACGAGACTCCGAACTGAGCGAGAGCCTCGCGATTGCGTCGCTGGGGGAGTGCGCACCATGGCCTTCTTCCTTGAGTTTCCCCAGCGGCGCATTCGCGGGGCTTTTTTCAGAATCCCCGCGCGGCCCGCACGTCGTCGAAGTCACGGAGATGGTAGTCGATGCCCACGTAGTCCAGCACGCGGCATAGACCACGCAGGGCAACCCCCATCCCATCCGGCCCGCTGAAGCCGCCAAACTGCCCTCCGCCCTTGAGGTGCGGTTCCAGGTCGAAAAAGACGCCGGGCATGCCGCGCCGGGTAAGCTTGCTCTCCAGCGACGGCAAGATCTGGCGGAAGTCGCGGAGAATCATCTCGTGGCCCGCATCGCCCAGGTCGGCCGGCACGAAGTGGGCCAGCTTGTCTTCCTCCACGTGGCCCCCCTTTATGACCGCCGGGCCGGTACGATAGTCCTTGATGTGCAACCAGCCCAGGCCCGGTTTCATCGCCATGTACTGCTCGTATACCTCGGACGTGGAGAAACCCTGCGTGAGAATGTTGCCGGCGTCGAAGATCAGCACCATGCCCGGATGGTTCACCTGGCGGTAGATCTCGCCCAGGATCAAGCCGTTGCTGCCCACGAGGTTTGCTTCCACTTCCAGCCCGAACGTCAGATCGGAACGGTGGAAGGCCTCGGCCATTTGGCCCAAGTGGTCGACCACCTGCGGCATATGCTGGCGCGGATCGCTTCCCTTGGGGTGGTAAAACGAAAAACCGCGGATCAGCTTGGTCTCGAAAGCATGCGCCAACTCGCAGGCCTTCTGCACGTCGGTGGCAAGATATTTCTCGAAAGGAACGTAGGCATTCTTCGTACCGTCCTCGACATCGACCAGCTTGACCTTGCCGATGGGCGAGCCGATCGACGAGACATTCAGTCCGTACTCGTTCTGCAATTGGCGGATCTTCTGGATCTCGGCCACGCTCAGTTTCATGACGTTTTTCACGCCCTGGCCGGCGTCGATAAAGCGAATACTGTAGTATTGCAGGCCCAGCGCGGCAAAGGCGACAAACTGCTCG
Source organism: uncultured Planctomycetaceae bacterium (assembly GCA_964615095.1). Classification (GTDB taxonomy): domain Bacteria; phylum Planctomycetota; class Planctomycetia; order Pirellulales; family Thermoguttaceae; genus JANXQG01. The sequence goes on along the minus strand of CAZTPX010000090.1, from coordinate 36,437 downwards.
CTGGCCGTCTTGTTGTTGGCCGACTCGTCGGCAAAGCCCGAGAGGATGACACGCGGTATCTCGTTCATGGCTGGTTCTTCTCCGTCGCGTTGAGCGTCTTGGTAAAAGTGGCCGATACGGTCGTCGTGATGCCGCCGCGGGCGGTGAAAGCGGCCGTCAGTTCCAGTCGCCGCGGCGCCAGAATCGCGACTACGTCGTCGAGAATCCGGTTTGTGACGTGCTCGTAAAAAATCCCCTCGTTGCGGAATTGCTGGAGATAGAGCTTGAGGCTCTTGAGCTCCACGCATTTCCGATCGGGCACGTAACGGAACGTCAAGGTGCCAAAATCGGGCTGGCCGGTCTTCGGGCAGACCGAAGTGAACTCTGGACAGACGATTTCGATTGAATAATCACGATGGGCATACTGATTTTCGAACGTCTCCAAGACGTCGCGGAAACTCTGAGTCACTTGCACGTTCCTTTCCTTCAGCGAATAATTGTACCATTCATCCATGATTAGCACCAATCCACCAAAACCCGAATTGCCGGCCGTGATCCTCCTATCCGGGGGGCTTGACTCGGCGACCGTGGCGGCTATTGCCCGGCAGGAGGGCTATAGTCTCTACGCCCTTTCGGTCGATTATGGCCAACGGCACCACTTCGAGCTTGAGGCGGCGCGGCGGGTGGCCCAGGCCTTGGAAGTCTCCCGGCACGTGATCCTCGACGTGGACTTGGCACAATTGGGCGGCAGCGCCCTGACCGACGCGCTGGACGTGCCCAAGGACCGGCCCGTCGACGCCATGTCGGAAGGCATTCCGGTGACCTACGTCCCGGCGCGGAATACGGTGCTGCTCTCGCTGGCCTTGGCATTAGCCGAAACCGTCGGGGCCGCCGATATTTTCCTGGGCGTCAACGCCGTCGATTATAGCGGATATCCCGATTGCCGCCCGGAGTACATCGAGGCCTTCCAACGGCTGGCCAACCTAGCAACGAAGGCGGGCGTGGAAGGCCGGCTGAATTTTACCATTCACACGCCGCTGATCCATCTCAGCAAGGCGCAAATCATCCGCCGCGGCACGGAATTGGACGTTGACTTCGGCCTGACGCACACCTGCTACGATCCTGACGAGAACGGCATCAGTTGTGGCCGCTGCGACGCCTGCCAGTTGCGGCGGAAAGGCTTTGCCGAAGCGGGCCTCACGGACCCCCTGCCCTACCAGGACGCTTAAGAGCCGGAAGAACTACACTATTTCGATGCGCATCGCAGAAATCTTCCGATCGCTGCAAGGCGAAGGCCGTTTGACGGGCGTCGAGAGCGTCTTCGTGCGCACCAGCGGCTGCAACCTCCGCTGCCGCTTCTGCGATACGCGCTATGCCTCCTGGGAACCGGAAGGGCGCTACTGCTCCGTCGAGGAAGTCGTGGCGCTCGTCGAGCGAACGGCAGCCAAGACTGCGGCGTCTTCCGCCCTCGATCACGTGGTCATCACTGGCGGCGAACCGATGCTAATGCCCGAACTGGTCCCCCTCTGCGCGGAGCTCCGGCAGCGGCAAATGCACGTCACTATTGAAACCGCCGGCACGCGCTATCAGTCCGTCGCATGCAACCTGATGGCCGTCAGTCCCAAACTTTCGAATTCAACGCCGCGCGCGGAGGAGGCGCCGCAGTGGATCGAACTTCACGAACGGAGGCGTGTCGCCCCCGAGGTTTTGCGGCGGCTCAATGCCGAGTACGATTGTCAATTCAAATTTGTCGTCCAGAGCCTGGCCGATTGCGAAGAAGTGTTGGCCTATCTGACGGATTTCCGGGAGATCGACCGTCGCCGCGTGCTGCTCATGCCCATGGGCATCGAGCCGGTGGAACTGGCCGACAGGGCCGTCTGGCTGGAACCTTACTGCAAGCAGCACGGATTGACGTTCTGCCCGCGGCGGCAGATCGAGTGGTTCGGCTGCCGGCGGGGGACGTAGCCTGTTTGTTGCGAGAACATTTGGAAGCGAGCTAATCGCATTGGTAGAGTGGGCCGAGTAACACGAGTCCCACCACATTCGATACGGAATTTGGTGGGACTCGTGTTACTCGGCCCTACAGTCCACGCGTGCCTCGGCGGGAAAATGCTCAGCCAGGGCGTGGCAGCCGCTTCACGGCCTGCCCCAACGCCGAAACGCTGAAAACCAACGGATAGATCTTGTCGCAATACCACAGCCGGGCGACGTGCAGGCCGATGACGGCCGTCTGGCGATGGCGCGACTCCTGAATCGCCCGCACGATCCATTGCAACCCTCCCTCCAGAACCGCCGACCAGCGCGGATCGGGCGGCGCGGCAAGCAGGGCCTCGACCGCCATGGCCGTCTCTTCCACACTCGACGTGCCGCGAGACTCGCCCTGGCCGCCACCCCATCCCCCACCGGGATCGACAGCGGCCGCCAGCCACTGCAGCCCGCGCCGGGCGGGAGGACTTGAGATTTGATCGAGGTCGCGATAGGTCAAGAGCACCTGGGACGTGCCATAGATCGGGTTCTCCGCGCGGGGAAAATTGGGGTTGCCAAACCAGAGCGGCCGCCAACTTCCGTCCGGCCGCTGCTGCGTCGTAAGGTATTCCATGCCACGTTGTATGGCCTCGTCAATCCTGCGATCCACCATCCAGACCTGCCACGCCCGCAAGGCCCGCAGGGCGTGCGCGGTAAGATCGGCGCCGCTGCCGTCGTGCAAATCGCTGCGGGAACCGCGGCTGAACGTGGGCCAACCGCCGTCGTTGTTCTGCATGCTCAGCAGCCAGTGGACACCCGCAGTGGCCGCGCTCTCGATCCGTGGCCGATGGGCTTCCGCGGCAGACTTCAAGAGCACCAACAAGGCGAGAAGGGCCATGGAAGTACCATCGACATTAGGCAACGAACCGCGGGCGTCGCTGTAGCCCCACCCGCCGGCTGGCGTTTCGTCTTTCCGGTTCGATTCGCCACGCTGGCAAGCCAGCAGCCAGTCCAGACAACCCAGTGCGCCCACGTCGCCGCTAGCCGACGCCAGGGCGTTGACCGAAATCGCCGTGTTCCAAACGGAAAGGTTCGTATTGATCGGCCACGATGCGTCGTCGCGGACGGTGTCCAAGAGGAAACCGATGCCTCGACGGGTGATGGGGAAGTCGACCCGGCCGGTCGAGGCCAGCCCCATCACGACGAAGCTGGTCCACGGCACGGTTTCCAGGAAACCGCCGCTGGATGGTTGCATGCGTCCCAGCATGGCCAGGCTGCGACCAACGCTCAGACGTCGCGTCAGCAAGGCCAGCGGATTGCGCGGCCAGCGGTGGAAGAACCGGGCCTGCCCCATGCCAACTCGCACAGGCTCCGCGTAACTGGTCACGGTTCCCAACCGGCGTTTCATGGCCCGCGGCAACCAGGCTAGTTCAAAGGCCAGCGCCGGCACGTCGCGCCAGGCGGTCAACCCCGCCAAGGCCGAGTTGCCGAGGATGGCCGAAAGCAGCGTCGGATCGTGGCCGTACTCCCGCCGCAACCCGGCCAGCCCGTCGTGGCTATCGAACCAGTGCTGTGCGCGGGCAAGCGAATCAGCATAGCGTTGCGACTGATCGGCCAGGTGAATGGCCGCGCGGACAAGCATCGTTGCCGCCAAGTTCGGAGGCCCCGAACACGTGTCGCCCCAACCGCCGTCGCCGTTCTGGGCGGCAACAAGCCAATCCACCGAGCGACAGGCCAATTGCCGATAGGCCTCGCGGCGAGATTCTTCCTTCACCTTGAGGGCGACAACCGACAACGCGCTGGCCGCGCTAGCCGTAGCGAAGAGCGAACTGGAAAGCTCTCCCACCCAATGGCCCGCCGGAACACGTAAGCCCAGCAGTTCGCGGCGGACAGTCTGGAAAGCAGGGAGCAAGGCTTGGAAATCGATCATAGTGCCCTATTCTATAAGGGCAGGATAGGGGGTGGCAATAGCCGACGTAGAATGTGGTAATTCATTCATCCCACAAACCACCGCATCAGCCAGCCCTTCTTCAAATCGGATACGAGGACGGGTTCCGGCCGCTCCAAGGCGGCCAAGAGGGCCTCGATCGCCAGGTAGCCGCTCCGCACGGCGCCTTCCATGGTGGCCGGCCAATCCGTGGCGGTCCAGTCGCCGGCAAGATACAATCCGTCGATCGGCGTTCGCTGGGCGGGCCGCTTCGCTTCGCAGCCCGGTTGCACGGAAAAAACGGCCCCCGGCTGCGTGAGCACGCGATGGTACACGAGCTTTGCCTCACCAGCCAGCGGCCAAATGGCTTGCAATTCGCCCAATACCTCTTGCAGCACTTGCCTGGGATCGCGGTCTGCCAGGGCCTGCGAAGCGCTGATGACGACAGTATAGTGGAAAATGGCAGGCTCGGCCTGCGGCGTGGCGTGCCTGTTGCCCTGGAACACCCACTGGCTCAATCGCCCGATCAAGGCGGCATGCGGCAGGTCCATGATCGACCGATCGAACCAGAGATGCACCGCCGTGATCGGCGAAGAATTCAACCCGGTGCCGGCCTCGGCCCGAGGAATCTGCTTGAGCAGTTCCGCTCCCAGCAAAGTACCGAGTTGTTTCCACGAGACCGCCAAGACAACGTGGTCGAAGCGGCGGCAGAGTCCGTCGCCCTGGACGACGCCGAGAAACCGCCGCCCATCGACTTCCAAACGTTCGACCCGCGAGCGCATGCGAAGATTTGCACCGCGGCGCGTGAGCCAATTGCCGGCGCTTTGCCAGATTTCGCCCAGCGGCAGCCGAGGAATGAGGACCTCGTAGGCACTGCGCGTCGCCATGAACCCGTCGACAAAGACCTTTCGTGCCGCCGTCACGGAGACGTGATCGAGGGAATCACCCAAGGCGCTTTCCAGCACCACGGTCCAGAACCGCCGCACAGCATTCTCCGGCTGCCTCTGCCGGCAGAGCCACTCGTCCATGGTGGGCGAGTCGGCGACATCCGTATCGCGATAACGGGCCAATCGCAACATCGCCCGGCCGATGGCACGTCGATCGCTGCCCTTCAGGTAACCGAGCCGCCGCAACGGCGGCAGCAGGTGTAACGGCGGCGGCAGCCAGCGATTGGCGGCAAAGTCGCAACGCGTGCCGTCCGGGCCGAAGAAATGCAGCGTCGCATAACGATCGAAGCCGTCGGCCGTTTCCGTGCGGCGACAGAAATCCAAGAGGTTCGTACAGCAGCCCATGGCCACGTGCGGCGATAGGTCGACGAGTTGACCGACACGGACGTCGTGATAGGAACCCGCCCGACCGCCCGGCGCCGGCGCTTGTTCGAACAATTCGACGTGGAACCCTCGCTCCACCGCCGCCACGGCTGCCGCCAAGCCGGCAAGACCACCACCGACAATGGCCAACGAAGGTTGCGGAGAAGAGGAGGAGGTGGCAGGCATAAACGCATGAAGCGAGGCAAGAAATTCGAAATCCGAATGTCGAAATCCTAAACAAATTCAAAGCAGAAAATCGAAAGGCTCGAAACGGACGGTTTGGATTTCAGTCCTTCGTATTTCGAATTTGTTTCGTATTTCGACATTCGGATTTCGGATTTTGCCCCCTCGTGCTTTGGATTTCGTATTTGTCATTCAGTTTTTTCCTGCATCGTCTGCTCAGCCTTTACCGGCAGCAGCGTCCACCGTGCGGCCAGCCAAAGTTTCTGCCAGCGGCTCACGCGGATGCGGCGTGCGAAAACGTCGGCCGGATGACGGCGAATGGCGTCCAACAGCGAGTGATAAGTGCCCATCATCAGTCCAAAGATGCGGCGTCCGTCCTTGTGCAGCGAGCGGGTCAACTCGGCCGCCTCGCGATAGAATTGCTCGGCCCGCTCGATCTCCATTTCCATCAGCCGCAGGAATGGCCGGTTCACCACGCCGCAACAAAGCTCCTCGGCGGAGTAGCCGCAGGCGGCGATGTCCTCCAGCGGCAGGTAGACGCGTCCCCGCCGGGCGTCTTCGCTCAGGTCGCGGAGGATGTTCGTCAGTTGCAGGGCCAGCCCGGCGGCACGGCTGGGCTGGAGGACGTTGCCGCCCAGGTACCCCCAGATGTGAATACACGCCAGGCCGACAGCCGACGCCACGCGCTCGCAATAGACAGCTAATTCATCGAATGTCTTGTAAACCCGCGGCTCTAAGTCCATCTCCACTCCATCCAGCACGGCCAGCAGCGATTCCACCGGGATGCGGAACTCGCGGACCGTTTGCACCACGGCCGGCAGGATCGCACGGCCACGGGCGTCTGCTTCAACCAGGGTTCCCTCTTGCAAAAAAGCGTGCCCCGAGAGCGCCCGTTCCAGGGCACGACGCCACTCGATCAGCACCTCGCCCGGCGACCGTCCGGGCGGCGGATCGTCGGCCAGGTCGTCGCTGTGCCGCATGAAGGCGTACAGGGCATACATGGCTTGCCGTTTCACCCAGGGCAAAAGGCTGAACGCCGCCGGAAAGTTCGAACCTGCCTGGCGTGTCAAACGCTGGCACGTTTCCTGGCTCGCGAGAATCTCATCCGCTGTGCTCATGTCACGTCTTCCGGAATCCGGCCCCGTTTCAGTTCCCACCAGCATTTACACAACAGCCGTAACTTGATCCCCTTGGAAATCACCGGGCGGGAGGTCCAAACGTCGTAGTTCTGTTGCCGAATCGCCCCCAAGATCGCCAGGCCGCCGTGGATGAAGAGAGCCACGTCAAGCTGCAATTCCGGCGGCATCCAACGGATCAAGGGGATGCCGCGGCGCAAATGACCTTCGGCCAGATCGACCTCGGCGGCCATCAAGCGGCAAAAGGCATCGTTGACTTCCCGCCGCTCGAACATCTCCTCATCATAGCCGAAACGGGCACGGTCTGCCGAGGGCAGATAGACGCGGCCCATTTCGTAGTCCCGCGCCACATCCTGCCAGAAATTCGCCAGTTGCAGACCCGTACAGACCGAATCGGCCAACTGGGCCCGCTCGGGGGTATGGACTTTACCCAAATAAAGGATCAAACGACCAACCGGGTTGGCCGAATAGCGGCAGTATTGCGTCAGTTGCCCCATGTCTTCGTAGCGGCGGACCCGCTGGTCTTGGCGAAAGGCCACCAGCAAGTCGATGAATGGATCGATGGGAATCGAGTAGCGCTGGATCGTGTCGGTCAGGGCCACGAAGACCGGGTGCCGAGGCTTGCCGTCATAGCAGTCGCGCAGCTCTTTTTCCCACCAGTCCAGCAGCGACAGGCTGCGTTGCGGGTCGCCCGGTTCGTCGGCCAAATCGTCGGCCCAGCGACAATAGGCGTAAACATTGTAGAAATGTTGGCGCAGCCGCCAGGGCAGCAGCCAACTGGCGACGGTAAAATTCTCATAATGCCGCCGGGCCAGCCGCCGACAGTAGGCCCTCCCCCGTCTGGGGTGGAGGGGCTTGGGGATCTTTGCGTCCGGACCGTATAATGCCAAGTCGTGCGAGAACATGCACTCTATTATGATAAATTTCTTAGCAAGGGGAAACCATGCGCATCATATTAGCCGCCCCCCGCGGTTTTTGCGCCGGCGTTAATATGGCCATCGAGACCCTGGAGAAGGCCGTTGCCCTTTATGGCATACCGATTTACGTCTATCACGAAATCGTTCACAACAGTTGGGTTGTAGAACATTTTCGGGGCAAAGGGGTGGTCTTCGTCAATAATTTGGACGAGGTTCCGGAGAATTCCTACCTGCTTTTCTCGGCCCACGGCATCGCGCCGGAGATCCACGAGCAGTCGCTGGCCCGCAAGCTGAAAACGATCGACGCCACCTGCCCCCTTGTAACGAAGGTGCATCGCGAGGCCATCCGCTTCGCCCGCGACGGCTACACGATCATTTTGGTAGGGCATGCGGGGCACGACGAAGTCATCGGCACGATGGGCGAGGCCCCAGAGGCGTTTCGCCTGGTGCAGACGGTCGACGACGCCGCGACGATCCAGATCGAGCATGCCGAGCGGCTGGCCTATCTCACGCAAACGACGCTTTCCGTGACGGAAACGGCCGGCATTATCGCCAAGCTGAAGGAGCGGTTCCCGCAGATTGTCGCCCCCAAGAAGGAAGACATCTGCTACGCCACGCAAAATCGCCAGGAAGCCGTGCGCACGCTCTGCGGACAGGCCGACATGCTCCTAGTGGTTGGCAGCCACAACAGCTCGAACAGCCGCCGGCTCGCCGAATTGGGTCTCACGCACAATGTTCCTTCGCACCTGATCGACGGCCCGAAAGACATTGATCTTTCCTGGTTCCAGGGCGACGAAACCGTGCTGATCACGGCCGGTGCCAGCGCGCCGGAATCCGTGGTGCAGGAGTGTGTCGACATGCTGCGTTGGCGGTTCGGCGGTTCGGTCGAGTTGCAGTCGGTGCGCGAGGAGCAGATCCGTTTTACATTGCCCGCGCCGTTGGAGGATCTATCCCGCAACGAGATGTCCTGAAGGCGCAGCAGTCTCGGCATCGGTGTCCGCGGCCTTTTCACGGAACAGACAGGAAAATGGGCGACAGGAAGATAAAACGCGGAATGAGGGCGTAGGCCCTGAACAAGCGGTTCCGGCATCGCTGTCCACGGCCATTGGACCTACCGGCCGGACTCGGCAAAGGTGATTTCCAAGGCCCGCACGTACGCGTCCATGGTGATATCCTGGGCATGAAGATTCTGCTTGCCGCCAAATAAGCCAGCAACGCCGCATCATTCACGCTTTGCCGATTCCTGACATTCAATCTCGCGATCCTGGTGCGATAGGCTGACAGGGGGGGCTGCCCAAGCAGACCACCCAAATCCGGCCTCTTTCGGCCGCCGACCGCCCCGATTATGCTGCCTTGGTCCCCGCCAGCCTACCGATCCCGGAGAGGTTTGTCGCGGCGATTGCCTGAGCGCCCGGGACGCGGCAGCAGATGTCAAGAAAAACCAGGACACGTGGCGGCCAATTTGCCACGCCAGAGGTAGACGGCATGGTCGATCAGAGGGGATGACGACGCATTTTCTTGCGCTCGGCGGAGTTCTCCGCCGCAGGCAAGGACCCTGCCCCTTGAAGACCGGCCCTACCCCTTATTAGAATGAGCACGATTCCACCTGCCTTTCCGTTGAGAGGGCCGAAGCATGTCCAAAACCCAGTCCGACAAGAGCCTGCTTCGCGGGGTTAACGCTGGCACGCCTTCGGGGGCAGAAACGCTCGACCGCAAGTACCGCCAGAAGCTTCACGCCCTGGCTGACCGCGGCATGGATAATCGCCTTCGGCAGCGAGAGGACCCGGAGGACGTCGTCCAGTCGGTCCTGGGGACCGTCTTCCGCCGCACGGCCAAAGGACAACTGCACTTCGAGCACACCAGCGAACTGTGGCGCCTGCTGGAGACAGTGACTCGCCACAAGATCATCAAGCACGCCGAGCACCACAAGGCTAAGAAGCGGACTCCCAATGCCGAGGAATACCAGGACGCGGATGCCTTGTTGGACCGCGAGCCGACCCCCGATGAGCGGGCCGTCGCCAAGGACCTCATCGACAATCTTTTGAAAGGCATCGACCAAAGCTACTCGAAAATCGCCTTATTACTGGCGGAGGGCCATTCCGAACGGGCCATTGCTGAACAGCTCAACTGTACCCGCTCGTCCGTGACGACCAAGATCGGCCGTCTCCGCAAACGGCTCCAGGCGCTGCTGAAGGAGGACTCCGATGATCGAGTGGAATGATGAAAGCCACGATCTGCTTGACGATCTGATCCGTCGGCTGGAAGAAGCCTGGCGGACCAGCAGCGGAGCCGATCTCGCCCAGTTCATTCCCGCCGCCGATCATCCCCTGCGCCACTCGGCTCTCGTGGCTCTAATCAAAGTGGACCAAGAACTTCGCTCGCGACACGGTAAAGGCAAGACCGTCGAAGAGTATCTGGCCGAGTGGCCGGAATTGCAATTGCAAAGCGAACTGATCGCGGAATTGCAGGCCGCCGAAGTCGAATTGCGGGCAGAATTCACCACGTCACGATCAGCAGCCGACGCGGTGGCTGATACGCCGGATCTCCCGCGTGTTCCCTCATCCTCTGACGCAACGATTGATTACGCGCCTCTCTCGTCACCCATGAGAGAGACAGCGACGAAGTCGTCAGCTGGAGGCACCCCGCAGCGTATCGCCCGTTTCGAACGGATCGGGCTTTTGGGTCAAGGGGCCTTTGGCACCGTCTACAAGGCCCGCGACACACAGTTGGATCGGCTGGTGGCCGTTAAGACCCCGCGGCTGGGCGTCTTGGGCTCGAATGACGACGCGCAGCGGTTTTTGCGCGAGGCAAGGGCGGCTGGGAACTTGCGGCATCCCAATATCGTACCGATCTACGACGCCGGCAAGATCGGCAACTCCTACTTCATTGCCAGCGGCTTTATCGAAGGCCGAACGCTGGCCGACTGTTTGGCGGAAAAGAAGAAGTTGCCGCAACGGGAGGCCGCCGTGCTGATCCAGAAGATCGCCTTGGCGCTGCACTATGCCCACAGCAAGGGGATCATCCACCGCGACGTGAAGCCGGCCAACGTAATGCTGGATAGCGACGGCGAGCCCTTGGTGATGGACTTCGGCATGGCTCGACGAGACAAGGGTGAAGACTTAAAGACCCAAGAAGGGATGCGTCTGGGCACGCCGGCCTACATGAGTCCCGAACAGCATTCCGGGCAGAGCCACCTTGCCGACGGCCGTAGCGACCAGTGGGCTTTGGGCGTGATGCTCTACGAGATGCTCACCGGGAAGCGTCCATTCCAGGCATCCAATGCCAGCCAGCTTGCCTATGCTGTTCAGCGGACCGAACCGAAGGGTCCCAGCAAACTCGACAATCGGATCCCCAAGGACCTGGAGACGATCTGCCTGAAGTGCCTACAGAAGCCGGCGGACAAACGGTATGCCTCGTGCCAGGAGTTGGCCGAGGACTTACGGCGTTGGATTGCCGACGAGCCGATAACGGCACGGCGGATCGGCCTCCCCGAGCGGTTCTGGCGGTGGTGCAAACGGCAGCCGGTGGTGGCGGCACTCTCGGCAGCCGCCATGCTGCTCATCGTGCTGGTTGCTGTGATTAGCACGATCGGCTGGATGCGGGTGGTTAGGATACAAAGGGAACGGGCCTTGGCCCAAATCGATGCCTTGCGTCGCGCGGAGATTACCCAAGTGCCCTACTTGATTGAGGGTCTGGCGCCCGTACGTGCCGAAATCGTCCCGCGGCTAGAAGAATTGATCGCGCAGCCGGACCTCACGGAAAAGGAACACCTCCGCCTGAGCTTGGCCCTGCTTTCCGGTGATTCACAGCAGGTCGATTATCTCCGCGGCCACCTGCTCGATGTCGAGCCGGATGAATTGCTTGTGATCCGCAGTGCCTTGGTTCCCTATTGCAAGAATCTGGTGAAGGATTTATGGACCGTCGCGCTGGATCCACAGTTATCGAAGAACCACCGTTTTCGAGCGGCCTGTGTCCTCGCGGCTTTCGATCCCCAGGGGGCCGACTGGGCCAAGGTTGCAGAACCCACGGTCGACGTTTTGGTCATCGAAAATGCCTTGCGGGTTGGCAAGTGGATGGAGGCACTACAACCGGTTGCCAAGACGCTCTCTTCGCCGCTGAAGCACGTCTTCCGCGACACAAGTCGTTCGGAATCCGAACGCTCGCTCGCGGCCGGCATCCTCGCCAACTACGCCGCCGACCGTCCGGACGTGCTGGCCGATCTCTTGGCAGATGCGGAAGGAGAGAATTTCACCTTGCTTCTAACCGCGTTGCGCAGGCACGGCGAGCGTGCGGCAACCGGCCTGATGACGTGTTTGGCAGAGAAGCCGGCCGACGAGAAACCAGACAATCGTACTCAGCAAGACATTCAAGTGTGGCAAGAACGGAAAGCACGGTTTTCCAGCCGGCAGGCGAATCTGGCAATCGCGCTGTTTCTATTGGGCCGGCAGGATACGGTTTGGAGCCTGCTGAGGCATACTGCCGACCCAAGCGCGCGAAGCTGGCTTGTTCACCGGCTTGCCCCTTTCGACGCTGACCCGCGGGTCATCCTCCGCCGCTTGGACGAAGAGCAGGACGTCTCGGCCCGGCGGGCGTTAATACTCTGTCTCGGGGAATTCGGGCCCGATCGTCTGTTGGCCACCGACCGCGACGCCCTCGTACCGAAGCTCCTAGCCATGTACCGCGATGACGCCGATGCGGGAATCCACGGCGCTGCGGAGTGGCTCCTGCGGCAGTGGAAACAACAGGGCAAGATCCGCGTGATTGACCAAGAGCTTGCGGCCGCCATGGTTGACAATCGTTTGGACGAACCGGCTTTAGCTCGTCCTGGATCTACTGACTACGCCGCCAGCCCGCCCGCTAAGGCCGGCATCACGAAGCAGTGGTTCATTAATGGCCAAGGCCATACTATGGTGATTCTCACGGTGCCAGTCGATCCTGCGATCCGATCACCGAAGGAAAAGAAGGACAGCCAAACTAATCAAACCCAGCCCCGCAAGTCGATCGCTCAGAACTTCGCCATCGCCAGCAAGGAAGTGACGGTGGCGCAGTTCCATCAATTCATGCCCAACTTCAGGAGTCCTATCCAATACCATGCTAGTCTGGATCCTGACCTACCAATCCAGGGCGTCAACTGGTATCTCGCTGCAGCCTACTGTAACTGGCTGAGTGAAAAGGAGGGGCTCGCAAAGGACCAGTGGTGCTATGAACCCAATGTCTTAGGCCAGTTTGACGAGGGCATGAAGCAGGCCGCTGACTGGTCACAGCGGACGGGCTACCGCCTGCCAAGTAACGACGAATGGACATTTGCTTGTGAAGCTGGGGCGACGAGCTACTATTACTATGGATGGACCAAAGTACTTTTGGGCAAGTACGCCTGTAACAGCGCGACCACGAAGGCCGAATGGACCTTCCCCGTGGCGAGCCTGAAGCCCAACGACTTCGGGCTGTTCGACATGTTGGGCAACGTATCAGAGTGGTGCCGGGACCCTCTCTATGCTGCGCGCGTGACAGATGCTGACAAAGACGGAGCAGCAGGCGAAACGGTAACCGGCCAGAGCCGTGGCGTTTTGCGTGGTGGAGGGTTTGCCGATCCAATTCACCTCTTAGCTAGCTTTTGGTTTCTCTTCGATTATCCCGCATTCGATTCCCCCAATGTGGGTTTTCGAGTAGCAAGGACTTACAGCACCGCCAAGCTTACAAACGGAGCAAACGGCCCAGAAACGCTGGCACACACGCGGCAGACCGCGGTCGAGAACGCGGTACTCACTTCGCCCCGGCAAGGACAAGCAGCCTTACTTTTTTCGGTTTGGTCGAATGATCAGACTGCACGTGCCGCGAACTCCGCCACACTCGATCTTGCTGGGCCGCTGACCATTGAGGCCTGGATCCGTCCAGTTGGCAACTCGCCAAAGGGTGTACAGCCCATCGTTTCAAAGAAAATCGACAAGACGGGCTATTGCCTGGTGCTCAGTACCAATTCACCACCAACGCTCCGATTTGAAAGCGGGGAAACGGCATTGTCGGCGGAGTTGCGAGGCAAAATTGAGCGATGGATTCACGTGACTGCGGTGCAGGAGCAGGACGCGATGAAGCTCTACGTTGACGGCGAACTGAAGTCGGCCATCAGGTCGGCTGTTCCGCGCAGGAAGAACAACCACCCGTTGTGGGTTGGTTCCGGTCCTTTTCGCGACGGCTGGTACGGCGCTATTGATGAAGTGCGAATCTGGTCAGTTGCCCGTAGCGAAGCGGAGATTCGTGGGGCGATACACCGCCACCTGACCGGCAAGGAATCCGGCCTGGCCGCGTACTGGGATTTTGACGAACCGGGCGGAAATAGCGTGCCCGATCTTACCGGGCATGGTAACATACTGACGCTATCTCCCGGCACGCATCCAGGATCGATGTGGTGCGAAGGCGTACCACTCTCGCGCGCCGACGCAACCGCTCCTGTCGCCAGAAGCAATATCGTTCCCGACGGACCCTGGAAACTTCCCCCCGGTGCTCCGCCTCCCGCCGTCGCACCGTTCGACGCCAAGAAAGCCAAAGAACATCAAGCAGCCTGGGCCAGACAACTTCGCATCCCGGTCGCGACCACCAACTCCATCGGTATGACGCTAGTGCTGATTCCGCCGGGGGAGTTCGGGATGGGCTCGCCCAAAGAACTTATTGAAGAAGAATTAAAGGCGCATGCCGATAACCCGTGGTGGAAGTACCATCTGCTATGCGAGGGGCCGCAGCACCGGGTACGGATTACCAAGCCCTTCTGCCTTGGCGCCACCAAGGTTACGCAGGGAGAATATGACCGGGTCATGGGCGAGAACCCGAGCGAGTTCTCGCCCATGGGCCAGGCCAAGGACAAAGTCGCGGGGCAGAACACAAAACGGTTTCCGGTGGAGAATGTTTCCTGGGAGGATGCGGCGGAGTTCTGCCGGAGACTATCGGCGATGCCGTCAGAACAATCGGCCGGACGAACCTACCGTTTGCCTTCGAATGCACAATGGGAATACGCCTGTCGTGCGGGCAGCACAGGCCGGTTTTGTTTCAGCTCAGCCGGTAGCGGACTTTCAAGGGAGGACGAGGAGAAGAGACTTTCCGACTACGCGTGGTTCGACGGTAATGCCGATGGAAAGACGCACCCGGTGGGCGAGAAGCGGGCCAACTCCTGGGGGCTGTATGACATGCACGGCAACCTATGGGAGTGGTGCCAGGATTGGTATGAGGACCGGTATTACGCCAAGTCGCCGCTGGACGATCCGACAGGTCCAACTAGCGGCTCGTCCCGGGTGATTCGCGGCGGTGGCTGGAACAACCCGCCGGAGATTTGCCGGTCCGCGATCCGTGCCAGCAGCGTGCCTGGGTTCTGGAACGGCAACCTGGGTTTCCGTGTCTCCCGAGTTCCGGGAGACAAGTAGAGCGAGCGGAGCCGGGGCACGGCCAGCACCGGCCACTCCGCCAGGATTTCGCTGCAATCGCCTCCCAAGCCAACCGCAGCACTTCCGGGATGGACTTGGCGTGGGTTCGCTGGGGCGGCGCGCGCAGCGGCGATGCCAGGGTTCCCATAAAACCACCGATTTTTTGGAACGACCTCAGCCCAGCTACCTGCCGCAGTCACCTCCTCCGCCGCAGCGAAATGGCACGGACATGGGAAAAAGTCAGGATACTTTTGGTTTTAGTGACCGGCAGGCAATTTGACAATCCCGCCATTCCGAATTGCATCGGACATCACGGAACAGCGATCTTGGAAGCCGCCGCCATACCAGGAACGCTCACCATCTCATTTCGACAACTCCTTCTCTTCCGCCTTTCTCGGCTTCACGGGCAGGTCGAGAGGCTTCTCCTTTATCGGTGGCCCAGGCAGGGTCTCGCTCGGCTTCGCGGGCGGTTCGATGGGCTTAGCCTGCTGCAGGTTCTTTGAGGAAAGGCCGCCGTGAGAATGGGTCGCCAACCACACCGCCCAGATCCCGACAGCCAGTAGTGCCGCCAGAGCCACGAACCAAAGCCACTGCCAACCCCGAAAGGCGGCATGCCGCTCCAGATCGGAAACCAGTGCCGTCACCGACTGGTAGCGGTCGCCCGGCTTCTTCGCCACCATCTTCCGAAAGATGCCATCCAGCCACGGTGGCACAGCAGGGCATGCCTTGCGAAGCGACGGCACGGCATGCTCGCGGTGGGCGACGAGCCGCTCCATGACGGTCTCGCCGCCGAAGACCGGCTGACCCGTAAGCAGATAATACAGCGTGCAGCCCAAGGAATAGATGTCGGCGCGGTGGTCGGTACGCCGCGTATTCATCGCCTGCTCGGGAGCCATGTAATCGACGGTGCCGAGGACGCACCCGGTCTTCGTCAGGTCGTCGCCGGCTTGCTCCGGCAGCGGCCGGAAGCGGGCGATGCCGAGGTCGAGGATCTTCGCCGTGCCACCCTGGTCAAGGATGAGGTTCGACGGCTTGATGTCGCGGTGGACGATGCCTTGGGCATGGGCATATTCCAGACCACGAGCCGCCTGGAGGATGCAGTCCAGAGCCTGTTCCACGGGCATCGGACCGTGCTCCCCGATTAGCCGTGCCAAATCCTCGCCGTCGACCAGGTCCATGACGTAGAAGTGGGTGCCGTCCGCGGTGCCCGCGTCGTGGACGGCGACGATGTTCGGATGAGACAAACGGGCCAGTGCCTGGACTTCCCTCTGGAACCGTTCGATCGACTCCGAGGACTTGACGAGGGACTCCGGCAGCAGTTTCACGGCGACCGTGCGGTTCATCTTGCGGTGGATCGCCTTGAAGACCCGCCCCATGCCACCGCTGCCGAGTTCCTCCAGCAGTGCATACTGCCCGAGGATGCCGTGCCTCTCGCGTTCCTCGGTCGAGATGGCTCCCGCCTCACCAAGGGTCTCGTCCGCGACTTCTTCCGCTTGACGGTTGAGCCAGTCCGACATTTTCAGCACGCGCGTCCAATCCCGCAGCCGCTCGGCAAGGTGTGGGGTATCGCGGCACAACTCCTCCACGCTGGGCTCCTGCCCCTGTTCGCGCAGGTCCTCCCAGCGGTCAAGAAGGTCTCGGAACTGGTCATCGTTCGCGGTCATGGTCATTCGTAGCACGGATTTAGTCCGTTGGTCTCTACTTTTCGCCGAAACGGAGTGAATTCCGTTCTACGCAGGAGCGTTCCTGTCGAGGCTGCGTAGTCCTAACGATTCCGTGGGCAGGGGTTCGCCCGTGCGTGCCTTGTAGAGCAAGTAGCGGGCGTCCTGCCAGCGTCGGCGGACGGTCCTGGTGGTCACGCCCAGCACCTCGGCGGCCTGCTCATGGCTCAGCTGCTCGTACCACAGCAGATTGAAAACCTCCTGCTCCTCCTCGGGTAGCGTCCCGATCTGCTCGTGGAACTCCGTCCATTCCATGAGGTTGGCAGGTTCGCCCGACGTGTCCGCTGGCTCGTGCTTCGGGGGCGTGTCGCCCTCGGAATTCCGTGCCGCCGTATCGTGGTGGCTGCCCAGTCCCTCGACTCCGTAGTAGCGGCGCGACAGGTCAATGAGCACGCGGCGGATCTGGGTAGCCGCCAGGTTGTAGAAATGCCTCGGCGACTCGGGCTGCACGGACTCCATGGCGCCGTGGAGTCGGGTTACCGCTTCCACGAACACGTCGTCGTTCTCTTCCCAGCGACGGACCTTCGGGTAACGGCGAAGCATCTTCCTCGCCAGACCGCGCAGCCGCTCGCAGGAATACTCGATGAGCCCGCGACGAGCGTCGGGATCGCCCGACCGCATGAGGTCGAGCCAACCGGCAGTCTGACCCGTAAGTTCCGACATGAGGGGCGAGGGAAAGGTGATGGTACGGTGGTTTGTCCACTATCATCCTAATCATTTCCCCGGCAGATGGCAACCTGAGTCCCTGGTCGGTCATGGCTACATGGTTCTGCGTGGCGGCCGGAGAACGGGTCTGGGACTGATGCAAGAGGCCGTCTGCGCCAGCATGTCGTGCCAGTCGCCGTGGCGCCGCAACCAGTTCGCGCGGTGATTCGCCACGTTGATGCTGCGTCTGATATGGACAGTGTTGGTGACGTTATAGTAGGTCGCGTAGAAGTGGCTGCCGTGGTCGCAGTAGGCATTGCAGACAGGCACCGCCCACGCGCCCGAGCAGGCGGCGTTGAAACACGGACCGACGAAGCAGCCGTTCAAGCTGAAGAAGAAACGGTTGCTCGTCCTGGCAGTCGCCTCTACGGTGCTGAAGGACAACTCTGCCGATGAGCGACTGCGCGCCGAGAAGGTGTGCAAGACAAAAAGCGTTCGCCTACCTCGTGCAGGAGGAGAAGGGCGTCCAGGTCTTCCACGTCGAGGAAATCAAGGACAAGACCGTCGTCGTGAACGTGGACGGCAAGGAGCACGGCACGAGCGTCTCGGAGTCCCTGGAGGTCACGAAGACCAAGGTCGAGGGCATCGCCAAGGACTTGCCCGTCGTCGGACGCTGGAAGTCCAAGGAGGGCGATGTGTTCTACCTTGCCATTGGCGGCACAATCAACAAGAAGGGCAACCTCGTGCGGGGCGAGGCAGGTAAGGCGAGGTAACCTTTACGAAATTCCTGAAACCGACCAGTAAGCTCCGCGCAGCCGCCAACACGGATGCCGACTTGCGCAAGTCGGCGCCGCGCATTACTAACCGCCGCCGGTTCGCTACGCCGGGGGCCGGTTAAACTGTCATCAAAGAGCATGCGGGCGCGGCCGACCTTTTTCAGCGCGCTTTATACTCCAGCAGCTTTGGCCGCTCGTGAAAGAGTTTCAGAATCAGTTCGCCGAACGCCGTGTTGGCCCAGGCGAACCAAGAACGCGTGAAGCGATGGGGGTCGTCCTTGTGAAACGCCTCGTGCATGAAACCTGTGCCGGCGTGGGTCCGCTGTAGCGTGTCCAGGCAGAGGCGGATTTCGGCGTCATCGCTACTGGTACTGGCTCGCAGGATCACGCCCAGGGGCCAGATCATGTCCAGGCCGGCATGCGGGCCGCCCGGCCCCTCCGCGGCGCGGCCCCGTGCGTAATACGGATTGGTGTCCGACATGAGCATTCGCCGCGTGTTCTGGTAGAGCGGATCGGAAGATCTCATCGCGCCGAAATAGGGAAGCGCCAGCAGGCTGGGCACGTTGCTGTCATCAAGACAGTAGAAATTGCCGTAACCGTCAACCTCGTAAGCGAATACCTTGCCGAACCTCGCATGCGGCACCACGGCGTGGAGGGCCAAGGCTTTCTCCACTTCGTCCGCCAAGGCACGGCAGGCAGAGGCCGTCTCGCGATCGGAACGGATCGCATCGAGCATCTCGGCCGCCTGACGCAAGCTCACCACGGCAAAGAAATTCGAGGGCACGAGAAAGGGAAACACGGTCGCGTCGTCGCTGGGCCGGAACATCGAACAGATCAGCCCGACCGGCCTGACCGGCCGGCCATAACCCGATCCCGGCAGGGTGTCGGTCGGCGTCTCGGTCCGCCGCTGGAAACGATACGGCCCGCGGCCGGTCTTCCGTTGCTGCTGGCGAAACGTATCGAGCGTGAGCCCAATCGCCTTGTGCCATGCGGCATCAAACGGGCTGGCGTCGCCACTGGTTTTCCAGTAGCGATAGGCCAGGCGGATGGGAAAGCAGAGCGAGTCGATCTCCCATTTGCGCTCGTGGACACCCGGCTTCATTTCCGTCATGTCGCTCTTCCAGTCGCTGACCTTCTTCTCATCCTTGTAGAAGGCGTTGGCGTACGGGTCCTTGAGGATGCAACGGGTCTGGCGATTGATCACTCCCGCGACGAGTTGTCCGAGCGCGGGGTCGTCCTTCATCAAGGGCAAGTAGGGCCAGACCTGGGCTGTGCTGTCGCGCAGCCACATGGCGTCGATGTCGCCGGTGATTACGTAGGTGTCGGGCCGACCTTCAACGACGCTGAAATCAACCGTCGTATCGAGCGTGTTCGGGAAGCAATTTTCGAACATCCAAGCCAATTCCTTGTTGCCGATCGTGCTCTTCACGCGGTCGATGACCTGCTCGACCGCCGCGCTCTTGAACTTCCGCCGCGCTGGCGGCGTACGGACGGCGGGGAAGGCGGCAGCGGCGGCCCCCACGGTCGCCGCCGTGCATAGACCGGCAGCAACGAGCGAGGCAGTTTCGACGAATTGTCTACGATTCATAGTGACGAATCCTCGGTAGAGTGCGTGTGGAAATGATCCGGGCGGAAGTGACTATCGAAACAACCGCACAGTATAGTTGTCGGCGGCGCGACTTTCAACCAGCGTCTTCAGCATGCCCTCTCTGGGATCCGAAGACACAAAGCGAGCTGCCCATTCACGAAACGCTCAGCGGGCGCACGCTATTGGCATTTCCCGCCTCGACCCGCTGGGTAAGAAACTTGACGTTTTCGCCGGACGGACGCCAACTGGCGATCGCCATCGGCGACGGCACGATCGAAGTCTGGTGGCTGCCTGAAATCGAAATTAGGAAGCTGTTTCAAAACCCGTAGGATGTGACCGAGCACCGCGAAGACCCACCAAAGTGGCAAATAGCAGGTGCCGGCATGAATCTGGAATACGCGCTTTGCGGAATCGTCAAAAAAAGACAGCAACCTGTTTCTAACCGGGTGCTAGCGCAATGCTTGCGCGTCACTAACAGACAGGTGCTACTATAGTCGGTTTTGCCCCAGCCTTACCATCGGACCTGTCCACTTGGTGCATGGCACTTATGGGACAACAGCCCAGGAGAGAAGTCGTGACACGACGTTCAGCTTTTACGCTCGTGGAGTTGCTCGTGGTTATCGCCATTATCGGGATCCTGATCGGCTTGCTGCTCCCGGCGATCCAGTCTGCACGGGAGGCAGGAAGGCGAGCAAGTTGCATGAACAACGAGAAGCAAATTGGGCTGGCGCTGCTCAACTACGTTAGCACTAAGCAAGTCTTTCCGGCCGGTTCCATCACCACTATGACCATGGGCGGGCCGCAGTTGTTCGATACTTGGACCGAGGCCTCCAGCATGGCCGCGCACGCCAACATGCACGGCCAAAGTTGGATGTTGGAGATCCTTCCTTTCATGGAGTACGACTACCTTTACAAGCAGTGGGACTATGCTCGCAGCGTCAACGGCAACGGAAAGGTCTCGTTTACGGATATCAAGGGATTTTATTGCCCGACTCGGCGATCCGGTCTGCGGCCCCACGACACCGACTGGATGATCAGCAAGACCGCGACGGGCGGCGGCACCGATTACGGCGGCTGCCTGGGGCGGACCAACGGATGGAAAAATGACGTCCTCCAGTACAACCACAGGTTCGAGGACCTTACGCGCAACGACTCACAGCCCCTCGAGCCAGATGGCTCCCCGATCTCCGACGTCTCCTTGCTGAGGGGGATCTTCCGGCCGAATTACCAGACGAAGACGTCCGATATCGTCGACGGGACCTCCCATACCATCATGATCGGGGAACTCCTGCGACTAACACCCCAGCCGGGCGACACGAGCGGATATATGGTGAGTTTCGAGGGTTGGGCCCTCGGCAGTTGTTCCTCGCTTTTCACCACCGCCACGGACCCAGGCCACGAAAATCCCGGCGGAATGAACAACAGTTTCTTCGAGTCGCCGGGAAGCCAGCATATCAACGGCGCGGTCTTTGGCATGGGCGACGGCTCCATCCACTTTATCAACGAAAATGTCGATTCGTCAACCAACGACGCCGTTTTCCCGTTGCTCGGTTCGATGGCCGACGGACAACCAGCGCAGGTGCCCGACTAATCGTGACGCTGCGGAAGCGATCACGTCAGGCATCGCGGACTCCTGTTTATTCATCTATTATGCAAGCGAGGAATTGTCTATGTGCGCAAGCCCATACCAGGTTGGTTATCTCGAGCATCGAGCGCGGGTCGGCGATTCCGGCCTGGATGGTTCTTCGGGGCACTTAGGGCCTGTCCAGAAACAACTCCACGTTTTGGCCGCATCTGCCCTCACCCCCTGCCCCTCTCCTGCGCACGGGAGAGGGGAGTTGTTTCCGGACAGGTGCTTAGGGCCTCGTCCGGGACGGTGGCAAGGAACCCTGCTTCTCCTAGCGCTTTTGGCGATTCTGCCGGCGGCAGGGTGCGGCCACGGCGACGGCCCTCCGTTGGGGCACGTGCATGGCACGGTGACACTCGATGGCAAACCGCTACCCCGTGCGCTCGTCGCGTTTCATCCCCCCAAGGGGCGCGTCGCCAGCGATATAACCGATAGCGACGGGCATTACGACCTTGTTTACATCCGCCAGGAACATGGTGCGCTGGTGGGAAAGAATCGCGTGCGAATCACTACACAGGTAGGGGAAGAAGTTCATAAAGAACTTGTGCCCGCCCACTACAACACCAAGTCAGGTGTGGAGAAAGATGTAGTCGCCGGCGACAACCGAATCGATTTCGATTTGCAATCGAATGTTCAAGAATAGCGTCCGCCCCTGAAGTTAACCGAACGCTGACCGAACGCTGACCGAAACCTAACCGTCGCCTAATTTGTTTTGGACACTTTTTCTTATAATGCAGTTATTTACACCTTTGTCGAATTTATCTGTTGCTGCTTTGGGAGAGGCGCTCTATGAGATTTGGACTGAAGAGATTTTCGATTGTAGTTGGTTTGTTGGGAATTGCATTGGCGCTTTCGGGCGGATTGGCTCAGGCTGCGGACATTACTCAATGGAGCTTTAACGCCAACTATACCAATAACGCAAAGACTTGGCCAACGTCGAATTATTCCGTAGGCTCCAGCACGCTCAACGTTGGCACTCCCAACAGTCCAGCGCCTACATGGGGCAGTGGTACGGCGATTACCTTGGGGATGACAAACCCCTATAATGGCGGGAGCCAAGCTGCCGACGATTTCCCCGCCACTACCGGTACGGCCGACCCCTCGTATAGCGAAACCCTGTGGCGTGTTCGCGCCACAAGTCCGGTTGCCAACGGGGACAATAATGTGCTTCCCAACGGGAATGTAAGCACGAACGCGTGGGCGCTCTTTAACATCGCCAGTCCCACCGCCCACGACGGCGCCCCGCAATACAGCCAGGGCATCGAGTTGGACACCAGCACCATTGGATATTCGAACATCAGTTTCAGCTTCGATTGGTACTCCACCACGCAGGGCGTCCGCGACATGCAGTTCCAGTACTGCCTGGACACTTCCCAGGGTTCAAACGCCGTCTGGAATTGTATCGGATCAGGCATTGGGGGAGCAGCGGGTGCGTTTGTAGATAACAATAGCAGTTGGGTGACCAAGATTAATGGAGCACCAGCCGGTACGACGAGTCTAACACAAATCGCAAATTCTGCTTTGAGTCCCTCGTCGACTTACACTTGGAACGGCACAAACTACGCTTTCCCTGAAGGCCAACCTTACGTTTTCGTGGCGACTCCGAACGATTTCTACGGAGGACCGAATCCCCAAACCATCACGGTCAATCTGAGTTCCATTACGGGCGCGAATAGCGATCCGAACTTCGGCATTCGGCTGGTCTCTGCGTTTGACGATACGGGCAACAAAAATGATTATGTTTCAGCCACTCTCAACGGCGGTCTCACGCAGCTCTACAACAACTCGTCCGGGAACTGGCGATTGGGCAACCTGACCTTCCTGGGCACATTGGGGATCAACACAAACTTCACTGGCCCCTCCCTGACGTGGAATGGCGGCAGTGGCGCGTGGGACAAGAGTACTCCGAACTGGAGCGGTGCAAGCACGATGTACGCGGACGGCAGCGTTGTCACCTTCGGCAACGTCAGCAGCGGCACTTCGATGATCACGATCTCGGGCGGCACGCTTTCCCCCGGCGGCGTGATCGTCAGTAACTCGACGCCCAACACGGGCTACGTGTTCCTCGGCGGAGTGACCGGCGGGACCGGCGGGATTTACCTAACCGCGAACAACGCCGGCTTCCTGTCGCTCTCGGGCACGAACACTTACGCTGGCGGCACACAGGTCTCCGGCGGCACCCTGATCGTTGCCGGAGATGCCTGCCTGGGCGCGGTCAACGGCGCCGGCGGGGCCCTGGTCATCGACAACAATTCCACGCTCCAGCTTGCTTCGAACTTGACGTCGGGCCGGACGTTCGAAATCGGCAGCAACGGCGGCGTGCTGAACACGCAGGGCTTTTCCTTCTCCACCAGCGGCAGTTTCATCGGCGGTGGCAACTACAGCCAACTGGGTTCCGGCACCGTCACGTTGAGTGGCCTGTCTGCGCAGCTCTCAGGGTCGACGTCGATCGCCCCGGGCAGCACACTGGTGCTAAGCGGGAGCAACGCGGCAAGCCTGCAAGGCGGCGCGGCGATTAACGGGAACTTGGTGATCAACGGACCAACGCGGGTCAATTTCGACAACAACCTCACTTCGGGCATGTACGCGGGATCGGGCACGATCCAAGTGGCTTATCCCGGCAGCGTCACTCCCAGCAAGCCTTCCAACGCCACGAACGCCTGGGCGGTGATCGCCGACTCTCCGGTCGGCGCCTCGACCGCCGCGAATGGGACGGTGGTCTCGGGGGGAACGATCGCCAACAACATCGTGCTGAACTCCGGGAATCTGCCTTTCACCAAGAGCAACGTCGCGGCGACCTTCGCCTTCTCGACCACGGGATCCTTCATTGTGGGGATCGGCGGCACCACGCCTGGCAACGTGCTGGCGATCACGGGGAATATCAGCGGCAACTCCGACGTCGTGTTAGGCAGCAACACCATCAACGGGGCCGGCGGCGCCGGCACTTTGTTCCTCTCGGGAAACAATACCTGGGCCGGGACGACCATGATCGATGGCAACGGCGTTATCCAACTTGGCTCCAGCGCGTCGCTGCCGGCGGCGACCGATGTGATCTTCGGTGCGACGGACACAAGCTCCGGCACACTGGACCTCAACGGGTTCAACCAGACGATCAACTCGCTCTCGACGTCCACCGGCACGGGGTCGATCACCAACAGCAATGCGACCAACGCCGCGACGCTGACGATCACCGGCGGGCTCACGCCCAAGACCGGCTTCAACGGCTTCATCAGCGGCAACCTGGCCCTCTACAAGACCGGCAGCGGTGGGTTGACGCTCAGCGGATCGAGCACTTACACCGGCGCGACGACCATCGCGCAGGGCATCGTGACCGTGAGCAACGCGTCGGCACTCGGCGTCGGCCCGCTCTCCGTGCTGAGCGGGGGGGGGCTCGTCTACTCCGGCGCGGCGGTGAGCTTGGCAAACAACAGCGCAAGTTTTGCCGCCGGCACGTCGCTGTCAACCGGCGGCACCGCCTCCTACGGCACGCTGGCTGTCAATAGCATGACTCTCAGCGGCGGCAGCCTGACCTACGACTTCAACTCGACTCAGTCCGACCTGATTACGGGCACCGGCATACTGGATCTTTCGGGCGCGACCGCCCACAGCATTGTGGTCAATCTCAACACCAGCGGTCAGACGTTCAACAGCTACCCGCTTTTGACATTTGCCAGCTTGAACGGTTTCAACTCCTCCGACTTCGCCATTGGCTCAGGCACCAAGGCCGGATATGCCTACGGCTTCGTGCAAGACGGAACGAACCCCAACCAGATCGATTTGACGATCACCGGGACCGGGAGCAACAACTTGCCGAGCCGCCAGAGCTTGACCTGGGCAACGAGCAGCGGCGCCTGGAATTCGACCGCCACGAACTGGGGCGGCAGCGCCACCTACGTCGACGGCGACACGGTGACTTTCCCCGAGCCGACCGTCAACAATTCCACGGTTACGATTACCGCCAGCAGCGCCGTGAGCCCGCAATCGCTGACATTCAGCAATATGACGCACTCCTATAATATCACCGGGGGCTCGATCGCCGGCACCACGGCCCTCAATATGACCGGCGCGGGGTTGGTGACGTTGTCGAACTCCAACAGCTACACCGGCGGAACGTTCATTACGGGCGGGACTCTGGCGACCGGCCCCTCGGGCGATGCCGCCCTGGGAGCCAGTACCGGCGGCGTCACCCTGGATACCAACGGCACGCTTCAGTTTACAAGCTCCAACGTCAAGAGCAGCCGCGCCATCACGGTCAATCCCGGCGGCGGTACGATCGTGGCTTCCTCCGGCACGGCTTCGATGTCTGGTAACCTGACGGTCGCCGCCAACGGCACGCTCAATACCGCAGGCCCCGGTATCCTGGCATTCACCGGCGGGACGAAGACGAGTGTGGCGCTGGGCGCCGGCTCGACGCTCTCGGTGCAGTCGGGCACTCTGGCCGTTATACCGGAGAACTTCACGGACAACGGGCAGTTGACCGTCGCTTCCAGCGCGACCCTGTACATGGTCACGCAAACCGCGACGTCCGCCGCCTCGGGATCGGTAACGCTGGGCAACGCAACCATCAACGGAAATCTGGCCGTTTCGAATCCGCTGACCGTGCAGTTTCCCGGCGGGGTCGACCTCGCGGGTAGCGGGTCCTTGCAGTTCCAGAACATGCAGACTCCCGCGGCGCCGACGCACTTTACGACCGCCTCGGCCCAAGGCATCACGATGACCGGACAATACGTCACATCGAGCATCGATTGCAACATCCAACTGAACACTACGAACCAGACGTTCTTCAAGACCAGCGTCTCCCAGTCCGGGTCCATTGCCAACGGCAACGGGTTCATTCTCGGCAACGGCACGACGGACTCGTTCTTCTGGATTTACCCGTCGAGCGGCAACTCGCTGTACCTCAACGGCGTGATCTCCGGAAACTGCGACGTGCAGTTGGGCGAGGTCGGCGGCGGCGGCGGGGCCAGTAGCGTCTATTTGAACGCCCAGAACACGTATACGGGCGTGACGATGTTCGAGCAGGGGGTGCAGGGGAACGTGTATTTGGGCGTGAAAAACGCCTTACCCACGACGACCGACCTGATTTTCGCGCCCATCAACGGCAACTCCTACCAGCAAACGCTTGAGCTTTACGGAAATAATCAGGCCGTGGCTTCGCTGTCCTACTGGGCCGACGCCAACGGGGACGGCACAAGCAACGCCGTCACGGTTCAGAACACGGTCGGGGTGGCCACGTTGACTGTGAGTGGCGCAGCTTCGCCCAGCAGGCCTTATGGCGGCCTCTTGGCGGACGGCAACGGCGGATCCGGCGGTACCCTGATTCTCGTCAAGGACGGGCCGAATACCCTGTGGCTCAACAACGGCCATAACAGCTATGTGGGAGGGACGACCGTCCAGAACGGCCTGCTCTTGCTCTCGCCCACGGATATGGGCACCGAGCCTCAACAGTCGAGCGTAACCGGTTACGGCGACGTTACCGTCAACGGCGGAACCTTGCAGGGGACCGCCACCATCCAAGGCAACTTGAACGTGAATGGCGGCGCCATGGTTCGCCCGGGCACGGTCAATCCGCTCGTAGCCGCTCTAGCTCAACTGAACATTTATTCGACCGTGCCATGCGCGCCGGGCGGGTTGGCCGTCGAGCAGAATGCGACTTTTGCCAGCGGAGCTAATCTTCAGTACGACTTTGCGTCAAACGGCGCCAGTTCGTTGTCGGCGGGAAACATCGCCCTGCCCACAACCGGCTCGGTCGCGGTCAAGGTCGTCATCGGCGGTTTGGGCGGGAACGGGACTACCGTCTACCCGATCATGCTGGGCAATCTGACCAACGGGTACAGCGCCGGCATGCTCACGCTCGGCGCTCATTCGACAAGTTTTTCGTACAGCTTCTCCTCGCCCAATTCCTCGGAGATCGATCTCAGCGCGACATATCTCGGGTCTGCCAACCTGACGTGGATTGGCGGCAATGGGAATTTCTGGGGCGGGGCGATTGGGGAGTTTCTTGGGGGGATGAGCGATGGTTCCCTCGGTCCCAGCAATAACGGCGACATCCTCACGTTCAGCGACTCGGCCGGCGCCAACGGCTCGATCACGATGCTTGGCAGTGTTTCGCCGGGCAGCATGACATTCTCCAACACGGCAACAACTTACAGCCTCAGCGGAGGGTCGATCACCGGCAACGGTTCACTGCTCGTGAACGGCCAGGGCGCCGTTAACCTTGGCGGCACGAACAGCTATTCCGGAGGCACGACGGTCCAAAGCGGCACGCTGACGGCCACTACGGCCGGCGCCATTCCTGCCCGCAGCTCGGTCGCCAACTCGGGCACGTTCAACGTCAGCGCCGGGCCGCAGGTCATTGGCGCGATTACGGGCAACGGCTCGTTCAACGTGACGGGCTCGGCCACCGTCAGCGCGCAGAGCATCGTGCAGGAATCGGCGAGCATCGCATCGAACGCGACGCTGAACCTGACCGGGCCCGGGGCCGTGGCCAATAGCCTCACGCTAGCCAACTCGGGCAATCTGAACATCACGGGCGGCACGCACACGATGGCTTCCCTCAACGCGAGCGGTTCCAGCTCTTTGCCGCTAGGCACGACCACGGTCAGCAACGGCACACTTGTTACCGCCAACTTGTACCAGGCCACGCTTAATGTCAATTCCGGCGGCACGATCGTGTTGGACACCCCTGCGGGCGTGAACAACAACTACAACGGCGTCACCAAGCTGAACATGTCCGGCGGATTGCTGGACCTGCAGGCCAGCGGCCTATACGTGGCCGACGGCGGGACGGCGGCCACGGCGGTCACGGCGGCCATCTTCTCCGCCATCCAGCAAGGAAGCGGGCAAACCGTCACGGGCAGCGGTGTCGGGCTCGGAAACGTGACGTGGAAGGGCGCTAGCGGCATCACCAGCAGCACGCTGGCCGCGGTCAACTCCAGTATCTATGGTGTCGGCTTCGTAACCAACTACAACGGCGGTGGCTACACCTTGATCGAGACCGCGCTGTTGGGCGACGCCGGCTTGACAGGGAAGGTGACTGCGGCGGACGTGGGCATGTTCTACGGACCAAGTAGCGCCATTGGCAAGACAAACGTGGCGTGGGCCGGCGGCGACTTCTACTACCAGGGGTACGTCGGCGCCAACGACCGCAATGCCGCCCTCCGAAATCAAGGCTCGTTCGGGCCCGCGATCGCAATCAACAACGGGACGGCGTTGATCGACTACAACTCCAGCTCGGGACTCTTGGATCTGGTCGTTACGGGGAATCCCGAACTCGACAACTTCCAGGTCTATCTCCCTCTGGCCAATCCCAGTCTTCAGCAAAACAACATTCCAGGCTGGGAGACGAACCCGGCCGCAGCACAACTGGCCCACATCTTCGAGTGGGACGAGATCAACGAGGGCACGGGGGTGGCGCCTGGTACCTATGTGTTGGCGGACCTGGGCCCCGGCCTGCCCAGCAGCGATATCGGCAGCGTGACGTTCGGCGACTTCGGCGGCAACACGACCTCGGATAACGTGCAGGCAGTGCCCGAGCCGGGCACGCTGACGCTGGCCTTGGTGGCCGGCTTGGTCAGCCTCGGCGCTTGTGCGATGCGCCGTCGCCGTGGTGTAGCCACGAAGCGGGCCGCGAACAACGATCTGCTACAGTTCAGGACAGGAGTGCGAGACTCCTCCCTTGAGCAGGTCGAGTATTTACGGCGGGCTGCCTGAACTGGGGCGGTATGACGTTGATATTGCCAGCCACGTGGGACACACCGTTCTACGCGGCTGGCTTACTAAGTGGAGTTTTGGGTGATGTATTTTTCCGTTTTGATGGTGAACAAATCGCGCGCGTGGGGCGTCTGGGCAGCTTTGGTGGCGGCGGTGTTGACGTCCGCCCTGACGAGTGCCGCGCGGGCCCAAGTCGTGACCTATTACCCGGGATCGGGGAACTTGATCTTGAGCGATAGCGGGACGAATTACAATTCGTCCTTGGTGGGTATTGGCGTTTCTGTGGCCAGCAGCGACTGCTTGCCCACCAGCGGTACGGTGACGCAACTCTCTGATTGGACCTGTAGTGAAACCGCAGCCGGTGGCGTGACTGGCTATTACATGAATTGGGGGAGCCTGAATTTCAGTCCTTCGGACGCGCTGGCCCAAGACAACTACACGATTGCTCAACTCCCTGCCGGGCTTTCGGCGCTTTCGTTCGGATACTCGTACCACAGCAACTTTCCACCTCCCGGAAGCACCACGACAATTGGCCCAGACGACACATCGGGTGCGGTGGTGTTTACAAGCAATATCAGTGGGAATATCTCCGCCGTCGTCAACATCGCACGGTCGGTGCCATCGGAGGTCGATTGGAGCGGCCCTTCGAGCGGGACGTGGAACACTGCCACCAATTGGACGCCGGCAGGCGGAGGGGCCCAGCGGGTCCCGCTCGCCACCGACACGGCAAGCTTTATCGATCCGTCCCTCGCCGGGACCGTGTGGTTGTCGGGCAGCCAGACCGTCGGCTCGCTGTGGTTCGACAGCGCCAACTCGTATACCATCGCTGCCGTTGTCGGCGGCGGAACGCTGGGCTTGGCCAGCAACGCCAACATCTGGGTAGATGCGGGTCTGCACACCCTTTCCGCCCCGTTGACCGTGAGCGGTTCGCTCACGGTGAGTGCCGGCCCTTCGCTTTCACCGAACAGTTTAGGCATCACTCTGTCCGGGCCGGTCTCCGGTACCGGTCCCCTCGTTATGGCCGGCCCGTGCGTGCTCAGCTTGAGCAACACAAATAACACCTACAGCGGCGGCACCGTCATCACCGGCGGCACCCTGATTGCCGCGGGCGCTGGCAGCCTGGGGGCCAGCGGCCCGGTTTCCCTCGCCAACGCCACGCTGGACTTCAGCAGTTCGGGAAGTTTGGCCCAGCCCGTTTCCTTGACGGGGGCTGGGGTCAATACGATTGAGGCCGACGCGGGCACGATGACCCTGAGCGGGTCGATCAGCGGCTCGGGCGGGCTGACCAAGACGGGAAACGGCATCCTGGCCCTAAGCAACTCCGCTAATTCCTACAGCGGCGGCACCGTCATCAACGGCGGCACCCTGACTGCCGCGGGCTCCGGCTGCCTGGGCTCCGGCGGCACGGTCTCCATCGCCAACGCCACGCTCGACTTCAGCAGTTCGGGAAGTTTCGCCCAGCCCGTATCCTTGACGGGGGCCGGGCCCAATACGATTGAGGCCGACGCGGGCACGGTAACCCTGAACGGGGTGATCGGCGGCTCGGGCGGGCTCACCAAGACGGGAAATGGCATCCTGGCCCTGAGCAACCTCGCCAATTCCTACAACGGCGGCACCGCCATCGCCGGCGGCACGCTGATTGCCGCGGGCACCGGCAGCCTAGGCATTGGCGGCTCGGTGTCCATCGCCAACGCCACGCTGGACTTCAGCAGTTCGGGAAATTTCGCCCAGCCTGTTTCCTTGATGGGGGCCGGATCCAATACGATTGAGACCGATGCGGGCACGCTGAACTTGAGCGGGGCGATTAGCGGCTCGGGCGGGCTGACCAAGACGGGAAGCGGTATCCTGGCCCTGAGCAATTCCGCCAATTCCTACAACGGCAGCACGAACGTCTCCGCGGGCACGCTGCAACTCCAGGCTGCCGCGGTCCTCAGCAGCACTGCGGCGGTGAGCATCAACTCCGGGGCCGCCCTAGATCTCGACAGCTTCGACCTCGCGCTGGCCAACCTTTCCGGCGGAACCGTGACCAACAGCAAGGCCTCGACGACCGCGATGCTCAGCGCAGCCTACGTGGCGGGGGCGGCAAGCTATTCCTCCGTTATCAAGGACGGCGGCGGCAAGGTGGCCATCTCCGTGCCCGCTGGCGGCGCCTTGACGCTGGCCAATTCCGCCAATGGTTACAGCGGTGGCACGTTCGTCAGCGGTGGACAACTGAATCTTGCCGCGGACGGAGATCTCGGCACGGTCCCCGAACATCCTTCGACCAATCTCACGCTGGTGGGCGGCACCGTCTATGCAACCGGCAGTTTCACACTCGCCCAAAACCGGCAGGTCTCCCTCACCTCGGATTCCGTGTTCGACGTCCCCGCGGGACAAACTCTCACGGTGGACGGCGCGATCACGGGCGGGGGTGGCCTGACGCTCGTCGACTCCGGCTCGCTGATCCTTGCAGGCACCAACGACTCCTACACCGGCGGCACAACCGTCGAGGGCGGGACGCTGGCCGCCAATAACGCAGGGGCCATCCCGCCCGAGAATAGCCTGACGGTCGCCGCAGGCGGGACGTTTGTTTACGATCCCTCGGTGGACAGCGGTGCGGGGCCGGTTTCCAGCGAGGTTGGCGCCGCCGCCGTACCCGAGCCTGGCACGCTAGCCTTGATTGTCGGCGGCAGCGTACTGGCCATAGGGTGGGCGGCGCGGCGACGCAAGCGCTGAGTTTGTATGCTTTCCAGAGCTTGGAAAGGCCGAAGTCCTCTGGCACTTTCGTGGGCTTTGGCCGGCGCGGGGCCGTTTCCGGAGAATCTCCTGGCGGTTCAGTCGGCAAATTGACGTGGTTGGCGCAACGCAAGCAGTTTCTCAGCACTTGCAGTTCGCAAACGGGCGTGTTAGACTAAGCATGGAGAGTTCCCCCGGAATTGACGAGTCTGGAGTTTCTGATGGAAGACAAACCTGCGTTGCCGGAATCAATGGCCCCGCACAAGGGGAATCGCGGGGCGGGGACGAGGATCCTCGCCATACTCGTGAGCGGGGCCGCGATCGGACTGATCCTCTACGCATCACTGCCGCTAGTCTTCGGCACGACTAAGATCCAGACGGCGTGCCCACAGTTGGTAACGGGCGGCACCTCGGCTATTTTCGTGGTGACCGAAAACCTCTGGAAAGGGAAGTATTCCAAGGAAAAGGGTGTGGATCTTGTTTGCGAATCGGCCGGGACAACGGTCGGCGTGACGCGAATGCTCGAGAAAACGTACTCCATCGCGTTCGCTCATGGTCCGGTATCCGCGGAACTCCGCGAAACGGCGCGAAAGAGCGGTTGCAACATCGTCCACATCCCTCTGCTTCTCTGTGGCGTCGTGCCGGTCTACCATATCGAGGAGATCAAGGACAAGGCTCCGCTGAACTTCAGTGCGGAGATGCTCGCCGACATCTTCCTCGGCAAAATCAAGCGGTGGAACGACCCGGCCCTGCAAGCCATCAATCCGGGCGTCGTCCTCCCTGCCAAGCCGATTACCGTGGTTCATCGCGAGGATTCCAGCGGCACGACGCAACTTTTTGCAGAGTACCTGGCCATGGCGAGTCCAACCTGGGCAAGAGAGGTCGGGCCGGCCAAAGCGCAAGTCGACTGGCCAGTGGGCATTGCCGTCGCCCGCAATCCAGGAATGGCTATCAAGGTCCATCAAATCGACGGGTCTATCGGCTACGTCGATCGGCTGTACACTGCCTTCCAAGACATAGTATTGGATTACGGAGCCGTCCAGAACAAAGACAAAACGGCCTTCATTCGCGCCGAACCGGCCAACCTGACGGCCGCAGCGGGTGCAATCCTCGCGCAAATCCCTGAGGATCTGACGTTCAGTCTCATCGACAAGCCGGGCAAGGATTCGTATCCGATCGCGGGGGTCGTCTACGCCATGTGCTTGGATCAACAGCCCGAAAAGAGCCGCAAACAGGTCGTCGACTTCTTGCGTTGGGCTACCCACGAGGGGCAAGCGGATGTCGTGAAGACCGGTTTTGCGCCATTGCCGGCGGAACTTGTCGAACGCGTAGATCGCCGCCTCGATGCGATCACGTCCCCGCCGTAGCTTGTCCGTCAACAGTTAACTTTGCTTGAAAGTTGCTTCTGAAATTGACCATTAAAGCAGCCGCGAAGCGACATGAGCGCCTTCGGCGATTGCGGTCAATGCTGCAGATGTTGGTTCGCCAACTCTTTGGACCGACTATAGTTTGCGCGGGAGGAAATGAGCCGCTGGAGCCCCCCTTTAGGCGGCTGTTTCGGGGGGATTCCGGCTAAGGCCGGGATTGCAACGCTTCATTTCTGCCCGCGTGTAGCACAAAGCTCGGCCGGATGCGGATCAGCTCGTCCCGGCCTGCGAAAATACTGGCATTCGCTGGCCAGCGCATGTAGAATAACGGCTTGTATTCTCCGCAGCTTGTTTGATCTCGACCCCTTGCCCGGCCCCCCATGCGAACCACACTCGTTATCCTCCTGTTGTTGAGCCTTGCGACCTCGGCCGACGCCAAAGATCAGATTTCCGATTCCGTCGTCAAGATTCATGCGACGATCCGCGACCCGCACTTCCTCCGCCCTTGGACCAAGTACGCGGCGCATGAAGTGTCTGGCAGCGGCGTCATCCTTGCAGACAAGCGAATTCTCACCAACGCCCACGTTGTCGCCTATGCCAGCCAAGTCTTCGTCCAAGCCAACCAGTCGACCGAGCGCGTACCGGCCAAGGTCAAGGTCTACGTCCCTGGCCTGGACATGGCGATTCTCGAAGTCGAGAACCCCGCATTCTTCGAACAGCGCGCGGCGTTGCCCCTGGCCGACAATCTGCCGACCCTGAAGCAGAGCGTGAGCGTCTACGGTTTTCCCGTGGGTGGAGAGCAGCTTTCGATTACCCAAGGCGTCGTTTCGCGGATCGAGTACCGCAGCATCAACTACGGTTGCTCCGCCGTGCGCATCCAGATCGACGCGGCCCTGAATCCCGGCAATAGCGGTGGCCCCGCCGTGAGCGACGGCAAACTCATCGGCCTGGTCTTCAGCAAGTACTCGGCGGGCGACAATATCGGCTATCTGCTGGCCGCCGAGGAGGTCAAGACACTGCTCACCGCCGTCGAGAAAGGCCCTTATCCGGGCAAGCTGCAAATGAGCGAGGAGACGGCCACCACCGAGAACGAGGCCTTGCGGGCCAGGCTGGGCCTGGAAAAAGAAGCCGGTATCCTGATCATCCAACCCTTCAGCGACAAGCCCGACTATCCGCTCAAACGCTGGGACGTCGTGCTCAAGGTCGGCGACCAGCCGCTGGACAGCCAGGGCAACGTGAAGATCCTGGACGACTTGCGATTGAGCTATCAGTACCTTGTGGCCAAGCTGGCCTGCGACGGCCATGTGAAATTGACCGTTTTTCGCGATCGCAAGACGATCGAAGTCAACGCTCCGGTTCGCGCACAGATCGATCTCGTGATGCCGCCTCTGCTGGGCAAGTACCCGCGTTACTTCCTCTATGGACCTTTGGTGTTCACGCAAGCCACGCAGGAGACTGCCGCGATGGTCGCATCCTCCTCGCGGAGCGCCACGTACACGAGCTATTACAAGAGTCCGCTCGTGCCGCGTCTGTATGATAAGCCGGTTTTTGCGGGAGAAGAGATCGTGACTCTCACCCACCTGCTTCCGCACAAGACGTCCAAAGGTTACGCGCCGCCCTCCTTCAGCGCCGTCAGCAGCGTTAACGGCACGAAGGTCCGCAACTTGGCGCACCTGGTCGAGTTGCTGCGGGATGCCACGGGCGAGTTCGTCGTTATCGAACTAGAAGGCCCCATCGAGCCGCTCGTCTTCCGCCGCACGGAAATGGTGCAGGCCACGGAAGACATCCTGGCCGACGAAGGGATCCGCAAGCAGTATTCCGACGATCTGGAGAACGTCTGGCACAAGAAGAAGTGAATCCTGCGGTTGACTGCGAACATCGATCGGCAACATTGGTCGGCAAGTCATGCCACAGCAAACAAACACGAAATTCAAATGTCGAAATACAAAACAAATTCGGGCATGGTTTGAAACAGGGTTGCGCCTTGGCGGCGCGGCCCTGTAGGGAACCGCCTCCGTGCCGTTCCAAACCGGGCGGAACGACACGGAGGCTGTTCTACAACCTAGCCATCAGAATTGAACAATGCCGGAAAACCGATTCTCTCAAGCCGCCCGGCCGACCGCGCGGCGCGATTTGAACCGGTAAACATCCTTGACGACCAACTCGACGAGTTGTTCCGTGGCCTCGACAAGGATCTGTTGTCGCAGCAATTCACCCACTCGGCGGCGTTGCAGGACCAGGTCGACTTCTCTAAGGAGGAATTCCGGGGCGTAGGCCCGCACGTAGCCTCGTGCTTCATCGCGCGACATTCCGCGGGCCTTCTCATAGGTCGCTTCCCAGACGGCCGTATGGCACTCCCGCGCCAGTTCGCCGGCCGCCTGCCGCACCAAGGAACTATCCAACCAGGCGAAGAGCCGATCGAGCGGGCCGGCGGTGGGCAGAGTACGTGCTCGGGTTGGACGCGAATAACGACCTTGCTTGTCTGTTGTGTTCATTTGAGTGGTAACCAGGAGGTGCTTGGGGGTGTCATCCATGGAAACAACAGTACCCAGCCGAGCCGTGGGACGGTGGGCGGTATAAGAATCGTGTAAAGGATAGGACGATCTTGACCGTTTTTTGGTTAAACCGGGAATTCTTGATCCCAATGCATCACTTTCGGCTACTGCAATTGCAGGCCGCGCTGATTGCTGAGCTATCTCGGACGAATTACAATTAGACAAGTTCGTCGTCGGAAGCACTGTTCCGGTGGTCGTTGCGAAAAAAGTATGTTGGCCCTGAGGGTGAAGTCTTGTGGACGTACAAACTCCAGCAGATCTGAGCGAGTTCGTCGGGGGCTTGGTTGCCGAGGGAAGATTCGACACGGAAAATCAGGTTTTTGTCGAGAGCCTTCGCCTCTTACAGACCCGTGAGAAACTGCGGCGCGATGTCGAAGCCGTGATCGCGCAGTTTGATCGTGGAGAGGGCCTGGACGAGGATGAGGTGTTTGAAGAGCTAGAGCGGGAAATCGACGAGATCGAGCGACGCAGAGACAATTGAATGGTAAAGCCCGTGATCGCCCCCCTTGCGAAAGAGGACTTGCGGACAATCTGGCGATCCGCTACGCAGAACGGTTGTTCCGCAAAATAGCAGATTGTTTCCATGAGGACCGGCATCACGAGAATCCTGGACCGAACGCGGAGCACGCGACTGCGGCGCCCCCCCTTGGGAAGAATTCGTTCATGGCCACTCGCGCCTTGCCTCTTCCCCGAAACCGGAATTCTTGATAAAATTGGCATTAACGTCACGAACCGGAATTGCCGATTTAGTTTCGGTAACAAACCACTCATGATTTTCTCGCAGCCAGAAGCCGGAGATGGAATGTGGCTGGCCGGTTTACCCCTACGAATACATTTTCACAAAGTTCGTAAGTCAATAATTGCAAAATAGATACGTCAACACGGCCCCGTAGCCAAGTGG
>CAZTPX010000089.1:0-38659 GCA_964615095.1 uncultured Planctomycetaceae bacterium | reverse complement strand
CCGGTCACGCTCATGGTCCACATGGCCAGCGTGTGGGTGCCGTTCACCAGCGAATCCAAGGAGGCCGTGGCCAGTTACCCCGAGATCCAGAAGGAGTTGCGGCTGGCCTTGCAGTCCGTGGGCCGCAAGCTGGCCATGTTCCTCCGCAAGCGGCTCCGCGTCAAGCACGAAGGTGAGCGGCGGGCGATTTTCCAGCGTTATCTGGGCGAGGTGGCCGACGCCGTGAGCGGCATCAACAAGACCGACCGCACGAAACTCTACGAGCGCTTGCTGGAAGTGGCCAAGAAGCGGACGCTCGAGGCCGACGTGGCACTTGACGACCGCGGCCGGCCCATCGACGACGACGCGGTCGATTTCGGCGAGAACGTGATTATTGTGGACCCGGAGGCGGAAGTGGCACCCGCCGCGAGTGCGACGGAGGAAGAATAGACCGGGCATGGCCTGCGCAGTTCCGCTCCACCCGCGGCTATTCGAAGGTGACCGCTACGCGGTCGAAGAACTCGAATTCCAATCTTGGGGTGGAAACACCTGTTGCTTGGAGACCGTCAGGCGTGAGAAAAAGACGGATTGTGGGACTTTTCAGTTGCGGCCCAGACCGGGCGCTCTTATGCCCCCCGCCAGCAAGACCGGGCACGTATCAGGCCAGCGCGTCGAACATGGCGATGACGTTCTGTGGCGGGACGTCGGCCAGGACATTGTGGACCTGCTGGAAGACGAAGCCCCCGCCATGGTTGAGGATCTCAACCTGGCGGCGAACGTGCTGGCAAATGTCATCCGGCACGGCCCGGGAGAGCACGAAACGCGTGTCGCAGCCGCCGCCCCAGAAGGTGATCTTGTCGCCGAAGTCGGCCTTCAGCGCCGCCGCGTCCATCCCGGCGCAGGTGATCTGCACGGGATTCACCGCGTCCAGCCCCGCCTCGATCAGGTCCGGCAGCAGCGGCCGAATGCCGCCGCAGGAGTGCAGCATGACCTTGACGTCGGCCAACTCCTTGGCCCGCTTCCACATGCGGGCGTGCCGCGGCATGAACAGCTCGCGGTACATCGCCCGCGACATCTGCGGGCCGTTCTGCATCCCCAGGTCGTCGCCAAAGACGATGATGTCGATATAGGGGCCGACAGCGGCGAGAAAGGCATCCAGTTTCGCCAGGTGAATCTCGACCAGCCGGTCGAGGAATTCCTTGGTCCGCTCCGGGTCGGCGGCCATGAGCATGAGGAAGTTATCGATACGATAGAGGAACTGCCCCGTCTCCAGCAGGTTGCCACCGAAGAGGGCCAGGATGGCCCGATCGGTCCGTGTACGCAGGGCCTTGGCCCCTTCCGTCAATAGCCGCTGCCCGTCCGGCCCGGCAACCAGCGGACCGGGCGGCGAGCCGATGGCGCACCACATGTTCTCGGTCAGGGCCTCTGGTAGCCGCTCGAGGTCGTCGTGCTCCAGGAACGGCCAGTAGCACTGCTCGAAGTACAGCGCCCCGTCGGGCATCTTGGCCAGCACTCGGCCGGTCTGCTTGGAGCGCATGACCCACTGGCCCGGCTCGCGCTCGGGCAAGGCCCAGGCCGGCATCTGGCAGGGCGAGCCGTCGGGCAGGACCCAGTCAGCCCAATCCTTGTCTTCCAGGGCGAAGCCGCGGCCCATCTCGATCGCATCCACATGGAAGCGATCGAGCACGTCCTCGTCGATGATCGCCAGTTGCTGTACGGGGTCGTAGACGCGGATCGTTCGCTCGGGCAGACCCAATGCCTGGCGTAGTTTGCGATAGGCGATCGCGGCGATGCCCGAAGAACGGTGGCCGCCGAAATCGATCGGCGCGCGATCGGGCTGCTGGTGGTTCAAGGCGGCAAGGACACGCTGGCGTGGGGTCATGGCACGTTCTCCGGCAAGCTGCTAGAATGGGGGGAGATTAGGGTCGGCACAACCCTTATTAGAACCTTCTTAACCGCGGGTGCAAGTCCCTGGGTAATTACTGATGCTCAAATGGCGACTCTTATTGGGGGCTTTCATCATTGTCTCACTCGTGGGACTGTGCGCCGTGGATGCATGCGCCGACCGCCCGGGGGTCGAACCGGTGGGACTGCCCGGCGCGTGGTTAATGCCAGTCCTGCTCCTGCTGACCGTGCTGGCCACACAGGAGGTGCTGCGGCTGGCTGCGGCCGCCGGCATCCGCCCCGTAGCCTGGACAGTCTACGCCGGCAACCTGCTCCTAGTGGTTGCCCAATGGCTGCCGGCAATCCTCTTGTACGAGGCTTCGCGAAGTTCGGGGCCTGAGCTGGGCTTCTTCGAGTTCTGCCTGGTCGGCGCTCGGTCACCGCTCTGGGCGCTGGCCGTGGGCACGCTGCTGATTTTTATAGGCGAAATGCGCCGTTACGAAGAGCCGGGCGGCGCCTTGGCTAGAATTGCAGTGGGGATCTTCGCGCTGGTGTATGTGGGCTTGATGTTCACGTTCGCCGTGCAGATGCGGCTTTTCTGGGGCGTGGGCGCGTTGGCCACTTGGATCATCTGCGTGAAGATGGGCGACATCGGCGCCTACACCGTCGGCCGGCTCTTCGGCCGTACGAAGATGTCGCCTACGATCAGCCCCGGCAAGACGATGGAAGGGGCCTTGGGGGCGATGCTCTTCGCGTTGGCCGGCTCCTGGATCTGTTTCCATGGTATCGTGCAGTTGGCCCCGCCTTACGTGGAAGGGATGCCCGGCCAGCCGATCGGTTGGGTCATCTTCGGCTTGCTGATGGGCTCGGTAGGGATTATGGGTGATCTGGCCGAGTCGCTCTTGAAGCGCGACGTGGGCTGCAAGGATTCCAGCGCCTGGATGCCGGGGTTCGGCGGCGTGCTGGACATTCTCGATTCGCTCCTGCTCTCCGCGCCCATCGCCTGGCTCTGCTGGCTGCTGGGAATCGTCGGGGCGGGAGGAGGATCGTAAGCGACGGCGGACAATACGAGTCACCACAAAAGAAGGAAATACGAAATCCGAATATCGAAATACGAAACAGATTCAAATGCCAATTGACAAAGGCTCAAAACGGTTTTGGTCCTTTGATTCTTCATCATTTGCATTTGTTTCGGATTTCGACATTCGGATTTCGGGCAGGCCGTGCTGGCAAGTTCGGCCCACCAGTTACGTGGCCTATGCCTCCCCGTTTTACTCCTTTCCTCGCCACGCTACTCCCGACATGCCGGCCAAGGCCAGAATCAGCGCTTGTGTGCCGTCGCGGCCGTGACCCTGGGCCTGCACGCAGCGGTAAAGCTGTTCGGCCAGGGCCACGCCGGGCATGACGAGGTTCATCCGCCGCGCTTCGGCCAGGATGATGGCCATATCCTTGAGGAAGTGCTCGACGAAAAAGCCGGGCGCGAAATCGCCTTTCAACATCCGCGGCGCGTAGTTCAGCAGCGACCAACTCGCCGCCGCGCCGCCGCTCACCGACTGTAAGACCTTCTCCGGGTCGAGGCCCGCCTTGTAGCCGTAGAGCAGCGCCTCGCAGACGCCGATCATGCTGGCGGCGACCAGTGCCTGATTGACCGCCTTGGCATGCTGGCCCGCGCCGGGGCCGCCGTGATGGACGATCGTCTTACCCAGCGCCTGCCAGCAGGGCTGTAGAGCCGCCACGGCGCGGGCCTCGCCGCCGATCATGATCGAGAGCCGCGCCTCGCGAGCGCCCACGTCGCCGCCGGAGACCGGGGCGTCCAGGCTGGCTACTCCCCGGCCCTCCGCCGCGCGGGCGATCTCCACGGCCAGCGACGGCTCGCTGGTGGTCATGTCGACGAGCACTGCCCCCGCGTGGCAACCGGCCAGAGCGCCATCTTGGCCAAGGACTACTTCGCGGACGTCGGCCGGATAGCCCACGATGCTGAAGATCACGTCGGCTTGCTCGGCCACGGCCCGCGGTGAAGCGGCCCAGCGGGCACCCTGCGACAAGAGCTTTTCCGCCTTCGCTTGGCTGCGGTTGAAGACCGTTGCCGAGAATCCGGCGCGGATGAGGTTCCCGCACATGCTCGAACCCATCACGCCGGTGCCGATCCAGCCGAGCCTGTGCGTGGAGGGAGAAACTGGGGCGAAGTCGATTTGAGAATCAGTCATGGCAGAGAAAAGCGTTTCGGTCGGTCGTTGGTGCTTGGACCATTTTCGTCCATCAGCAGTATAGCATCCCTCGGTTTATTACGGAACCGTCGCCGCCGTCCAACCGCATCCTAGCGGCGGAAACGCAAAGGAACGATAGGTACGCTTTCATTCGGTATTTGTTCCAGAAATAGGCGTTGAGGTTGAATTGCTCCAGACCCCCACCGGGCTCGTCCCGGTTGGTGAAGAGGTTGAAAAGCTAAATGCGAAACCGTCTCGCCGACGCGGCGAAACCCAGGACTTCGTAGAGTTGCCATGGCAGATTAAGAAATCAGCGCTCCCATTACTCCTATCCTTCAAGTATGCTTTATGCTAGGGAAGACCGAATTGTCGATTTCGGAGATCGTTTTGTGCATGCTCGCCATACCGGCCGACGTGCGGTTTGCCCAGTTTGTTCGCGAGGTAACTATGCCGACATCGTCAGGCCCGCGACAAGTCGCCTTGGTCCTGCCCGTAAGCGTCTCTTGGGGAGCCGTTCTGGCGGAGGGGGTTGCCGACTATTCCCGCGAGCATGAAGCGTGGGACCTTACGACCAGCCCTCCCACAATGGCTGAAGCGGAAGAAGTGGCCCTGACCCCTTATAGTTTGAAGGGTTGGCCCGGCCAAGGCGCGATTGCCGTGATCAACGACGCGGCCGAGGCGCGTGCCGCCCGCCGCTTGGGATTCCCCGTGGTTTGCGTCAACGGCAACGTCCGCAGCCCCGGGCTGCCGCGGGTGATGCCCGATTACTACGCCGGCGGAAAGATGGCTGCGGAGCACCTCTTGGATCGCGGTTCGCAACGTCTGGCCTATGTCGGCCTGGCGGGCCCCTGGTACTCGGCCGAGCGCAAGCGGGGCTTCATCGACCGCGCCCGGCAGGCGCAAGTGCCCTGCGAAGTTTTCGACATGCCTCCCAATACCGACCTGCGGGCCTCCTGGGGCCAGCGCAGGCATGCCGTAACAACCTGGTTGAAGACGCTGCAGACGCCGATCGCCATCCTGGCCGTCCACGACTACCGGGCGCGCGTGCTCATCGACGAGTGCCTGCGACTAGGCTGGAACGTTCCGCACGATGTGGCCGTATTGGGAATGGACAACGACTTGACGGCCTGCGAGTTCTGCCAGCCCACGCTGAGCAGCGTGTCGCGCGCCGCCTGGAAGATCGGCTATGAAGCGGCGCGGATGTTGCACCTGCTCATGGATGGACGTCCGCCGCCGGCGCTGGACGTGCGCATACCGCCGGGTGGAGTCGTCGCGCGGCGTTCGACCGACACCATCACCGTCGAGGACCCGCACGTTCGCGCGGCGGTCCACTTCATGCGCGATCATCTGCACGAGGTTTTCGGCCTGGAACGCGTCCTCACGCACCTGGACGTCTCCCGGCGCTTGCTGCACGAACGCTTTCAGCATGCCCTCGGCCGTCCGCCCTATGAGTATCTCTGCGGCCTCCGCGTGGAACGGGCCAAGCAATTGCTCTCGCTTCCCAAGCGTCTCAAGATGCGGAGGATCGCCGCCGAGTGCGGCTTTTCCTCGGCGGCGCGGATGCGCTTGGTCTTTCAGCGCATGGTCGGCATGTCGCCGCTGGAGTATCATCATCTGCATGGGGTCGTCGCGGCCTCGAAGTCGCCGGAAAGGAAACGCCGCCACGATTCGTAAGGCCCGCTAGGGGCCGCACGATAAATAGCTTCCATGTTTCTGCGAGGGTGGCATGCCTTAATGCTTCTAGGCTAGGCATGTTTGCCGCCGACATGCCTAGCCTAGAAGGTTTAAGGCATGCCACCCAAACCCGGAAGTTATTCGTCGGTCGCCCCTAGGCCACCACCTGTTCCGGCTCGCTCGGCGCTGCCGGCCCGTGAACATGGTGCAGGTAAGCGCTTCCGATCTCTTGCCGTCTTACCATTCCCAGCACCTTCCGTTGCCGCAAGTCGTCGACCACGGGCAGCGAGAGCAGATCGTTTTCGATGAATAGTTCCATGGCACGGTCCAGCGCGTCGTCGGGCGTCAGCGGCGTGACGTCCGTATTCATCAAGTCCTCCGCCACAACGAGCTTCTGCACAAAAGAGGCCTGCGCGGCCAGGTGGACCTCTTCCAAGTCCACTACTCCCAGCAAGCGGTTTTGCGGGTCGACCACGGGCAAGACGGGATGTTGCGAATTATCGAGCCGCGTCAGAACAGTCTCGACCGAGTCGCTGGGCCGGACGGCGATGAGGACTGTCGCCGGAACAAAGAACTGGCCCACGTGGACGTCGCCCAGCGCCTCGCGGACGAAACTGCCGCGGTGGGCCGGCGAGCGGGAACGGCCCTCTACCTGGGCCGAGTAGATCGACTTCTCGTCCGAAAGCAGGAAGGCCAGGGCGCAAACCCACAAGGCGGGCAGGAGCAAGTGATAACCGCCGGTCATCTCGCTGACGATGATCAAGGTCGAGAAGGGCGTCTTGGCGGCAGCGGCAAAGAAGCCGGCCATGCCCACGACCACGAAGCTCGCCGGGTTCGGCACCAGTCCCGGCCAGAGGTGGTGCAGGGCAATTCCCAGCGCGCCTCCTCCGCAGCCGCCGATGACCATCGAGGGCCCGAAGACGCCGCCGGAACCGCCGCTGCCGATCGTGAGGCTGGTGGTCAGGATCTTACCCAGCGCGATCGCCAACAGCAGCCAGGCGCTCATGGTGGCGCCCTCGTTCATGGCCTGCTGGACCGCGCCGTAGCCGAAGGCCAGGACGGCCAGAACGGTTTGGTTTCCGAACACACAATAGAGAACTAAACCGATCAGCCCCGTCAAGAACGCCCCGATCGCGGGCCGGAAGTGGCGCGGCAAGGGCAGCCGCCGGAACAAGTGCGTCATGCCGTAAAACGTGTGCGTATACAGCATGGCCAAGAGGATCATGAACAGCACCAGCAGCAAGTACGGACCCAACTCCCAGGGATTCGAAAAGGAAATATCGGGTATCTTAAACAACGGCTGCCAACCACCGAAGAGCCCAAACGTGCAGTAAGAAACGACGCTGGCAATCGCCGCGGGCATGATCACTTCCGGCTCGAACTCCGGTGAGCAGTAGAGCACTTCCGCGGCAAACAGGGCGCCTGCCAAGGGTGCGCGGAAGATGGCGGCGATGCCCGCGCCCATGCCCGCCGCCACCAGGATGCGGCGGTCCTTGCCGCCCAGCTTCAAGAGGTTGGCCAAGAGCGAGCCGAAACCCGCGCCGATCTGCGCGATCGGCCCCTCGCGGCCGCCCGATCCGCCACTGCCGATGGTCAACGCGCTGGATACGATCTTGATCAGCGGCACCCGCGGGCGGATTTGCCCTTGGCGATTGTGGTACGCGGCAATGACGGCGTCCGTGCCGTGGCCTTCTGCCTCGGGAGCGAACGTGTAGACTAGCCAGCCGCTCAGGAGGCCGCCCATCGTGGGAATGATGAGCAAGAGCCAGGGGCGGAAAGGCTGGTACCAGGAAACCAATCCGGGGACATCCACCTCGCCCGCGGGCCGTACGGGAGGATGATAGCCGGCCAGTTCACCGAGCGCGTAATGTTCCATCCCCCGCGTGGCCGCATAGAAGAGGACCGCGCCCAGCCCCGCCACGATACCCACCAAGACGGCCAGCCCGAGCAGCCTGACCTGGCTCCGCGCCCGCCGCTGACGCAAAAACAAAAACTCGGGAAACCATGTACTGAATCGGATAGAGTTCTTTTTTTGACTCGGTGCTTGCTCAGGCATGGCGTCCTATTGCCCGACTTTGAACCACGCCCATATTTGCACGTGCCCAACGCGTCGGGCCCCTCAGTTTGTCCGTAATAGAAACAGACCGACGGAAGGAGTTCCGTTGCCGGGCATGTCCCCGTACATTCGGGGAGTGAGAAGCATGCCGCTACGGCGTTCTTCTTTCGTCGGTCAAAGGGGAGGCGAGTCCCGCCTCTTCCCGCACCTTATGATATCGTCAGCATCCAGAAAAAAACAGACGTTGTTCTCTGCAAATGGGGACCGTTTTGTGCGGGGCCGACTTCAGCGGCAGGGGTAGTACTTGCCACGGACGGCGGTCGAGAG
This sequence comes from uncultured Planctomycetaceae bacterium, assembly GCA_964615095.1. Classification (GTDB taxonomy): domain Bacteria; phylum Planctomycetota; class Planctomycetia; order Pirellulales; family Thermoguttaceae; genus JANXQG01. The sequence continues at coordinate 30,532 of CAZTPX010000089.1, read as the reverse complement.
GGTTCGCGATGCGGCGACAGCCTCAACCGCACTGGCAGCATGACTTTTCTGTCTTCTTCGCCGCTGGGGTGGCAGCGCTTCCCCACGCGAACGCCACGTTCACGGCAACCGTGTCTTTCACCGCCAGGTAGACCGGACAGCGATGGCCTTCCTTCTCCAGGAACTCCCGCTCCGCGGTCGACGGCGAACAGGGAGAATAGACCGTCACCGTGATCGAGGCAACCCTGTACTCCTTTAGGTTCAAGTCGTAGGCGGTATTGGCCCACGTCCCGCTCATGTCGATACCCTTCTCCTTGGCGCCTGTGGCCATCAGGATCAGCATGCAGGAGGCCACGCTCATGGCCAACAGGTCGACCGGATTCAGGTCGTCCTCCTGGCCGCAACAGGCACAGCAGCTCTGCAGCCCGATGGTCTTGCCCAGCTCATGGTGGACCGCATTGGTGTGGACCATCCGGTCGAGTGTTACAGTCATACCCATTGTCTTTTCTCCCTACGCTAAGAGCGTTCGGAAGAAATTGCGATGATGCCCGATTGTTGGAGTCCCGCCTTTAGGCGGAGTTTTCAGGCATTCCGGCTAAAGCCGGGACTCCAACCCGCTCATTTCTTCCGAACGCTCTACGGTTAAACTTGACACGAAAACATAAATGATACAGCAAAATTGCAGCCAAGCCTATGGGGCTCCCAGGCACCAGAGATGGTTGCGGCCGCGGATGTAGATGCGGGCATCGCCCAAGGCGGGCGTCGCGTCCGAACCCTCACCCAACGAACAGGCGCCGAGAACGCGATACGTACGGTCTGCGGCGACAATCTGCATGGTGCCGTCGCGGCCCAACGCATAGACACGATCGCCGCTAGCAACCAGGGAAGCGTAGCAACGAGGGCTCTTGCGCGTCCAGACCTCCTTGCCGGTCGTGGCGTCCACGCACACGAGTTGGCCTCCGCTGGTGGCCATGAAAAGCAGTCCGTTGACCACTACGGGGCTGGCCACGTCGGACAGCTTGCCCGACAATTGCCACAAGGCCTGCGGGCTGCCGGAGACCTTGTAGCAAATCAACCGCGAGCCGACATTCGCAAGATAAACCCGGCCGTCCCACCAGGCGGGTGAGGGCGTCACCTGGCCGTTGACGCCATCCACATCCCACATCATCTTGCCGGTCAAGTCGTAGGCAGTAGCCGAGCCGTTGGCGTTGACAACCAGCAGCGGCTTGCCGTCCGCGCCGGGGACCAAGATCGGCGAGGCCCACGACGGCCCGCGCGAGCGGGGATTCTGCCACTTGATTTTGCCTGTGGCGGCTTCCACCGCCAGTACGCGACCGCCGCTGAGTTCGTCGAATTGCACGCAGACAAGGCCGTCGATCGCGTACGGCGAGGAGGCATACCCATATCCGATCTCGGGCCGTTTGAGGAAGACGTGCCACTTCGGACTGCCGTCGTGGCTGAAAGCGGCAAGATCGCCCGTGCCGAAAAGCACGTACACGCCATCCGCGTCGCAGGCGGGTGTCGGCATGGCCAGGGCGGAGTCGGCAACCGGCGGCAAGGGCGCGTCCTTGCCGCCGTCCGCCACGGTCCGTCGCCAGATTTCTTTGCCGCTCTGTGCGTCGAAGGCCAGCACGGCGCGTTCGTTCTCGTCGGCCTCGGTAAGAAAAATACGGTCCTGCCACAACACGGGCGAGCCGACACAGGACGTTTTCAAGGGCGTTTTCCAGAGCACGCCTTGACCACTCGCGCCATCCCAGGCTAGGGGCGCGTTGGTCCACGGCGATATGCCCTGTTTCGCTCCGCGGAAACAGCTCCAGGGCTGCGAATACGAGCGCGCCAGGTGACGTCTTGGCGAATCGCTCGCCTTCGTATTCACTGCCGGCGAAAACGGCACGTCCTTCACAGGCGTTTCGCGATCGCCATGCGAAGCGTTAACCGGGGATGCCGCGGGACGGGGCGCGGACTCCTTGCCGCAACCGGCGCAAACCGTCAGCAGCGCAACGACGCCAAGAGTCGCTGGTCCGATCCGTAACAGAGGATGACACTTAACTGGTGGCAAAATGTGCCTTCACCTATTCGGCCAACTGCAAAGCCGGATCGCCGAACAGCAAGAGCGAGGGCGCGTCGACCTCGATCGCGTTATCGGAATCCTTGTCGCGGTCGGCCTCCGCCTGCTTGTCCTTCCATTCCTGGTAGCCGTGCCACTTGGCGTCGATCAGCGCCAGGCCGACCGGCATCTTTTTTGTGAGCGCATTTTCCCAGAAATAGAAGCACTGGCTCGCCCCCGGGCCTTTGGGCGCGTAACGCCAGAAGCAGATCGCCTGGCAGTTGTGCGGGGCGAGGAAGGCGATTGTGCCGGCATGCACCGCCGCCATGGACATGTAGTCGTCGTTACTGCGGAAGGGCGCGTATACCGTGCCCACGTGGCAGCCGATAACGTACACGGCCGTCGGGGCAGGGAAGTTCAAATGCTTGCGGAACTCGGGGCCCGTGGCCATGTAGTTCTTCGTGTCTTTGCCTTGTTTGCCCACCTCGATCCGCATGAACGGCGGGTCGCCGTGGGCGATGAACTGCACCGCGCCGTACGCGCCGGTCTTTTCCAGCAGTTGCGCTGCCGTCGGCGCCGCGTCGTCCTTCTTCGTCTCATCGCGGGGGACGACGTAGTCGGTCTTCAGGCCGCTCTTGTCGAGCGCCGCCCGGACTTCGCTGGCGGGATAGAAAGGTTCCTTCGGCGATGCGTCGGGGCCGCCTTCGTCCGGTTGATTCAAGCGATGACCGTCGTAGACCACGCTCTTCTTTTCCCAACCTGCCGGAGCGAGCGCGGCATACCTCCCGCCGGGCAGGAACTCCTTGCGGAAGAAGGTCTTGGCCAGCATCGTCGTCGCATCGAGGATGCTGTCGGCCATGATCCGGCCCACACCGAGGTCCGGCTTCACGAACTGCGCGTAATCGACGTCCGTCCGCATCGTGGCGTACGGCGTGTCGGCGGGCACGTAGTCGATCTGCGTGTCCCAGTACTTGTACTTGGCATGGATGTCGCAAATGTAATACGGGAGTTCGATCGCCCCACCGACCATGCCCAGGAACTTGGGTGTATGACCGTTCTCAACGAGGTACTTCTCGGCCGCGTAGGAATCGTCCTTGACCTTCTGAAAGACCGGCTTGACGAGCGCATACTTGGCTTTGTCGCCGGTGTCGCCCAACGCGCCGCCCAGGGCGTGCAGCGACTTGCGATCGCCGGTATAGTCGCCCGTCTGCACCAGGGCTTGCCGGTAAGCTGCCAAGGGCGCGGCGGCCAACGACAGGTAGGGCCACTGAACGTTCGGGTTCAACTTCTCGTCGCAATCGTGCGGATTGGTCATCACCACGTAATCGCATTTCTTTCCCTGTGCCGCCATCAGGGCCAACTGGAACTTCCAAACAGCCGTCTTGTCGGCCAGATGCACGACATCGTCGACCGGCGGCTTGGCGTCGCCCAGCACGACGGCCGTCTTGACTCCCAAAGCTTGCAACGTCGCCCGGTCGGGGTTGACCAAGATCGGCGCGGCAAGGAGCGCTGCGCTGGGCACGACCCACAGTGCCTGTTCGTAGCCGTCGGCGACGAAGACGCACTCAGCCTTCATCCAGTAGGTTTTCGCGATCTTGGTCGTTGCCGAGGCGGTATCAGGGCCGAGGTCCTGCACGGCGACCGTTTCGTGGGGAATCGCCACGTCCCGCTTTTCTGAGCCATCGTCGAAGATCAATGGCATGGCGTGCTCGCGGTTGTAGAATGCCGGCGCTAGGCAGATTGCCGTGATCGCTTGCCACGGTTTCCGTTTCAACTGCAGGACCAGCGCCTTCTCGGGCCGGACCATTTCGCTACGCGCCGCTGCGATTGCTGCAACCGCCTTCTCGCTGGGCGGATTTTGGACGCCGGCGGCCTTGGGTTGTTTTTCATCCATCGCCGTGTTCTTGACTGTGTCGGTGCTCGACGAGCAGCCCGCAACGTACAAAAAGGATGTCGCAACCACGAGGCAAGCCGCGCACGCGAACCATCTTCTGCAAGTCATCGTTCCAATCTCCTTCACAAAATGTTTCGTAAAAAACTCAGGCAACCGACGAATAACTTCCGGATTTGGGTGGCATGCCTTAAGCCTTCTAGGCTAGGCATGTCGGCGGCAAACATGCCTAGCCTAGAAGGCTTAAGGCATGCCACCCGCGCAGAAACACGGAAGTTATTTATCGTCCGGTCCTCAGGCAAGCGAATGTCATGCTCTGCGCGGTGCGAGCCGGCCCGACACGTGCCGGCAGCGAGCAATTCCGACATGTGATGATCTCCTTTAGTGGAGGTTGTCCCATAGCCTTACCGATACTATCGTCGGTCGGACCTCAAATGTCAACAGGTTTGTGCGAAGCCTGCCCAAAGATGGGAAAGATTTGCCTCGTGGAATGGATTTAAGGGACTGAATAGGTATCTTAATCGTGCCGATTCTATCGCGCCGACTAGATGAAGGGTCATTATCCCGCGAGAGTTCCGGATCGGTACGCCCCCGAGAGGAAATGCGAGCATGGATTGCTTGGGAAGCTGCTTCAAGACCGGTCACAGGCTCGTTCTGGCTACGATATTCCTGGCTCTGTTGCCGGCCGGCTTCGCTGCTGGGCAGACGCCGCCGGCCGCGACGACAGCCGCTCCGATCACGGCCGGCGACCCCCGCACCGACGACATCACCAGCCTTCGGCAGCAAGTCGAGCAGATGCAGCAGCGCCTGCAAACGCAACAGGCGCAACTCGATCAGCAGGCAATCCAGTTCCAGCAACTCGGAGCGCAGCGGCCGGCCGTGCCCCAGTGTCAGCCGGCGCCGGCCAGTCCGACCGAAACGCCGGTAGCGGTGGACCCGCCGCCATGCACGGCCGATCCCACCCCTGCGGGCAGTGTTCCGCCCGGGATCGTACTTCCATTTGGAGGATCGGCAGCCGACTCGTGCTATCCGCGGGCCATTATTGGCGGTCAGTACCGCATGATGTTCAGCGCCGCAAACTACGACTACCATCCGGAATTCATTAACTCAAGCGGGACATCGCAGGCATTCATCAACGAGCGTCTCCGCACGTGGCTGACCGTACAGACCAGCGACAACGTGGAAGCCTACGTCCAGGCGCAGATGGGAAACGTCCCTTGGGGCACGAATTACGACTTGTCCAAGACGTTCCAAGGAACGGCGGGCGATCAGGTGGGCGTCATGTTGCGGTACGGATACCTAGCCTACCACGACGACTGCCTGGGCCGCTTGCAAGCGGGCATCCAGCCCTGGCAGGATTCCTTCGCGCAGACGCTGTTCAGTTCCGACTGGGATTTCAGCGTGGCTGGACTTTCCTGGGTGCGCAAATGCCCGGAGCTGGGCGACTCGCAGATCAAGTTCGGGATCTTCGAGCTGGTCGATCTCGACGACCAATTGGTGGAACAGACGTATCTGCTGACCCTGGATCTTGACCGGCGGGTGGGCGAAAAGGGTTCGATCGGATTCAGCGCCTACTATCTGCCCGACCGCGGCGGCTACTCGTATTCCGCCCCCTCGCCCGGCTACCCGGGATTCGCCCCCTACCAGTCCGCTTGGGACGTCTGGATCGGGGCCCGATTCCGGCTGGACTCGGCCGTCATGCCGATCAACGGATTTGCCATTTACAATACGGGCGACCGCGACGATGTCGGCGGTTCGAGATTCCAGCACGATGGGGTGGCCTTGAAGCTGGAGGCCGGGCCCATACCGGTGGGACCGGGCAAGGTTAGTTGCCAGACCTTGTTTTCCAGCGGCGGCGACACTCCCGGCGGCGGTTTTCGCACCGTCGCCCAAAGCGCCCGCGACAACTTTGGGGCCGAGGGTTACTGGAGCTATCTCATGCTCGTCGCGCCCCAGGGTTACAGCGACGTGAACGACATGGGCGTGAGCTTGCAGAACCGCGGCTGCGGCCTGCTGACCTTTCAGAGCAAGTATGACTATCCGATCTGCCGCCGCCTTTCCGGCTCGCTGGCTGCCGGATGGCTGCGATCGGACACGCCCAATCCGGCCAACGGCTCGACCGATATGGGGACCGAGGTGGGCAACGATTTCACGTTGGACTTCGGTGGTGGCCTCAAGGCCGACATGGGCGCAGCGGTCCTCTTCACCGGCGACTTCTACAAGCCCTCCACCGCAGCTCCATCGCCCGCCACCTTGTACGAGGCCTTCTCCAGGCTGCAACTTGAGTTCTAAGCGACAGCAGTCCCACGCATCGCCACGATCGCCGTCGCAGGTGAATCGCTCAGGCGTGGCAGCCCTCTTCCGAAACGGCAGGCCCGCAAAGCAGCGCGGTCGCGGCCCCTTCGCAGCAAAGCTGCGTTGGCAACCGAACGGGGCTGCTCCCGGCAACGCTCGTGTCCCCGCAGGGCCACGTCTGCGCAATCGCATCGTAGACTCTCTTGGCGACCGTTTGGCTCAAGTGGTGCTCCAACGACGTGAGCAGCGCTGCAGGCGGCGAGACGACACCGAACACAACCGCATCGTCGGACTGATCGTCCGGATCGTTGCTCACCCAGACCTTGATCGTGCGGTCGTCGCGCTTAAAGATCCGCTTCAAGACGACTTCATAGCTGAAGGCGCCGGTCTGTCGCACGGCAACTACGATCACCACGGCCCACAGTTTCACGGCCCGCAGGCGGGACTCGCTGCGATTGCCTTTCCTTTTCGCCGGTTTCACCGCGGGGTAGGTAACCCACAGGCGAAGCTCCTTCTCCGCAAGCGATCCGGGCAACTCTCGCATGGGCCCGTGCAGGTCAGGCTGCGTCTGCCCGGTCTCTTCGTCGTCGGACCAGGTGCAGGAATGGAATCTAGGCAAGTTCATCGTTTCCGCAGGTCTTTTGTCGCCGTTGTTCCTTCTAGCCTGTCGATCAAAGTCAGCAACGTTTCTCCCGAGTCCTTGACCATCGTAAGGAACTCCCGCTGCTTCGCGGGGAGTTGGCTTCTCAGCACCATGTCCGTGATGCCGATGATGCCGTTCAAAGGCGTGCGTATCTCGTGGCTCATATTGGCCGGAAACGCGCCCTTGGCGCGGTTGGCCGCTTCCGCCGCGTCCTTGGCGTGCAGCGATTCGCTCAATACGGCCACGACCACACCTACGACCACAAACAGGCCGAGGCTGACCTGGTGTTCCAGGTCGCGGATCGCAAGCGAGCCGCGCAGGTCAATGAAAGAATAATCCGTCAGAAGAGCGCCCAAGGCCAGCAACGACGGAGCTAGGCCGCCGTACCAGGCGGCAACCATGATCGCCACAAAGTGCGCCGTGAAGGGCGCCGCGTTTTCCAGCGTCGGGTCGAGCAGTTTTCGCAGCAGGATCGCCAACAGCGTGACGATCACCGCCAAACCGTAGCGCAGCGCCGGGGAACGCACGCCGCTGGACTTCAATTGCTTCTCTCCGAAATCCTCAACAGGTACTCGTCCCTCCATCGCCCGCCGAAGACCCTGAAAGTGCGAATGGGGATGAAGCCGAACTTCCGAAAGAAATAGCTCATGCCTTGGTCGCTGGAGTCGATGCTCGCTCGCAGTTGCACAACCCGATCGCGCCGCGCCCTTTCGATCAGGGCGTGAAGCAATGCCTTCCCGTGCCCTTGCCCGCGGCAGCGCGGCTGGACCGCGACGGTAATCAGCTCTTGCCCGGCCTTGCTGGCATCCACGAAATCGCGGCGGAAATGGTTGGCCCTGTGAAAGTCCTGGAACAGGCTCCTGAGCCGCATGGGGTGGGTCAGCAGACAGTTCGTCGTGGCGGCCAAGAAAGCGAGTCTCCCCGGATCGAGTTTCTCTTGGATGCGGGCCAGATCGGAAACGCCGGCCACAAAACCGGCCAGACCGCCGTTGCATTCGGAAACGAGAAGCGTGCCCTGCGGCTCCCGCAGAAGCAACGCATAAAAGAGCCGCAGAAACGCCGAGCCGGGATCGGCCCAAAGGAACAGGGGCTGGCAGGTCATGTGAAGCTGCACAATCTCCGATACGTCGCCCTGTCGTCCCTCGCGGACCGTGACCGACAGCCCGCCCTCTTGAGCCAAGCGACTCGGTTCGCCTTGACTTGCTACAATCGGTTGCATGTTGTACCCCCAGTGCTGACTGGGCGGATCGAAAGAAACGGGTCTTACCCGTCTCGAGCGCTGCCCACACAACTGCCGACAGGCGCCCCGGCGCTGGTCCGGTTTGCCAATGCAGCAGCAATAACGTCAATTTGGCTTTCGCTTGCTTCACGGATGCGGCCCCAGATTTCACTACGGTGAATGGGCATGCCCGCAGGGGCGGAAATCCCCAGCCGGACATGGTTCTTGCCGACGTTAACCACGTCGATGGTCACTCCGCATCCAGGGAGAACGATCTGTTGCCCGATCCTTCGCGTAAGTACTAGCATTTCAGAATCCTTTCATCATGTTAACAATTCGATGGCGATCTTGGCCTCGCCCGCCTGTGTGTCGAGAACGATCAGCTCGGTCGTGTCGTTGATCCGTATGTGATCGCCGCAACGGCGATCCAGGACCAACATCCGCTGGCCGCCTTGGCAGGAGACATAGTGGCCCCGCGCCTTGCCATGCAGCATAGGCAGGCCATTCCGGATTTGGCAGCAAACGCTTCCTGCGGGTAAAACGGCATCCAAATCGTGGCGCATCATCAACACTCCATGTTGGCTGGCAAAGGGGGCAAACCTAGACGCAGGGCCGCACTTGGCGGTTCATCGTGCGGCGATCGAAGGGTTTCGACAACAAGCCGCTTCAAGTCGCCCAAGTCCTCGCTCTTTTCCACGCACGCCGTGGCAAGGGCCGCGCGTCGATCAACCAGGCAAACGTCGGTGTTTGCCGTGAAGAGAATCGTCGGGGTCCAGGGCGCAAACTCCTTGATTTGCTCCAGAGCATCCAACCCTCCGGAACGCGGCATGAAAATGTCGAGAATCGCCACATCCGGAGCCTCGCACCGGAAGACACGGACGGCCTCGATGCCGTCCCGTGCGAGGACCACGCGGTAGCCTTCGTCCTCGAACGCCGCGCGGCAATACGCGCGAATGTTCTTGTTGTCGTCGGCAAAGAGAATCGTCTTCATGGACACTCCGGCACTGCAAGACTAATTACCCGTCCGCTCGGCCGGGCGGTTCGGTGAAAGAGCAACTTTGGTGCCGATCGCACGAACGTTGAGAGCAGAAGACGGAACTATCGGTGCAGCATGGAGATATGGAATCGGGCCCGTGTCGAGGCTGCGACAAAGAATGTCGCTACCGTCCATTTCCTTACAATCCTGTAAAGAAACGGACAGGACCTCTAGGACCGGCGCGGAAACAAGTTTCGCCTTTCGCTCCGCGAAAGAGGGGGACTTTCGCGGAACGAAAGGCGACAATACCACAGTTATACCGCACGCGGGCGGAAACGAGCTGTTGGAGTTCCGGCTTTAGCCGGCATTTTCCCTGAATCGCCGCCTAAAGGCGGAACTCCAACGGCTTATTTCTGCCCGCGCGAACTATATTGATTTGCCGGTCCTTACTGTGGGGCGCCCGGTCCTTGCAGACCGAACTTCTGTATCTTGGCGTGCAGCGTCGGCCGTGGTAAGCCCAGCAAACGGCTGGTGCGGCTCTGGTTGCCCTGCGATCGTCGCAGGGCCTCCGTAATCAGCAGCCGTTCGATTTTATCCACCAGTTTCTCGTAGGCATTGTCGCCGCCAAACGCGTCAAGGTACGACTGGACAAGTTCCAAAAGCGGCTCGTCGCCGAGGTTAGCCGCCGCGCCGGCCGTGGTGGTTTGCGCGATAGCACGCAAACGTGGTGGAAGGTCGCTGGCCTGGATCGTGTAACCGCCCGTGAAGATCATCAGACGTTGAATCAGGTGTTCCAATTCCCGCACGTTGCCTGGCCAGGCGTATTGCGCGAGCAGGTCCAGCGCGTCCCGGGCAAAGGGAGGCCTTTCCACGTGCGACGTGCGGGCACAGCGATTCAAGAAGTAATCGACCAGCAACGGAACGTCCCCGCGCCGCTCGCGCAAGGGTGGAAGCTGCAGGGTGACCACGTCGAGACGGTGATAGAGGTCTTGGCGAAAACCGCCGTCGGCGATGGCTTTTTCCAGGTTGCGGTTGGTGGCGCAGAGCACGCGCACGTCGGCATGCACCGTTTCATTGCCGCCCAGGCGCTGGAAGGTCCGCTGCTGGAGAATCCGCAAGATCTTCGCCTGCACAGCCAAGGGCATGTCGCCGATTTCGTCGAGAAAAATCGTGCCGCCATGGGCCTGCTCGAATTTCCCGATCCGCCGCGTGGCGGCGCCTGTAAAGGCCCCCGCTTCGTAGCCGAACAGCTCGCTTTCCAAAAGGGTCTCGGGTATGGCCGCGCAATTGACGACCATCAGGGGCAGACCGCTGCGCAGGCTGTGCTGGTAGATTGCCCGTGCCACGAGCTCCTTTCCTGTGCCGGATTCGCCGCGAATGAGCACCGTGGCGTCGGTTTGGGCCACGCGGCCGATGGCCTTGTAAAGTTGTTGCATGGGCGAGCTGCGCCCCACCATCGCCTCGCTCGCAGAGACGCCGGTCTCCGGACCAAGGACCAATTCGCCCTTCATCAGCCGGCTGCCTTCCAGCACTTTGGCGATGGTCTGGAGCATTTCTTCCGGTTCGAAAGGCTTCAACTGGTAATCGAAAGCGCCGCGCTTGGTGGCCTCGATCGCCGTGTTCGTGGTGCCCTGGCCGGTCATGACGATCACGGGGAGCTTGGGCCGCCGCTGTTTGATCCGCGCCAGGGCGTCCAGGCCGTTCATTCCCGGCAGGCAGATGTCTAAGATCGCCAAATCGAAGCCGTCATCTTCGATGGCACGGAGAGCGTCTTCGCCGTCGCGGACGGCGACAACCGTGTGTCCTTGGTCTGCCAGGACTTCCTCGAAGGCCTGGCGGACGTTTCGTTCATCGTCGACGACTAGGATCTTAGCCATGCGCACCCTCCGCGGCAAGCGGCAGCCAAAGGGCGAAGATGGTGCCCTTTTCCGTCGACGATTCCAGCACCAGCGAACCACCGTGCCGGGCCATGATTTGCGCGGCGATACACAGCCCCAGCCCCGTGCCGTTGTCCTTGGTGGTGAAGAAGGGCTCGAAGATCCGGCTTTGTACGTCCTGCGGCATGCCGGGCCCCGTATCGCCGATTCGCACGACCACCATGCGCCGCCCATCGGCGTCTTCTTCCACGGCCGCGGCGATGCGGATCTCGCCGCCGCCGGTCATGGCGTCCGCCGCATTTCCCAGGAGGTTGAGCAAGACCTGCTTGAGCTTGTCCGCGTCGGCCAGCACGGCCGGCAATCCGTCGTGCGGCTTGCTGGCCGCCCGGATTTGCGCTTCCTTCAGTCGCGGCGTGAGGAGTTCCACCGTCTCGCCGACCACGACACCAATGTTCAGTGGCCGGCACTTGAGATCCATCGGACGGGAGAACTCGAGAAAATTCCGAATAATGCTCTCCAACCGGCCGATTTCCTCGGAAATCATGCCCAATTTGCGGCTCAAATCGGCGTTGTCGAGGTTGGCCTTGCGGATCGAGAAGAGCCACATCTTGATGGCCGTCAACGGATTGCGGATTTCGTGGGCGACCGTGGCCGCAAGTTTCCCCACGGACGCCAGTTTTTCGGCGGCCAACAAGCGCGAGCGGCTGTGCTCCAGGTGGGAACGCGTATCAGTCACGTCCGACATCAAGCTGCGGAGATGGCTTCCCACGGCGCGCAGCTCGTCTTCCTCGGGATACCGGCCACAATCGCCGCGGAATCCTTGTGCGTCGGCCGCCATGCCCCGCAAGGGGAGAAGCACCCGATAGAAGAACAACCAGAGCAGCAATCCGCCCAGGCCGAGCGTCAAGAGTACGGAAATGCCGACGATCCAAGTCGTCTGGTGGACCTGCCCATGGGCGCGCGTCATGATTCCCTTGACGTAGCCGTCGTTGAGGGTGATGAATCGTTCGCATAGATCATAGACCTGCTTCGAGAGTCGCGCATTGATCTCTGTAAGCAGCAACGATTTCGCCTTGTCCGCCACCCCTTTCCTATGAAGTTCAATGGCCTCCTGCTGCCGCGAGTCGAGTTCGTCCCACGTCGCCTCCAAGCGGCGGAGAACGGCTCCCTCGTCTTCCGGGACATACGTCGCGCTGCGGACCTTCGCCGTCCAATCGCGAAACTGCCGCTGGAGTTGCTCCAACCGCTGCTGCCAGACGGGATTGCCGTTATCCAGCAGGTACGAGGCGACTTGCATGTTCCGCTGCAGCAATATCACTTCGACCTCTTCCGCGCGAACACTGGGCAAGGTCTCCGTGCGGGTTTCTTCCAGGCGCTGATCGATGCGCCAGGCCGCATACAAGGTCAGCAAGCTGCTGAAGATCGAAATAGTCAGGATGCCGAGGATCGTTACCGAGAACCTGGTTGCCAATCGAAGACGCACGTACCAATCCTTTCAGCCCGCTCACTCGCCGGGCGACGACCCTCCCTGTGTTCTATTATAACCCCGCCGGCCCGCCGCGTGCGCTTAGGACCGGACGATAAATAACTTCCGTGTTTCTCTGCGAGGGTGGCATGCCTTAAGCCTTCCAGGCTAGGCATGCCGGCGGCAAACATGCCTAGCCTAGAAGTCTTAAGGCATGCCACCCAAATCCGGAAGTTATTCGTCGGTCGCCCCTTTATTCATAGCGCAGGGCTTCGATGGGGTCCAATCGCGAGGCCTTCCAGGCGGGGTAGAATCCGAAAATAATCCCCACGCCGGCGGAAACGACTACCGCCAGCAGGATGGCGGGAAGCGAGGCCTGCGTGGGCCAGTGCTTGATCGATTGCACGAGGACCGACGTCACCCGGCCCACCAGAATGCCAATCGCCCCGCCGGTCAGACACAGCAGCACCGCCTCGATGAGGAACTGCCGCAAGATGTGATGACTGCGGGCACCGACCGCCATGCGCAGGCCGATCTCCCGCGTCCGCTCGGTGACGGAGACGAGCATGATGTTCATGATGCCCACGCCGCCCACGACCAGCGAGATGGCCGCCACCACCAGCAGCAGGGCCTCCATCAAATCCGAGGCCGAGGACATTGTCTTGGCCAATTCGGTCATGTCGCGGATATCGAAGTCGTTGTCGCGCAGCGGCGGGAGATGGTGCCGCTCGCGGAGCAGATCGGTGATCTCCCGTGTGGCCTGGGGAATCTGTTCCTCGGTGACGGCTTTGGCCAGGAGTTGATCCACATTCACGCGCCGCGCGGCCTGCGGCACGTCGAAGACCTCCGTCGGCGTGGGCGCGGGGTAAAGCGACGTCCCGCCGGGATACAAAGTGGACAGGGTATTGATCGCGGTCAGGGCGTTTGCCGTTGCTGAGGCGATCTGGGTCGTGCTGCCCGCGCCGCTGCCGTTCACCCGGAACTTCATCGTGGTCCAGGGCGTCAGCACGATGTCGTCCTGGTCCTGGCCCATCATGTTGGCGCCCTTGCGGCCGAGGACGCCCAGCACGCGAAAGGGGACGTTCTGGATGCGGACCTCCTTGCCCACCGGAGACTCGTCTTCGAACAACTCCCGCTTCACCGTCGTGCCGATCAGGCACACCTTGGCGGCCTTCTGCACGTCGCCGTCGGTAAAGGCCTGGCCCTCCTCGAGGTCTTCCCAGTCGCGCACGCTAAGATAGTCGGGCGTGGTCCCGGTCATGTTCCGGGGGATCCAGTTGTGATTGCCGTAAATCACCTGGGTCCGCGCCCAGACAATGGGGGCCACGCAATTCACCGCCGGACACTGCCGATAGATCTCGTCCATGTCGCCGGGGGTCAGCGATTGGATGGTGCCGGAGCCGAAGTTGACGGCGCCGGTGATCGCCCAGCCCGGCAGAATCAGAAGATTGTTGGCCCCCATGCTAGCGATGGTCTTCTGCAGGGCGATCTTGGATCCCTGGCCGATCTCCGACATGGCGATTACAGCGCCCACGCCGATGATCACGCCCAGGGCCGTGAGCGCCGAGCGCATCTTGTTGCGCCGCAAGGCGCCGAAGGCCGTGCGCAGCGTGGACGGGAGCGCGAAAGCCGCCGCGGCCTGCCGCGGCTTTGCTTCCGCCGCGGCGCGGGGGGAAATGTGCGGCCCGCCCTGAGCACACGCCGGCGGCGGGATCACCCTTCCATGCGGAGTACCCGCCGCGGCCGCTCTCGCCGCGGTAGCTACTGCCGAGGTGCTTCGGTGTCCATCGGTCGCGTGCCGGTGGGCGATTGTCCGCGTGGTCGCGGTCTTCGCACTGCCATTGCCGCCGATCGCCGAAGCAGCGTCCATGCGGCGGGGATGCGATTGGGGAATGGCACGCTCGTCCTGAGCATGGGACGCGTCCGACTCGTCCTCTTCGATCAGCCCGTCGGCGATGCGGATCGTGCGATGCGCGTAGGCCGCCACTTTCGCGTCGTGCGTCACGAGAATGACCGTAAGGCCCTCGGCATTCAGCGCCTGGAACATTTGCAGGATCTCGACACTGGTGCGGGAATCGAGGTTGCCGGTCGGCTCGTCGGCCAAGAGCAGGGCGGGATGGTTGACCAGCGCCCGGGCGATCGCCACGCGCTGCTGTTGGCCGCCCGACATCTGCGACGGCTCGTGCTCGTAACGATCGGCCAGCCCCACCCGCTCCAGCAGGCTTCGCGACAACCGGCGGGCGTCGTCGCCGCCCACGCGACGGGGCGCGTAGTCCAAGGGCATCAGCACGTTCTGCACCGCGGTTGTCCGCGGCAGCAGGTTGAAGCTTTGGAAGACGAAGCCCAACTTCGCCGTTCTTATCAGCGCCCGCTGATTGGGCGTCAGTCGGCTCATTTCCTGGCCGTCCAGCCAAAAACAACCCGAACTGGGCCGATCGAGGCAGCCCAGGATGTTCATCAACGTGGTCTTGCCCGAGCCCGAAGCGCCCATCAGGGCCACCATTTCACCTCGCGCGATGGAAAGGGAGACGCCCTTGAGAACCGGCACGTCGACTTCACCGACGTGGTACGTCTTCGTGATGTTCTCCAGCCGGATCAGTTCCATCATCGACCGTTTGTTCTGGCCTATAGCGTATGCTTGTTGGATTGCACGGGCGTTGCCATGGCGTGTGCGGCGGAACACCCGGCGGGCGCGGTCGTCGTGGCAAGCGTAGAGTGGCCGGCAGGTGCAGGCGTCGCCGCCAGTGGGGACGAATGATACCGCTTGAGATCTTCGACGGCCCAAAGATAGCGCTGCGAAGCGACGTACAGCGTCCCGTCGGCGGCCACGGGCATGGAGCGGATGGCCGACCCCAGGTGGATCGTGGCAAGGACCTCGGGATGCCTGCCTGCCGCCAACACATACAGGGCCTTGCGCGTTCCCACAAAGACCTTGCCGTCCGCCACCAGCGTGGACGTCCAGATATCGGACTTGCAGTCGTGGACCCAGTAGCATTTTCCCGTCTCGGCGTCCAGGCAATGGACGCGGCCGGGCATGTCGGCCGCGTAGAGCAGCCCGTCGGCGATCGAGACCGACGACAGGCTGCGATCGATGCCGTCGTACGACCAGAGCTTGCCGCCGGAGCTAATATCACCGCTCTTCGTGGCATCGATACACGTCAGCAAGCCGCGGCCACGGCCATGCTGCGGATCCTCCCCGATCGCCACGTAAACGCGATTCTTGTAGAACACGGGCGTGCCGATGATCTCGCAGGGCGAAATGAAGCGGCCATCGTCCAGGTTTCCGCGGTGCTCGCGGCGGTCGCCACTCCAGTAGTCGATGGTCTTGCCGCAACGGTCCAGGCGGTAGGGGGCCGTGCAGTCGTAAGACCAGACGCGCTGCAAAAGCCCGGGGCTGCTGACGGTCCGCGCGGCGGCGGCGAACGCGTAGCACACCCCGTCACCCGCGCCGAAGAAGACCAGCGGCCGGTTGTCTACCCAACCCAGCGACGGCGACGACCATTGGCCGTGAAATACTCGCCCGCCGATCTGCTCGTTGTCGGAGGCCAGAAGCCGGCCGGTCCGTTTGTCCAGGGCGATCAAACTCGGCGCCGCGGGCATGGGATGCGTCTTGTTGTCGGTGCCGTTGCCCGTGCCCACGAACACGGTATCGCCGAAGACGAGCACGGAACTGGCGGCGGCATCGTGGGGAAAGACCGGCAGGGAGTTGATATCGAACCGCCAGATGATGTCGGCATCTTGAGGCCCCGGTTCGACGGGCGGGTGTCCGGCTGGGACCTCGTAATGCCGTTCATCGAGAAACGGCCCATCATTGCCGTTGGCCATGCCATTGGCGTCCAGGCAGAGGACCTCGTTACGATTGGTGACGACATAAACGCGATCGCCGTCGACGGCCGGCGAGGAGCAGATTCCCAGGTCCATGTCGTCGAAATCGCTGCTCTTCCTGCCCGTGGTCAGACGCGGCACCACTAGCCGCCAGAGACGCCGGCCCGTGACCTCGTCGAGGCACAGCAGGACGCCGCCGCCGGTCTGCTGGAAGCGCGGATCGGCCAGATCGCTATCATTGGCGCCGATGAAGACCTTGCCGCCGGCTATCGCGGGGCTGGAGTAGTTCTCGCTGCCCAGGCGGGCCGCCCAGCGGACATTTTGGGTCGTGCGGAGATCGATGCCCGATCCGTCGGAGCCCTTCTTGCCGGGGTCGAACCAGACGGGAATGCCACGTTCCAGGGAGAACATGTTCCGCGTTGCCGTGCCGCCCCACTGCGGCCAATCGCGGGCGCCGGCCGTTGCCGCCCAGCCCAATACCACAATTCCGAAAAGGGAAAACGTTTTGATTTGTGCGCGCATGGCATTCGGGCCGACTGCCTTGGCGAGCGGTCGGCAATGTTTAGTACCCAGGGAGATGGACCGACGGCGGCGAATCCGTCAAAGCGCATGCGCCCGACTTATGGAGGGCCATGGCAGGTACGGAATCGTTCTTCCGTCGGCCCATAGGGAGGTTGGCTTTATCTATTCCCACATTTCATACTATCGTCGCGATCCTGCCATAAACAGACGCCGTTCTCGGCAAACGGGGGCCGTTTTGTGCATTTTGGCAGCGGTGACCGGCTCGCTTTGTGGACCCCCCGAATGCTTTTCGGCCGTGTTGGAAACGCTCACATTTCCCACGGCTTTTCAGTTCTGTCTTTTCCGAGATTGCGATCCCGGACTTTCACCCGTGGGGGGCCATCAGAAGCAGTGGACCATAAATCGACAGAACACATGGTCGGCGAAGGGCGTGGCGAGAGTGGAAAACACGCCCTTCGCAAGCTCAGGGACGTGCCACCCTCGATTGTGAATTGCAAAAGTCATTTTCTCGCCCCACCTCAGTCGTGCGCGTCCTGTGCTTGAAGCCCCTCGAAAACCGTGCCTTGTCCAGAATTGTCATCGGTACTCGGTCGGCTTCTGCCCTGAGATAAATTGCCGCCAGGCGTCCATGTGCTCCTTGCTCAGGCCGTTCTCGCGGATGATCTCGGTTTCGAAGCGGCGACTAGTCTGGGGAACTTGCACGCGGACCTTCAAGCGGCCATCGGCCCGATAGTGGAAACTCACGTCGATGGGCGACTTGGCCGGCAGTCCGGGCGGAAGATCGGCCACCGTACAGCGGCCGATGGGCATGCAGTCGTCGGCCGAAGGGCTCTCGCCCTCGACAATCTGCACCAGGATCGAGTGCTGGCCGGGCTTGGCCGTCTTGAATCTCCGCTTGGCGCTCACGGGCAGCGGCGTATTGCGGGGGATGACGATGCCGTTGCGGCGGCGCTTGGTCTGGGGATCGACTCCCACCACGCCCAGGCTGTGCGAGTTGACGTTGCGGATGCTGAAGGCCGCCGCCCGGCCGTCGCGCTTGGCCAGCACCAGTCCGGCCTGCAGGGCCGCTCCGTGCGCCACCGCTTCGTCGGCCGCCACGGAAGCGTCGGGTGCCCTGCCGCTGATCTTCTGCAGCATCGCGCGGACCATTGGCATCCGCGTGGAACCGCCCACCAGCAGCACGCGGTCGAGATCGGACCAATCCAGCCCGGCTGCGCGGAGGGCCTGTACGCAGGTGAAACGCGTGCGGTCGAGCAGGTCCTGCGTGGCCTCTTCGAACTGATCGCGGGTGACCTCCACGCGCGAGACCTTGCCCTGGAATTCGGCGACGATGGGCGCCTTGGGCCGCGCGGAAAGCGTCCGCTTGGCGTCTTCGCACTCTCGCCAGAGCTTGCCCACGGCAGCGGGGTTCTCGCGCAGCTCGATCGCATGCTCGCGCTGGAAGGCCTTGGCGGCCATGTCCAGCAAGCGCTGATCCCAGTCGTAGCCACCCAGGGCCACGTCGCCGTCGGTCGCTAGGGCCAGGAACTCGCTGCCGCGAATCTCCATTACCGTGACGTCGAACGTGCCGCCGCCCAGGTCGTAGACCAGCACCCGCCGCGGCTCGTCGGTACTGCCCGCGGCGTTGAGAAAGCCCTGCTGGAAGCCGAAAGCCACGGCGGCCGCCGTCGGTTCGTTGATGATGTCCAGCACGTCGCAGCCGGCCATGTATCCGGCGTCCTGCGTGGCCTTGCGGCGGACCTCGTCGAAATAGGCGGGCACGGTGATTACCGCCTTGTCAAACGGCCCGATCTGCTGCACGGCGTCGTTGCGAAGCTTGTTGAGGATCCAGGCCTGGATCACCTCCGGCGGGTACTGTTTGCCGTTGAGCACGCGATGGTAGGCGCGGTGCCCCATGTCGCGCTTGGCGCACTCGGCCACGTGCTCGGCCTCGGTACTCATGGCCTTCATGGCCTCCTTGCCCACCACCACGTCGTTGCCGTCCAGCAGTACGACGCTGGGCGTGAGACGGTCGCCCTCGGCGTTGACCAGGGTCACCGGCTGCCCGCGCTCGTCGAGCCTCGCCACCACGGAGTACGTGGTGCCCAGGTCGATGCCCACGGCGGGAGTTTTGGCCTCGGTCATGGTGTGCGGTCGGCTTGTTTCTGCTCGCCCTCCTGGCCGCTTGAGCGGGAATGGTGGGGAAGAAGGTCAGGCCGAAAATAGGAAATCATCAGGTAGGCGACCAAGCCGAACAAGACCAGCGTGACGGTGTGGCCGATCAGCCGCTCCAGCCACTTGGGAAAGCGGCGTTTCCTTTCCGGCTTGGCTTTGGCCGGCCTGATCAGCGGCAGCAGCGGTTCTGCGGCCACGGGCGTGGACGTGACGGCCGCGGCTGGCCCGGAAGCCGGGACCAGCGGGGCCAGCGGCATCGCCCCGGTCAACGGCTGCGGACTGGAGACCCATTGCTGACGGGTTGCCGGTTCGGCGGGCACCGGTGTTGGCAATAGCGGCGGGGCCGTCATGGGGCCGGCGGTCTCGGCCTTGGCGGGCGCCCAGCCCGCGGCCGCTCCGGTTGCCATTGCGGCGGCTTCGGGCGCTTGCGGCGCGCTGCGCTGCACGTCCTTGGCCGCCGACTCGAAGGCCTGGAATCCGCCCGCTGCGCCCACGGGCTGCTTCCAGCGTGTCAGCCCTTCGTTGGAGAGTCCCGCCTCGCGGAGCAACTCCAGCCGGGCCTGGTGCTGCGTGCCCGGCACGAGGGCCTCGACCGCCAGCCGGCCGTTGGCGGCGTACTCGAAGGTGACTTCCACGGGCCAGCCCTTGGGCAACCCGCCGGGCAGATCGCGGACCACAGTGCGGCCGATGGCGATACACTCGCCCGGCTGCGAACTCTCGCCTTCGAGGACCTTGATGGCGATCGTGCGCTGGCCGTCCGACTTCGTGGCGAAGCGCTCGGTGTGCCGCGCCGGCAGCGGCGTGTTGCGGGGGATGAGCACGACGTTCTTCTTCCGCAGTGTGTCCGTGTCGATGCCTTCCACGCCCAGGCTGTGGGCGTTGACGTTGGTGACCTGGAACGTGCTTCGCGGGCCGCTGGCGGCTGCCCCGCCCACCCGCGCGGCCAGCAGGTGCCCGGCATACAGCGCGGCCCCGCGGGCGACCGCTTCATCCGGATTGACCGTCCGATCGGGCTGGATGCCGCTGAGCGCTTGCAGCATGCGGGGGACCATGGGCATTCGCGTCGAACCGCCGACCAGCAGGACCCGCTGCACGTCTTTCCATTCCAACCCGGCCACGCCCAGCAGTTGCCGCGACGTATAGGAAGTGCGTTCCAGCAGGTCGGCCGTCATCTCTTCGAACTGCTCGCGGGTAACGGCGATTTCGGCGAAGCGGCCCTGGTAGTTGATGGGGATGGCCGCTTTGCTCCGCGCGGAAAGCGTGTGCTTGGCCTCCGTGGCGTCGAGGAACAGACGGTTCAGCGTGGCCGGATCCTGGCGGGGATCGAGTTGGTGCAGCTTGAGAAAGCACTCGGCCGCGTAGTCGACCAGCCGCTGGTCCCAATCGTGGCCGCCAAGCTGCACGTCGCCGTCGGTGGCCAATGTCTGCACCTTGCCCGCGGCCAAATGCAAGAGCGTGGCGTCGAACGTGCCGCCGCCCAGGTCATAGACCAGGACGTTGAGTTCCTGCCTCGGCTGTCCATCGGGCGAGAGATAGCCCAGGGCCTCGCCGAAGGCCAGGGCTGCGGCGGTCGGCTCGTTGACGATGTCCAGCACCCGCAGGCCGGCCATCTCGCCCGCGTCGGCGGTCGCCTTGCGGCGCATTTCGTCGAAATAGGCCGGCACCGTGATCACGGCCTGCACGTCCGTCCCCACGGCCTGCACCAGGTCCGCATTGAGCTTGCGCAGGATGCAGGCCTGGATAACCTCCGGCGGAAGGTAATGCCCGCGAATGGGGTGCGAATAAAACGCTGCGCCCATGTCTCGCTTGACCCATTGGGCCACCATTTCCGGATGCGAGGTGATGGCCGTGCGGGCGGTCTTGCCGACCACCACTTCCGTTTCGCTGAAGAAGACCACGCTGGGGGTGATGAGTTCACCCTCGGCATTGACGACCATCGCGCTGCGGCCCGCTTCATCCACCCAGGCCACGGCCGAATTGGTGGTTCCGAGGTCGATTCCGATCGGTTTATCGTGCGACATGAGAGAGATTGGATGTTGCCCGTTTAACCCGCAGCCAACGGCGAGGGCGCAAGATCGGTTTATCGTGCGGCATGAAAGACCTTGGATGGGCCGGCCGCGAAAATGCGGCAACCTCCAATCTAGCAAGAACCGGCCCGATTCTCAAGCCTTGTTACAACGTGAACCGCTCGCGGAGGAACTTCGCCACGTCGTCCCACATCTGGGCCGCTTTCTCGAAGTCGACCTGCATCGCCCGCCGAATGGTGCGGGGGGTCTTGATGGGCGGCTCGACGGTCACATCGGCGTTCAGCGGCGCTTGCGCGCTGGGACCCAGGGCCAACCGCGTTTCGACCTCCGGCGAGAGCAGATACTCGACCAGCCGCCGGGCCTCGGCCGGGTGCGGCGAGCCTTTGATCACCGCCAGCGTGTTGGGAATGTAGAGCGTGCCGATCTCCCCATCGCCCTGGTCCGGGTAGACGATCTCGACCGGCTGGGCCGCCCGGATCTCTTCGTAGGCGTCGTCGGTGTCCGTAATGCCGAAATCGATCTGGCCGCGGGACACCGCCTCGGCCACTTGCTTGTTGCCCGAGAGGATTTGCACCTCGTTGGCCTTGAGTCGATCGAAGAACGCCCGGGCCTTCTCGTCGCCCCAGACGGCGAACAGGCAGGCCGCATGCGTGGCCGTCGTGCCGAAGAGTGGCTTGGCCATGCCGATCCGCTTCTTCCAACGGGCGTCGGTCAGGTCCATGATCGACGTGGGCCACTGCTCCTTGGGCAACCGCTTATTGACCAGCAGGATCCGCGCCCGGGCAGCCAGGCCATACCAGAGACCGTCTTTCGACCGGTACATTTCCGGATAGCGGTCGGCGATCTTCGGGCGATAGACGTCCAGCAGTCCTTGCCGGGCCAGCCGCAAGGTGAGGAGGATTTCGTTGTTCCAGAAGACATCGCAGCGCGGGCGGCCGGCCTCTTCGCTGATGGCGTTGGCCAGGCCCAAGGTCTTGGTCGATTCCGCGTCGAATTTCGGCAGCACGGCAATTCCCGTGGACTTGGCAAAGTCCTCGAAGATCGGCTTGGCGTATTCTTCGTCCTGGGCCGTATAGACCACGACTTCCGGCCCCGTGGAAGTCCAGCAGCCGGTGAGTGAAAGGAGGCAGATGCCGAACGAGAAGCGGAGAATGAAGTTCATGGAAATGGAATGCTGGATTAGAGCTTCGTCACATAGCCTTGTCGTGTGAGTTCGTTCAGAACAAAAAATGAATGCCCGAATGCCCACGACTTTAGTTTTAGTAAACCGGGTCGCCCACGTCAATCGTAGCACTGTCAATCGTAGCACAATTCGCCATAGCCCTCCAACGAGGGTATAAAAGAAGAAGCCGCCTGTGGTCGTAATGAGAAGCCCTGCCCAACATAACGTGCGGATCTTAGGCAAGAGGCGGGCTTGCCGGGACGTTAAACGAATTCACGCCGACTATCGTAAAGTGTTAGACGGAGATAAAATGAGGCAGTCCTGAGCATTTCCCTGACTGCCGATTATCATTGCCGAGATCACGGGAACAAACGCAGCCATGCGCCAGGTAGATGAATGCGATCACTTTCTCCCGCAACGACCGACGGTCGAGGCTCCCTCGACCGGTCCATCGGACCGCGCACACGATGCACGATGGCCGCTGGTCGTCGGCATCGCTGCTGACCGCGAGTTGACGGCGGAAGCGGCGCAAAGGGCCGAAGAACCGGTCGCCCGGATCCTGGCCGACATGCGCGGTCTCTATCGGGCAACGCCCATTCTCCTCTTGGTGCAATTGCCTGCAGCGCTGCGACGCTCTGTCGAGCAGCTCGCCGCGGCAATGGACACAGATGTCGTCGATTTGGAAGAGCACGTTGCGCCGGTTCTCGTTCCTCCGGACGGTACAGGTGCGACGGAGCCCCGCAGCGGCATCTGCGCGGATACAACTCGCCGGGCGGCCTTCTTGGCGGACCAGTGCCATCTCGTGATCGTCATTTCCGACAACCCGGAAACAGCGCCGGGCGGCCTGGTTGGCCAAATCATCCAGTTTCGCCTGCAAGGCATACCTGACCGGCATACGGGTCGGCCGCTGCAATTGGATAGCGTGGGATTGGGGAGTGTTCATCGCGTCGTCGCAGGAACGAGTGACGGGACCGCCGCCGATGCTCCGACGGCGACGCTCCTCCGCCCGCGAATCGAGACCGTGTTCGGCAACGAGGAACTCGATGATGCAGCGGCCTGGGAACATCTGGAAAGGTTCAACGCCGACGTTGCCGAACCATGGCGGCGAGGGCCTCGCGCAGCAATTTCACCGCTGCCGGACCAATCCTCGGCAGCGCCGCCAGGCCAGGCTTGGATCGACGACCGCTTTGCCGTCGCCGATGCGCTGGCGGTCCGCTTTCAGCAGGCCACGCATGCGACGATGCTTGCCCTCTTGGTGCTGGGGCTCGTTGCCGCATTGACTTTTCAGTTGTCGGGGGTCATTGCCCACACAGCGCCGATCTATGCGGCCTGCTTGGCGCTGGCCTACGGTTGTTATCTGTGGGCCTATTGGCGTCGCTACGAACAGCGTTTTCACGACTACCGCGCGCTGGCCGAAGGGCTGCGCGTGCAGATGCACTGGAGCGCGGCGGGCATCACGGCACGCGCCAGCGACTACTACTTGCGGCGGCAGCGCAGCGAGCTCGATTGGATTCGCCAGGCCCTGCGGGCATGGACTTTGACCGCGCGCATGGTTCCAACCGCCTCTGCGCCTGCCGACCTCGCGCGGCGCGGTCCCGAGCAGGTTCTCGAAGAATGGGTAGACGACCAATGGAACTATTATTCGCAAGCGGCGCGGCGCCGCCAGGCGATGGGGACGTGGCTGAACCGTGTCGCCAAGGGGTTCTTCCTGCTGGGGCTGCTGCTGGCGGGAACCCGACCGCTTTTCCACGGCAACGCCGCCTTCAATGTGGCGATTGGCCTGGCGCCTGTCGTGGCTGCGCTGCTTTACGTATACACCCACACGCGCGCCTTCCTGGAACAGGCCCGGCAGTACGACCGCATGAGCTCGCTGTTCGGCAATGCCCGGCGCCGCCTGCGGCAGGCCCTCGCGGAAGGCGACCTGGAGACCTTTCGCGGCCTGCTCCTCGATCTCGGCAAGGAGGCCTTGCGCGAGAATGGCGATTGGGTCCTTTTGCACCGCGAGCGGCCCATCAGTTTCGGCGAGGCCCGCTCGTGGATTCAGGCCGGCGCGTGGATTCTGGGTACTTGTTTTCGGCAGCGCAAGGGCAAGAATCGTCCTAAGCCTCACTAACTCAATATTACGCCGGCATGAAAACACCGCATAGGAAGCCGAAGCGTAAGCGAGGTGTCCTCGCTTACGCTTCGGGTTACGATTGATCAACTTCATTGCCGGGCCAATACCAAGGAACTGCCCCATGACAGAAACCCAGACACGACGAACGGGCGTGGAAGAAAAGCTCGCCAAGCAGGGCCCGCGCAAACTCTTGGCGCTCGATTCGGGCGGCATACGCGGGCTAATGACCCTGGAAATTCTGGCCGAGATCGAACGCACGTTGCGTCAGCACTTCCGCCAGGACGACCATTTCGTCCTGGCCGACTACTTCGATTACATCGGCGGTACGAGCATCGGCGCTATCACCGCCATGTGCCTCTCGCTGGGCATGTCGGTCGACGCCATCCGCGAGTTCTACGTGCGGGCCGCCCCCGCCATGTTCCAGAAAACGCCCTGGTGGCAACGATGGCGGAATAAGTACCGCTGCGACCGGCTCAAGGCGATGATCAAGGCGGTGATCGACATGATTCCCACCGAGGTCCCGGAAAAGAACCGCGAACTCGAGGGCGCGCTCGGTTCCGCGAAGCTGCGCACGCTCCTTCTGCTGGTCATGCGCAACGCCACGACCGATTCCGCCTGGCCTGTTTCCAATAATCCCAAAGCCAGATTCAACTGCAATCTCGACGACCCGGCGTGCAACTTGAAGCTTCCTCTTTGGCAACTCGTTCGCGCAAGCGCCGCGGCCCCCACCTTCTTCGAGCCGGAGGTCATCACGCTGGGACCGCAGACGTTCGTGTTCGACGACGGGGCCATGACGCCCTTCGGCAACCCGGCGTTTCAGCTCTTCCTGATGGCCACCGCCGGTCCCTATGGCCTGCAGTGGCCAACCGGCGAAGACCGCCTGCTCTTGGTTTCCGTCGGCACCGGCAGTTTCAGCCAGGCGCACAAGGTGGCGCCCCGCGGCGAGGACTTGCTGCACCTGGCGGCCAGGATCCCCAGTATTCTCATTGGAGGCAGCGTCAGCCATCAGGACTGTCTGTGCCGCATCTTCGGTAACTGCAAGGCGGGAGACCCGATCGATGCGGAGATCGGCGACTTGATCGGTGATCGCGGCGGGCCGGTCCATCCCAAACTGTGTACTTACCTGCGCTACAATGCCGACCTAACTCGAGAGGGCCTTGCCGGACTCGGACTGACGGGCATCGACGCGGCGGGCATTCAAAGACTCGACGCGTGCGCGAATGTGCCGGACCTGCAAGCGATCGGACGCGCCGTGGCGCGGAAACAAATACAGGCGGAACATTTCTCGGATTTTCCACCGTAAGGACATGCGAACCAAGAGCAATGTATCCGGCACACTCCGTGTGCCGCTGGCAACGGCACACGGAGTGTGCCGGATACGTTGAAACCACAGCACGCATTGATTTCTGTCGTCCTAGCGGGAAAATGGATGCATACCGTATGACCCAACTTGAACCAACCGCGGCAGACTGCCCGAACCAACGGCTCTTGGACGAAGTGAACCAGGCCGGCGCCTGGTTTCCCGCCTGGAAGACCGCTTCCGTTTGGGTCCGCGCCAGCGCCGATTGCGACACCGTGGACAGCAAGGAAGGACGGGAAAACTTGCTCGCCGGCGATGTCCTTTGTCGAGGCGAGTCGGGCGACCTCTGGCCGCAGAGCAAGGCAAGCCTGCTGGCCAAGTATCGACCCACGGAGACTACGGATGCCGACGGCTGGAGGAGATACGAACCCCGTCCCGAGCGTTCCGGCGTCCTGGCCGCATGCGTGGGGCATCCGTTTACCGTGGAAACCGACCGCGGCCAACTGGCGGGCAAGGGTGGAGATTATCTGCTCAAGGACCAGCAGGATTCGGGCGCGGCCTATCCGCAGAACCTGTGGATCGTGGACCGCGTATACTTCGAGGCAACGTATCGGCGTTGATGGACCTCATCTTCGCATAGCAGTCGGCGAGCGCGTCCGCATAGTCGGTGTTCCGCGGGTATTTGCCGGCCAGCGTCTGGTAGGTGTCGATCGCCGATTGGTAGGCCGCCAGCGCGTCTGGGAAACGTCCCGCCTCGCAGTAGAAGACGGCCAGACTGCTGTAGCTCTCCGCTAGGTCGCGGGAATAGGACGGCACGTCCGCATGCTTCTTGGCCACGCGTTCGTAAATCACCAGCGACGCCTTGTACGCCGCTTCGGCGTCTTGCGCGCGGCCGGAATCGCGATGGCGATTGCCCAGGTTGAAGTAGCCGATGCCCAGTCCGATCTGGTAGGCGGGCACGTCCGGATACTTCTCGGCCAGTTGCTTGGAGATGGCCAGCGACAACTTGTAGTACGCCTCGGCGTCCTGCACGCGGTTCATCGTGTAGTAGTAGCGGCCAAAGTCGTTGCAGGTCCCGGCCAGAAGGGTCTGGTAGTGCGGCACGTCGGGGTGTTTTTCGGTTAGCTCCTTGTAAAGGGCCAGCGACGACTTGTAGCACGCCTCGGCGTTCTGTGTGCCGCCCGAGTCCAGATAAACCGTTCCCAGGTCGGCATAACAGGAGGCCAGCGCCGCTTGATAATCGGGCACCTCGGGATGCTTCTCGACCAGCGGTTTGCAAATGGCCAGTTCCGACTCGTAGGCCGCCCGAGCCTGGTCTTTCTTGCGGAGATTCTCCCGGTAGAGGTTGCCCAGATCGCGGTAGGCCACCGTGATCTCGTACTGGTATTCGGCAACATCGGCGTGGCCGCCCGCCAGTTGCTTCCAGACGGCGAGCGCCGCTCGGTAGCCCGCCTCGGCCTCCTGCGTGCGGCCCTCGGCGCGGTAGACCAGCGACAGATTGAGTTCCACCGCCGCCAGGCCGTTTTGGTACTTGTCGTTGTCCTTGTATTTATCCGCCAGGGCTTTGCGAATGGCCAGTGCCGACTGGTTCGCCGCTTCCGCACCGGCATGGTTGGCTCTACGGAAATAGAAGCCGCCCAGATTATTGAAGGCGCGGGCCAGTTCGTTTTGATGGTCGGGATTCGGGTCCCCCGTGGCCAGGAGGGCCGTAGCCGCGGCGATGGCCTGCTTGTAGGCCGCTTCCGCCTGCGGCCCATTGCCCAGGTCGGCCTCGATGTCGCCGGTTTCGATGAAGGCCGAGACCCGTTCGGCCTGCAAATCCGGATCGTCCCCTTTCTGGTCCACCAACTTCTGATAGAACTCGTTGGCCGACTCCAGCAATTCGCGCCGCAATTGCTCCAGCCCTTGGGACTTCAGTCGCGGTGAGTTGGCGACTGCGGTCTGATACTTCTTCACCGCATCGCGGGCCATGTGGAAGTTGGCCCGCGCCCGCTCGAACTCCTGCTCCGCACGGGTTTTTTGGTTTTCGGCATCCAGGCGGGCCGCATCGGCCTGTCGCTGATTCTCGACCGCCCGCCGCCGCATCACGTCCGCCGCAAATCCGCCGAAGGTCGCCAAGATCGCCAGGGCCGCCAGGGCCGCGGTAACTGTCCATCGTACGCGCACGCGTCGCCGGGCCGCCGCCGCGGAGCGCGCGACGTACTGCTCCTCGACCGGACTCAAGGGAAAGCCGGCCGACTTCAGTTGCAGTCCCTCCTCCATCGGCTTGCCGGGCTGGAGCAGGAGATCGGCCCGGCAGCCGGCCTGTGCCCAGCGCAGGGCTTCGGCGTTGATGCGGCCGCGGATGCGCAGCAACTCGCGATCCGTTTGCAGCCAGTCTACCAACGGTTGCCAACGGCTCAGCAGCGCCTCGTGAGTGACCTCGACCACCGGCCTGCCGTCGTCGGTCTGCTTGGCCGTCAGCAGCCGCGCGTCGACCAGGGCGTCGACCAATTGCCGGGCCGGCGATATCTTCGACCCGGCTTCCGCGGCGCTGTCTCCGCCGCTCTCAGGCAGTGCGAACGACTCTAGCAGGGCTTGTTTGCGGGTGGGCGTCTCCCCGTCGTCGCCGCCGATCGTGACCAGTTGGCGAAAGACCTGGCAGAGCGCGGACTTGGCGGGAGGCGGCAGCCCGGCAAAGACCTCGTCGGCCCGCCGTGCCAGTGCGCCTTCCATGCCGCCCAGATCGCGATAGGCCTGTAACGTCAGCACGTTGCCCGCACGCAGCCGGTAAAGCTCGTCCAGCGTGAATTCCAGCAGCGGCAGGCTGTCGCGGTTTGCTGCCGCCGCGTCGCGGAGCAGATCGTCCAGCCGCTGGCCGGTCTGCAAGTCCTCCGCTTCGAATTGCAGGCCGGCCGCCAGCGTAGGCCGCCGCACGAGTTGGGCAATCTCCGAGGCGTCGGGCGGCTGCACGTCGTACTGCCCGGCATCGGCCTTCAAGTCCACCAGGGCGGGGATCTCCGCGCAGCGGTGATAGAAGTCGCTCCGCAGCGTGGCGACAACCCACGTCTGGCCGCTCTGGGCCAAGGCTGAAATCGCGCGGATGAAGTCCCGGCGCTGGTCCGGCGTGAGATCGCCGGCGGTGAACAACTCTTCGAGCTGATCGAGGACCAGGACCAATCGTGCGACGGGTTGCAGGGGCGACGACTCGGCCTTGACCAGATGGCTGGCGGCCTGGGCCAAGGCCCCTTTGATCAGGTAGGGCGCCGCCTCGGGATTGGAGCGCAGCATGCGGGCCAATTGCTCGACCGGCGTGCCGTCGCTGGCCAGTTCGGGCAGGGCCTCCTCGCGCCGCAGGGCGGCCGCCAGGCCGTCGAACAGGTCGCCGGCGCGTTCCCCGGGCCGCAAGATGGCCCTTCGCCAAAGACCGACCCCTTCCACCACCCCGGGCTGCACAAGATCGGGCAGCACGCCGGCTCGCACGAGCGACGACTTGCCGCAGCCGCTGACGCCCAGGACCAGGAGAAAAGCCCGGCCCTCGGCCGCTTGCCGCTTCAGGCGTTCCAGGATTTCACCGATCGCCCGGGTGCGGCCGAAGAAGATGGCGTGGTGCTGGAACTCGAAGACTTGCAGGCCACGGAAGGGACTGCCCTCGGTCCAGGTCGACCGTACGAGCGGCTCGCGGTGGGCGAGGCTCACGCCGAACTTATGCAATTGGGCCTGGATCAGTTTGCGCAGGTGGTCCTCCAGCCGAGTCTCGAAATCGGCCGCGTTTTCGAAGGGGTGGAAGGCGGCGACCAGCGTGCCGTCCTCGCCGTGAAAGAACCGCTCGACGAACTCGTCCAGCAACACCTTCTGCGTCAGCGCTTGGCTGGCCGCCCGCGTATCTTTCAGGCTCACCAGCGGCTCGGCCGTCTTGCGATACACGAGCAGATCGGGCGCGCCGCGCTGCTTATGCCCTTGCAGGGCGTCTTCGAACTCGAATTCCGTGCCGGAGTTGTAAGGCGAGCCGTCGGGGCGTTTGAATTGCTGCGGCAGCCGCGTGCCCAGTCGCGACCAGAGGATACAGACCACGATATCCGTTTCCGCCGGTCGGATGATCTGCGTTTGAAAAGTGCCGCTGGCCAACAACGGTTCGTGTTCCCAGAGAATCGCATCGATCCGGGTCTCGGCGGCGAACTCGGCAGCCAGGCGATCGAGGACCCGCTTGGCGATCAGCCGCTCCTCGGCCACGTCGCCGGGCGACGACACGAATACCTTGAGTTCAGGGCAGCCAGACGACAGCGACGGATCTTCATTCACGGGCTTTCTCCTTCTTTGGCGCGGCACAGCATCATCCCGCAAATATAGTGAACCCAACCGGTGCGACGCAACCTAGCCTGATGCAAATCCAACAATCCGGGTAGCGGCAAGGACGGCATGGGTCAGAAAAAATCGCTTCCCACGGTGTTTCTCCCGCCTTGGCCGCTGCGGCCAACCCGCCGTTTAGGGTTAGGCAGTGGTGTAGCCATATCGAAAAAAGGGCCTTTTGGCGTTTTTGCATCAGTTTTCTACTGCCACAGAAGTATTTAAATTTCTCTAAAGGTAGTTGCTCGCCCAGCGAAAACTGCGGAATTATGGACGCTTGACACTCTAATGATAGTCTTGCCATAGCCGAAATACCTAGACAATACCTAGCCACTTTGGTCCATTTCCTAGCCACTTTTGTAGCCAACCTAGCCACTTCCTAGCCACTTTTTTGGTAACATGGTCATGCGTACAGTATATAGGGGTCGGGCACACACTATTTTCCTTTAGCTATTTAAGTGCAGAGTCAGAAAAATAATTAGTTTCTGCCACGGCAAGTGCGGCGGTTCGTGACCGTTGCGCGGGCGTACGGTGGGTCGAGGCACGAGACCCACGCGCCACGGTTTCCGCGCAGCCGTCGGCGCGGACGCCGACTTGGGTAGGTCGGCGCCGCGCACGATATGTGGCCCCCAGTTCGCTACGCCGGGGGCCGGTTAATACTACAGCGCTAAGTTGATATTGCATTGTTTGGGTAAAACTGCGAAACTG